>NZ_JAQSDK010000026.1:174890-179497 GCF_029945885.1 Brevundimonas sp.
CCGGCGGAACGCTTGCGGGCACGACGACAGGCATCCAGGGCAATATTCTCAACAACGGCGTGCTGATCTTTGATCAGTCGGTCGATGGTGACTATGCCGGCCTGCTCAGCGGCACGGGCGGCATAGTCCTGAATGGCACGGGCGCAATCGCCCTGACCAATACCGCCAACACCTTCTCGGGCGGCGTGACGGTCAATGCCGGGGTTCTGCGTATCACGTCCGACGCCGCGCTCGGAACCGGGTCCATCATCCTGAACGGCGGCAGCCTCGACCTAACCCTGGCCCAACTGGCCCCCGGCCGTCAGCTTATCACTCTCGGCCAGGTCCAGCAGGTTGCTGTGCACACAGGCGATTTTGTCTTCACAGGCGGAATCCTCGGCAGCGGGATTGAAAAGGTCGGGCTCGGGACCCTGACGTTCAACTATGACAACAGCGGCTTTACCGGCGACATCTATGTCAACGGCGGCACGATCCGTGCCCTGACGGCCCAGTCGTTCGGTGCGGCGACGATCCATATGATCGATCCGAATATCCAGTATTCGGCGACTGGCTCATACGCCTCGAACATTGTTCTCGAGGTCGCCGCCCCCTCGTCGGCGGACCCGTCGACCCTGACCGTGGACGCGGGCATCGTCGCCACCATAACCGGCTCGATCACCCAGACCGCCAATGGTGACACGGTCCAGCCGCTGGTCATCGACGGTCTCGGCACCCTGGTCCTGACCAATGCCGCCAACAGCTGGAACGGCTCGACCACGATCAATACCGGCGCGACCCTGCAGGGCACGGCTGCGACGATCTCGGGCGGCAATATCGTCAGCAACGGCACCCTGGCGCTGAACCAGGCCGGCGACGGCACCTTCGATCTCGACATTTCCGGCACCGGGGGCGTCACCAGCATCGGCGCGGCCGAGCTGACCCTGTCGGGAACCAACACCTATTCCGGCCGGACGCAGATCAATGCCGGCACCCTGATCGCCGGCGGCGGCAGCGCCATCGGCGACACCAGCGCCGTGACGGTGGCCGGGGGCGCGACCCTGTCGCTGGCCGGGTCTGAAACGATCGGCAGCCTGGTCGGGTCGGGCACGGTCCGGGTCAATGCCAATACCCTGACGGTCGGCGGCGACAATGCCTCGACCGAGTTCAGCGGCTCGATCACGGATATTGCGGCGGTCAGCTATGTCGGCAGCTGGGACGTCACCAGCGGACCGCACTGGTCGACCAATCCGCCGACCTATACCGGCCAGGACGCCGCAGCCTTGTTGTTCGGCGGCAGTGCCGCCGACTATCGCATCTCGACCGCCGGTGCCGACATCGCGGCCATCACGGACACGGCCTGGTACAATCGCTACGGCGGCAATCCGGCGAATTTTACCCAGCTGGCGTCTGATGCCCGCATCGACACCGCCGGGGCCGGATACAATGCCTCGGGCGACAGTTCCGCCTATGTGGGCGACCACGCCAGCACACCGACCTACAACTATGCCTTCACCGGCGGGCAGAGCCTGGGCGGCGGTCTGACCCATGTGGGCAGCGGCAGCCTGATCCTGAGCGGCACCAACACCTATACCGGCCAGACCTCGATCGAGGGCGGCACGCTTGAGGTCCGCAACGGTTCCGCCATCGCCGACACCGGGGTGGTTTCGGTGTCGTCGGGGGCCACCTTCCTGGTTTCCAATGCCGAGACCATCGGCCGGTTGACCGGCGCGGGCGCGGTCAATCTGGCCGGCGGTTCCCTGACCCTGGCCAACAGTTCCGGCACCTACAGCGGGGCCCTGTCGGGCACCGGCAGCCTGGTGCTGTCGGGCGGATCGCTGTCGCTGGGCGGGGCCTTGATCAATGCCGGCGGCCTGGTGCTGGGCGGCACCACGACGGCCAGCCTGTTGTCGACCGGGTCGATCACGGTCGCCGGCAATGCGGTGACCATGAACGGCACGGCGAACAGCTTTACCAATGCCGGTAGCGTCTCCAGCTCCGGCGGCACGGGCGTGACCTCTTCCGGTGTTCTGACCCTGACCAATGCCACCGGCGGCGCGATCTCGGGCCGTGCCGGTGTCTACGCCGGCGGTCTCGGCACGGTGACCAATGCCGTGGGCGCGTCAATCACGGGCGGCAGTCTCAACAACACCGTGCGGCTGGCCGGCAACGGGTCGAGCCTGACCAATGCCGGAACGATCAGCGGCACGACCAATTTTTCCGGCGTGTTCTTTGACGGAACCGGCACGGTCACCAACCAGACCGGCGGCACGATCAGCAATACGTCGACGGCGGTGCAGTTCGCCGGCGACGGTTCGGCCCTCGTCAACGCGGGGACGATCACCAGCAACAGCGGTTTCTCGGGCGTCTTCTTCGACCGAACCGGCACGGTGACCAACCAGACCGGTGGTTCGATCAGCAACACGGGAACAGCGGTTTGGCTTTCCGGAGCCGGATCGGTGCTCGACAACGCCGGGTCGATCTCGAACAGCGCGAATGCATCAGCCGTCTATTTTGCCAACAGCGGGACTGTGGTGAACCAGGCGGGCGGAACCCTCACGTCTGCCAACGCCCGGGCCGTTCGGATGGCCGGGGCAGGCGCGTCTGTCACGAACGCCGGCCTGATCGCGGGCGGTGACGCCGGCGTCTATCTGGACGGGGCCAACGGCTCGGTGACCAATACCGGCACCATCCGCGTGACCGGTGGCAGCGCCAACACCGTCGTCAGCGGCGTCGTTTCATCGGCCGCGGGTAGTGCGGTCACCAACGCGGGCCTGATCGACAGCAGCCTTGACGGCGGGCGCGGCATCTATCTCGCCGGCGGTACCGGCACGATCACCAACCAGTCGGGCGGGACGATCTCGGGTAACGGGGCGGGCGCGGCCATCATCCTGACGGGTGCGGACTACGCGCTGGACCTGCAGGCGGGCTCGACCGTCAACGGCCTGATCGACGCCTCGGCCACGACCGGGATCAACACGGTGACCATCGCCGGCGACCTGAACGGCAGCTATGCCGGCGGCACAGGCGCGGACAACGTCACCCTGGTCGGCGGTATGACGGTCTCGGGCCTGATCGACGGCAGCAGCGGAACCGACACCCTGATCCTGGGTGGCATGGCCGACGGCGCACTGGATATTAGCCAGACGCTCGGCTTTGAGAGCCGGACGCTGACCGGCGGCGGTGCCTGGACCCTCAGCGGTACGGACAGCGACGCCGCCGACTGGACCCTGGACAGCGGTACCCTGCGCCTGACCGGCAGCCAGTCGGTCAGCGACACGGCCGGCATTCTGGTCAACAGCGGCGCGACCCTGTCGATCGGGGACAGCGAAGCCATCGGTGCGCTGATCGGGAACGGGTCGGTCGTCATCGACGCCAGCCAGATGCTGTATGTCGGGGTCAATGGCGCTGACAGTATCTTCAGCGGCATCATCTCCGGGGCGGGTAGCCTGTCGCAGTCCGGCACCGGTAGCCTGACCCTGTACGGGGCCAACACCTATACGGGCGATACCCGGGTCGATGCCGGCACGCTGCGGCTCGGGGCTTCGGGCGTCATCGCTGACAGTTCGCGTCTGATCGTGCAGACGGGTGCGACCCTCGATATGCAGGGCTTCGATGAGACCGTCGCCGTGGCCTGGCTGAACGGGACGGTGAACAACTCCATGTCGCCGCCGCCGTCGCCCCTGATGGGGGGCACCAGCGGCGGCCCGCAGGCGGTCATACTGCCGACCGGCACCGGCACGCTGACGGCGGCTGACTACTATCTCGACGGCGCGACCATCAATACCAACCTCGGCACCGGCAACCTGTACAACACCGGCGGCGTGTCGATCCTGAACGGCACGGCCGCCGCCGGGCTGGTCTCGGTCCAGGCCGGGACCCTGCGTCTGGGCGAGTCCGATCGCCTGGCCGATACGGCGATCCTGTCGGTGTCCGCGAACGCGACCCTCGATCTGCAGGGCTTCGACGAGACGGTGGCGACAGCCTATCTGAACGGCTCCCTCTACGGGGCGAACATCCCGTTCTCACCGCGGGTCGACGGCGACAGCAAGTCGCCCGAACTGGTGGCCTGGAACCCGGGCCCGGTCGGCACCGGCACGCTGACGGCGGCCGAATACTATCTCGACGGGGCCACTGTCTTCGCCAATCTCGGCACGGGCAATCTGTTCAACACGGGCGGTTATTCGATCCTGTATGGTACCGCCGCGGCGGGTCTGGTCTCGGTCGAGGCCGGAACGCTGCTTCTGGGTGTGTCCAACCGCCTTGCCGATACCGCCACGCTCTCGGTTTCGAGCGGCGCGACGCTGGACCTGCGCGGGAATGACGAGACCGTCGGTCTGGCTCTGATCAACGGCTCGCTGAACTCCAGCCTGCCCAACCCGGCCACGCCGCTGGCGGCGCCGACCCTCGCTGGCGGGGCTCCCCTGTCCGGATTGTTCCTCGGCACCGGCACCCTCACGGCGCTCGAATACCAGCTGAACGGCGCGGCGGTGAACGCCAACCTTGGCGCGGGCACCCTGTTCAACCTCGGCGGGGTCTCGACCCTGACCGGCACGGCCGCGACCGGTGAGGTCGTGGTCCAGGCCGGAACCCTGCGTCTGGGGGCTTCGGAGCGTCTGGCCGACACGGCA
>NZ_JAQSDK010000027.1 GCF_029945885.1 Brevundimonas sp.
CGCTTCTTGCCGGCCTTCTGCTTCTCCAGCAGCTTCTTCTTGCGGGTGGCGTCGCCGCCGTAGCATTTCGAGGTCACGTCCTTGCGCAGGGCGCGCACCGTCTCGCGGGCGATGATCTTGCCGCCGATGGCCGCCTGGATCGGGATGACGAACAGATGGGGCGGGATCAGCTCCTTCATCTTCTCGACCATGGAGCGGCCGCGCATCTCGGCCCGGCCGCGATGCACCAGCATCGACAGGGCGTCGACCGGCTCGCTGTTGACGAGGATGTTCATCTTGACGAGGTCGCCCTCGCGATAGTCACTCAGCTCATAGTCGAAACTGGCATAGCCCTTGGAGATGGATTTCAGCCGGTCGTAGAAGTCGAACACCACCTCGTTCAGCGGCAGCTCATAGACCACCAGGGCGCGGGCCCCGACATAGGACAGTTCGACCTGCTGGCCGCGCCGGTCCTGGCACAGCTTGATGACCCCGCCCAGATAGTCGTCCGGGGTCAGGATGGTGGCCTTGATCCACGGCTCGCTGATGGTCTCGATCTGCATCACATCGGGCAGGTCGGCCGGGTTGTGCAACTCGATCTCGGTGCCGTCGCGCAGGCCGATCTTGTAGACCACCGACGGGGCGGTCGCGATCAGGTCGAGGTTGAACTCCCGGCTCAGCCGCTCCTGGATGATCTCCAGATGCAGCAGACCCAGGAAGCCGCAGCGGAAGCCGAAGCCCAGGGCGGCGCTGGATTCCATCTCGAAGGTAAAGCTGGCGTCGTTCAGGCGCAGCCGGCCGATGGCGGCGCGCAGGTCCTCGAAATCGGCGGCGTCGACCGGGAACAGGCCGCAGAAGACCACCGACTGGACCTGTTTGAAGCCCTTGAGCGCTTCGGTCGTCGGCTTCTTCTCGTCGGTGATGGTGTCGCCGACGGCGGCGTCGGCCACCTCCTTGATCTGGCCGGTGAAGAAGCCGATCTCGCCGGGGCCGAGCTGGTCGACCGGGGTATTCTTGGGCAGGAAGACGCCGACGCGATCGATCAGATGGGTCGAGCCGTGCTGCATCATCTTGATGCGCTGGCCGGCCTTCAGCGTGCCGTCGAAGATACGCACCAGCACGACCACGCCCAGATAGGGGTCGTACCAGGCGTCGACCAGCAGGGCCTTCAGCGGGGCGTTCGGATCCCCCTTGGGGGCCGGCAGGCGGGTGACGATGGCCTCCAGCACCTCCTCGATGCCGATGCCCGACTTGGCGCTGCACAGCACCGCGTCCGAGGCGTCGAGACCGATCACATCCTCGATCTGCTGGCGCACCCGTTCGGGCTCGGCCGCCGGCAGGTCGATCTTGTTCAGGACCGGGACGATTTCGTGGTTGTTGTCGATGGCCTGGTAGACATTGGCCAGGGTCTGGGCCTCGACCCCCTGCGACGCATCCACCACCAGCAGCGACCCCTCGCAGGCCGCCAGCGACCGGCTGACCTCATAGGCGAAATCGACGTGGCCCGGCGTGTCCATCAGGTTCAGGACATAGTCCAGCCCGTCCTTGGCCGTGTAGTTCAGCCTTACCGTCTGCGCCTTGATCGTAATGCCCCGTTCCTTCTCGATATCCATCGAATCAAGAACCTGTGCGCTCATTTCCCGCGCAGTCAGCCCGCCGGTGAATTGAATCAGTCGGTCAGAAAGCGTGGATTTTCCGTGATCTATGTGGGCGACCACGGAGAAGTTGCGGATTCGGTCGATCGGGGGCGTCGGCATGGTCGCGCCGGTAGCACGGCGGGCCGCAAACGCCAATGTGGACCGTACGGTCCCGATCCCGGTTCGCGGCCGGGAGCGCCGATATTACATCGTCGTAAGAGAGCCCCTGAACGTTTGAGACCCCGGGCCGAACACGCTATGAGCACCGCACAACAGGCCCTGAGATCACGGGCACGACAGGCCGGATGGCTCCCCCCATCGGGTCGTGACAGGGGACCGACCATCTTGGCCAATTCCAATTCGATACTGCGCGCCGGACTGATGGTCGCCGTGGTCCTCGGCCTCGCGGCCTGCGGCGGCGACAAGAAGGCCGAGACCGACGCCAAGGCCGGCGGCGGCGCCAGCAGCCAGACGGTGACCGTGGCCACCGCGACCCTGCAGACGGTCGACCGGATGGTCACCGCCTCGGGCACCATCTCCGCCTGGGAAGAGGTGCCGGTCGGGGCCGAGACCGGCGGTCTGGTCGCCACCGGGGTCTATGTCGACGAGGGGGCCTGGGTCCGTCAGGGACAGGTTCTGGTCAAGCTTAATGACGCCGTGCTGCGGGCCCAGTTGCGCCAGCAGGATGCCGCGGTCTCCTCGGCCGAGGCCAATGCCGCCCGCGAGGAAGCCGATCTCGGCCGGGCCCATGAGCTGAAGGACCGGGGCTTCCTGTCCCAGGCCTCGCTGGACATGGCCGTGGCCGAGCAGCGCGCCGCCGAGGCCCAGCTGGCCTCTGCCCGGGCCGGCCGCTCCGAAACCGCGACCCGTCTGGCCCAGACCGAGATCCGTGCTCCCGTCGCCGGTCGCGTGATCAGCCGAAACGTCACCCGAGGCCAGATCGTCCAGGCCGGCAACGAACTGTTCCGCCTGGTGCGCGACGGTCGGCTGGAACTGGATGCGCAGATCCCGGAGACGGAACTGGGTCTGGTGCGCGCCGGTCAGATGGCGACGATCTCGTCCGACCAGATTGGACAGGTCGGGGGTCGCGTCCGCATCGTCACGCCCGAGGTCAACAGCGAATCCCGCATCGGCGTCGCCCGCATCGCCCTGGCCAGTACCGAGGGCTTCCGCACCGGCATGTATGCCCGGGCCGAGATCAATATCGGCGCCCAGCCGGCGGTCACCGTGCCGACCGCGGCGGTCCTCTATCGCGAGAACCGCGCCGGCGTCTTCATCCTGTCGGCTGACAGCCACGCCCGGTTCCAGCCGGTGACGGTCCTGTCCCGCGCCGATGACCGCACCTCGGTCAGCGGTCTTGAGGCCGGAACCCGGGTCGTGGTCGACGGGGCCGGATTCCTCGGTGACGGTGACCGGGTGACGGTCGCCGCCGCATCGCCGCCTCCCGCGGCCCGCCCCGCAACTGCAGCTGCGAAGTAGACCCGGACGATGAGAAACATATCGTCCTGGTCGATCCGGAACCCGATCCCGATCATCCTGATGTTCATCCTGTTGAGCCTCGCCGGCATCAACGGATTCATGGGGATGCGGATCAACAACAATCCGGACATCGATTTCCCGCTGGTCAGTGTCTATGCCGGACGTCCGGGTGCCGCCCCGGCCGAGATGGAGGTCCAGGTCACCCGCCTGATCGAGGACGCCCTCTCCGGACTGTCGGGCGTGCGCCACATCAATTCCCAGATCACCGACGGCTCGTCCTCGACGACGATCGAATTCGAACTGGGTACCGACACCGAACGCGCCACCAACGATGTCCGCAATGCGATGAGCGGCCTGAGGGCCGACCTGCCACAGGACATGCAGGAACCCAGCGTCCAGCGCATCGACATCACCGGCGACGCCCTGATCACCTGGGTTGTCCGCTCGGGAACCATGTCGCCTGAACAGCTGAGCTGGTTCGTCGACAATGAAGTCAGCCGCTCCTTGCTGTCCATCGGCGGTGTCGGCGAGGTCAATCGTTCGGGCGGGGTTGATCGCGAGATCCGGGTCGAGCTCGATCCCGATCGCCTGGCCTCCTACGGGCTGACGGCGGCGGCTGTCAGCCAGTCACTGACCAGCGTCAACAGCGACCAGCCCGGTGGCCGGGTCACCATCTCCGGCTCGGAACGATCGATCCGCACCCTCGGGGCCGCGGGCTCCATCGAACAGCTGGGCGAAACCCTGATCCCGCTGGCCGGTGGCCGGACGGTGCGGCTGGGCGACCTCGGTCGCGTCGAGGACCACTGGACCGAACCGCGCCGGCTGGCCCGCTACAACGGCCAGGAAGCGGTCACCTTCAACTTCCTGCGCTCGCGGACGGCCAGTGAGGTCAAGGTCGCCCAGCGGGTGCGCGAGGAGGTGGCCAGGATCGACGCGGCCCACCCGGAACTGACCATCGAACAGGTCACCGCCAGCGTCGAATATATTGAGGAGAGTTTCATCGCCTCGATGGAGGCCCTGCTGCTGGGCGCGGCCCTGGCCGTCATCGTCGTCTTCATCTTCCTGCGGGACTGGCGGGCGACCTTCATCACCGCCACGGCCATGCCGCTGTCCCTGCTGCCGGCCTTTGCCATTCTCGGGCCGCTGGACCAGTCGCTGAACGTCGTGACCCTGCTGGCCCTGTCGCTGACCGTGGGCATTCTGGTCGATGACGCCATCGTCGAGATCGAGAACATCGTCCGCCATATGCGACACGGCAAGTCACCGTATGCGGCCTCGATGGAGGCGGCCGACGAGATCGGTCTGGCCGTGGTCGCGACCACCGCCACCATCGTCGCCGTGTTCGCGCCCGTCGGCTTCATGCCGGGCATTATCGGCCAGTTCTTCAAGGCCTTCGCGCTGGCGGCCTGTGTGGCTGTGACCTTCTCCCTGGTCGTGGCCCGGACCCTGACGCCACTGATGGCCGCCTATCTTCTGCGCCATCAGAAGCATGAGGACGCCGATCCGTTCTGGATGAGCGGCTATCTGTCGGCCCTGCGCTGGTCGCTGGGCAACCGCTGGAAGGTCTTCCTGATCGGCACGGTCGCCTTCGTCGGCTGCGGCTTCCTGGCCACTCAGGTGCCGTTCGAGTTCTCGCCGTCCGGCGACCAGTCCAGAGCCGGCTTCTCGGCCGAACTGCCGCCGGGCGCGACGCTGGCCCAGACCGATGCCATCGTGCAGCGGATGACCCGTGACCTGCAGGCGCGCCCGGAAGTCACCTCGGTCTATGCCTCGATCGGTGGCCAGGACGTCGGTCAGGCCAACATCTATGCCGACATGGTCGGCAAGGGCGAGCGTACCCTCACCCAACAGCAGTTCACCCGCGAGATGGTGGACGGCTGGAAGACCATTCCCGGTGCCCGGATCGGTGCCGGTGCCGGCGGCGGCGGCGGCGGTCCCAGCGACGGGACCAGCTATACCTTCGCCATCCTCAGTGACGACGGCGTCGCCCTCCAGGCGGCGGCGCGCAACATCGAAGCCGAGATGCGCACGGTTCCGGGCCTGGCGAATGTGGTCAACACCGCCTCGATCGCCCGCCCCGAGATCCTGGTCACGCCCCGACCGGATCAGGCGGCGATGATGGGGGTCTCGACCCGCGACATTTCCCAGGCCGTGCGCGTGGCCACGATCGGCGACATCGCCCAGAATCTGCCGAAATATAACCTCGGCGATCGTCAGATACCGATCCGCCTGTCCCTGAACCGCGACGCCCGCGAGGATCTGTCGGTGCTCGAGAACCTGCAGGTTCCGGTCAGTGGTGGCGGCTCGGTCCCGCTGAGCGCCGTGGCCGACATCGCCTTCGGGGCCGGTCCGTCGTCCATCCAGCGCCAGGACCGGTCGCGCATCGCCGCGATCACGGCCGAACTGGACGGCATCCGCAGCGGTGAGGCCGCGGCCCTGGTCGCCAAATTGCCGTCGGTGAAGACCCTGCCTGCGGGGGTGCGCGAGGTGCCGGCGGGCGACACGGAGTTCATCCAGGAGATGATCACCGGCTTCGCCACCGCCTTCGCCACCGGCATCCTGCTGATGTACGCGGTTCTGGTGCTGCTGTTCCGCAGCTTCGCCTATCCGCTGACGATCATGGCGTCGCTGCCGCTGGCCATCGGCGGGGCCTTCGTGGCCCTTGTCGTCGGCGGCTCCAGTTTCTCGATCTCGTCCCTGATCGGCATCCTGATGCTGATGGGGATCGCGGCCAAGAACGCCATCCTTCTGGTCGACTACATCATCATCGCGGAGAAGGGCGGCATGCCACGACGCGAGGCCATTCTCGACGCGGCCCACAAGCGGGCCCGGCCGATCCTGATGACCACCTTCGCCATGGGGGCGGGCATGGTGCCGGTCGCCCTGGGCTGGGGCGCAGACGTCGAGTTCCGCTCGCCGATGGCGGTGGCGGTCATCGGTGGCCTGATCTCCTCGACCTTCCTGTCCCTGCTGTTCATTCCGCCGATCTTCACCATCATCGATGATATCGCGGGCTGGATGCGGCGGCGGATGAACCGGGCCTTCGAGGGCCAGAAGACTGCCGCGCCGACGCGCTCACCCCAGGACCCCGCCGTCCTGACCGGCGACTAGCCCCGGGCGGGGCGGATCCCGCGACAGCCCCGAACGAACCAGACCCCGGGGGCCCGCCCCCGGGGTCTTTTTCATGGTGCGGGCGAGGGCAGACGGGCCGAGACGGGCCCTTCCCGTCGGCCGGACGGTGCCCCCGGGGCGTGGGGACGGCGCAGCCCGCGGTGTTTGTGACCGTTTCACCTGCCGGCATCGCGACCGGCTGAGAGGCCACCTCGCCGGCAGGCTCCACGTCCCGTCCAGCCCGGAGCCGGCACGTCCCGCCCCACTTCACCCCACACCCAGGGCATCAGACAAGAAAAAGCCGGCCGGGGTTGCCCCCGGCCGGCCCTGTCATTCGCCGTGTAGCGAACGACCTAGTATTTGAGACGCAGGGTCATGCCGTAGGTGCGCGGCTGGCCGAGGAAGGCGTCGTAGGTCTGGGTATCCAGAGCCGGGTTGAAGTAGGTGCCGTTCGGCTGGACCGTCTTCTGGAACGCCGAGCCTTGCAGCGGGGCATTGTAGGCGACCTGGACGTATTCCTCGTCGGTCAGGTTCTGACCCCAGATTTCAAACACCCAGCGATCGTCGTCCGCACCGAAGGTGACGCGGCCGTTGAGGATCGCCATGTCATCCTGCTGCTTGTAGGGGAGCAGGTCGGAACCGGTGTTGTAGTCGGTCGAATATTTGGCGGCGAGGCTGATGCCGAAGCGCAGGCCGTTGCCGATCGACCGATCAAAGTTGACCGACCCGGTTGCCGACCATTCCGGAGCGAACGAAGCACGCGCGCCCGGCAGCAGCGACAGCTGCGGGAAATTGCCCGGCGAGGTCAGATCGGCCGCAGTGAAGTTGCCGTACTGGGCGTCCGTATAGGTGACGCCGCCCTGGAAGCTCAGGCCCTCGACCGGGGTGAACCACAGGAAGTCGGCGTCGACACCACGCGAGGTCAGCTCGGGGATCGACTCCACCACGAAGGCGGTGCCGAGGAAGGTGTTGAGCTGGAAGTCGGTGAAGGTCTGGTCAAAATAGGTCGCGTTCAGCAGGACCGTGCGGTTGAACAGGGTCGTCTTGATGCCGGCTTCATAGCTGTCGACCACTTCGGACGGGAACAGCAGCGAGGCGGCCGGGGTGATCCCGGACTGAACGCGATCGAGGTTGTAGCCGAAGCTCTTGTAGCCGCGGGCGTACGAGCCATAGACCATGACACTGTCGTTCAGACGATAGGAGGCCTTGATCGTGCCGCTCAGTTCACCGTCGTCGAAATCCTCGGCGACCGTGCGATTTTCAAACGCGCTGTTGGCCCAGGGCAGGCAGATCGTGCCGAAGATGGTCGCGGCATTGGCCCCGAGCACGCCGCCGATGGCACCGGCATTCGCCAGGGTGGCGTTGCAGGTGTTGCTGTTGCCGTTGATGTTGTGCTGGAGCCCGTCGAGGCTCTTGTCATCCATCGTGTAGCGCAGGCCGAGCGTGATATCGAACGCATCGGTCACGTGCCAGCTGTTGTTGGTGAAGACGGCGAAGGAGGTCGACCCCTGCTCATAGGCGTCGCGATAGCCCTGGCCGACCGTGAAGCCGATGCCGCCGCCGTTGACCGCACCACCGGTGGTCAGGCAGTTGCCCAGTCCCGGAGCCGTCTGGCCGACTGCGGTATAGCAGCCGATGGTGCCGGGGCTGATCGGGAACGGTGCGCCGCCGCCGGCCAGGCCGGCGCTGAGCAGGAAGGACAGGAAGGGCGTGTAGTCGGCCCCGAAATACCAGCTGTCGGTCCGGTCGATGTCTTCCTTGGTGGCGAACAGGCCGATCAGCCAGTCGACACTGTCCGTGGCACCGGCCAGGCGGAATTCCTGGGTCAGGTTCTTGACCTGGTAGCCGTAGTCGCCGTCGTTGACGCGATAGGCGATGTCGGCACCGGTATAGTCGACGTCCTGACCGAGGGTCGAAGCCCAGTCGCGGGCCGAGGTCACCGACGTCAGGGTCGCGCCGCCGAAGCCTTGCAGGTCGACGTTGATCTCGAGCGAAACGCCCTTGTCCTCAACGCTCTGGCCGGTATCGCGGTTGGCATAGGCCGTGCGCGAGAACGGCAGGGGGCCGTTGCCTGCGGCCGGCGGGGTCTGGCCCGTGCCGACCGACAGGCCGTCGATGAAGGGATAGGTGCTGCCGGTGCGCAGCTGCACGCCGACGCAGCAATATTCATCACGCTTGGAGTAGTCGGCGATCAGACGCATCGAGGTGGAGTCGTTCGGCAGCCACAGAAGCTGGCCGCGAACGGTGTAGAAGTCCTGGTTGGCGTCATGGGTCTGGGTGCGCGGGCCGTCACCGGTGTTGACGTCATAGAAGCCGTCACGCACGCGGCGGGCGGCGTACAGGCGCATGGCCAGGGTGTCGCTCAGCGGTCCGGTGACCGAGGCGGCAACGCCGAACTGGTCGAAATTGCCGGCCGTCACTTCGCCATTGAAACCGGGGGTGAACGACGGGGCCTCGGTGAGGATGTTGATGACGCCGGCCGAGGTGTTCTTGCCGAACAGGGTGCCCTGCGGGCCCTTCAGGACCTCGATGCGGGACATTTCACCCAGGTCGCCGAAGCCGACCGAGTTGCGCGAGCGGTACACGCCGTCGATGACGACGCCGACCGAGCTTTCCAGACCGGGGTTGTCACCGACCGTGCCGACGCCGCGGATGCGGACGGTGGTCGAGGCTTCCGACGAGGTCGAGGTGACCGTCATGCCCGGGGTCAGGATCTGCAGGTCCTTGATGTCATGGACACCGGCCCCTTCAAGGGTTTCCTGCGACAGGGTCGTGACCACGATCGGCACGTCCTGAAGGTTTTGCTCGCGCTTCTGGGCGGTCACGATGATGTCGTCGACCGTGGTCTGGGCCGGCTGAGGCGTGGACTGGGCCGAGGCGGCACCGGCGAAGCCGAAGACGACGGCCCCCACGACTGCGGCGGAGGCAGTGCTACGAAGAAGATTATGAAGGCGCATGGACGGCTCCCGACTGTGAGGCCGGACCGGTTTGCACGGTCTCGGCGTTTCCTGTTCCCTGAACCGCGTCCTTCTTTGCGAGACGCGGGTGTTCAGGAGATTCGGTAGTCTAACCCCGGGGGGGCGACAAGGAGCGTCAGCGTTCAGGGCCTGATTTCAGCCATTCCATCGACCCAACTGTGACGCGAAAGCGACAAAACGTCATGACGTAAGGTCAAGGTCGGGCCCGGACGGGTATTGATTCAGTCGCCGAAGCGTCGCGGCGGGTCGATCCCGTCGCGCGCGCGCCCGTCGATCAATATTCGACAGCCGGTTGAACGGTATCCGTCGCCGCGAGGGCAGCGCTGCGTTCACGCAGGCGTGTCGCAAACCCGAGAACCAACGCCGCCACAATACCGGACAGGGCCGACCCGCCGAGGACACCCAGCTTCACCTCGACCTGCAGGGGCGAGTCGATCGCCCCGGGGAAGGCCAGGACGCCGATGAACAGGCTCATGGTGAAGCCCACCCCGCAGAGCAGGCTGACGCCATAGAGCTCCAGCCAGGTGGCGTCCGTCGGTCGCCGGCCGATCTTCAGGGTCGCCGCCAGCCATGCGGCACCGAACACACCGATCTGCTTGCCGACAAACAGGCCCAGGGCGATGCCGAGCACCAGCGGGGCAAAGGCCTGCTCCAGTGACAGTCCGGAAAAACTGACCCCGGCCTTGGCGAAGGCGAACAACGGCAGGACCAGAAAGGCGACATAGGGGTGGAGGTCCTTCATGGCCTCCCGCAACGGGCTCTGATCGTCGGATTTCCGCTCCGTGACCGGAACGATCAGGGCAAACAGGACTGCCGTCAGGGAGGTGCTGAGGCCAGACAGCACAGTGAGGTACCAGATCAGGGCGAAGCCCAGCACCCAGAAGGCGGCCGAGACCTTCTTCGCGCGCACCACCATCGCCCCGACGGCCAGCAGACCGGCGACGGCAAGCAGCGGCTGGTAGTTGACGCCATCGCTGAACAGGATGGCGATCAGGCCAATGGCACCGAGATCATCGACAATGGCCAGGGTCAGCAGGAAAATTCGCAGGGACGGCGGCAATTTGCTGGCAACCAGGGCGAATATGGCAAGGGCGAAGGCGATATCGGTTGCCAGGGGGATCGGCCAGCCGCGGTCGGGTCCGCCCAGTGTCCCGGCCACCGCCATATAGATGAGGGCGGGAGCGATCATGCCTCCGACGGCCGCCAGGATCGGCGTGGCCAGCTTCTTGGGGTCGCTCAACTCCCCGCGCACGATCTCGAACTTGATCTCCAGGCCGACGACCAGGAAGAAGATGGCCATCAGGCCTTCCTTGATCCAGTCAGAGATCGTCTCCTCAAGCCGCAGCGGACCGATCTGCAGAACGTGAACGCTCTTCAGCCAGCCGAAATACAGATCGGACCAGGGGGAGTTGGCGAGAAGGAGGGCCGCCATCGCGGCGAGGCCGAGAAACACGCCGGCGGCGGCTTCGGTCTTCAGGAAGTCCAGCGTGGCCTTGCGCGACGCGAAGACGTCAGGAAGCGCTGCGGCGACGTCGGCCGTCAGGGCAGCGAGCTTGTTCTTGCGCGGCAAAGCAGGTCTCCGGGATCAAAAAGACGGATTTGACGTCAGGTTATCGACGGACGTCGGACCGGGTTCAGCCCCCTCGCGGCGGTGCCGGCCTGGCCCGACCGCCCGGCCCGACCGGAGGACGGGAGGTCGGCACAGGCCTGATCTCTGAATCAACCATAGCCGCCACGGTCTGGCGGCTCAACTCCCGCGACCCGTTTCCAGAGTTGCACTTCGGCCCGACAGACAGCATCTGCCCTGCATGCCCGTGTCCCCCGCCTATCACCCCGATCCCCGCTTCCCTGACCTCGGCGGCGACTATTCCGACCGGGTCGAGCCCGCGGACTTCCCAAACACCACCCTGCGGTTTCGCAACAACCGCGCTGCGGCCGAGGTCGGGCTGGACAGTCTGAGCGATGTCGAATGGATCGCCCATTTCGGCCGGTTCCAGCCCCTGCCCGGCCAGCCCGGCCCCATGGCCATGCGCTATCACGGCCATCAATTCCGCAGCTACAACGCCGACCTCGGCGACGGGCGCGGCTTTCTGGCGGCGCAACTGCGGGAGACTCCGGTCGACGCTCAGGCAGCGAGCGACCGCGTCGCGAGCGTCAGCGCCTCCCGGGGCCGCCTGCTGGACCTCGGCACCAAGGGGTCGGGGACCACGCCCTGGTCGCGCGGCGGCGACGGACGACTGACCCTCAAGGGCGGGATGCGCGAGGTCCTGGCGGCGACCATGCTGGAGACCCTCGGGGTTCCGACCAGCCGCGCCTTCAGCCTGATCGAGACCGGCGAGGCGCTGCAGCGCGGCGACGAGCCCTCGCCGACGCGTTCGGCCGTCCTCGTGCGCCTCAGCCACAGCCATGTGCGGTTCGGCACCTTCCAGCGCGCGGCCTGGCAGGAGCGACCGGATATGGTGGCGACCCTGGCCGAGCATGTTCGCAGCCTCTACCATCCGGCGGTCGCGGCCGGGGACACGCCCGGCCTGCTGCGCGCGATCGTCGAGGCCTCGGCCCGGCTGAGCGCGCGCTGGATCGCCGCCGGCTTCGTCCACGGCGTGCTCAACACCGACAACCTCAATGTCACCGGCGAGAGTTTCGACTACGGGCCGTGGCGGTTCCTGCCCCAGTACGAACCCGGCTTCACGGCCGCCTATTTCGACCAGTTCGGCCTGTACGCCTTCGCCCGCCAGCCCGAGGCCGTATTCTGGAACCTGACCCAGCTGGCCGGCTGCCTGAAGCTGGTCGCCGACGCCGAGCCCCTGACCGAGGCCCTGAACAGTTTCGGCCCCGCCTATATCCGTGAACTGCGCGCCGCCTTCCTGGCGCGGCTCGGCGTGCTCAGTGTCAGTGAGGAGGCCGACCAGACCCTGCTGGACGCCACCCTGGCCTTCCTGCGCGAGGCCGGGGCGGACCTGCGCTGGGAGCCGCTGTTCTTTGACTGGTTCGGCGGTTTTGCCTCCTCGGCCCGGGCCCTGGCCGGTCCACGGGCGGGCCTGTATCACGGCGAGACCTTCGAGGCCTTCCGCGCCGCCCTGTTCGCGCACGAGAGCGATCGTCCCGAACGGCTGGAAGATCCGGTCTTCGCCGCTGTCGATCCGGAGGAGATGCTGATCGACGAGGTCGAGGCCCTGTGGGCGGCAATCGCGGACCGGGACGACTGGGGTCCGTTCGCGGCCAAGCTGGCCCGCCTGGAGGCCGCGCGCCGCGCCTGGGATCTGTTTCGTTAAGCCTGACCCTTAACGGGATCGAGATTACGCAAGCGTATGCATACGGTCATGCTTCCGCCCCGTAGTTCGGGTCAGACGCATCACAGAAGGTTACGGCGGCGGCTGCCCTCTTGCGGTTCCGTCCCGGCAATCTGATGTAGCGCCTGTTACAGTTGCGTACATCTCCCCTCCCTCCCCGATCGACCCCGCCAAGACCATGACCACACAGACCCTGACCCCGCGCCGCCGCGCCCACGCCGACTATCTGAACCTGACGCTGTGGACGCTGCAGGGCTGGCTCACGATGTTCTTCGTCGGGGCCGGCTACGCCAAGCTGACCGAGCCGATGGCCAATCTGGTCGAGCTGATGCGCTGGCCCGCCCTGGTCAGCGAGAATCTGGTGCGTGGCCTCGGCCTGGCCGAGATCCTGCTCGCCGTCCTGATGCTGGCACCGCTGGCCTCCTGGAAGCATGGCCGACCGTTGCTGGTCATGGCCGCCAGCGGCCTGCTGGCGCTGGAAGTCATCATGTTGACGATCCACGCCGTGAGTCTGGACGTCGGCCCTGCGGTGACCAATCTGATCCTGATCGCCCTGACGGTGCCGGTGCTGTGGTTCCGGGCGCGCGAGGTCCGCTGACGCCCCCTTCCGGTCGGCGGCACCCGTCCGGCGGGCGGACCCTGGCGATGACGCGCATGGGTGGGAAGCGGACGTCGGGATCGCGCCGGACGTCAGCCGCCTCGATCCGACCCGCACACCATCGCCGATCAGGGTGCCGCCGCGCCCGCCCGGCACCGATCCGAACAGACCCGCACCTGGTCCCAGTCCCTTGCCCATTTGCGGCGCCAAGAGAACGGCCGGCCGCAGACGACGCAGGTCTTCTGCGGCAGGTCGCGCTTGTCGGGGGCGCTGCCCAGATTGACGTGTTTGCGAGCCATGCCCAGCTAAAGGCTTCCCTTTACGTGCACGTCAAGTTATGACTTGGCCATGGCGACCGCAGACGATCACCGCACCTATTCGATCCGGCAGCTTTGCCGCGAGTTCGGCGCGACGGCACGGGCCCTGCGCTTCTATGAGGACAAGGGCCTCCTGACCCCGGCCCGCAAGGGCCAGACCCGGGTCTATGACGCCCGCGACCGGGCCCGGCTGAAGCTGATCCTGCGCGGCCGCCGCATCGGCTTCTCCCTGCTCGAGATCCAGGAGATGCTGGACCTCTATGACCACGACGATCACAACGCCCACCAGATGGCCGTCGCCCTGCGCCGCCACCGGGCCCAGATCTCGGCCCTGAAACAGCAGCGCGAAGACCTCGACGCGGCCATCGAGACCGCCGAGGAAGCCTGCGCCGTGATGGAACGCAAACTGGGCGAGCACCGCCCGGACCTGCTGCCCGGCGCCGACGAATACGCCAACCTTCTCAAGGCCAGGCTCAACCCCGATCACGGGCCCGGCCACTCCATACTCCAGCCCTTCAAAGCGAGAGCGTAATCCCATGGCCTACAAGGCGCCTGTCCGCGATCTGACCTTCATCCTGAACGACGTTCTGGACATCGATCGCTACGCCAACCAACCCGGTTTCGCCGACGTGTCCTCGGATCTGGTCGCCCAGATTCTCGAGGAGGGTGCGAAATTCGCCGAAGAGGTCATCGCCCCCCTCAACCGGGTCGGCGATCTGGAAGGCTGCAAATGGGACAATGGCAAGGTCACCGGCCCGACCGGCTGGAAGGAAGCCTACCAGCAGATGGTCGCCGCCGGCTGGCCCGCCCTGTCGGCCCTGCCGGAACATGGTGGCCAGGGCATGCCCTCGGTTGTCGCCATGGCCTTCGGTCAGATGACCGCCGCCGCCAGCGCCGCCTTCTCCATGTATCCGGGGCTGACGGCCGGGGCCTACTGGGGCCTGAATGCCAACGGCACCGCCGAACAGAAGGCCATGTATCTACCGAAGATGGCCACCGGTGAATGGGGCGGGACCATGAACCTGACCGAGCCGCAGTGCGGCACGGACCTGGGCCTGATCCGTACCAAGGCCGTGCCCAACGGCGACGACAGCTACAACATCACCGGCCAGAAGATCTGGATCTCGTCCGGCGAGCACGACTTCACCGACAACATCATCCACCTGGTGCTGGCCCGGATCGAGGGCGCGCCGGCCGGCATCAAGGGCATCAGCCTGTTCGTCGTGCCCAAGGTCTTCGTCAATGAGGACGGGTCGCTGGGCGAGCGCAACGCGGGCGCGGCCTGTGGCGGCCTCGAGCACAAGATGGGCATCCACGGCAATGCCACCTGCGTGATGGACTATGACAACGCCAGGGGCTGGCTGGTCGGGACCGAGAACAAGGGCATGGCCGCCATGTTCGTGATGATGAACGAGGCCCGCCTCGGCACCGGCCTGCAAGGCCTGTCGATCGGCACCGCCGCCTATCAGGCCGCCGTCGAATTCGCCCATGACCGCCTGCAGGGCCGCTCGTTGACCGGACCGAAGAGCCCGGAACTGCCGGCGGATTCCATCATGGTCCACCCGGACGTGCGCCGCATGCTGCTGGAGGCCAAGGCCTTCGTCGAAGGTGGACAGGCCTTCCTGCTGTGGACCGCGCTGCAGGCCGACCTGCAGCATTCGAATGACGCCGCCGAGGCCGAAAAGGCCCGCGACTACATGGGTCTGATCACTCCGGTGCTGAAGGCCTATCTGACCGACAAGGGCTTCCACGTCGCCTCCCTGGCCATGCAGGTCCACGGCGGCAGCGGCTATACCGAGCATTTCCCGGCCAGCCAGTATCTGCGCGATGCCCGCATCACCATGATCTATGAGGGGGCCAACGGCATCCAGGCGCTGGATCTGGTCGGCCGCAAGCTGCCGGCCAAGGGCGGCCGCGCGATCATGAGCTGGTTCGCCGACATCGACGCCTTCGTCAGCGAGAATAACGGCGATACGCCCATCAAACCCTTCGTCACCGGCCTGGCCGACGCCAAGAAGAAGCTGCAGGACGGCACCATGTGGCTGATGCAGAACGGCATGGCCAA
>NZ_JAQSDK010000028.1 GCF_029945885.1 Brevundimonas sp.
GCAGCTTGCCGTAGCGCTGGTGCGCGCTCCACCAGGCGTCGACCGTGCCGGGCACATTGACGGTGACGGCGCCGTATTTGGGCAGGAAGCCGTCGACGGCCTTCGACCGCGCCGTGTCCAGCGACAGGCCGCGTGGACTGTTGCCCGAGCCGTTGAGTCCGACCACCTTCCGCTGCGCCGGGTCCCACAGCATGCAGAAGGCGTCGCCGCCGATGCCGTTGGCCGTCGGCTCCAGAAAGCCCAGGGCCGCATTGATGGCGATGGCCGCGTCAATGGCCGAGCCCCCGCGCCTCAGGGTGTCGATCCCGATCAGGGTCGCGCGCGGATGGGCGGTGGCGGCCGCCCCATGCGCGCCCCAGACCGTCGAACGCCCGACGAACTGCAGGCCGCTGTTGCGATTCCCGGGCCCGACCCCGGCATAGGGGTCGACGGACGGGGCATTTTGAACGGCGGGGCGGGTGGCGGCGGCCTGAACCGCTGCGGCATTGGCGACGCCGGCGCCGGCGAGGATGGCCCCGGCGGGCAGGGTCGAGAGAAAGGTGCGGCGACGCATGGGCAAACTCCTGTCGGGTACGAGGGAGCCTAACCCGTTCGCGTCCGGTGGGAAGACGAAACCCGACGAAAGCGCTCACCCCGTGACAGACTTCGCGACCTCGAGTAGGCTGGTGGCACACGGAGAAGTTGTCATGTTGCCGCTTATACTGATGCTGGTTCAGGCTCCAGTCACCACGACCGGGCCTATCCCGCCACCTGCATCCGAAATTCGCGTGCGGGAGATCGACGCCAATGGCCTGACCTTGGCCCGCTGCGATCGCGGCGGATTTCAGCGGATTGACCAGTCGACCGGCGATGTCCGGGATTTGCGGCCCGATCTGACCTACAGGACGGATGGCCAGGTCAGGCACTATCTGTTGCTGGATCGGAGTGTCAGGGGCTGTCCGGCACCGATCTCATATGCGCTTCCGGACCGGCAGGGGGGCTTCATTCGGGAACTGGGAAGCGCCGCGACGCCAGCCCCGGACCGCGATTAGCCGCCCAGGTCCAGCGAATAGCCTGCCGACCGGACCGTGCGGATCGGATTGACCGTGCCCTCGACGTTCAGCGCCTTGCGCAGCCGACCGACGTGCACATCCACCGTGCGGGCCTCGACATAGACGTCCGAGCCCCAGACCGCGTCCAGCAACTGCTCGCGGCTGAACACCCGGCCCGGATGCTGCATCAGGTGGTCCAGCAGGCGGAACTCGGTCGGGCCGAGGTGGATCTCGTTGCCGGCCCGGCGCACCCTGTGGGCGACGCGGTCGATGACGATGTCGCCGTGGTTGATCCGGTCGTCGGCCAGGCCGGGCCGGATGCGGCGCAGCACCGCGCGGATGCGGGCGATCAGCTCGATCATCGAGAACGGCTTGGTCAGATAGTCATCGGCCCCGGTGTCGAGCCCGCGGATCCGGTCGCTCTCCTCGCCGCGTGCCGTCAGCATGATGATCGGCAGGTTGCGGGTCTCGGACTTGCCGCGGATTCGCCGGCAGACCTCGATCCCCGACAGGCCCGGCAACATCCAGTCCAGCAGGACCAGGTCCGGCAGCCGCTCGTCGATCTGCAACATACCCTCGTCACCGTCCGAGGCGATGACGACACGATAGCCTTCCTTCTCCAGATTGTACTGGAGCAGGGTCGCCAGGGCGTCCTCGTCTTCCATCACAAGAATATAGGGCTGCATGGGTGCGCTCCGGTCTCGGATCGTTCAGCTAGTGGGCGTCGGGGTCGGTAGTCGGGGCCGCCGCGTCATCGGGCGTCGGGGTCCAGCGGGGGCGGTCACCGACGATCTCCTCGCCCGTGATCTCATAGTGGATCGACTCGGCGATATTGGTCGCATGATCGCCGATCCGCTCGAGGTTCTTGGCGATGAACAGCAGGTGGGTGCAGGCCCCGATCGTGCGCGGATCACCCATCATGTAGGTCAGCAGTTCCCGGAACAGGGCGTTGTAGTGTTCGTCGACCTCGTCGTCCGTGCCCCAGACCGCCAGGGCCCGGTCGACCTCGCCGGCCGTATAGGCGTCCAGCACATCGCGCAGCCGGGTCGAGACCAGCTTGCCCATCCGCTCGATCGACCGCGTCAGCGGCTGCATCGGCTCGCCCTCGGCCAGGACCAGGGCGCGTTTGGCGATGTTGCGGCCCAGATCGCCCATCCGTTCCAGATCAACGGCCAGCTTCATCGCCGACAGGGTCTTGCGCAGGTCACTGGCCACGGGCTGGCGCAGGGCGATCAGGCGGATGGCCTTTTTCTCGATGTCGCGATGCATGGCGTCGAGCCGGGCGTCGCGCTCGACGACCGCCTTGGCCAGGGCGACATCGCGGCGGGCGACCGAGTCGACGGCGTCGGCCACCTGGGCCTCGGCCAGGCCGCCCATGCGCGCGACCTCGGCGGTGAGCTGGTTCAGCTCGTCCCCATAGGCCTTGACGGTGTGCTGGTTCATGACAGTCGTCGATCCTAGCCGAATCGGCCGGTGATATAGTCGAGCGTGCGACGTTCGCGCGGGTTGGTGAAGATGTCCTCGGTCGAGCCGGTCTCGACCAGCCGGCCCATATGGAAGAAGGCCGTGCGCTGGCTGACGCGCGCCGCCTGGGCCATGGAGTGGGTGACGATGACGATGCAGTAGCGCTCGCGCAGCTCGTCGATCAGCTCCTCGATCTTGGCCGTGGCGATCGGATCCAGCGCCGAGCAGGGCTCGTCCATCAGGATCACTTCCGGATTGACCGCGATGGCCCGGGCAATGACCAGACGCTGCTGCTGGCCACCCGACAGCCCGGTCCCCGGCGAGTGCAACCGGTCGGCGACCTCTTCCCACAATCCGGCCCGCTTCAGGGAGACCTGGACCACCTCGTCCAGTTCCGCCTTGGTACTGGTCAGGCCGTGGATGCGCGGCCCGTAGGCGACGTTTTCATAGATGGTCTTGGGAAAGGGGTTCGGCTTCTGGAACACCATGCCGACCCGCGCGCGCAACAGCACCGGGTCGACGGATTTGGCATTGATGTCTTTGCCGTCGATCTCGATCCGTCCGCTCACCTTGCAGCCCGGGATGGTGTCGTTCATGCGGTTCATCGTCCGCAGGAAGGTCGACTTGCCACAGCCCGACGGACCGATCAGGGCGGTCACCGTCTTGTCCGGAATATCCAGGCTGACGTCGAACAGGGCCTGTTTGTCGCCATAGGAGACCGACACGTCGCGGGCAGCGATCTTGGTCGGGCCGACGGGAACGTCGCCGTTCGAGCGCGGCTGCGGCACATTCAGGGCCCGGGAGGCAGCCGTCCGGGAATCGGCGGGCGCAGAGGCACCGGTCCCCCCGCTCTCACCGCCGTCCGCGGCGCGATAAAAATTGAACTTCATAGGCTTACCACCGGCGTTCGAAACGCCGACGCAGCACGATGGCGGCGGCGTTCATGACGATCATGAAGGCGAGGAGCACCAGGATGGCGGCGGCGGTCCGCTCATGGAATGCCCGCTCCGAAGCATTCTCCCAGATATAGATCAGGGACGGCAGGGCCCCGGTCGGTTGATCGATCCCGGCCGGAATCCCCGGCACAAAGCTGACCATGCCGATCAGCAGCAGGGGCGCGGTCTCGCCGAGGGCGTGGGCCATCGAGATGATCGCGCCGGTCATCACGCCCGGCATGGCCAGCGGCAATGTATGGTGGAACACCGTCTGGGTGCGGCTCGCCCCCATGGCCAGGGCGGCCTCGCGGATCGACGGCGGCACCGCCTTCAGCGACGACCGGGTGGCGATGATGATGGTCGGCAGCGCCATCAGGGCCAGAACCAGACCGCCCACCAGCGGCGAGGACCGCGGCAGGTGCATCCAGTTGATGAACAGCGACAGACCCAGCAGGCCGTAGACGATCGACGGCACGGCCGCGAGATTGTTGATATTGACCTCGATCAGATCGGCCAGCCGGTTGCGTGGCGAGAACTCCTCGAGATAGACCGCCGCCCCCACGCCCAGCGGAATGGCGATCAACGCCGTGACCAGCAGCATCAGGGCCGAACCGATCACCGCACCGGCGACCCCGGCCAGTTCCGGCTGGGTCGAATCCCCGTTGGTGAACAGGGCGGTGTTGAAATGGGCCGAGACCACGCCTTCGGCCTTCATCCGGTCCAGCCAGTCCAGCTGCTCATTGCTCAGCCGTCGTTGGGCAGCCGGCGTATCCCGGGAAATGGCCCCCTTGAAATACTGATCGGACTGGTCCGACATCGGGGCCGCCACCGGTATCGTCTCGCCGATCAGCCCCGGCTGACGCTGCAACTGGTCAGCCATCCGGTATTTCAGTTCCGACGAGAACAGCTCGCGCATCTCGCGGGACGCCAGACCCCGGGCGTCATCCTGGATGCCGAACCGGGCCAGGGCCTGTTCGGCGACCATCTGTTCGAAATTGGTCCCCGCCGGATAGGCGCGGTCGATCCGGGCGGGGTCCATATAGACCGGTACCGTCACCGTATGGGCGTAGAAGGCCGTGTGGCCCTGTTCGATGATCCGGCCAAGCAACAGCAGCAAAAAGCCGACCGAGACGGCAATCGCCAGCAATCCATAGGTGCGGAACCGGTTTTCCCGGGCGTAACGGCGCTTCAGGCCCGCCCGCAGACGGTCCACACTCTGGTCGGCTGCCGCCGCCTCGGTGATCCCGGGGGTCGGTTCAGTCATACTGCTGCCGATAGGTCTGGACGATGCGCTGGGCGATGATGTTCAGCACCAGGGTCACCAGGAAAAGGGTCAGGCCCAGGCCGAAGGCCGACAGGGTCTTGGGCGTGTTGAACTCCTGGTCGCCGGTCAGAAGCGTCACGATCTGGACGGTGACCGTGGTGACCGTATCCAGCGGATTGAACGTCAGTTTGGCGGCCAGGCCCGCGGCCATGGTCACGATCATCGTCTCGCCGATGGCGCGCGACATGGCCAGCAGCATGGCCCCGGCCACACCCGGCAGGGCGGCGGGCAGCAGCACGCGCTTGACCGTCTCGGACCGCGTCGCCCCCATCGCATAGGAGCCGTCGCGCAGGCTCTGGGGCACGGCATTGATGATGTCATCGGACAGGGACGAGACGAACGGGATCAGCATGATCCCCATCACCGCCCCGGCGACCAGCGCCATCTGGTTCTGCACCAGCATCAGATACTGGCCGATCCCGTCCAGCGGCCCACCGGCCATCTGGGCCCCGAGGCCGTTGAAGAAGGCGCGGAAGGCCGGTCCCACGGTCAGGGCGGCGAAGAAGCCGTAGACGACGGTCGGAACCCCGGCCAGGATCTCGAGCACCGGCTTGATCACAGCCCGCATTGTCGGGCTCGCATATTCCGACAGATAGATGGCCGAGAACAGGCCGACCGGCGCGGCCACCATCATGGCGATGGCCATGATCAGGAAGGTGCCGGCGAACAGGGGCAGCGCCCCGAAAGCGCCGGTCGAGCCGATCTGGTCGGCGCGAATGGCCGTCTGCGGACTCCATTTGGTCCCGAACAGAAAGTCCATCACCGGTACGCTGGAGAAAAAGCGAACGGAATCATACAGCAACGAGGCGATAATCCCGATGGTGGTCAGAACGGCCACCGCCGAACAGGCGAACAGCAGGCCGATGATCCAGCCCTCAACCCGGTTGCGGGCCCGCATGCCGGGGCGGATCTGGCTGAAGACGAACAGGCCGCCCAGCAGGGCCGCCAGCAAGGCACCGACCATGCCCCCGACCTCGAGGGTCAGATGGATGCTCGCCGCGCGTCGCCCTTCCGGCGGAAGCTGCGCGGCCAGCGGGGCCGGCCAGATCTGGGCCGCGGGCTCGCCCGCCCCGACCCGGCGCGCATCGGCGAAAAAGGCCTCGCGGCGGAAGGGTTCAAGCTGGGAGACACTGTCCGGCGCGCCGGCCGACAGCAGCCGGTGTTCGATATCGCCGGAAAACACATTCGCCGCGATCAGCACGACCAGTGCCGGCACCGCCGTCCAGATCAGGGCGTACAACCCGTGCTGGGACGGGCGCGAATGCGGCGGCAACCCCTCGGCCAGGGCGCGCTCCCCGCGACGACGCGCAAGCGCCCGCGCACCGACATAGGCCGACGCCACGAACACGAACAACAGAGGTAGAAAAAGCCAGCTCATCGACATCCGGGGAAGCGAAGAATCACATCCAGTCCGGCACCCGGATCAGACGGGGGGATCAATGCCCGTGATTGGTTGGCGGATTACGACGGCTCCGTGACAGTTCTGTTACGTCGTCAGCCCCCGGACGCCGCCGGGAAATAGACGGTGAAGCGCGCACCCTGCCCCGGCGCGCTCTCAACGGTCAGACCACCCCGGTGGCGATTGACGATATGTTTGACGATGGCCAGTCCCAGGCCGGTGCCCGACTTCTCGCCACTCTTCTGTCCCTCGACCCGATAGAATCGTTCGGTCAGGCGAGGCAGGTGTTCCCGCGCCAGGCCGGGACCATGGTCGCGCACACTGACGGCGGCGTAGCGCATTCCCGGGACCCGGTCCGGCGTCAACAGTGGCAGACGCGTGGCCCCGTCGCCCCGGCTGCCGCCGGACCATGGGGTCGAGACCTCGTCCAGACTGACGTTCGGACGGATGGTGATCTCGACCGTCCCGCCCGTCGGAGAATATTTGATCGCGTTGTCGACGAGATTCTGGACCACCTGGATGATCTCGTCCCGGGTGCCCTGGACCGGCGCGGCCGGCTGGCCGTTGCCCGCGAGCTGCACGCTCACCTTCCGGTCGTCCGACAGCACGCTCACCGCGTCCACGACATCGCTGCAGACCCGGGACAGATCCACCAGCCCCGACGGCGGAATGTGTTCGTTCAGCTCGATCCGGCTCAGGGACAGCAGGTCGGCCACCAGCCGGCTCATCCGGTCGGCCTGGATGGCCATGATGTCCAGGAACCGGTCGCGGGCCTTCTCGTCGTCGCGGGCATGACCCTTCAGGGTCTCGATGAAGCCCGACAGGGAGGCCAGAGGGGTACGCAGTTCGTGGCTGGCGTTGGCCAGGAAGTCGACGCGCATCATCTCCATCCGCCGCACATCCGTATCGTCGTGCAACACCACCAGAGCCTGCGGTTCGCCGTCGCCGGACGGCAGGGGGCGGATCAGGGCCCGCCAGTGCCGCTCCCGTGACAGATAGTCGGTGGCCCGGGTCACATTGCCGAACAGGGCTTCGTCGACCGCCTCCAGCACCGTCGGGTCGCGCAGCACCGAAACCAGCAGGGCCCCCTCCCGCTGAATGCGCAGCAGTTCCCGCGCGGCCTGGTTCGCCAGCAAGACCCGCCGGCCGGCGATATCGTCCGGTTCGCCGCCGGCGATCACCAGCACAGGATCGCTCAGGGCTTCGAACAGCGCATCCAGCAAACGGGTCTCGGCCTCGCCGCCGCCGTCCCGATCCGCCTCCGGTGCGGCCAGGTCGAACGGGGTCTCAGGGCCCCGTCGGTTGACCCAACCGACCGAGATCGCGACCAGCAGCGCCGCACCGATCAGCCATCCGGCCAGGGACGGCTGAAGGAAGGCCAGCCCCAGCAGGATGATGATCGGTCCCCCCGCACTGGCGACCACCGTCGGCCAACGCGCGGCGATGGGGGGCACGACGGGGGATGGCGACAGTTCGTAGGGCATTCCGTCTCGCAGTCTGCCGGTCCGGTGACCGGAATCAGCATCGAGCACCATCCTTGCACGGAAATTGTGACGATGACGCCATGCAGCCGGAGCGCGTGAGCCACCCTTTATTCACGTCTTTCTGCCAGAGATCGGTCAAGGGAAAGATACTTGCGTCCATGATCGAGCAGCTCATTTCACACCATGACTGGCGCTGGATCGGGCCGGCGACGTTGATTTGCGCTCTGGGCATCGGCACGGCGCTTCATCTGATGGCCGTGGCGCGCACCCAGTCCGGCCGGCGCCGTCGAACCACCGGCATACTCGGTGCCCTGGTCGGCGGCATGGCCATCTTCACCACCCATTTTGCCAGCCTGCAGGGCATGCACTGGGCCACCAGCGCCCGGTACGACATCGCCCTGACCCTGCTGTCCTTCCTTGCCGCGACCGGCACCACCCTGGTCGCGGTCATGCTGATTCTGGCGGGCGACAGCCGCCGGCGTCGTATCGCGGGCGGAACCCTGGCCTTCTGCGGCCTGATTGCGATGCATTTCATCGGCTTTGCGGCCCTGCAACTGCCCGGCCACCTGACCTTCGCCCCCGCAGCGGTCGCCGCCAGCGTCGGCTTCGGATTCATCCTGGCCATCGCCACGGCCGGGCTCATCTTCGGATCGAGCCTGACGCGACTCGCCGCCACCACCGCCGCCTGCTCCATCCTTGTCCTCGGCCTCCATTTCATCTCGTTGACCGGCATGACCTTTATCAGCGATCCTCGCGGCATGAGCGTCACGGACGGGGCCTCCGCGGCGGCCATGTCCGTGATCGTGATCGGGATGATCCTGCTCATCACCATCGTGGCCGGTGCCGTCAGCGCCATGGGCTGGGCCACCCGCTCCAGCGCCCTGCGGCAGATCCGCGAGGCCATCGAGGCCATGCCCGACGGCCTGGCCTTCTTCGACGCCGAAGACCGCCTCGTGCTCTGGAACAGCCGCTACGCCGAAATCAACCCGGAGCTGAAAACCGCGCTTCAGGCTGGACAGACCTTCCGGGAGATCATCCAGATCGGCCTCGACGAGGGCCTCTACGCCGAGGCGAAAGGCCGTGAGGCGGACTGGATCGCCGAACGGCTTGCGGCCCGTCGCGAGCTGTCGACCACGATGGAGCAGCAGGTCGCGGGCAACCGCTGGCTCAGGGTCGCCGATCGCCGCAGTTCCGCCGGCGGCATCGTCACGGTCACCACCGACATCACCGACCTCAAACGGGCCGCCGCGAACCTGGCCGAGGCCCGCGATGCGGCCGAGGCGGCCAACGGGGCCAAGAGCCAGTTCCTGGCCAATATGAGTCACGAGATCCGCACGCCCCTGAACGGCGTGATCGGCATCGCCCAGGCCCTGGCCTCGACCGAACTGACATCGCACCAGCGTGAGATGCTGGACCTGATCCATTCCTCCGGCCGGACGCTGCAGGCGCTACTCAGCGACATCCTCGACCTGGCCCGCGTCGAGTCCGGCCGACTGTCCCTGTGCGACGACGCCTTCGATCTCGCCGCCGCCGTGCAGGAGGCCGCCCGGCTCTATGCGGCGACCGCCAGCGACAAGGGGCTTCAATTCTACGTCGAGGTCAGCCCCGAAGCCGAGATCTGGGTTTCGGGCGACGTCATTCGTCTGAAACAGATCCTGACCAACCTGGTCTCCAATGCCGTCAAATTCACCACCTCCGGCTTCGTCAGCCTGACGGTGGCTCTCGGCCCGGACAACGCGGCGGGCGACACCCTGCGGTTCACCGTCGAGGATACCGGTATCGGTTTCGACAGCGAGACCCGGCACCGTCTGTTCAAACGGTTCGAACAGGCCGACGGCGCGATCACCCGTCGCTTCGGCGGCACCGGTCTGGGCCTGGCCATCTCCCATCAGCTGGCGACCCTGATGGACGGAAACCTGGATTGCGAGAGCGAGCCGGGTGGCGGCTCTGCCTTCATCCTGACCATTCCCCTGCGCCGCGCCGCAAGCCCGGCCGCGACCGCCCCGGATGTAGCCGTGGTCGCCGCCAATCCGGACAGCCGCCCGCTGCGCGTGCTGGTGGCAGACGATCATGCGACCAACCGCAAGGTCGTCGAATTGATCCTCGCCCAGGCCCCGGTCGAGCTGACGATGGTGGAGGACGGTGCCCAGGCCCTGGAAGCCTATCGCGCCGGTGAGTTCGATCTGGTGCTGATGGACATGCAGATGCCGGTGCTGGACGGGCTCGCCGCGACCCGGGAAATCCGCCTGCATGAAACCACGATGGGGCTGCCGCGCACGCCCGTCATCATGCTGACGGCCAATGCCCTGGCCGAACATGTCGCGGCCGCTGCAGATGCCGGGGCCGACCTGCATCTGGCCAAGCCGTTCAACGCGGCCCAGCTTCTGTCCGTGGTGTTCGAAATGCCGGCCGCCGCGGCAGCCGAAGCCGCCGCGGCGAACGTCGCCGCCGCCTGACCGAAGCCGGCGAAGACCCTTTCTACTCGTAGCCGTGGGCCGCCTCGTTGATGACCTGCGAGGGCATCGACGAGAAGTCGACCGCGATCGGCCGGGCGGCCTTGGTCTGGAAGGTCTTGATCACATGCTCCAGCCGGCGGCGCACCTCACGGCTGGCCTCGGACTGCGGATCAAGTTCCAGCGGGGCCAGGCAGAAATCGATGATGGCCTTGGGGCGTTCCAGGGGTTCCATGGTCAGTCTCCTGTCTATTCGGCGGCGATGAACTGGGCGGTCTCGGTCGATTCCTTCATGGCGGTCGTGGACGACTGCCCGTTGGAGATCACGGTCGCGACCTGGTCGAAATAGCCGGTGCCGACCTCGCGCTGGTGGCGGGTGGCGGTGTAGCCGGCGGCCTCATTGGCAAACTCGCGCTGCTGCAGCTCGGAATAGGCCGACATACCGCGATCGCGATAGCCGCTGGCCAGTTCGAACATGCCGTTGTTCAGGCTGTGGAAGCCGGCCAGGGTCACGAACTGGAATTTGTAGCCCATGGCTCCCAGCTCGCGCTGGAATTTGGCGATCGTCGCCTCGTCCAGCCTGGCCTTCCAGTTGAACGACGGCGAGCAGTTGTAGGCCATCAGCTTGCCCGGATGCTCTTTCTGCACGGCTTCGGCGAACTTCTTCGCGTCATCCAGATCGGGATGCGACGTCTCCCACCACAGCAGGTCGGCGATCTTGGCGTAGGACAGGCCGCGGGCGATGCAGTGGGCCAGACCCGTGCCTTCCTTCAGGCGGAAGAAGCCCTCCGGCGTGCGGTTGTCGCGGTCAATAAAGGGACGGTCCCGCTCGTCGACGTCCGAGGTGATCAGCTGGGCGCTCTCGGCGTCGGTGCGGGCGACGGTGATCGTCGGCACGCCCATGACGTCGGCGGCCAGACGCGCGGCGACCAGATTGCGCTCATGCGCCTGGGTCGGGATCAGCACCTTGCCACCGAGGTGGCCGCACTTCTTCTCCGAAGCCAGCTGATCCTCGAAATGGACGCCGGCGGCCCCGGCCTCGATGAAGGCCTTCATGATCTCGAAGCTGTTCAGCGGCCCGCCGAAGCCGGCCTCGGCGTCGGCGACGATCGGGGCGAACCAGTCGCGCTTGGCCCCGCCCTCGCCGTGCTCGATCTGGTCGGCGCGCTGCAGGGTGCGGTTGATGCGGCGACACAGTTCCGGCGCGGCATTGGCCGGATACAGCGACTGGTCCGGATACATGGCCCCGGCGGTGTTGGCGTCGGCCGCGACCTGCCAGCCCGACAGATAGATGGCCTTCAGCCCGGCGCGAACCATCTGCATGGCCTGGTTGCCGGTCACCGCGCCCAGCGCATTGATATAGGGCTCGCTGTGCAGCAGGTCCCACAGCCGGTTGGCCCCGCGCTCGGCCAGGGTCTGGGCCACGGTGACCGACCCGCGCAGCTTCAGCACGTCCTCGACCGAATAGGGACGCTCGATACCGTCGAAACGACCGGCGGGGGCCGGAACCAGATCTGCGAAGGTGGTCATGATGCGGAGTCCTGAAATTGCGTGACGGTCGGGGTACCGCCTGTTCCCTTAGAACTACGCGCTTCAGTCACTTTTGATACAAGACTAGCCCGTCATTTCCAGTCATTATGTCACAATATGACACTTGTTATCCGGTCACATTATGACATAGTGTCACGATGACCGGGACCACGGATCGCAAGCTGTTTCTCGGAGGCCGCCTGAAACGGCTGCGCCGCGACATGGACCTGACCCAGACGGCCATGGCCGCCGACCTCGGGGTTTCCCCAAGCTATCTCAACCACATAGAGCGCAACCAGCGTCCGGTATCGGCCCAACTTCTGCTGCGTCTGGCCGACACCTATGACGTCGACCTGCGCGCCCTGGCCCAGCAGGCCGGCCCGGCGGGCGAGGCTGAACTGGCCGAAATCCTCGCCGATCCCGTGTTCGGCGGCCTCGCCGTACCGCGCCACGAGATCCTGCAGCTGGTCGATGACGCCCCGGGGGCCGCTGACGCCCTGGTGCGCCTGTACCGCGCCTTCGCCGACCGCCGCACCCGCGAACAGGCCGAAGGCGGCAGCGTCATCGGCGCGGAGTCACCCGCCGACTGGGTCCGCGACCATATCCAGGCCCGCAGCAACCATTTCCCCGAACTCGACACCCTCGGTGAAGCCCTGCACGACGCCCTGTTCCCCGACGATCCCGCCATCCGGGGCGAGAGCTTCGAGGTCCGCGCCCGGGCCCGGCTGGCCGACCGCCACACCCTGCCGGTCCGCATCATGCCGGCCGAGGTCATGGTGGAATGGACCCGACGGTTCGATCCCCATCGCCGGCGCCTGCTGATCTCGGAAACCCTCGGCCCCGCCTCCCGGGCCTTCGCCATCGCCTTCCAGCTGGTGCTGGTTGAGTACGACACGGAATTGGCCGCCACGGTCGAGGCTGCCGGCGCGCCGGACGACCCCACCCGCCGCCTGCTCAAGGTCGCCCTGACCAACACCCTCGCCGCCGCGACCCTGATGCCCTACGCCGCCTTCCAGCGCACGGCGGAAGAGACCGGCTATGACCTGGCGCGTCTGCAGGCCCGGTTCGGCGTCAGCTTCGAACAGGCGGCCCACCGGCTGACTACCCTGTCGCGGCCGACGGCGCGCGGCGTCCCCTTCTTCCTGATGCGGGTCGACCAGGCGGGCAATATTTCCAAACGCTATGCGTCCGGGGCCTTTCCCTTCTCGCGTTTCGGCGGGGCCTGTCCGCGCTGGCGGCTGCACAGCGCCTTCCGCACGCCCGGCCGGGTCGTCACCCAGATCATCGAGACGCCGGACGGCAATCGCTGGTTCACCCTGGCCCGCACCGTCGACCGCCAGGGTCATGACGGCTTTGGCGAGGGTCAGGACCTGGCCATCGGCCTGGGCTGCGAACTGAAGCACGCCCACCGGCTGACCTATGCCCACGGCCTCGACCTGGCGTCACCGGAGGTGACCCCCATCGGCCCCGCCTGCCGCCTGTGCCACCGCCATCCCTGCGCCGAACGGGCCGCCCCGCCGGTCGACCGGCCGCTGACCGTCGACGACTGGTCCAAGTCGGTCAGCCCCTATCCGTTCGGCGAGGCCTGAGGCTCAGAGCAGGGTCAGGGTGCCGCCGTCCAGCCGATGGGCGACGCCCGTGGCCATAAAGATCGTCGCCAGCACCGCCGCCGGATCGCCTACGCCCTCGTCCAGCATACGGGTGATCGCCCCGGCCGGGGCCGGGTCGGCGGCAAGCCGGGTCAGGGCCGCCAGCCACTCGTCGCGGGACAGGACCCCGTCGTCAGCACTCTCGCGCTGGAAGTCGGTCAGAATGTCAAAGAAGTCCCCGCCGTCGGCCCTGTGCCGGGCAGCTTCCAGCGCCAGCGACCAGACCGCGCCACAGGCGTAATAGGCCCGATGTTCGCCGCGTTCGCCGGCCCCGGCGACCGGCGAATCCCGGGCCAGGGACACGCAGTCCTCAACCTCGCGCTGCAGTTCGGTCCGCGCATCATAGGCCGGATCGATCGCCGCGATGGCGCGAACGGCCATCAGATCGGCCCCGCCCTCGGTGATCCAGGCCTCACGGCTGAACGCATAGCGCAGGCCATTGGAGCCGAGCCAGAAATGGGCCGCCTCATGGCCGATGAACCAGTGGGCCCGATCCAGCGCCTCGCGGTCCGGGTTCAGCACCCCCTCCCCCTCGAAACTCATCGAGATCAGTCCGGGCAGGACACTGCCGCCCATGCTGGACAGGTGTTCGGTAGGGCCCGTCCAGCTGACCATCAGGGTCGGGGCCCCGCCGCGACTGGGCCCCAGCCGGTCCGCGTAAAAGCCCATGACGCGGGGCGTGAACCCGCCCAGCTCATCGCCCAGCCAGCCCGGCAGGCCGGGATCGATCACCGTCGTCACCCCCTGGTCCTGACGAATATGGGCAGCGCCGAACAGGACATAGGTGCGGGCATCGACCGCCATCGCCTCATCCAGTCTTTCGCCGTTGAACAGCACCGGCCCGGCCCGGTCGCGCCAGGTGACCCGGGACGGCTCACCCTCGAGCTCAAGCCCGTTCAGGTCGGTCGGCAGCGCCCGGGCGGCCTCAATCGTGTCCAGCGGCATCACGTCAAACTGGCCCGAGAACAGGGCCACGGTCCCGTCGGAGAACATCAGGGCCGGGTCATAGTCGGCCTCCAGATCGCCGGCCTGGGGACGCAGGCTGATCCGCACCCGGGCAGGCACCGGTCCGCCGTCCGGGGTGCGCAGAACATCATAGCCCCCCTGCCGGTCGAGCAGAACGCCGGGGGTCTCGACCGACCACCACGACGGACGCCACGGCTCACGGCTCTCGCGCAGCAGGGCGGACTGGAAGAAGGCCCAGACCGGCGAGGCCTGTTCGAAGGTGAAATCAGCGGTCCAGTGATCCCCGTCGCGGGTCACGGTGACGGCGACCGGCGGGGCGGCATGCGGATCGACCCCGGCCGTCGAAACGTCGGGCAAGGCCAGCAGCAGGACGGCGAGCATCGCGCCCGCGAACGGTGTTCTGATCATGGACGTCTTTCTAGAGGCCGGCTTCGGACGCGTCAGCTTACGGATTGCTCATCCGCCGCCCGCGCCATCGCCCGCCCCGCCGCCGCCAGTTCGCCGGCCATCACCGCCTTCAGCCGCTGCGGGGCGACGATCGCCACCCGCTCGCCCCAGCTGAACAGATGCCAGGCCAGTTCGCGCATGCCGCTGGCGCGGAAGCGCACGAGCACCGATCCATCCGCCTCATCCTCCAGCGTCTGGGTCGGATGCCAGCGCCAGGCCCGGGCCTCGTCCGCTCCCTCGGGCGTCACCCGCAGGACCACATCCTCGATCTCGTCCTGATAGATGCCGAACGACTGGCTGGCGAAGGCCTGCAGGTCGAAATCGGCGGGCGGGGCCGCGATCCCGTCCAGGGCCTCGACCGCGCTCATCCGGTCCAGCCGGAAGGTCTGGATACGGCCGCTCTCCCGGTCCGCCCCGACCAGATAGTTGGCCCGGCCGAACATCACCCCGCACGGGGCCACGCTGCGCCGGCGCGCCTCGGCCCCGGGCCGGGAATAGGTAAAGCCCAGCGGCCGTCCCGCCAGCACCGCCCCCCGGATTTCGGCCAGAACCGCCTCATCCGCCGACGGCCGTGGGCCGGCCTGCACCGCGATGGTCTCGGCCCGGATCAGGGCCTCCAGATCCGGGGCCAGCCGGTTCAGGGTGGTCGAACGCATCGCCGACTTCAGCTTGCGTTCCAGCCCCTCCAGCGCCGCCGCCCGCCCGGGCTCGCCCGTCGACCGCAGACCCTGGGCCGCCCGCGTCAGCTCGACCAGTTCCGTCGTGGTCGGGGCCTGTTCGAAGGCCGACAGCCCGCCGCGGATACGCCAGCGTTTGGTCGGGGGATCGGACACTTCTTCCGCTGCCGGAAACAGCATCAGCACCGCGTCCCGCATGCGTTCGGCGGTCCGCCGGCCCACCTGCATCGCCGATGCCATGTCATCGAGGGTCAGCCCCTCGGCGCTGGCCGCCATATGGCGCGCCAGCTCGATGACCATCACCGCCTTGTCGTGTCTCATCGGGTCGCTCGATCCTATACGTCCGTTTCTGGCGCAACACTGTCGCAAAGTAGGATCATCAGCAAGCCACCCCGCTTCAGGAGTTCCCCATGGCCCGCGCCTTCGCCCCCCACGCCGCCGTCTCCGCCAACCGTTATCTGATCGTGCCCTGCGAGGCCGACGGCTGTTCCGACCTCGCCGTCATCTGGGACCGGCTGGAGGAACAGGTCGTCGACGTGATCGATGCCGCCGCCAGTGCCCGCTATTCGGACGAGGACGCCCTGTGGGACGAGTTCCGCGCCGCCGGCACCGAGACCCGCGCCGAGGATCATTTCCGCCTCGCCGCCTGACCGGGCTAGCGGATCCGGGCGTAGAAGGCCTCGATCAGGTCCAGCCGGTCGGCGAAGGGCACGGGGCCCGCCGCCGGGCCGTCATTGCCGAACATCAGCAGCTGCCCCGGCATCGCCCGATACTCGGGCCAGGCCGGTCGTCCGCCCCCGTTCGGATCGCCGGTCGCCGCAAACCCGGTCCAGTAGTCGGCCATCGCCGTCGCCGCCCGCTGATCGCGATCCTCCACCGCCCAGGACGAGGCCGACAGATTGTCGAACACATAGGGCCGCTCAGACGCATGGGTCGCGCCCCCGTGAGGCTCCGGCATGGCCGCTGACACCACATCAAAACGATAGAGCCAGGTCGGATGGCCTGCCCGGGCGTGCAGCCGCGCCAGATGACGGGCCGGTTCGTTGAAGGCCAGGTCACTGACCACATGGGCGTTATAGGCGTCCTCGCCGCCATAGGCGTTCAGCAAGGCGGCCCGTTCCCCGGGGGTCAGGGCGTCATCGATCTCACCGTAGGGGCTCAGATCCGACGGCTTCATCCACCAGAATTCCGCGCTGTTGGTGCCGATGATCAGCGGCACCGGGGCCTGCAGCCCCGCCGCAAAGGCCGGCTCGACATCCCCGTCGACCAGCCCGCCGCCGTCGGCCCCGTCGATGACCAGCAGATCACCACCGTAGAAGCTGGGCGCGGGCGTCAGAAAGGCCTCGGCGGGCACCGTGCGCAGCTGTTCGGCCGTGGCCCCGGCCAGCCCCAGCGAGGTCGCGAACGCCTCACCGCGCGCCTCCAGTGACGGACGGCCCGGACGGCTGTCAAAGGTCGGCGTCCCCCGGTCCCGGCCCAGTCCGGACTGGACCACCGCCCGGTGAAACAGGCCCCGTGCCGGTTCGGCAATCATCAGCCGCAACACCGCCGCCCCTCCGGCCGACTCGCCGAAGACGGTGACATTGTCCGGATCGCCGCCGAAAGCCGCGATATTGCCCCGCACCCATTCCAGGCTGGCGACGATGTCGGCCAGGCCGTAGTTGCCGACCAGAGCCTCACCGCCCGCCTCCGCCGTCAGGGCCGGATGGGCGAAGAACCCCAGACGCCCCAGCCGGTAGTTGACGGTCACGACCACGACGTCGCGCCGGGCCAGATTGGCCCCGTCGTACAGGGCCGCCGTTCCGGAGCCGTTGTTCAGCCCGCCGCCATGGATCCAGACCATGACCGGTACCGGGGCCTCGACCGCCGCCGGAGCCCAGACGTTCAGGGTCAGGCAGTCCTCGCTCATCGGCAGGGGGCCGACACCGGGATCGCCGCCGGAAGGGGGCTGGATGCAGATCGGCCCCACGGACGATGCATCGCGCATCCCCGTCCAGGCTGCGACAGGCTGCGGTTCCCGCCACCGCAGGGTGCCGACCGGCGGCGCGGCATAGGGAATGGCCTTGTAGGCGGCGATCCCGGCCTCGACCCGCCCGACCAGGGCCCCCTGCTCGACGCGGACGACCGGATTCACATCACCGGATGAGGGATCGGCTGTAGCCATATGGAGGGAGACCGCGGCAACCAGGCTGGCAAAACTCATAGGCCCCACCCTAGCCGGAATCCTCCGGGGGACCAGTCGCCGGCTGTCGGGAAAAATACTTGGGGCCGCGACGAACCAATTGGAGGGCTCGTGCGTTACCCGGACTCGTAATCCGGGGATCACGTTGAAAGAGCTAGCGATTTCGGGCGACCTGGCGGTCGATCTGGCGACAGCGTTCGACGCGTCGCCCAATCCTTATATGCTGCTGACGCCCGAGCTGCACTTTGCCGGTATGAATGCGGCCTATCTCGACGTGGTCGGCAGCACCCGTGCCGACCTGATCGGCCGTAACCTGTTCGAGGTCTTCGACGGGGGGGCCACGGACGAGGGCCGGGAGAACAGCCGCCAGCTGCGCGCCTCGTTCGAACGGGTGCTCGAGACCGGCGAGCCCGACCATCTGGCCGTGATCCGCTATGCCATACCCCGGACGCTGCCGTCCGGCGAGACCGTTCTGGAAGAGCGCTACTGGTCAGCGACGCACACGCCGATCCGCGACAGCGACGGCCGGACCGCCTACATCCTCCAGCACACCAACGACATCACCGAGCTGGAAATCCTGCGCCGCCAGGCCGCCGGTCGCCAGACCGAGACGGCGCTGACCAACATGGTCAGCGGCGACATCCTGACCCGCGCCGAACATGTGCAGGAGGACAATCGCCGCCTGCAGACTGAACGCAACCGCCTGTTCGACATCTTCATGCAGGCACCGGGCTTCATCACGGTCCTGTCCGGGCCGAACCACGTATTCCAGATGCACAATGCCGCCTATGCCCGGCTGGTGGGGCGCGACGACCTGGTGGGCAAGTCCGTGGTCGAGGCCCTTCCCGAGGTCCGCGAACAGGGGTTCATCAACCTGCTCGACCAGGTCTGGATCACCGGCGAGGCCATCGAGGGTCGCGGGTCACCCTTGCAGATCCGTCGTCACAACGGCGGTCCGCTCGAAACCGTCTATGTCGACTTCGTCTACCAGCCGATCCGCGACGCGGCGGGCCGGATCGTCGGCATCTTCGTCCAGGGGCATGAGGTGACCGACATCGTCCTCGCCGTCGAGCGCCAGCGGCTGATGATCGACGAGCTGAACCACCGGGTGAAGAACACCCTCGCCACCGTCCAGTCGATCGCGATGCAGACGGCCCGCACCCACATCGACCCGGCCTCATTCGCCGAAACCTTCCAGGCGCGGTTGATGGCCCTGTCCCATACGCACGACCTGCTGACCCGCAGTCACTGGGAAGGGGCCGAACTGGGGGCCATTCTCGAGCATGAGACCGAGGCCCACGGCCCGCAACGGGTCCTGCTCAACGGCCCGCCACTGGCCCTGACCCCGGCGACCGCCCTGTCCCTGGGCATGATCTTCCATGAGCTGGCGACCAATGCCGCCAAATTCGGGGCACTGTCATCCGTTGACGGCCGGGTTCTGGTCGACTGGACCATCATCGACCGACCCGTTCGCAGGCTGAACCTGACCTGGCGCGAGGTCGACGGTCCACCGGTCGAGGCCCCGTCGCGTCGCGGGTTCGGCAGCCGGCTGATCGAACGCAGCGTCCGCCACGATCTGGCAGGCAGCATCGATTTACGTTATTCAATTGGGGGGTTCGAGGCCACGATCTCGATCCCGCTGGACCGTGGAGACCCGACATGACCGCAGGACTGGACGGCCGACGCGTGTTGATCGTCGAGGATGAATCCCTCGTCGCCATGCTGCTTGAAACCATTCTCGAGGACATGGGCTGCCAGCCCGTGGGGCCCGCCTCCACGGTCGAGGAAGGCCTCGCCATGGCCGGCGACGAGTCCGCGCTCGACGCGGCCCTTCTCGACGTCAATGTCGCGGGCCAGCAGATCTTTCCGGTCGCCCGTCTGCTTCGGGCCCGCGGCGTGCCCTTTGTCTTCTCGACCGGTTACGGCGAGGGCGGCCTGCCCGACGAATGGCGCGGCCAGGCGACGATCCAGAAACCCTTCACCGAGACCGCCATCCGCGACGCCCTGATGAAGGCCATGGGCGTCGTCCTCGCCTGACATCCGCCTCGGGACGGCCGCGTCAGCGACGTTTGACGTCCTTCAGCACGGCCCGGGCCGCATTATGCCCCGGGGCCCCGGTGACCCCGCCGCCCGGATGGGCCCCCGAGCCGCACAGATACAGACCCGGCACCGGCATCCGGTGATCGGCATGGCCCATCACCGGCCGCGCGCTGAACAACTGGTCCAGCCCCAGCTTGCCGTGGAAGATGTCGCCCCCGACCAGGCCAAAGCGCCGTTCCAGATCCCTGGGGGTCAGGGCCAGACGCCCGACCACCGAAGCCTTGAACCCCGGCGCATAACCGTCGACCGTCTCGATCATCAGGTCCGCGACCGTGTCCCGGTGCTCGTCCGCCAGGGTCGGATCAACGTGCTGGCAGAACAGGCTGGCGACATGCTGCCCGGCCGGGGCCAGGCTGTCGTCCAGCGTCGAGGGGATCAGCATTTCGACGATCGGCTTCGACGACCAGCCGTTCAGCCGCGCCTCGGCATGGGCCCGGTCCATATAGGCCAGGCTCGGGGCCATGATGATCCCGGCCGTGTGATGATCGCCCGCCTCTGGCAGGGCGGTGAAGGTCGGCAGTTCGGACAGGGCCACATTCATGCGGAAGGTCCCGGACCCCGACGCATAGTTGCCGATCCGCTCCTGGAAATCCTTCGGCACCACCGCCGGATCGACGAACCGGTCAAACAGCAGACGCGGATGCAGGTTCGACACCACGGCCCGGGCCCGCACCGTATCCCCGGCCTCGGTCACCGCGCCCACGGCCCGGCCCTGTTCGGTCAGGACGGCGGCCACCGGTGCCTCCAGCCGGATGTCGACCCCGACCCCGGCACAGGCCCTGGCCATGGCCTGGGTAATCGCCCCCATGCCGCCGATCGCGTGCCCCCAGACGCCCTTGCGACCGTTCACCTCGCCGAACACATGATGCAGCAGCACATAGGCCGAGCCCGGCGTATAGGGGCTGGCATAGTTGCCGACGATACTGTCGAAGCCGAACAGGGCCTTGATCGGATCGCTCTCGAACCAGCCGTCCAGCCAGTCCCCGGCCGACTTGGTGAACAGGTCCAGCAGGTCGCGCTGCCCGGTCACGTCCAGACCCGCCACCCGCCGCCCGACCGCACCCGCCTTCAGCATCTCGGGCAGGGCCGCCAGCCAGCCACCCTCGACCACATTGGGCGGGGCCTGCAGCACCAGATCGCGCAGGATGGCCGCCACCGTTTCCAGCCGGGTCTCATAGGCCTCCAGCCGCTCGGCATCGCGGGTCGAGAAGCGGGCGATCTCGGCCCTGGTCCGCCCCTCCCCGGCCGTGAAATACTGACCGTCGTCCAGCGGCAGGAAGTTCGACATCCGCCGCTCGACCACCCTCAGACCGTGCCCGGCCAGGTCCATGTCGGCGATCACCTTCGGGTTCAGCAGGCTGACCGTGTAGCTGGCGGTCGAGTTGCGAAAGCCCGGGTGGAATTCCTCGGTCACCGCCGCCCCGCCGACGACATGACGCCGCTCCAGCACCGTCACCTTCAGTCCGGCCTTCGCCAGATAGAAGGCGCAGACCAGCCCGTTGTGGCCGCCGCCCAGAATGACGACGTCGGTATTTGTGGTGGTCATGGTTGCTCCGGCCAGCCGTCGACATAGCGTGAAAACAGCAGCGGCTTGCCCAGCCAGTAGCAGAGCTCGGCCGGGCGGGTGATGTCCCACACCGCCAGGTCCGCGACCTTGCCCACTTCAATCGTGCCGATCTCCGCTTCCAGCCCCAGCGCCTTCGCCGCGACCCGCGTCGCCCCGGCCAGCGCCTCCTCCGGCGTCAGGCGGAACTGGACACAGGCCAGGTTCAGCGCCGCCGTCATCGAGGCCAGCGGCGAGGTGCCCGGATTGCAGTCGGTCGCCACCGCCATGGCCACCCCGTGGTCCCGCAGCAGCGGGACCGGCGGCGGCCTGGTCTCGCGCAGCATCAGATAGGCCCCGGGCAGCAGCACGGCGACCACCCCGGCCTCGGCCATGGCCTTCACCCCCGCCCCGGTCGTGTGTTCGATATGGTCGGCCGACAGCGCGCCATATTTCGCCGCCAGCGCCGCCCCGCCGCCGTCCGACAGCTGGTCGGCATGCAGTTTGACCGGCAGGCCCAGCGCCTTCGCCTTGTCGAACAGCCGCGCCACCTCCTCGGTCGAGAAGGCGATCGGCTCGCAATAGGCGTCGACCATGTCGACCAGCCCCTCGGCATGGGCGGCGGGCAGGATCTCGTCCACCGCCAGATCGACATAGTGGCCGCGATCCGATTTCCACTCCGGCGGCACCGCGTGCAGGCCCAGATAGCTGGTCCGCACCCGCACGTTGGTCTCGGCCCCGATACGCCGGGCCACACGCAGCATCTTCAGCTCGCTCTCGCGGTCCAGGCCATAACCGGACTTGATCTCGACCGTCGTCACCCCCGTCGCCGTCAGCCCGTCCAGCCGGCGCATGGCCGAGTCGAACAGCGCCTCCTCCGACGCGGCCCGGGTCGCCTTGACGCTGGAGACGATCCCGCCCCCGGCCCGGGCGATCTCTTCATAGGTCGCCCCCTCCAGCCGCTGTTCGAACTCGCCCGACCGATCCCCGCCGAACACCAGATGGGTATGGCAGTCGATCAGCCCCGGCGTGACCCAGGCCCCGCCCAGCCGGTCAGTCTCTGTCGCCTCATGGTCCGGCAGGTCAGCCCGCGCCCCGACCCAGGCGATCCGCCCGTCGCGGATCAGGATCGCCCCGTCCTCGATCGCCCCGTAGGGTTCGCCACCCGCGACCATGGTCGCGATCCGGCAGTCGGTGATCAGGCGGTCGGCGCGGATCATCGCGAGGCGAACCCGGCCAGCAGTTCGCACAGCCAGCGCCCGGCCGTCAGCGAACCCAGGTCGCCGATCTCCAGCGACGGGTCATATTCGGTCAGGTCGACGGCCTTCACCTTCGGATGGGCCCCGATCACCCGGGTGGCGTCGAAGAAGTCATGCACGCTGATGCCGCCCGGCCGCGCCCCCGGCGAGGTCGGCCACTGGCTGCGGTCGATCACATCGATGTCGAAATCGACGAAGATGACCTCGACCAGAGCCGCCAGCCGCGCCAGCTCCTGCGCCACCACCACGGCGGTGCCCTGCTCGCGGCACTCCCGCGCCGTGCGCACCGAAATCCCCGCCGCCCTGGCCTTGTCATGCGCCCGCCGGGTATTGGCGAACGGGGCCAGGCCGATCTGGCTGATCCGCGCCCCGTCGAGGCCGTCCTCCAGCAGGGCCTGGACCGGATTGCCGTTGGTCAGCCCCTGATCGGTATCCCTCAGGTCGAAATGGGCATCCAGCGTCAGCAGCCCGGCGCGCGCCAGACCGATGCCGTGCACGCCCGGCCGCGTCACCGCATTATTGCCGCCCAGCAGGATGGTCAGCGCCCGATGGGCCTGTCCGGCCACCGCATCGCGCACCGGACCGAATCCGTCCGCCGGCGACAGGGCCTTCAGCGGCACATCGCCCGCCTCATGGATACGCAGGTCGGACAGGTCGACCCCGGTCTCGACGTCATAGACCGAGAAGCGCGGCAGTACCGCCCGCAGCGCCTTCGGGGCCAGGTCACAGCGGCCCGGCGTCAGCGACCGCTCGCCCAGCGGGGCCCCGATCAGGGCCACCGGCGCATCCACATGATTCCCCAGCAGATCGGCGATGGAGGTCCACGACAGGGCATCCGATTTCGGTGTGTCTTGCGTCATGCCTCAGGCTTTCGTCGGCGAGAATTTGGCGACCAGATCATAGGCGTCGCCGGGAAAGGTCTGCCAGGCCCAGGTCACGCCCTGACCGTCGCGCCAGGTCCGGCGCTCCAGCTTCAGACACGGGGCCCCCAAAGGCAACCGAAGCGCCCGGGCGATGTCGTGGTCCGCGCCCACGGCCGAAATCCTGTGCTCGGCCTCCGTCCACGGCGTCCGCGCCAGCAGCCAGCTGCCCGCGGCCTGCACGGCAAAGTCCGCAGCCTCCGCCTCCGGTGCCGCCGCCAGGGCGATCAGCCGCCGCTCGTGACCGAACGGCAGGTCGTCGGCCAGATGCAGGGTCTCGACCGCGATCAGCAGCCCCTGCCCGGCCAGCCAGGCCTCCTCCGCCGTCGCCGCCCGCACCTGACGCGACAACAGCCGATGGCCATAGGTCAGGCCCCGACCCTCGACCTCGGTCTGGATGTCAGGAATGGCCACCAGGGACGCCGAATGCAGCGGCGGGTGGGCCACCACCGACCCGGCCCGGCGTCGGCGCGTCACCAGTCCCCGCGCCGCCAGTCTCGACATGGCCTTGGAGGCCGTCATCCGCGCGCAGCCGTACTGGGCCATCAGCTCACCCTCGGTCGGCAGCCGGAAACCGGGCTTCCACTCCCCCGACAGGATGCGGCGCGCGATGTCGCCTTCGATCCGTCGATGGATGACCGGGGTGTCCATCGGCCGACTATCCGGCTTGCCCTGAGTTATGTCTAGACATAACCTGACGGCAGACAGGGAGCTTCTCATGACCGCCACCCCCAACACCCGCGTCATTCGCGCCCCCCGCGGCCCCGAGATGACCGCGAAAACCTGGGCGGCCGAGGCGGCCCTGCGCATGCTGATGAACAACCTCGATCCCGAGGTCGCCGAACGGCCCGAGGATCTCGTGGTCTATGGCGGCATCGGCAAGGCCGCCCGCGACTGGGCCAGCTTCGATCGCATCGTCCACGAACTGCGCGAACTGGAACCCGACCAGACCCTGCTGGTCCAGTCGGGCAAGCCCGTCGGCGTGTTTCGCACCCACGTCGACGCCCCGCGCGTGCTGATCGCCAACTCCAACCTGGTGCCCAAATGGGCGACCTGGGAGCATTTCAACGAGCTCGATCGCAAAGGGCTGATGATGTACGGCCAGATGACGGCCGGATCGTGGATCTACATCGGCACCCAGGGCATCGTTCAGGGCACCTATGAGACCTTCATGGAGGCCGGTCGCCAGCACTATGGCGGCGACTGGACCGGCCGCTGGATCCTGACCGCCGGGCTCGGCGGCATGGGCGGGGCCCAGCCGCTGGCGGCGACCATGGCCGGGGCCTCCTGCCTCGCCGTCGAATGCCAGCGCAGCCGGATCGAGATGCGGCTGAAGACCCGCTACCTCGACGTGATGGCCGAGACCCTTGATGAGGCCCTGGCCCTTCTTGAACAGGCCAGGGCGGACGGAAAAGCCATATCTGTCGGCCTGTTGGGCAATGCGGCGGATGTTCTGCCTGAACTGGTCCGGCGCGGCGTGCGGCCCGATCTGGTCACCGACCAGACCAGCGCCCACGACCTGATCAACGGCTATCTGCCCCAGGGCTGGACCGTCGCGGAATGGGAGGACAAACGCGTCTCCGACCCCGCCGCCGTCGCGGCCGCGGCCCGCCAGTCCTGCGCTGTCCACGTCCAGGCCATGCTGGACTTCCAGGCCGCCGGCATCCCGGTCACCGACTATGGCAACAACATCCGTCAGGTCGCCTTCGACGCCGGGGTCGCCAACGCCTTCGACTTCCCCGGCTTCGTCCCGGCCTATATCCGCCCGCTGTTCTGCCGCGGCATCGGCCCGTTCCGCTGGGCCGCCCTGTCCGGTGATCCGGCCGACATCGCCAAAACCGATGCGGCGATGAAAAACCTGTTCCCCGACAACGCCGGCCTGCACCGCTGGATGGACATGGCCGCCGAACGCATCGCCTTCCAGGGCCTGCCCGCCCGTATCTGCTGGATCGGCCTCGGCGACCGCCACCGGGCCGGCCTGATGTTCAACGACATGGTCGCCTCGGGCGAGCTCAGCGCCCCGATCGTCATCGGCCGCGACCACCTCGACTCCGGCTCGGTCGCCAGCCCCAACCGCGAGACCGAATCAATGATGGACGGCTCCGACGCCGTGTCCGACTGGCCCCTGCTCAACGCCCTGCTCAACACCGCCTCCGGTGCCAGCTGGGTGTCGCTGCATCACGGCGGTGGCGTCGGCATGGGCTACAGCCAGCACTCGGGCGTCGTCATCGTCGCCGACGGCACGCCCGAGGCGGCGAAACGTCTGGAACGCGTGCTCTGGAACGACCCGGCCACCGGGGTCATGCGCCACGCCGACGCCGGCTATGAGATCGCGAAGGACGCCGCGCGCGAACACGGGCTCAATCTGCCGGGCATTCTGTGACCCTCTCCCGGCGGGAGAGGGAGACCGCGCACGGCGTCCCGGACCTGATCCGGGACGTCGTTCTGGCGCGGTCGGGTGAGGGATTACGGCGTCCAGCCATCCCGCACCGAAACCCCTCACCCTTTCGCGCCAGAAGCGATCGCTACGCTCTCGCGCGCTCAAGCCCTCTCCCGCTGGGAGAGGGGTCGATGATCACGGAACACCTCGCATGACCAAACTCACCCTCGGCACCACGCCCCTGACCCTCGCCCGGCTGCGCGCCGTGCTCGACGGCCCCTGCACCGTCGACCTCACCCCGGCCGCCTGGGCCAATGTCGACAAGGGGGCCGCCACGGTCGCCGCCATCGTCGCCGAGGGTCGCACCGTCTACGGCATCAACACCGGCTTCGGCCTGCTGGCCAACACCTCGATCGCGCCGGAAGATCTCGAGACCCTGCAGCGCAACCTGGTGCTCAGCCATGCCTGCGGCGTCGGCCCGCTGCTGAGCGACCCGGTCGTGCGCCTGCTGATGGTGCTGAAGATCGCCAGCCTGTCGCGCGGGGCCTCGGGCATCCGCCGCGGGACGCTCGAGGCCCTGATCGCCATGGTCAATGCCGACGTCCTGCCCTGTATCCCGTCCAAGGGGTCGGTCGGGGCCTCGGGCGACCTCGCCCCCCTGGCCCATATGAGCTGCGTCCTGATCGGCGTCGGCGAGGCCCGTCACAGGGGCGAGCTCCTGTCCGCGGAAGCCGCCCTGGCCCGCGCCGCTCTCAAACCCCTGACCCTCGGCCCCAAGGAGGGTCTGGCCCTGCTGAACGGCACCCAGTGTTCGACCGCCCTGTGTCTGGCCGGCCTGTTCGCCACCGAGGCCGTCTATGCCGCCGCCGTCGCCGCCGGGGCCCTGTCGGTCGATGCCCTCAAGGGATCCGACGCCCCGTTCGACGCCCGCATCCACGCCCTGCGCGGCCAGCCCGGCCAGATCGCCGTCGCCGGACGCCTGCGCGCCCTGATGGCCGGCAGCGCCATCCGCGACAGCCACCGCCACGACTGTTCCAAGGTCCAGGACCCCTATTCCCTGCGCTGCCAGCCCCAGGTGATGGGGGCCATCCTCGACCTGCTCAACAATGCCGCCGCCACCCTGACGCGCGAAGCCAATGCGGTGACCGACAATCCGCTGGTCTTCATCGAGGACGGTGACGTCATCTCCGGCGGCAATTTCCACGCGGAGCCGGTGGCCTTTGCCGCTGACCAGATCGCCATGGCGCTGTGCGAGATCGGCAATATGTCTGAGCGCCGGACCTCGATTCTCGTCGATCCGAACATGAGCGCCCTGCCCGCCTTCCTGGTGAAGGAGAGCGGCCTCAACTCCGGCTTCATGATCGCCCAGGTCACCGCCGCCGCCCTCGTGGCCGAGAACCGGATGGTCGCCCATCCGTGCAGCGTCGACACCGTCCCGACCTCCGCCAACCAGGAAGACCACGTCTCCATGGCCACCCACGGCGCGCGCCGCCTGCTGGACATGGCCGAGAACACCGCCGCCGTCGTCGGGATCGAGCTGCTGGCCGCCGCCCAGGGGATCGAGTTCCACCGCCCGCTGACGTCCTCGCCCGATCTGGAACAGGTCTTCGCCATCGTCCGCGAGGCCGCCGCCGCCTACGGCAGCGACCACTATTTCGCCCCCGACATCGCCCGGGCCACGGACGGTGTCAGGGCCGGCCGCTACCGGGCCTTTGCGGCGGGCCTGCTGCCGTCGGAATAGGGGTCGACCTCTAGGGCCGTTCCGGCTGCAACGGCGCGCGTCGCAGCACCGCCAGACTGGACGAGCCGGTGCAGAAACAGACGGTCCGCAACTGCCGGATGACGATCTGGAAATGGTCGACCACCGCCTCGGTCGAGACAGTGGCCGCGCTCAGCAACCCGGCCGCCTGACCGACGATATCGGCCCCCAGCCGGATGGCGCGGGCCGCGTCGACGCCGTCGCGTACCCCGCCCGAGCCGATGATCAGCGTGTCGGGACAGGCCGCCCGTACCGCGGCGATGGCCGTCGCCGTCGGATTGCCCCAGTCGGAAAAGGCCGCAGCATGGGCCTTGTCGGCGGGATCCGGTGCCCGCTCGCCCTCGATCAGGCCCCAGTTCGACCCGCCGGCACCGGCCACGTCCAGCCCGGCGACGCCCATCTCGACCAGTCGCCGCGCGGTGGCGGCCGACAGGCCCGCTCCCGTCTCCTTGACCAGAACCGGCGCGTCCAGCCTGCGGATCAGCGCGCCCAGCGCCGCCCCGACACCCCACCAGTCGCGGTCGCCCTCGGGCTGACAGGCTTCCTGCAGGGGATTCAGATGCACGATCAGGGCGTCGGCCCCGATCATGTCGATGACCCGGCGCGCCGCGTCCACGCCAAAGCCGCGGGTCAGCTGGGCCGCACCGATATTGGCCAGGATCGGCGTGTCCGGGGCCCGTTGCCGCAGCCCCAGGTCCAGCCCGGGCGCGCCGCCGCTTTCCAGCGCTGAACGCTGCGAGCCGACCGCCAGGGCAATGCCCAGATGCTGGGCCGCCTCGGCCAGCCGGATGTTGATCGCCCCGGCCCGCGCCGGACCACCGGTCATGGCGCTGATCAGCAAGGGGGCCTGCAGCCGCCGACCCAGCAGGTCGGCCCCGAGGTCGATCTTGCCGTGATCCAGATCCGGCAGGGCCTCGTGCACGAAGCGCACGGCGTCGAAGCCGGCGTCGGTCCGGTGGCGGCCGCCGCCCGACAGGACCACGTCAAGATGCTGGTCCTTGCGGCCGGGGACGGCGTCGGTCACGCCGGGGCTCCGCCGGCCCGTGTCGGGACGGCAGGCCTCATCGGCGCTCGGGCTGACGGTCGACGGTCATCGCATAGGCCCCGGTCTGGCCCTGTCCGAAACTTCCGGCCCGGATGACATAGGTCCCTTCGGACGGTGCGGTCCATTCCAGCTTGGCATGGGTGTCGGACAGGCTGTCATCGTCCTGTTCCAGGGCTTCGAACGTGCCGTCTTCCTGGGTCTGTCCCAGGGTCAGTAAAGCGTCGAAATCGTTGGAGACCATGGTGATCACCAGCTTGTCGCCCTCCTTCACATGCACGGCATAGGCATCGAAATAGCTGCCGTCGTCCGCGGTGGCGTCATTGTCGACCAGGGTGCCGCGCGCGGTCGCCCCCACCAGGATACTGCCGGGCTCCGGCTGCGGACCCCGGTCGATCAGCTCGATCGAATACAGGCCCTCGGCCTCTGACCCGAGCGGCGAGGCGCGCAACACATAGTCGCCGGTGGCGGGCAGGGTGAAGTTGAGCCGCGAATCCGTGCCCTCGCCGAGGCCGTCGTCATCCTCTGCCAGGACGGTGAACTCGCCGTCGGACGCGCTGACCTGCAGATAGGTGTCGAAATCACCCGAGCGCATGATGATCTGCACCCTCTGCCCCTCGACCCCGCTGAAGCCGTAGGAATCATAGCCGCGGTCATCGCCGTCGCGCGGATCACCCTCGCCGATCTCGCCCTCGACGGTCACGCCGAACGCGAGGGCCTCGGGGGCCGGTTCCGGCTCGATCTCGTTCAGGGACAGGCTGTAGGCCCCGGTGGCGTCGCCGGAAAAGCTGCGCGCCTCCAGCCGGTATTCGCCGTCGGCCGGCAGGGTATAGGTCAGCCGGGAATCCGTGCCCTCGCCGCCATCGTCGTCCGATCGCAGACTGGTCAGCGCGCCGCTGGCAGCGTCGATGCTGAACAGTTCCAGATAGGTGTCGAAGGCCGACGAGGTCATCGTCGCCTGCAGTCGCTGTCCGCCCTGGCCGGAGAACCGGTAGCCGTCCGCCGTCTGACCGGCGTCATTCTTGCCGTCGGACTCGTTCAGCTCCCCGTCGATGCTCGCGCCGATGGTGATGGATTCGCCGGGCGCGACGGGCGCAACCTCCGACAGGCTCAGTGTATAGGCACCGGTGCCGGTCTCGGACAGCGGTGTAACGCGCACGATGAAGGTCTCGTTGCCGGGGGCCGTGAACACCAGATAGGAATCCAGCGCGCCGCCGCCGGGGCCGTCGTCGTTCTGGGCCAGTTCGACGAATTCGTTTCCGTTCATCCGCCCGACCCGCACCACCGGATCAAAGGCGGTGGAGGCCAGCCGGATTCCGACCCGGTCCCCGGTCCGCGCCCGGAAGCTGTAGGCGTCATAGAAGGACCCCTCTTCGGTCTCCGGGTCGCGCGCCGCCAGCTCGCCCGAGCGGTCCTGACCGATACGGATCGCCGTGGGCCGCGGGGCCCGCGCCGCCGGCGGCCGCTCGCTGATCGACAGCGTATAGGCACCGCCGTCCGGCCCGGACAGGGTCCGCGCCCGCAACAGATAGTCGCCGTCCCGGTCGGCGGTGAAGCGCAGACGCGAGTCGGTGCCCCCGCCGAAGCCGTCGTCGTCACCCTGCAGTTCGTCCGCGTCCGATTCGGCATTGTAGAGGCCAAGATAGGTGTCGAACGCCTCGGACCGCATGATGATGTCCAGCCGCTGGCCGGTGCGCGCGGTGAAGCGATAGTCGTCGTAGCGGTAGCCTTCATCGGCGGCGATCGCATCCGCCTCATCCAGCGTCCCGGTGACCGAAGCGCCGATCCGGATCGCTTCCTGGGCCAGGGCCGGAGCCGCAACGACCATCAGGGCCAGGACACTGACCGTGGCAATAGAGATTGAACGACGCATTTGAGCCCCCTTGTTCCTGGGCTGATCATAGACGCCGAACCGGGGGGGCTGTAAATCGCGCCTGACTTAATCGATTCATGACAACAGGAGCGCCGCATGACGGCCGAGACCGCCCGCGCGACCCTGATAGACGGCAAGGCCTTCGCCGCCGGCCTCGTCGATCGCGTCACCGCCGCCACCGCCCGCCTGATCGCTGACCGGGGCATCAAGCCCGGTCTGGCCGTCGTCATCGTCGGCGAGGACCCCGCCAGCCAGGTCTATGTCCGCAACAAGGGCGAGCGCACCCTGGCGGCCGGTATGCGGTCCGACACCCACCGCCTGCCGGACTCCACCGACCAGGAAACCCTGCTGGCCCTGGTCGCCGCCCTGAACGCGGATTCCGGCATTCACGGCATCCTGGTGCAACTGCCCCTGCCGGCCCACATCGACACCAGCGCCGTACTGGGCGCGATCGACCCGGACAAGGACGTGGACGGCTTTCATGTCGTCAATGCCGGCCGGCTCGCCGTCGGCCTGCCCGGCCTCGTGCCCTGCACCCCCCTGGGCTGTCTGATGCTGCTGAAGGCCGCGCTCGGCGACCTGTCCGGCCTCAATGCCGTGATCGTCGGCCGCTCCAACATCGTCGGCAAGCCGATGGCCCAGCTGCTGCTGGCCGAGAGCTGCACCGTCACCATCGCCCATTCCCGCACCCGCGACCTGCCCGCCCTGTGCCGCACCGCCGACATCCTGGTCGCCGCGGTCGGCCGGCCGGAAATGATCCGCGGCGACTGGATCCGCCCCGGGGCGACCGTCATCGACGTCGGCATCAACCGCCTGCCGTCACGCGATCCGGCCAGGGCCGCCGAGGGCAAGACCCGGCTGGTCGGTGACGTCGCCTTCGACGAGGCGGTGACGGTCGCCGGGCGGATCACCCCGGTCCCCGGCGGCGTCGGTCCGATGACCATCGCCTGCCTGCTGGCCAACACCTATACGGCCGCCTGCCGGGCCGCCGGGGTGACGCCGGACTCACTCGACGCTTGATGCCCTGTCCTCTTGGGCGGATAGTCGGGCTCCATCGCGCCCCGTCGGTTCCGCCCAGGAGACGTCCATGATCCGGTTCACCCCGCGTGCCTCTGCCATTGCCGCGGCTGTCATCATCCTGCCGTCGGTCGCCGGGTGCGGCTACAATACCATTCCGACCAAACAGGAAGCCGCCAAGGCGCGCTGGGCCGATGTCCAGTCGCAGTACCAGCGCCGGGCCGACCTGATCCCCAACCTGGTGTCGACGGTGCAGGGTGCCGCCATCCAGGAGCGCACCACCCTGACCCAGGTCATCGAGGCCCGGGCCCGCGCCACCGGGGTGACCGTCACACCCGAGACCCTGAACGACCCCGCCGCCTTCCAGCGCTACCAGGCGGCCCAGGGCGAACTGTCCCAGGCCCTGTCCCGTTTGCTTCTGGTGGTCGAACGCTACCCTGATCTGAAATCAAACCAGAATTTCCTCGCCCTCCAGTCCCAGCTGGAAGGAACCGAGAACCGGATCGCCATCGCCCGGCGCGACTACAATGCGGCGGTCCAGGACTATAATACGTCGCTGCGGACCTTCCCGACCGTGATCTGGGCCAAGACCCTGCAGTCCGATGCCGAGCCGATGCAGCTGTTCACGGCCACGGCCGAGGCGCAGACGGCCCCGACCGTCAATTTCGACGGCCTCGGTCCGGCCGCCCCCGGCGGCGCGGCGCCTCCGGTCACACCCGGCGCAACCCCGGCGGCGACCCCCGCCCCGTGACCCGGCCATGCCGGTCACTGTCGGATCGCAACGACGCGCGGACGATATCCGGTCTGGTCGTCGTCCTGCTGATCTGGCTTTTCGCCGCGGTGCCGACCCTTGCCGCGCCGACCTTTCCGGCCCTGACCGGTCGGGTCGTCGACGGGGCCGGGCTGCTCAGTCCGGCCCGCGAGGCCGCGCTGACCGAGACGCTCGCGGCCCTCGAGCGCGACACAACCGATCAGGTGGTGGTCGTCACCGTCGACAGCCTGCAGGGCTACGAGATCGAGGACTATGGCTACCAGCTGGGCCGCGCCTGGGGCATCGGCCAGCAGGCCGGAAACAACGGTGCCCTGCTGATCATCGCTCCGACGGAACGCAAGGTCCGCATCGAGGTCGGCTACGGACTCGAGCCGGTTCTGACCGACGCCCTGTCGGCCCTGATCATCCAGAACGACATCCTGCCCGCCTTCCGGACCGGCGGCTATGAGGCCGGGATCACCCGCGGCGTCGCGGCCATCGACACCCAGTTGCGACTCGACCCGGCCGAGGCCCGGGCCCTGGCCGCCGACGCCGCCAGGCCGAAGACCGAACTGCCGATCGGGGCGATTGTGGTCATCAGTGTGGTCTTCCTCCTGCTGCTGTTCGCCCTGATCGGGGCGGCCTCCTCGCGCGGACGACGTCGTCCCGGCGGTGACGGCCTGACCCCGATCCTGATCTGGGCGGCGACGGAGGCTTTGAGAAACAGCGGCCGCGGCGGACGCGGCGGCTTCGGCGGCGGTGGCGGCTTCGGCGGGGGTGGTTTCGGCGGCGGCGGCGGCAGTTTCGGCGGCGGCGGTGCCTCGGGAGGATGGTGATGAAATTCACAGCCGATGACCATGCGCGCATCGCCCGCGCCATCGCCGAGGCCGAAACCCGGACCTCGGGCGAGATTTTCTGCATCCTCGCGGGGCAGGTCTCCTCCTATCGTGACATCTCGCTCGGCTGGGCGGCAGCGGGGGCCCTGATCCTGCCGCTGGCCCTGGTCCCGTTCGGCTTCGACGCGACATGGCTGCCCGGCTTCGGCAATGGCTGGGAGGTCGCCCATCTGGCCGCGCGGGAGGTCACGGTCGGCCGTACCCTGGCCGCCTATGCGCTGATCCAGGCCGCGGTCTTCCTGGCCGTCTTCATCCTGACCTCGATCCCGACCGTGCGTCGCCTCGTGACCCCGCGCAGTATCCGTCGCGCCCGGGTCCGCCGCGTCGCCCTGAGCCAGTTCCTGGCCCACGGGCTGCAGGTGACCGAAGGCCGCACCGGCGTGCTGATCTTCGCCGCCCTGTCGGATCATCAGGTCGAGGTCATCGCTGACGCGGGCATTCACGCCCGGGTCGATCACGACATCTGGGCCGCCTCCGTCGAGGTTCTGGTCAGGGGACTGCGCACGAACCGCCCGGTCGAGGGCTTCGAACAGGCGATCGATCTGTGCGGCAAGGCCCTGGCCGAACAATTTCCCCCGGGCGCGAAAAATTCCAACGAGGTCGCCGACCGACTGGTCGTGATCTGACCCCCTGCCCGCCCCGAGACTCCGTCCGTCGCCGGACGGGCACCGCCACTCGCCAAGGATCCCATGGCCCGCCTGCTGACCTACAATGTCCACCGCTGCGTCGGGGTGGATCGACGCCTCGACATCGATCGCATCGTCGCCGTCATCGCCGAGCATCAGCCCGACATTGTCTGCCTGCAGGAACTGGACGTGGGCCGGGCCCGCACCGGCTTTATCGACCAGGCCTGTGCCATCGCCGAGGGCCTGGCCATGTCCTTCCATTTCCACCCGGCCATGCGGGTCGAGGCGGAACTGTACGGCGACGCCATCCTGACCCATCGCCCCGAGCAGCTGGTCAGGTCAGGCCCCCTGCCGACCGTTCGCGGCATTCCGGGACTGGAGCCACGCGGGGCCCTGTGGGTGGTCGTCGATATCGACGGCGTGCCGGTCAATATCCTCAATACCCACCTCGGCCTTGTGCCGCGCGAACAGCGGCTGCAGGCCGAGGCGCTGGCCGGTCCCGACTGGCTGGGCCATCCGGACTGCGCCGGACCGACGATCCTGACCGGTGACTTCAACGCCACCTCCCTGACCCGCCCCTACCAGACCCTGGTCCGCAGACTGCCCGACGCCCAGCGCACGCTCGGCCTGAAGCCGTCGATCAAGACCTTTCCGTCCAGCTTTCCGGCGATCCGCATCGACCACTGCTTCGTCAGCCCCGACATCACGGTTCGCGCGATGTCGGCCCCGTTCTCGCCCCTGGCGCGGATGGCTTCGGATCACCTGCCGCTGATCATGGATTTCGATGTGGATCCGGATGCAACTCGCCGCCCCGCGTCCTGAGATCACTCAGCCGCCCGGGCTCGGTCCGTTGTGACGGATTGCGCCGCCGCCACGGTCGCCAGGCGTCGTCGGACGACGAGGGATCGCCCAGCTGCCATTCGGCGATGAACCGTTCGACCACCGAGGGCGGCGCGGCCCCCAGCGGACGCATACGTCCCGTATCGAAATGCCGGATCGCCGCTCCGGTCGACCCCATCGCCGCCTCGGCGGCCGCAAACGCATCCGCCGTCACCCCGATGAAATGACCGATACTGTGGTGACGGATGCTGGCGATCCTCGCCCGACCGGCGGCCGTCGTCGGCTCCGCGGCCACGTCACATTCGGTATCCAGCCCCAGTGACCGGTTGTTCAGATTGGTCGAGCCGATCCGCAGCACCTGGTCGTCAATGACCGCGATCTTGGCATGGATGATGATCCGGGCTCCTTCCGGGGTCACCGGGGCAAAGGCCGAGAACCGGCCGTGGGTGTCGGCACTTTCCAGCCGGAACAGCACCTCGGACCGGGCCGTGTCCATCGTCATCCGGTCGAACCAGCTCGGGCTTCCGGCCGTCGAGATCAGCACCACCTCGGGTCCGTCCGCCTCCGCCAGCCGCTCGGCCAGGGCCGCGGCGATCACCGGCGAGGTGAAATACTGGTTCTCCAGATAAATCAGCCGGCGCGCCCGGCAGATCATCTCCAGATACAGGGCCTCATTCTCCCGAACCTCGCCGCGCCCGCCCCATTTGGGCTCGGTGCGGGCGATGGCGACGGGGGTGTCCAGCAGGTCGGGGGTGACCCCGTCGGGCCAGGGGTCGCCGGGCACCGTGTCGGGGACGGTCCGTTCCCAGGTCGCCCGGAACCAGCGTTCGCGGGCCAGGTCGCCCAGGGCCCGGGCCGCCGCGCCGTCCAGCACGCACATCATTTCGTGGCGCGGGGCCGAGATCAGGCCCGACGGCTGGCAGCGGCGCGGATCGCCGTCCAGATGTTCCGACGTGTCCCAGCGATCGGTCGAGATGTCACCACCGCCGCAGAAGGCGACCGCGTCATCGATGATCACCACCTTCTGATGGTGGCAGGCTCCGATCGGTCCCGGGGAGTCCAGACGGAACTCCACCATCCGCTTGCGGAACCAGCCCTGGGCCCGGTGCGGGTAAAACCCCTGGGAGGCGGCGATCAACAGCGGAGATTTCCAGATCAGCAGCCGCACATCCAGATCCGGTCGCGACTTGACCAGCATCCGCAGCTGGTGGCCGATCTCGGCCTGACGGTCGCCGTGACGGGTTTCCGGGTCCAGCCGTGTGCGGGGGTCGAACTGCCAGCCCAGGATCACGATCGAGCGCCGCGCCTTGTCCAGCGATGACTTCAGGGCGTCGAAATAGGCCTCGTTCTCCATCAGCACGGCGAAACGGCCTGCGGTCTCGACCCGCCAGCAATCCTGCCCCGGGTGCAGCAGGGTCTCGTCGGGGCTGTCGGTCTCGTCGTGCATGGCGTCAGCCTGACCGATTCGCATGACGTCGGGATGTGCGCCGTGTTCAGGACGTCTGAACCCGACTTCCGTTCCACGGACCAGCCATCAGGGTCAATATCCAGGCCTTCGCGGCGGCCGGTATTTGCCCGATCGCCGCTTTTGGCGCATAGAAACATCATCGTTTCTGAACCGGGGAGGTCGGCGATGCAGGCGCTGATCCAGATGATCGCAGGTTTTATCGCCATGCTGGCGGCTGCGGCCCTGTCCCAGTTCGGCGTCAATATGCACGCGCCCCGTCAGGCCGAACGCGAAATTCACCGCGTCACCGACTGCGAGACCCCGACGGCGGCCGTGATCGCGCCGGCGGCCGGATCCAAACGCGACTGTTGAGCATTCGTCGGCTCCCGGGGGAATTGACCCGGCCGCCTTTGCTCCCCTCCGCTAAGCCGCTAGGGTTGCTGGCCTGCGCGCGCGCTGTCCGCGACGACGTCCCCGGGATCGAGATCGACGCTCCATGAAGCCTCCGAAACGTACGCCGTTGAACCTGTCCGACCTTGAGCTGCCGACGCCTGACAGTCGCCCTGCGAGCGACGATGCGGCGGCACCGGAGTCAAAGGCCGACGGCGGTCCGGCCGTCGATTCCAACGCGCAACCGCAACGTCCGATGTCCGAGCGGCGGCGACGGCGACTGGCCGAGGAAAAGCGTCTGAACGCCGAACGCGCCGCCGAACCGGCCCCCGTCCTCGATGCCGAACCGGCCGCGACACCCGAATTCGCCGAATCCGCGGATGCACCGCCCGTCGCCTGGGATCCGCCCGCCATGCCGTCCCCGCCCCCGTCTTCGGCGGTGATGGCATCAGACCTGCCGGCCCCGGTCAGCCGCGCCGCCTATATGATCGCCGCGGCCGGGTCGGTCCTGTGGATCGGCGGCGTCGCCTCGATGCTGGCCTATGAGATCGGCTCCGGCGCGGTGGAGCTGGAACCGCTCAGACTGGCCATCTACGCCCTGATCGCCCTCGCCCCGACCGGCCTGGCCATCATGCTGGCCCACGCTGTGCGTCAGGGCTCGACCATCGCCGCCGAAACCCGCCGGGCCCGCGAACTGGCCCAGGCCCTGGTCGCCCCGACCGCCCTCGCCGCCCAGCAGGCCGGTGAGGTCCTTTCGACCCTGCGTCAGGACATCGACCAGGCCTCGCTGGCCATCGAACGCGCCCGCTCGGAGATGACCCTGCTGCGCGAGGCCCTGGCCGAAGAAACCACCCGGCTGAACGAGGCCGCCGAGACGGCCGGCCGCACCGCCCGCCGCCTGTCGGAACAGCTGGGCCGCGAGCGTGAGGGTATGCAAACCCTCGGCCTGCAGCTCGACACCCAGGCCGCCAGCGTTCTGGACGCGGTCGAACGCCAGTCGCGCATGGTCGTGGATGCCTCCGACCTGGCCCAGACCCAGCTGCGCGAGGCCGAGGCTGCCCTCGCCGCCCGGGCCGCCGATCTCGCCGCCGCCGCGGGCGAGGCCCAGGACGCGGCCCGCATCGCCGCCGACGACCTGGCCCGCCAGACCCTGCGACTGGAAAATGCCGGCACCGGCGTGTCCGAACAGATCCAGTCGGTTGAGGCCGGCCTCGGCCAGCAGCGTGCCGCCCTGGTCACCGCCGCCTATTCGCTGCGCACCGACCAGGAGGATTTCTCCGCCCAGGTCGAGAGCCAGCGCGCCCAGTTGATCGAACAGCTGTCGGCCGCCCGCGCCGCCGCCGCCGACCTCGGCCAGACCTCGGCCAGTTCGACCGACTCCCTCAAGGAACTGGTCGACGCGGCGACGGACCAGTTCCGCGCCCTCGTCGACATGTCCCAGCGCGAGGCCGATGGCTTCGACAATGCCACCAAGGTCGCCCTCGACCGCTTCGAGGCCATGGCCGCCGAGGCCCGGGACAACCTGGTCGAGGAAACCCGCCGCGCCCTGGCCGCGCTGCAGGCCACGGCCGAGGATTCCCGCCTCGCCGCCTCAGGGGCCGCTGACCAGGCCCAGGTGCGCGCCGACCGGCTGGGCGAGGCCCTGTTTGACGCGGCCCAGAAGGCCGACCAGGCCGCCGACGCCCGTATCGAGGGCGCGCGTCGTCTGGTCGGAGAGACCGCCGGTCTCGTCGACGAGGCCGGGGAACGGGCGCTGGAACGGCTCGAGGCCACGGTCGAGCGGATGAACATCACCTTCGCCCGGATGGAAGACGCCATCGGCGAACTGGACGAGCGGGCCAGCAACCTGCCCGACCAGGCCCAGAAGCGGATCGATGCCGTGCGGGCCTCTGTCGAAGAGGGACTGGCGGCCCTGACCGCCGCCTCGCGCAAGGCCGCCCAGGACACCGAGGCCCTCGACGCCGGCTTCCAGGAGCGGGTGCGTCGCAACTACGAAATGCTGACCGAGGCGGTGCGGCTGATGGGGGTCGTCTCCGGCGACACCCCCGCGCCCCGACGGCGCGAAACCACCGCCGCCGAGGATCAGACGTCGGGCGATCCGGCCGGCCCCCGTCCGGCACGCGCCGAAACCGGCCGGGGCTTCGGCCTGCGCGGCCGGCTGAAACTCGAGCCCGCCGGCAAATCCCCGCCGCCGACCCCGGTCGACGACCGGCTGGACTGGAGCGACCTCGAGAACAGCGACGCGGACGAACCGCCGCTGGATCTCGATACGCCCGTCATGCCCGAGGCCGCCGGCAACGATCAGACCGACGCCCAGCTCGATGTGCTGACCGAACGGATCATCGCCGCCATCCGCCGGATGGGCGTCGACCCCAACGCCCTGCTGCCCCGCTCCCGCGTCGAGGAATCCGCCCAGGCCATCACCGACCGGGACTCCGACCGGGCCCGCCAGATCGTCCGCCGGGTCGCTCCGGCCGCCGTGCGCAGCGTCTCGCGCCGGGTTCTCAGCGATTCCGATCTGCGCAATGACGCCGAACAGTTCGTCCACGGCTTCAGCCAGCGCCTGCGCGCCCGGACCGGCGACGGCGCGGGCGTCCTGGCCCTGCTGACCTCGGACGGGGGCCGGGCCTTCATGCTGCTGGACGCCGCGATCGGCGACCTCGGCTGATCGGCCGGACCGCACGCCGATGCCATGGATTGCCATTCGAAGCTTGACGCGGGCGGGGCGTTAAGGACACCGTTCTCCAGCCGTCATGTAAGTGTCACGCGCAAGCAGGATCCATGCTCGATATCCAGGCAGAAGCCGCGCCCGACCGCCGACCCGCGATCGTGATCTGCGCCTGGGATGCTGATGAATCCGGCTGGGACCCGGTCGAGGATCTGTCGGGCGTCGCCTGGAACCCCGTGGGGGCGCGAACCATTCCCGTCGCCGCCGATGATCCTGAAACCCTCGCCGCGACCCTGGAAGCCCATCTGCGCGAGCGCGGCTGCCGCGCCCTGCTGCTGGTCGGCCGCACCGGCCACGGCGACGCCTTCCAGATCCAGATGCGGGCCGAGAACCGCGTCCTGAACGGCACCGGCCGTCTTGATGACACCGGCCCCGGCCTGGCCCGGGCCACGGCCCCGGCCGCCGAAATCGTCCAGGCCCTGACCGATGCCGGCCTGGCCGCCGCCGCCTCCTCGGAGTCCGAGGCCGATGCCGGCAGCTATCTGCTGTACCGCATTCTCTCCAGCCTGCCCGACGGCACCGACAGCCCGGCCATCGGCCTGCTGCGCGCCCCGGAGACGGCCTCCGACGCCGCCGTCCAGCGCGGGGTCAAGGCCGCCGCCGCCGCCATGGCCAGCCACCTGTCACCCCTGCCCCGATCCTACGGCAACTAGGCCTGGGTCTGCCGGCCCACCGCTGACAACGACCGCCGCACCCACAGCGACGCCACCGCTCCGGTCAGGGCCATCCCCGTCATCGCCAGATAGCCGCCCGCCCCGAAGACGTCGTACAGCGGCCCCGCCAGCGCCGTCGCCAGCCCGATCAGCACCCCCGCCGACAGCACCGAACTCAGGGTCTGGGCCGCCGTCTGGCTGCCCGGCGGGCTCAGCCGCTCGACGATCTCGACCCCGGCCAGATAGGTGGCGGCGAAACTCAGCGCATGCAGGGCCTGCAGCGGCCACAGCAGCCACAACGGCGGGGCGAAGGCCATGGCGGTCCAGCGCACCATCGCTGCCCCGGAGCCGATCACCAGCATCAGCCACGGCCCGATGCCGCGCCGCCGCCGCCACGGCTCAATCCACCACATGAAGCCGATCTCGACCACGACCGAAAAGGCCCACAACAGGCCGGTCACGCTCTCGGCCAGCCCCTGCGCCTTCCACAGGATGGCCGAGAACCCGTAGTAGAAGGCATGGGCCGCCTGGACCGCGCCGATCGCGAACAGGGCGGTCATGAAGGCCGGATCGGCGACCAGCCGCCCCATGCCGCGGAACCGTTCGGCCCCGAGACTGGGGCCCGCCTCGTCGACCGGCTCGGGCGGCAGGACAAAGGCCGCGACCCCGGCGATCAGCAGGGCGGCCACCACGATCCAGACGATCACCAGGTCGACACTGGCCCGCACCAGCAGGGCCCCCATCACCACATTGGCGACGACGAAGGCGGCCGAGCCGAAGCCGCGCGGCACAGAAAAGGCGAAGCCGCCGTGCCGCGCCAGCCGCAGGCTCAGCACATCGGTCAAGGGGATGATCCCCGCCGCCGCCCCGGCCCCGACAAACCAGCAGGCCAGCCAGGCCCAGTAGCCCTCGACCAGTCCGGCCGCGCCATAACCCAGGGCCGCCGTCAGGCCCAGGATGGCGATCGGCGCACGCCGGGTCGCAAAGCCGTCGGCCCACACGGCGATCAACGGCCCGGTCAGGACCCGCGCCAGCATCGGCACCGCCAGCAGACTGCCGATCTGGGTCCCCGACAGCCCCTGGGCGCGGAACCACAGTCCGGCATAGGGCAGGCTCACTCCGGTGGCACCGAAGAGCAACACATATTGGAGCGCCATGCGGCGGGCGGGGGTCATGGGCGGACCGATAGCAGACTCGGCCCCTCCCATGGGCTAGGCTTTTCACCATGATCCAGTCCCGAAATCTGATGGTGTTCGCGGCGCTGAACGGCGCGATGGCCGTAATGACCGGAGCCTTCGCCGCCCACGGGGCCGGCCCGGCGGCCAAGGTCCTGCTGACCACCGGGGCCCACTACCAGCTGGCCCATGCGGTCCTGGCCCTGCTGTGCGCCGCCTGGCCGGTCCGCGACCGCCTTGTCCGCGCCGCCGGCTGGCTGGCCGCCTCCGGCGGTCTGGTGTTCGCGACGGCCCTGTCGCTGATCGCCCTCGCCGACCTGTCGCTGATGGGCGCGGTCGCCCCGGTCGGCGGCCTGCTGATGATCCTGGGATGGATTTTGCTGGCCATTGCCGGGTTCAAATCACAAAATACCATCGCCTGACCCGCCAAGCTGAAAGTTCCTGTCCCGTATGGCTTTTACCGTGTCTGAAACCACCCGCCGCGACCTCTATCCCGAGATCGAGCCCTTCGCCTCCGGCTGGATGGCCACGGACGGCCCGCATGAAATCTACTACGAGGAGAGCGGCAACCCCCAGGGCCTGCCGGTTCTGGTCCTGCACGGCGGGCCCGGCGGCTCGGTCAATCCGGGCATGCGCCGCTATTTCGATCCGGCCAAATACCGCATCGTCATGTTTGACCAGCGCGGCTGCGGCCAGAGCCGCCCCAATGCCTCGCTGGAGGACAACACCACCTGGACCCTGATCGCCGACATCGAACGGCTGCGCGAACGCTGCGACATCGACAAATGGGTCGTGTTCGGCGGCTCCTGGGGCTCGACCCTGTCGCTGGCCTACGCCATCACCCATCCGGAACGGGTCGCCAGCCTGGTGTTGCGCGGTATCTTCCTGCTGACCCGCAAGGAGCTGCACTGGTTCTACCAGGACGGGGCCTCGATGATCTTCCCCGACGCCTGGGAACGGTTCCTGGCCCCCATCCCCGAAAACGAACGCCATGACCTGATGGGGGCCTACTACAAGCGGCTGACCGGTGACGACCACGCCGAGCGCGACCGCTGCGCCGTCGCCTGGTCCAGTTGGGAGGGCGAGACCGTCAGCGTCCAGGGCCCGTCCAGCTGTCCCGACAAATTCGCGGACCCGGCCTTCGCCGTCGCCTTTGCCCGTATCGAATGCTGGTATTTCGTCAATGGCGGCTTCTTCCCGGAAGAGAACTGGCTGATCAGGAACATCGGCCGCATCCGCCACATCCCGACCTGGATCGCCCAGGGCCGGTTCGACGTGGTCACCCCGATCTCCGGAGCCTGGGCCCTGCACCGGGCCTGGCCGGACGCCAAACTCGACATCGTGCCCGACGCCGGCCACGCCTCGACCGAGCCGGGGATCATCGACAGCCTGATCCGGGCGACCGACTGGGCGGCGACGCTCCCGTCCTAGGCTTCAGTCCTTCGGATTGGTCTTCTCGACCAGTTCGCCCAGCTGGAAGCCGATCCGCCGGGCGGGCCGTTCCTCGGGCTTTTTCACGGCGTTCAGCAGCACGTTGATCTGGGTATAGTGCTGCACCAGACGCACCGTCTTGCCCTCGGCGTTCTTGCCCAGGAACAGGATCAGGTCCGGCCCCCAGAAGCCCAGGTCCTCGATCTGCATGGTGCCGTCGCCGGGCAGGCCGACCAGACGCGCCCCGACCTCCTCATCCTTGTCGATCCCCTTCTCGAAATCCTCGATCAGTTTCGACAGGCGGACGAAGGCCCATTCGGCCGGGTTCTCGCGCATCTTCACGCCCCGGGCCATGTCCGCCGCCGCCTCGGGAGCCAGGGCGCTGACCGGCTGCGGACAGGGGGCGAACATGGCCGGGTCGGCCTTGGGTATGGGACTGCTCATACGTCCAGCCTACCGCCTGGCCCGCGCCGCCGGAAGCCGGATCAGATCAGGCCGTGGCCCTTGGGCAGTTCGGCATAGCGGTGCACCCGCGTGGCCATGACCAGGCCGAAGCCGATCATCACCGTGGCCATCACCGTGCCGCCATAGCTGAGCAGCGGCATCGGCACCCCGACGACCGGGGCCAGACCCATGACCATGGCCCCGTTGATCAGCACATACAGGGCGAAGGTCGCCGTCATCCCCGCCGCGCCCAGCCGGCCGAAATGGCTGTGCGACAGCGACGATATCCGCAGGGCGATGACGATGATGGCGACATAGCAGGCCAGCACGGTGAACGAGCCGACGAAGCCGAACTCCTCGGACACGGCCGCGAAGATGAAGTCGGTGTGTTTCTCCGGCAGGAATTCCAGCTGGCTCTGGCTGCCCAGGCCGTAGCCCTTGCCCAGCAGGCCGCCCGAGCCCAGGGCGATCTTGGACTGGATGATGTGATAGCCGTTACCCGACGGGTCGCCCTCGGGATTCAGGAAGGTCAGGACCCGGTTGCGCTGGTAGTCGTGCATCACGAACAGTACGAACGGCACGGCCGCGGCCACGGCGGCCGAACCGGCGGCGACGATGATCTTCCAGCTCAACCCGGCCATGAACATGATCGCCGCCCCGGTCAGGCCGATCAGCATGGCGCTGCCCAGGTCCGGCTGGTGCGCCACCAGCAGGAAGGGGGCGGCGATCATCCCTATCGGGAAGATCAGCTTCCACGAGAATTTGGCGTCCTGGGCCGAGGCCCCGTGGTACCAGCGCGCCAGGGCCAGCACGAGGCCGATCTTCATGATCTCGGACGGCTGGATCCGGGTGATGCCGATATCCAGCCAGCGCGTCGCCCCCATGGCCGTATAGCCGAACAGTTCGACCCCCACGAGCATCAGCAGGGCGACTCCGTAGATCGGATAGGCGGCGCGGAACCACCATTTCAGGTGGACCAGCGACAGCAGCAGCATCACGGCCAGCATCACGCCGAAACGGATCAGGTGTTTGGCCGCCCACGGATCCCAGGATCCCTTGGCCACCGAGAACAGCATCCCGGCGCCGATCGAGGTCACGACCGTCAGCAGGCCGACGAAACGCCAGTCGATCTGGGTCAGCTTGACCGACAGACGGTCGCGTTCGCCGGGACGGGTCAGGGCGGAGGAGGTCATCGCGGCTCCGACAGATAGGGACGGGGGCCGGAGGTGGCCGTGCGCGCCGGGGCCGACGGGCTGGGCGTCAGCACCTCGGCCGCGGCCGCTCCGGTGACTTCGCCACCGGGCAGGGCCCCGGCCTCACCCTCGTCGGCCTCAGCGGTGGCGGCTTCGGGCGGCGCGGGACGCTCGATACGGGCCCGCATGTCCGGATCCTTCAGCAGCACGGTCTTCATGATCTCGCGCGCCCGCGGCGCAGCATCGGCGGCCCCGCCGGCGGGCGCATGCTGGATGATCAGGGCAATGGCATAGCGCGGCGCGTCGTGGGGGGCGAAGGCTACGAACAGGGCGTGGTCGCGCCGGGTCCAGACGGCGTCGCGCGGCCCGCGCGAGCCCGAGCCGTAGTCGCGCGACTGGGCCGTGCCGGTCTTGCCCGCCATCTGGATGTCGCCCAGCCCCAGCTGCGACGCGCGATAGGCGGTGCCGGTCACATCATTGGCCACCGCCGCCATGCCGCCGCGGACGATGTCCAGATGCTCCTGGCTGAACGGCAGGTTGGGCACCTCGGCCCCGGACCGGCGGTCCTCGTCGCCGACCGACCGGACCAGGCGCGGCTGGATCGCCTTGCGGCCGTTGGCCAGGCGCGCGGTCATCACCGCCAGCTGCAGGGCACTGACCGACAGCGCCCCCTGGCCGATCGCCACCGACAGGGTTTCGCCCGGATACCAGGTGCCGGCGTCGGGATGGGTGGCCCCGGTGCGGCGCGCGTAGTCCGCCTTCCACTTCTGCGACGGCACCGTGCCGCTGGACTGGCCGGCGATGCCGATCTCATAGGTGTTGCCGAAGCCCAGATCCCCGGCCACCCGGGCGATACGGTCGATGCCGGCCCGGTTGCACATGTGGTAGAAATAGGTGTCGCACGAGTTCTTGATGGCGTTGTGCATGTCCATCGCGCCATGCCCGCCCCGCTTCCAGCAGCGGAAGGTGCGGTTGCCGTAGCGATAGCCGCCGGTGCAGACGACCCGCTCCGTCGGATTGACCCCGGCATCCAGCAGGGCCAGGGCCGTCGTCATCTTGAAGGTCGAGCCGGGCGGGAAGGTGCCGTAGATGGCCTTGTCCAGCAGCGGCTTGCGCTCATAGTCCCGCAGGGCATTGTAGATATTGCCCGGCACGCCGCTGACAAACAGGTTGGCGTCAAACGACGGGGCCGAGACCATGCACAGGATGTCGCCGTTGCGGACGTCCATCACCACGCAGCCGCCGGCCTCTTCGCCGAACACCTCCAGCGCCCGGTTCTGCACATCGGCGTCGAGGGTCAGGACCACGTCCTTGCCCGGCGTCGCCGCCAGCGAGCCGCCGACGTCCTCGCCGACGACGCGGCCGCGCGCATCGACCTCGACCCGGGTTCCCCCGGCCTCGCCGCGCAGATCCTCGTCCAGCGACTTCTCGACGCCGGACCGGCCGATGCGGAAACCGGGATTGTACAGCAGCGCCGGCGGGTCCTCGCCCTTGTCGCGAATGGCCTGGATGTCCCGGTCCGAGACCTTGGCCACATAGCCGATCACATGGGCGAACGAGCCACCGAACGGATAGTAGCGGGCCTCGTTCATGTCGGCCATCACGCCGGGCAGTTCGTTGGCGTACAGATTGACCCGGGCGAACTCCTCCCAGCTCAGGTCGCTCTTGACCGGAACCGGCGAGAAGCGCGGGGCCGCGTTGACGTCGCGGATGATCGCCCGACGCCGCTCCAGCGTGTCCGGCAGCAGCCGGCCCAGCAGGTCCAGCGTATCGTCCAGGTCCTTGGTCTCGTCGCGCACCACCAGCACCCGGAAGCTGGGCCGGTTGCCGGCGATGACCACGCCGTTGCGATCCAGGATCCGACCGCGCGGTGGCGGCACCAGGCGGAAGTTAAACTGGTTGTTGGTCGCCAGGGTCGCATACTGCTGCGCCTGGATGACCTGCAGCTGGGCCAGACGCGCGGTCAGGGCCACCACGCCCAGGGTGGTCAGCCCGCCCAGCACGAAGGTCCGCCGCAGGAAGGACCCCTGGCGCTCGTTGACGTCCGAGAAGAAGATGGAGGGTTCGTGGCTCATCGGAACCGCACATCCCCGTCGTCGAACCGCTCGATCATGATGTGGGCCAGCGGGAACACCAGAAGGGTGGGCACGATCTGGGCGATCGTCGCCAGCACGCTGGGCGCGGTCGGCGAGCCAATGGTGACGATGATATAGGCCAGGATGAAGGCCATCAGGGTGCAGGCCGTATACCAGACGAACAGGACGCTGGTCTCCTGACCCAGCAGGAAGCTGCGCGACAACAGCACCACGCCATAGACCGCCGACAGCGCCAGCCCCCACATCCCGAGCGGACCGGCCCAGAAAATATCCAGCAGCAGGCCGAGGCCCAGCAGGACCGCGGGGGCCAGGACCGACGGGCGGATCAGGGGCCAGGAAAAGGCCAGCACCATCGGCAGGATCGGCTCGGGCAGGGTCAGGCCGAACAATTTCACCGGCGTGGCCAGGACAATCGTGGCCGCAATCGCGATCAGGGCCGGATACACGATCCATTGCAGGGGGCCGACGACCCGGACCGCCATCGAACGCCTCACCCGTCAGCTCCTGGCTGGGGGGGCGTGGCGGCTGCCGGTGGCGTCGTCGCGGGCGGTGTCGCCGGCTGATAGGGGCGCGGTCCCGATGGCCGCGGGCGGGCCGGAGCAGGTGCCGGTGTCGTCGTTGCCGCTGCGGTCGTAGTCGGTCGCGCGGCCGGTGGCGGAGCCGGGGTCGGCGTCGGAGCGGGTCGCGCTGCGGTCGCGCCGCCATTGCGGGTGGTCGCCTCGGCCGAAACCGCCGCGCGGCGGGCGGCGGCATCGGTGATGGCCGCGGCCTGGGCCGCCGTCGGGGACGGGGCCGAGATCAGGCCGGCCAGCGGCGCGGCATTCAGATCATCCGATTCCAGCAGCTGGCCGAAATCCTGGAACAGCATGACCCGGACATAGTCGATCGCGCCGCGGTCACTGAACAGCTTGACCCGCCAGGAGCCGTCGATCCCCTTGGCGGCCACACCGATCGGCAGGCCGCGCGGAAAGCCGCCGCCGTCGCCGGAGGTCAGCACCCGGTCCCCGACCTCGATCGCACCGAAGCCGCGGACGAATTCCAGTCGGGGGTTGCCGCTGCCGTCGCCCTTCAGAATGGCGCGGGCGTCGCTGCGGGCGATCAGCACCGGCGTCTGGCTGGCCACATCGGTCAGGTGCAGCATCCGGCTGACATGGGTCGAGGTACCGATGATCCGGCCGACCAGCCCGTGTTCGTTGATGACCGGATTGCCGACCGTGACGCCCTTGGCGCTGCCGACGTCCAGCAGGCGCGCCCGGTTGAACGGGCCGCGCGATTCCGAGATCGACCGGGCCGTGGCCATCGGCACCGGGGGCTCGGTCCGAACGCCCAGCATCACCTCATAGCGGGCATTGACGTTCTTCAGCGCGATGACCTGATCGCGCTGCTGCTGGAATTCCGACAGCTGCTGCTTGAGCTTGCGATTTTCGGAAACGGCGAAGAAATAGCCGCCGACATAGTCGCTCGCGGCCCCGGCCCAGCGCACCGGGGCGGCAAACACCCCACCGACCGGCCCGGCCACGGCATCGGTGGTCGCGCGCGCCGCGCCATAGCCGGCCTGGTCGCCGCTGGCCCTCTGGTCGTTCAGCAGCAGCAGGACCGAGGCCACGACGGCGGCCACGACAACAACTGCCGCGGTCCAGACCAGCGGCACCTTGAGATTTTCGAACGGTCCGTCGCGAAACGCCACGGCGCGCCTTCCAGCAAAGAGCAAGAATCAGCGGGACATTCCCGCTGATCCACACAGGCTATCGCAAAATACGGGCCGGTTGGGAACCGGCGCGACGTCCACGATGACAGGGATTTGAGACGGCCCGGGGACCGCCCGGATCAGAGCGCCGAGTCGAGGACGCCCTTCATCCAGCGCGGATGCTCCAGCACCCGGCCACAACCGATGGCCACGCAGGACAGGGGATCGTCGGCCACCGACACCGGCAGGCCGGTGTGGTCACGGATTTCGGCATCCAGGCCGCGCAGCAGCGCGCCACCACCGGTGAGCATGATGCCCTTGTCGGCGATGTCGGCGGCCAGTTCCGGCGGGGTGGCTTCCAGCGCGACCTTCACGGCCTCGATGATCTGGGTGACCGGCTCGGCCAGGGCCTCGGCGGCCTGGCGCTCGGAGATGCGCACCTCGCGCGGCACGCCCTGCATCAGGTCGCGGCCCTTGACCTCGATCGACAGGCCTTCGCCGTCGGCCGGGATGCGGGCGGTGCCGATGTCCTTCTTGATGCGCTCGGCGGTGGTCTCGCCGATCAGCAGATTATGGTTGCGGCGCATGTACGAGATGATCGCCTCGTCCATCTTGTCGCCGCCCACGCGCACGGAGCGCGAATAGACGATACCCGACAGCGACAGCACGGCCACCTCGGTGGTGCCGCCGCCGATGTCGACGACCATCGAACCGGTCGGCTCGTGGATCGGCAGGCCGGCCCCGATGGCCGCGGCCATCGGCTCGTCGATCAGGCCGACGCGGCGGGCCGAGGCGTTCAGGCAGGAATCATTGATCGCGCGACGTTCGACGGCGGTGGCCCCCGACGGCACGCAGACGATGACCTTGGGGTTCACGAAACCCTTGCGGTTGTGAACCTTGCGAATGAAATGCTTGATCATTTCCTCGGCGACCTCGAAGTCGGCGATGACCCCGTCGCGCATCGGACGGATGGCTTCCATATGGCCCGGGGTGCGGCCCAGCATCTGTTTGGCCTCGATGCCGACGGCATGAACGATCTTGCGACCACCGACATTCCTGAGCGCCACAACGGACGGCTCATTCAGCACAATCCCCTTGCCCTTCATATAGATAAGGGTGTTTGCGGTGCCGAGGTCGATGGCGATGTCGTTCGACATCATGCCGAAAAATGGAGAGAACATGGGCGCGGGATACCGTCTGGTTCAGGCCTGAAGGGCGATCGTCGTGTCAGTCCGCTTCAGCGACGCCCCGTCGCACGCATCCCCATACGCACCACGTTTCTGACCGTCTTCGCCGAGCCGACTAGGGGCTCGTTTGCCCGCATGACGGGGGGATTACAAGCCCCGATGACAATCCTCCGCAGGCCGGACGATGACGAAACCGGCATCGCCCCGCTTCAGACGGCGTCCAGCCCCTCGGCTTCCAGCACACGCTGGACGGCTGCCCGTCCCTGGACCCGGTCGAGATGAGCGTTCAGCCCGGGAAACCGCCCCGGATCCAGCAGGTCAGCCCCGCGGGCCCAGCGTTCGAACACCATCAGATAGCCGTCAGCCAGCGTATAGGTATCGCCCATCACCCACGGCCCTTCCAGCAGGCCGTCCTCGACCAGTTGCAGCTTCACCAGCACGGCCTCGACCGCCTCGGTCCGGGCCTCCCCCTCCAGCGGCGGGCGGCTGAACAGCAACCTGCCCATGGCCGGATGCAGCGACGATCCCAGCCAGCCGTTGAAGGCGTTGAAACGCGCCATCCGGAACGGATCGCCGACCGGGGCCAGGTTCTGCTGCGGGCGGGTCTGGGCGATGAAGCCCAGGATGGCGGCGTTCTGGGTGATCACCCCGCGCTCGGTCTCCAGGGCCGGGGTCACCCCCGCCGGATTGATGGCCAGATAGGCCGGGGTCTTCTGCTCGCCCTTCTTCAGGTCGATCCTGACCGCGTCATAGGGGGCACCGGATTCCTCAAGGGCGATGTGCGAGGCCATGGCGCAGGCCCCGGGTGAGAAATACAGTTTCAGCATGTCGGGCTCCGGTCGGGTTCGATGGGACAACGCACATAGGCGGCCCTGTTATCCGTAACAAGTGCAGTGCCTATTTGGCGGTCCGGTCCTCGCGGCGCTTCACCAGTTCGCGCACGCCCAGCATGATCGCCAGCCAGACCACGGCCACCGCGGCCAGGATCGCCGAGGTCCAGACCCCGTCGCCCCGCGTCGCCGCCACCACCGCCCCGCCGAAAAAGGCCACCAGCGCCGTCTTGGGCAGCACGCCCAGCGCACACCCGGCCAGGAAGGCCCAGAACGAGGCCCGGGTCACCCCGAACGCCATATTGACGACGATGAACGGGGCCGAGGGCACATTGCGGATCATGAAGCTGGCATAGAAGGCGTTCTTGCCGACGAACCGCGACAGCCGGTCCAGCGTTTTGCCGCCGAACCGCTCCAGCAGTCCCCCGCCGGTGATCCGCCCCAGCCAGAAGGTCGCCGCCGCCGACACCACGGTCGCGAACCAGCTGTAGGCAAAGCCCAGTGACGGCCCGAAGGCGACGACACAGGCCGCGATCAGGATGAACTGCGGCACGCCGATAAAGGCCGCGAGAATGAACAACGCCACCGTCGCCAGCAGCGCCAGCGGACTGCCGGCATAGCCCTGCAGCCAGGCCTCCAGCCGGACCTCGGCGTCCAGACCCAGCTGGCTCTTGCCGACCATCAACAAGGCCACGGTGGCCCCCAGCAACAGGCTGGTCGCCAGCAGGGCCCGCCAGCGGCGGCCCTCCATATTCAGCAGAAAATCGACCAGCCGGCGCATGATTTCAGCACCTAGCATTCCCGCCGGGGGGATCGCCAGACTGTTGCGTTTGATCAGGGCCAGGGGGTCAAGCCCAGAAGGCCGCCAGACCCGCACAGGGGTCTGGCGGTACCGCCTAGCTGTCGCCTACCGTCGAGGATGGGGCCTCAGCTTCGGCTTCCGGTACCGCTGCGGGCAGCGGTAGGGACAGTTGAGCAGGTAGCAGCGCTTCTTTCGCCGCCGTTGGGCACGCGTAGTCATTGCCGGAGTCTCCCGGTTTGCAGTTTGCAACTCGGGCCGGATTCGCCTACATTCGCTTTGCTAGAAGACGAGGTTGCAGGGTCATCTGGCCCGAGTCAGTTTCGGGGGAGGCCCGCCGCAAGGCGGGCTTTTCTGTTTGGGGTTACACGGCCTCGCCCCCCTCGTGCCATTGAATCCATTTGCTGTCGGGGCTCCGAGGCGCCATGCGGCCGCCCGGGAAAATGAGCCCGTCGTCTCTGCGGATCAGCTGGCCTCGCTTGGTCAGCCGCGCAATGACGTTGTAAGCTCCTGAGGTGTGAGGGGTCAGGGTCGCGTTGAATTCGGCATCGTTGCGGAGGACGGCGATAATGTCTTTGCCGACGATACCGTGCTCCCGGTTCGCCCAGACGATATCCATCACCGCCTCGCCCATCGGTGAATGCGAAGAGGGCATCGGGGCCGGAAGGTCCACGATCAGCCCGCCGGCCACCTTCCGCCGATAGCGTTCGAACGCTTCGGCGGTGAACAAGCGACCGTTGTGCCTGATCAACTCCTGCCGATTCACCAAGCGGCTCAGCGCGTTGTAGTAGCCCTTGTCACTGATGGCGAAGCGTTCGGAGATCTTCGGGTGCTTACCGATCATCCCCCGCAAGTCGGCATAGCTGAGGCCATCGTATGAGGCACCCACCCACTGCCGGACTAAATCGACCCACTTCGCGTCGGTCTTCACCTCGACAGGATGACTCCCGACTTCAGGAATCATTAACTGCGTGCCGGAGTGACTGGACTCCTCGCGCTCAGCCGGTCTGATCATCTCGACAGGGGGCTCACTGCCCATGATGTCTAGCAGCCGCTTCGCCGCTTCAAGCTTTTCCAGCACCTGACCACGGCGAGCATCCATCGCCCGCAGCTCCGCCTCCCAGCGCGAGACGACGCTGCGAAGGACTTGGTGCTCAGAAGCAGCGGCGAAGGAGGAAGACTCGGTCATGACACCCCCCAATTGCACACCCCGAGTGGAAAGGGAAGAGCAATGACCGGTCGACTAGAACGCAGAGTGAACACAGAGGGGTTCGGCGTGAGTGAACCGGTGGATAAACGGCAATTACTGCGCCGCACGAAACGGCGCAGGTCCAATACGTACATAGGTCCCGTTTGATCGCGCCTTCGCAACTGCGTAAGGACATGGGCAGCATCGGGAGATTCCATGTCCAGCCTGCAATCCGCCGCCCTGTCCCGGGTCAAGCCCTCGGCCACCCTCGCCGTCACCGCCCGGGCCCGTGAGCTCAAGCGCGAAGGCCGCGATGTGATCGGCCTCGGGGCCGGCGAGCCGGACTTCGACACCCCCGACAATATCAAGGCCGCCGCCATCGCCGCCATCCAGCGCGGCGAGACCAAATATACCGACGTCGACGGCCTGCCCGAGCTGAAGGCGGCCATCGTCGCCAAATTCGCCCGTGAAAATGCCCTGGCCTACACCCCGGCCCAGATCCACGTGGCCCCGGGCGGCAAGGCCGTGCTGTTCAACGCCCTGATGGCCACCCTGTCGGCCGGGGACGAGGTCATCGTCCCCGCTCCCTACTGGGTCAGCTATCCCGACATGGTCCTGCTGGCCGGCGGCGAGCCGGTCGAGGTGGTCGGGCTCGAGGCCGACGGCTTCAAGCTGCAGCCCGCGGTGCTGGAAGCGGCCATCACGCCCCGGACCAAATGGCTGATCCTCAACTCCCCCTCCAACCCGACCGGGGCCGCCTATACCCGGGCCGAGCTGGAAGCCCTGGCCGTTGTCCTGCGTCGTCACCCCCAGGTCTGGGTCATGACCGACGACATGTATGAGCACCTGATCTACGGCGATTTCGAATACACGACCTTCGCCCAGGTCGCGCCCGACCTCTACGACCGCACCCTGACCGTCAACGGCGTGTCCAAGGCCTATGCGATGACCGGCTGGCGCATTGGATACGCGGGTGGTCCCAGGCCGCTGATCGACCTGATGCGCAAGGTCGCCGGCCAGACCACCTCCAACCCCTCATCGATCAGCCAGTGGGCCGCCGTCGAGGCCCTGAACGGGCCGCAGGCCTTCATCGCCGAACGCGGCCGGGCCTTTGAGAAGCGCCGCGACCTGGTCGTCTCGATGCTGAACCAGGCCACCGGCATCCGCTGCCCGGTGCCCGAGGGGGCCTTCTATGTCTATCCCTCGATCGACGGGCTGATCGGCAAGACCACAGAGGGCGGCGTGGTCATCGACAGCGACGAGACCTTCACCACCGAACTGCTGAACGGCGAGGGCGTGGCCGTGGTCCAGGGTTCGGCCTTCGGCCTGTCGCCCTATTTCCGCATCAGCTACGCCACCAGCGAGGCGGTGCTGGAGGAAGGCTGCCGCCGCATCCAGCGGTTCTGCGCCAGCCTGCGCTAGACCGGCCGCGGCCTATCGGGACTCAGGCCGCGCGGCTGACCGCGAAATCGGCCAGCTGCTCCAGCGCCGCGCGCCAGTCGCTGTCCGGCAGCACGTCGAGTGCGGCCCGGGCCAGATCGGCATAGTCCCCGGCCAGGTCCAGCGTCGCCCCGATCGCACCCGAGCCGATCACCAGCGCCCGCGCCCGCACGAAATCCGCCTCGTTGCGGTCGCCACTGTTGATGGTCCGGTCCCAGAAGGCGTCCTCGGTCCCCTTGGTCCGCGCCGCCGCCAGCAGCAGCGGCAGGGTCACCTTGCCCTCGCGGAAATCGTCGCCGGCGTTCTTGCCCAGGGCCTCGGACGTGCCGCCATAGTCCAGCGCGTCATCGGCCAGCTGGAAGGCCAGGCCGAGGTTCAGTCCATAGGCCCGCAGCGCCGCGATCTCGGCCTCCCCGGCCCCGCAGCCCACGGCCCCCGCCTCGGCGGCGGCGGCGAACAGTTCGGCGGTCTTGGCCGAGATGATCTGCAGATAGGTGTCATGGTCCAGGTTCAGGTCGTGGGCCCGCGTCAGCTGCAGCACCTCGCCCTCGGAAATCACGCTGGACGCCTTGGCCAATATGCCCAGCGCCCGCATCTGGCCGGTCTCGACCATCAGTTCGAAGGCCCGGGCGAACAGAAAGTCCCCGACCAGCACGCTGGACGGCGCGCCCCAGATCAGATGCGCCGCCACCTTGCCGCGCCGCATGTCCGAGGCGTCGACGACATCGTCGTGCAACAGGGTCGCCGTGTGAATGAACTCGACCGCCGCCGCCAGCTTGCGCGGGGCGTCGATGTCGCCGGTCGCCCCGGCCGCGCGCGCCGCCGCCACGGTCAGCATCGGCCGCAGCCGCTTGCCCCCGGCCGCCACCAGATGGTCGGCCAGCAGCGGAATCACCGGCACCTGGCTCTGCATCCGCGCGATGATCAGCGCGTCGACCGCCGCCATGTCAGCGGCTGCCAGTCGAACCAGGGGCTCGACGTCGCCCTTCGAGCGGGGAGCGGCGGCGGAAACAGCGTCCAAGGGAGAACTCTTCACATCAGGCGGAGACGGGGCGGGCGGACACGGGGAGAATCGCGCCTGAAATCCAGCCGCAGCCTTGCCCCGCAGCGATGCGGCGCACAATGATGATCACGCATTAAAGGGTCAAGCCGCGTGACCGTCGCACCGACAGACACCGCCAGCACCGAGACCGTCGAGAACGCCCTGCTGGGCGGTCGCGTCCGGCTGCGCCAGCCCGCGCGCGGCTATCGCGCCGGCATGGACGCCGCCCTGCTGGCCGCCGCCGTCCCCGCCCGGCCGGGCCAGACCGTGTTCGAGGCCGGCTGCGGGGCCGGGGCCGTCCTGACCCAGATCGCCGCCCGCTGTCCGGGCACCCGCCTGACCGGGCTGGAGCGCGACCCCGCCGCCGCCGCCCTGGCCCGCGACAACGCCGCCCTGAACGGCATCGCCGACCGCGCCACCGTCCTGACCGGCGACGTCGCCGCCGGCTTCCGCGCCCTGGACACCGCCCCGGCCGACTGGGCCGTCTCCAACCCGCCCTTCTTCGACGACCCCACCGCCCTGCGCGCCCCGGCTCCCGGCAAGGCGGGCGCGTGGATGGCCGACGACGGCCTCGCCGCCTGGACCCGGTTCCTGCTCAAGGCCGTGCGCGAGAACGGCCGTATCGTGATGATCCACCGCGCCGACCGCCTGGCCGACATCCTCGCCCTGCTGGGCCCCGGGGCCGGCACCTTCGCCATCCGCCCGGTCCAGCCCTTCGCCGACGAACCCGCCAAACGCATCCTCGTCCTGGCCGTCAAGACCGGCAAGGCCCCGCTGCGCCTGCTGCCCGCCCTGATCCTGCACGACCGCACCGGGGCCAAACACACGCCGGAAGCCGAGGCCATCCTGCGGGGCGAGGCGGCGCTGGGCTGGTGACTCCCCGCCAAACGCCCCCCACCCGTCATCCTCGGGCCTGTCCCGAGGACCCATTTCACCACCGCACCAGCGGCTGACGTCTCGCGCCCTCAAGCGGCATTCCCTGATCCAAAGGTCGAAACCGCTGAACCCTGGGTCCTCGGGACAGGCCCGAGGATGACGGATTTAAAGGGGGGAGCCACACACCTTGTCATCCCGGACGCCGCAGGGCGGCGATCCGGGACGGCGTGCCCTGACCTTCCCGACACCCCTAACGATCAAAGCGTTCACCAAACCGGTGCTTGGTAAAATCCAGGCCGCATTCGGGACAGTGTTTACGGGTCCACATCGAATTGTATTCCCGCGGCAACCAGGACCCGGCCTTGCGATAACCGACCATCGTAGAGAGTCCACAGCGTGGACACTTCAAGAAGTAGGATAGAAGTGCATAAGAACAAAATACGCCGAACCCAATCCATCCATTCAGGTAAGCAGCCGCCGCAACAAACAATGCGAAGGCGACAAACATGCCGGGCCAACGGTATAGGTTCGAAACAATATATATCATTGATCGCACTCTTTCGCTCAGAACGCCCCGGCATGATCGGGCGGCTTTCTGCAGCCTATACCGCCCTCGCCCCGGTGCCACACCCTTCCCCAAAACCCGCGCATCTCCCCTCCCCCTTCCCCAACCGATTCAACCCCTTCGTCTCCACGCCCCGCTAAAAACCCGCCCCGGTCCAGCCCTGTGCCAGACTCCCTCCCATCCCCGCCGATGGGGAGGGCGTCGGATCCAGCGCCCGCACGGCGGCGGGGCTGTGGTCGAGCGATGAAGCCCGGGGGCGGATTCCTCCGGGGGTCCCTTGGACGGCGCGGGATGCCGTTCACTGCTCGCCGCGGGCCCGAGGGCGGAGCGATCCCGGCACGACCGGCACCTCCGTCCCGACCCCCGCGCCCGGCAACGGGCGCGGGACGGTCCGGCAAGGTCCGAACAGGGCCGCCAGCCGGAGGGCGCGTGGAAAACGGCTGCGCGGGGCGTCATCCTCGTCGAAACGGTTTTTATCCTTTGCTCCGGGCGAGGCCCGGCAGCCCCGCACCCTCCCCGCCCCTGTGTCGCTTGCGCCGCAGGTCACCGCCGCACGTCCGGCGTCCAACCCAACAGGAGATCACCATACGCCCGCGTCCGCCCGGCCCCCGTCGCCGCGACCGCCTGTTCGCCCGCGCCCTGCAACAGGTCCGGCTGGAGATGTTGATGCGGGGCGAGGCCCAGCCCGTCGGCCCGCGCGAAACCCTGTTCGTCGCCGCCCTCCGCGCCGGTGACCGGCCCGACCCCGAGGAGTACATCCTGTCCGCCACCCTGTTGCTGGCCGAGGCGGTGGCCTTGCAGGCCGCGCGCGGGCACGACCCTGACCGGCCCGATGCGGACCAGCCCGCCCCCTGAGCTTTGCCCCGGACGCCTTGCTCCGCCGCCCCGGTCGCGCTTCAGTGCCGCGTCGGTCACCGGGGTCCCCACCATGCGTCTTGTTCTGTTGCTTCTGGCCCTGCTGGCTGCCGCCCCCGCCCAGGCTCAAGCCCCGGCGCAAGCCCAGCCCCGCCCCCCCGCCCAGACGGTCGTCCTGCTGCGCCCGGACCGGGTCTTCGACGGGGTCGAGGCCCGCCCGCACGAGGGCTGGTCGGTGCTGGTGCGCGGCAACCGCATCGTGGCGGCCGGTCCCGATCTGGTCGCGCCGGACGGGGCGACGGTCCTCGACCTGCCCGGCCTGACCCTGATGCCGGGCCTGATCGAGGGCCATGCCCACCTGTTCCTGCACCCCTATGACGAGACCAGCTGGGACGATCAGGTCCTGCACGAACCCCTGGCCCTGCGCACCGCCCGGGCCACGGTCTCGGCCCGGGCCACCTTGATGGCCGGCTTCACCACGGTGCGCGACCTCGGCACCGAGGGGGCCGGCTATGCCGACGCCGGGCTGAAACAGGCCATCGACCAGGGCATCGTCCCCGGCCCGCGTCTGCTGATCGCCAGCCGGGCCATCGTCGCCACCGGGGCCTATGGTCCGCGCGGATTCGAGCCCGGCCTCACCACCCCCCTGGGGGCCGAACCGGCCGACGGCCCCGACATCGCCCGCGTCGTGCGCAGCCAGATCGCGGCCGGGGCCGATCTGGTCAAACTCTATGCCGACTATCGCTGGGGCCCGGGCGAGCCCAGCCGCCCGACCTTCTCCCAGGCCGAACTGACCACCGCCGTCGAGACCGCCCATTCGGCCGGGCGCACCGTCGCCGTCCACGCCGGTACGGTCGAGGGCATGCGCCGCGCCATCCTGGCCGGGGCCGACACGATCGAACACGGCGACGCCGGCACGCCCGAGATCTTCCGCCTGATGCACGACCATGGCGTGGCCCTGTGTCCGACCCTCACCGCGACCGACGCCATCACCCGCTATCGCGGCTGGGACGGCCAGGAATTCGCGCCCGAAAACGTCCTCGCCAAGCGCCGCGCCTTCGCCGCCGCCCGCGCCGCCGGGGTGACGATGTGCATGGGCGGCGACGTCGGCGTCTACAGCCACGGCACCAATGCCCGCGAGATGGTGCTGATGGCGGCCGAGGGCATGCCGGCCTCCGAGGTCCTGATCGCCGCCACCTCGGGCAATGCCCGCATCTTCCATGTCGACGACCGGCTGGGCGCGGTCCGGCCCGGCCTGCTGGCCGATCTGGTGGCGGTGGCGGGTGACCCGACCCGGGACATCACCGCCGTTCTGGCCGTGCGGCTGGTGATGAAGGACGGCGTGATCGTGCGCGACGACACGGCCGCCACGCGCTAGAGGAACGCCCATGTCCCTGCGCCCCCTCTTCGTCACCCAGGTCTATGAAGCCAGCCTCGCGGCCGAGCCGGACTTCGACACCTTCAACGCCGACCTGGCCGAGGCCTGCCGCAGCCTGGCCGAGGAGGACGGGGCCGGCCGCGCCTGGTGCCGCGAACACGCCTATCGCGGCTACACCTCCTACGGCTCGCTCAACGACCTGCCGCAGCGCATGCCCGAGTTCGCCGACCTGAAACGGCTGCTGGACCGCCACGCCCTGGCCTATGCCCGGGCGCTGAATTTCGACCTGGCGCGCAAGCCGAAGCTCGACAATCTCTGGGTCAATATCCTCAAGCCCGGCGGCGGCCATTCCGGCCACATCCATCCGCACGCCTATCTGTCCGGTACCGTCTATGTCGAGGTCCCCGACCGCGCCTCGGCCCTGAAGCTGGAGGACCCGCGTCTGGCCATGATGATGGCCCGCCCCGCCGTCACCGCCGACGCCCCCCTGGCCGAGAAGCCCTTCGTCTATCTGTCCCCCGCCGCCGGCACGATCCTGATGTGGGAAAGCTGGCTGCGCCACGAGGTGCCGCCCAATGCCGCGAAATCGGAGCGCATCTCGATCAGCTTCAACTACGCCTGAGAGGTCCCCCCCGGCGGATCGGCCATCAAACCGCCCTTCCCGGCCCCTATGATTTGCCCAAACCCGGCGTGGCGGCTACATCCCCCGCCTACCTCCCCCCACCGATCAGACGACAGGGCGCACCGCACCTCATGGCGCAGCAATATATTTTCCAGATGCAGGGTCTCACCAAGACCTTCCCCGGCGGCAAGAAGATCTTCGAAAACATCTGGCTGAGCTTCTATGCCGACGCCAAGATCGGCGTCGTCGGCGTCAACGGTTCGGGTAAATCGACCCTGCTGAAGATCATGGCCGGGCTGGACAAGGAATTCACCGGCGAGGCCAAGGCCGCCGACGGCATCAAGCGCGGCTACCTCGAGCAGGAGCCCCACCTCGACGACACCAAGAACGTCTGGGACAACGCCATCGCCTGGTGCGAGGAGAAACAGCTGGTCGACCGCTTCAACGCCGTCGCCATGGAGCTGGGTGAAAACTACACCGACGAGCTGATGGAGGAGATGACCGCCCTCCAGGAGAAGATCGACGCCGGCGACCTGTGGGACATCGACAGCCGCGTCGAGATGGCCATGGACGCCCTGCGCTGCCCGCCCAATGACTGGTCGGTCGAGAACCTGTCCGGCGGTGAGAAGCGCCGCATCGCCTTGGCCCGCCTGCTGCTGTCCAAGCCCGACATGCTGCTGCTCGACGAACCGACCAACCACCTCGACGCCGAGTCCGTGGCCTGGCTGCAGCACCACCTCGAGGCCTTCCCGGGCTGCGTCATCCTGGTGACCCACGACCGTTACTTCCTCGACCTCGTCACCAAATGGACGCTGGAACTCGATCGCGGCAAGGGCATCCCCTATGAGGGCAACTACTCCAGCTGGCTGGAGCAGAAGACCAAGCGCGTCGTGCAGGAGCAGTCGGAATCCGAAGCCCGCCAGCGCGCCCTGACCCGCGAACTGGAATGGGTCCGCTCGGGGGCCAAGGCCCGTCAGGCCAAGTCCAAGGCCCGTCTGGCCGCCTATGAGCGCATGGTCTCCGAACAGGAAGGCCAGCGCGGGGCCCAGACCCACGCCGTGATCCAGATCCCGCCCGGTCCGCGTCTGGGCAATGTGGTGCTGGAGGTCGAGGGGCTGAAGAAGTCGTACGGCGACAAGCTGCTGTTCGACAACCTGACCTTCAAACTGCCGCCCAACGGCATCGTCGGCGTGATCGGCCCCAACGGGGCCGGCAAGTCGACCATGTTCCGTCTGATCACCGGCCAGGAGACGCCGGACGGCGGCACCATCAAGGTCGGCGAGACGGTCAAACTGGCCTATGTCGACCAGTCGCGCGACAGCCTCGATCCCAACAAGACCATCTGGGAAGAGATCTCGGGCGGCACCGATGTGATGATGGTCGGCAAGCGCGAGATCAACACCCGCGCCTATGTCGGCAGCTTCAACTTCAAGGGCGGCGACCAGCAGAAGAAGGTCGGCCAGCTGTCGGGGGGTGAACGGAATCGCGTGCACCTGGCCAAGACCCTGGCCACCGGCGGCAATCTGATCCTGCTCGATGAACCGACCAACGACCTCGACATCGAGACCCTGCAGAACCTCGAGGAGGCCCTGGAGGAGTTCGCCGGCTGCGCCGTGGTCATCTCCCACGACCGCTGGTTCCTCGACCGTCTGGCCACCCACATCCTCGCCTTCGAGGGCGACAGCCACGTCGAATGGTTCGAGGGCAATTTCGAAGCCTACGAAGAAGACAAGAAGCGCCGCCTCGGCACCGACGCCCTGATCCCCCACCGGATCAAATTCCAGAAGTTCGCACGCTAGACGGCCTGGACCGGCTGATTGTCCCGCACGGGACGGTCAGCCGGAGCCGCCTCTGCCGGCGTTCGAATTCTGATTTGCTAGCAGGCCCCGGGGCTGGTGTAGGATCACCCCATGACCCACCGCCCCGCCATCCTGATCATGCAGCGGCACCTCGCCCCGCTGACCGCCTTCCTCGAGGCGACCTATACGGTTTACCGGTTTTGGGAAGGCCCCCCGGTCGAGGCCCGCGACGATATCCGCGCCATGATCGTGGCCGGCGAATATCCGATCGACAAACAGCTGATCGAGCGCCTGCCCAATCTGGAACTGCTGGCCTGTTTCACCTCGGGCTATGACGGCATCGACGTGGCCTGGTGCCGCGCCCGCGGTCTCCCGGTCACCCATGCTCCCGGCGTCAATCACGAGGACGTCGCCGACCACGCCCTGGGCCTGATCCTCGCGGCGCGCCGCCAGATCGTCGCCGGCGACCGCCAGATGCGGGCCGGCGGCTGGACCGCCGATGTCCGCACCATCACCCCCTCCCTGCACGGCCAGCGCGTCGGTATCGTGGGTCTGGGCCGGATCGGCACCGCCCTCGCCCGCCGGGTCGAGGCGATGAGGATGCGCGTCCAGTGGTGGAGTCCGCGCGACCGGCCGGCCGACTGGCCCCGCGCTGCCTCTCTTTTGGACCTGGCCCGCGACAGCGACATCCTGGTCGTGGCCTGCCGGGCCGACGACGACAATATCGGCCTGATTTCCCGCGAGGTCATCGACGCCCTCGGCCCCGACGGTCTGCTGGTCAATGTCGCCCGCGGCCAGCTGGTCGACGAGGCCGCCCTGATCGCGGCCCTGAAGGATGGCCGCCTCGGCCAGGCCGCCCTCGACGTCTTCGAGGACGAACCGACCGACGCCGCCCGTTGGGCCGATGTCCCCAATACCGTCCTGACCCCCCATACCGCCGGGGCCACCACGGAGGCGGTCCAGGGTATGCTGATGCTGCTGATGCAGAACCTGCACGCCGCCTTCGCCGGCGAGCCGCTGGTGTCGCCGGTCACGGACCCGTCCCCAGCTTCCTGAGCGGACAAGGGAATTGCCTTGCATGATCATATAAGGATATCCTTATATGATCCGCAGAAGCAGGACCCATGACACTGACCGCCGACCAGACCGTCGATATGCTGCGCGCCGCCGGCGAGCCGACCCGCCTGCGCATCCTGTCGCTGCTGGCCGGCGAGGAGCTGTCGGTGATGGAGCTGTCGGGCATCCTCGACCAGAGCCAGCCGCGCGTGTCCCGCCACCTGAAACTGATGACCGACGCCGGCCTGGTCGAACGCTTCCCGGACGGAGCCAGGGTCTTCTACCGCCTGTCCTCCGATGGCGGAGCCCGGCGACTGGTCGACACCGTCCTGGACCTGCTCGAGGACGAGGCCGGCGAACGTGACCATGCCCGTCTGGGCGACGTCCACCGTGAACGCGAGGCCGACGCCGCCGCCTATTTTGAACGGGTCGCCCCCCAGTGGGACCGACTGCGCTCCCTCTACGTCTCGGAAGGCGCGGTCGAGGCCGCGATCGAAACGGCGGCCGGCCCCGGTCCGTTCGAACGGATCGTCGACCTCGGCACCGGATCGGGCCGGATGCTGACCCTGCTGGGCCGGAAGGCCAAAATGTCCGTCGGGCTGGACCTGAGCCAGAGTATGCTCAACATCGCCCGCAGCAATGTCGCCCGCGCCGGGCTCGACAGGATCGAATTGCGACATGGCGACATCTTCGCTACCCGTCTGCCGAGACACAGCGCCGACCTCGTTCTGGTGCACCAGGTGCTGCACTATCTGGTCGACCCCGCCGCTGCCGTGGTCGAGGCCGCCCGTCTGGTCGCCCCGGGCGGGCGTCTGCTGATCGTCGATTTCGCGCCGCACGAAATGGAAGAGCTGCGCGAGCAGCACCAGCACCGCCGCCTTGGCTTCACGGATGAGGAAATCGGCCACTGGCTGGCCGAGGCCGGACTGGTTTCGGCTCCCCCGGTCGCCCTACCCCCCGACACCGCCGGCCTGACCGTGACCATCTGGTCCGCGGCGCGCCCGGCCGATACCTCACGGAGTCCGGACTAATGGCGACCCTGGCCGAAGCCCGCGCCCTGCTGCTGTCCCCTCTGGGGCCGGTGGCCCGCGCCGGCCAGAACGACAATCCCGTGCGGGTCTCGTTCGAATTCTTCCCGCCCAAGTCCGACGAGGCCGAGGTCACCCTCTGGCAGGCCGTCCGTCGGCTGGAGCCGCTGAACCCGGCCTTCGTCTCGGTCACCTACGGGGCCGGCGGCTCGACCCGCGAGCGAACCCATCGCACCGTCCAGCGCATGATCGCCGAGACCAGCCTGCGCCCCGCCGCCCACCTGACCTGCGTCGAGGCCAGCCGGGCCGAGGTCGATGAGGTGATCGAGAGCTACAAGGCCATCGGCGTCGACCATATCGTCGCCCTGCGTGGCGATCCGCCCGGCGGTCACGAGAGCGCCGGCGGTATCGGCGGGGCCTATCAGCCGCGCGCCGACGGCTATGCCAATGCCACCGAACTGAGCCAGGCCATCAGTGCCGTCGGCGGCTTCGACATCACCGTCGGGGCCTATCCCGAGAAACACCCCGAAAGCCCGTCGATCGACCACGATATCGATGTGCTCAAGGCCAAGATCGACGCCGGGGCGACCCGGGCCGTCAGCCAGTTCTTCTTCGACATCGACGCCTTCCTGCGCTTCCGCGATCGCATCCGCGCCGCCGGAATCACCATTCCCCTGATCCCGGGCATCATGCCCGTATCCAATTTTGCGGCCCTGCAGCGGATGAGCGCCAGCTGCGGCACGGCCGTTCCCGCCTGGCTGGCCACCCATTTCGACGGCCTCGACGACGACCCCGAGACCCGCAAGCTGCTGGCCGCCTCGGTTGCCGCCGAGACCTGCGCCCGGCTGCAGGAAGAGGGCTTTGCCGACTTCCATTTCTACACCCTGAACCGCGCCGACCTCGTCTATGCGATCTGCCGGGTTCTGGGCGTGCGTGAGACTGCCAAATGACCCGTGCCGACCGTATCGCCGCCCTGCATGCCGCCGCCAAGGCGCGCATCCTCGTCCTCGACGGGGCCTGGGGGGTGATGATCCAGCGCCAGGACCTGTCCGAAGAGGATTTCCGCGGCGCGCGTTTCGCGGACCACATCGGCCAGATGAAGGGCAATAACGACATCCTGTGCCTGACCCGGCCCGACATCATCGCCGGCCTGCACGACCAGTATTTCGCCGCCGGTGCCGACATCTCCGAGACCAACACCTTCAGCGCCACCGTCATCGCCCAGGACGACTACAAACTCGGGGCCGACGCCGTCTGGGACATCAATCTTGAGGGGGCGAAACTGGCTCGGGCCGCCGCCGATCGCTGGACAGCGAAGGAACCGCACAAGCCGCGCTTCGCCGCCGGCTCGATCGGCCCGCTGAACAAGATGCTGTCCATGTCGTCGGACGTGAACGACCCCGGTGCCCGGCTGGTGACCTTCGACCAGGTCTATGACGCCTACAAACAGCAGGTCCGGGCCCTGAACGAGGGCGGCGTCGACCTGTATCTGATCGAAACCATCACCGACACGCTGAACTGCAAGGCGGCGATCAAGGCGATCATGGACCTTGAGGACGAGGGCATGGAGGCCCTGCCGATCTGGATTTCGGGCACCATCACCGACCGCTCGGGCCGCACCCTGTCGGGCCAGACGGCCGAGGCCTTCTGGAACAGCGTGCGCCACGCCAAGCCTTTCGCCGTCGGCTTCAACTGTGCCCTCGGGGCCGACCTGATGCGGCCCTTCATCGCCGAACTGAGCCGCGTCGCCGACACCCTGGTCGCCGCCTATCCCAACGCCGGTCTGCCCAACGCCATGGGCCAGTATGACGAGGAACCGCACCAGACCGCCCATTTCATCGAGGAATGGGCGGCCTCGGGGCTGGTCAATATCGTCGGCGGCTGCTGCGGCACCACGCCCGACCACATCCGCCACACGGCCGAGGCGGTGGCGAAACTGCCGACGCGGGTGATCCCGGAACGTCCCGTGGCCATGCGCCTGTCCGGCCTCGAACCTTTTGAATTGGTAGCCTAGTGCGTCCCACCTTCATCAACGTCGGCGAGCGGACCAACGTCACCGGCTCGGCCAAATTCAAGAAGCTGATCATCGACGGCGACTATCCGGCTGCCCTGTCGGTCGCGCGCCAACAGGTCGAGGCCGGGGCCCAGATCATCGACATCAACATGGACGAGGGCCTGCTGGATTCGCAGCAGGCCATGGTCACCTTCCTCAACCTGATCGCGGCCGAGCCGGACATCGCCCGGGTGCCGGTGATGATCGACAGCTCCAAATGGGAGGTGATCGAGGCCGGGCTGAAATGCGTCCAGGGCAAGCCGATCGTCAATTCGATCTCGATGAAGGCGGGCGAGGCCGAGTTCCGGCAGCAGGCGGTCAAATGCCTGCGCTACGGTGCCGCCGTGGTGGTCATGGCCTTTGACGAACAGGGCCAGGCCGACACCGCCGCGCGCAAGATCGAGATCTGCACCCGCGCCTACAACATCCTGGTGGACGAAGTTGGTTTCCCGCCCGAGGACATCATCTTCGATCCCAACATCTTCGCCGTGGCGACGGGGATCGAGGAACACGACAACTATGCCGTCGACTTCATCGAAGCCACGCGGGTCATCAAGGCCACCCTGCCCCATGCCAAGGTGTCCGGCGGGGTGTCGAACGTCTCATTCAGCTTCCGCGGCAATGAGCCGGTGCGCCGGGCGATCCACTCGGTCTTCCTGTACCACGCCATCCAGGCGGGCATGGACATGGGCATCGTCAACGCCGGCGACCTGCCGGTCTATACGGACATCGACCCGATGCTGCGCGAGGCCGTCGAGGACGTGATCCTGAACCGGCCGCAGCGGACCAATGTGTCCAACACCGAACGCCTCGTCGACATCGCCCCCAACTACAAGGGCGACAAGGGGGTGGCCCGGGTCGTCGATCTGAAATGGCGCGAGGGCCCGGTCGGCAAGCGCATCGAACACGCCCTGGTCAACGGCATCACCGACTGGATCGTCGAGGACACCGAAGAGGCCCGACTGTCGGTCGAACGCCCGCTGCACGTGATCGAGGGCCCGCTGATGGACGGGATGAACGTGGTCGGCGACCTGTTCGGCGCAGGGAAAATGTTCCTGCCCCAGGTGGTCAAGTCCGCGCGGGTGATGAAACAGGCGGTCGCCCACCTCGAGCCCTTCATGGAGGCCGAGAAGGCCGGCAAACCCCGCGAACAGGCGGGCCGGATTCTGATGGCCACGGTCAAGGGGGACGTCCATGACATCGGCAAGAACATCGTCGGCGTCGTGCTGCAGTGTAACAATTACGAGGTCATCGACCTGGGCGTCATGGTCCCGGCCGACCGGATCCTGGACGCGGCGATCGAGCACAAGGTCGACATCGTCGGCCTGTCCGGCCTGATCACCCCCTCGCTGGACGAAATGGTCTTCGTGGCCCGGGAGATGGAGCGGCGCGGCTTCACCATTCCGCTGCTGATCGGCGGGGCCACCACCAGCCGCACCCACACGGCGGTCAAGGTGGAGCCGGGTTACAAGGCCGGGTCGACCACCTATGTCGTTGACGCCAGCCGTGCCGTCGGCGTGGTCGCCGGCCTGCTGTCCAAGACCGAACGGGCCAAGAACGAGGCCATTACCCGCGAGGAATACGTCCGCATCCGCGAACAGTATGCCCGGGGGCAGGAGGTCAAGGCCCGCGCCACCCTGGCCGCCGCCCGCGCCAACCGCTTCCGGCCCGATCCGGCCACGCCCCTGCCCGGCGCGCCGTCCTTCCTCGGCGTGCGCGCCTTCGACGCCTGGGACCTGCAGGACCTGGCCGACCACATCGACTGGACCCCCTTCTTCGCCAGCTGGGAGCTGATCGGTCGCTATCCGATGATCCTCGAGGACGAGATCGTCGGCACGGCGGCCCAGGACCTGTTCCGCGATGCCCAGGCGATGCTGAAGCGGATCATCGACGAGAAATGGTTCACGGCGAAGGGCGTGGTCGGCTTCTGGCCCGCCAATGCGGTCGGCGACGACATCGCTGTCTATGCCGACGAGAGCCGGACCGACGAGATCGCCCGCTTCCACACCCTGCGCCAGCAGATCAAGAAGTCGAACGGCAAGCCCAACCTGGCCATGTCGGACTTCGTCGCCGAACAGGGTCAGGACTATATCGGGACCTTCGCCGTCACCGCCGGTCACGGCGAGCTGGAGGTGGCCAAACGGTTCAAGGACGCGGGCGACGACTATTCGTCGATCCTGGCGACCTCACTGGCCGACCGGCTGGCCGAGGCCTTTGCCGAGGCCCTGCATCGCAAGGTCCGCACCGAACTGTGGGGCCATGCGGCCGATGAGGCGCTGAGTGTCGACGACCTGATTGCCGAGAAATATCAGGGTATTCGCCCGGCACCCGGCTATCCGGCCCAGCCCGATCACACCGAGAAGGCCACCCTGTTCCGCCTGCTGCAGGCTGAACAGAACGCCGGCATGGCCCTGACCGAGAGCTTCGCCATGACGCCGCCGGCCTCGGTCTCGGGCCTGTATTTCGGCCATGCCGGCAGCCACTATTTCGGCGTCGGCAAGATCGATCGCGACCAGGTCGAGGACTATGCCCGGCGCAAGGGCTGGGATGTGGCCACCGCCGAACGCTGGCTGGCCCCGATCCTCAACTACGACCCGGCAGGGTGAGGTTCGAAAAACACAGGGTTGTGAACCGAGTTGTGTTTCGCCCTTAGGTTGGCCAACCTACCCTCACCCACCATCACAGGTGGTCGAACCAGGAGGGTCTCATGTTAGTGAAAGCCGCCAAATTGCTCGCTCTGGGCATCGCCATCGCGTCCCCGATGCTTGCCGGTCCCGCAAGCGCCACCGACTTTATGCGAGAACGCGAATACTATTCCGACGCGACCTTCACGGTCCAGGTCGGCTACTGGATCAATACATGCCAGCGGCAGTTCCGCGGCTGGGGCACGGTTACGCCCTACTATATCGAGATCAGCAATGAACGATGCGAAGGCAACTGGCCGCCGGTCGGCTGGAATCCCTGACAGCTTTCGTTCTTTACCTGAGACAGGGGCACAGCAGATGATCTCTGCTGTGCCTCATTCAATTCGACTAACCGATTGTCTGCTGGATTGATCCGATAGCCCCCTCGCCTCAGGCGGCCGGGTCTTCCAGACCCACGTCTTCAGGGGTCGCCGGGGCGGTGGTGACGTTTTCCCGAATCCGGCGCGCGGCATGTTCACACCGGCCCGGCAGGCCGAAGAACAGGCCGAAGGCCTGGCTGCGGACGGCCTCGTCCTGGGCCATCAGCGGGGCCCAGCGCGCCGTGGCCTCGGCGGCGGCCTCACGGGCGGCGGCCCGGGTCGCAGCCGTCTGACGCGGTTCGGCGGTTCTCAGCGCGGCGCGGAAATCGGCCGCCTCCAGCCTGCCAAGCCGAATGATGTCGAGATCCAGCGGATCCCCGTTGGTCAGGCTCTCGCCGATGGCGACATGGCCGCTGACCAGGGCATCGCACCAGGCCACCAGGGGATAGTCGGCCGTCGGCGCGCCCCGCGGCATCGGATTGGCATAGGCCACAGCCTCGCGGTAACGCACCGCATCCGCAGCCTCGGCGGCCGGCGCGGTCATGATCGGTCCGTCCTGGGGCAGGCCGTGAAGGGCAGCGGCGGCGGCGATGACGGCAAGAATACTCATGGATCAACCTTCAAAAACGGCGGCCACCCGGTGGCGGCCCGTCTAAACGCACCAAAGCTCTGATCGGTGCCCATGGCTTTTTCGGGACGTCGAAAACACCCGGCATAGCCACCACACAAGAAAAAGGGCGGCGGGGTTTCCCCCGCCGCCCCCAGTCTTGAGCTCCAGGTCGAGACCTAGAAGCGCATCCGTGCGTTCAGGGAGAACGTACGACCCAGGACACGATAGACCTGCGGGTCGGTGTTACCCTGCGAGAAGATGCCGTTCAGCGTCTGCGGTGCTTTTTCGTCAAGCACGTTGCCGATGAAGGCCGACAGGGCGACGTTATCGGTCACGTTCCAACGAGCGGACATGTCGATGTACGACGCTTCCGGCTGGTAAGGCGTGATCGTGAAGCCGAAGCCCGGATCATCAGCCAGCTCGGGCAGGTAGCTCCAGCGCGTCATGAACGTCCAGTCATCGATATCGTAGAAGGCGGACAGGACGTTCTTGAAGTCGAACGTCGCGCCACCGATACCGGCGCTGGTGGTGCCCACGAACTCGGAACCATTGAAGGTGAACGAGTCGACGAAGCTGGCCAGTTCGTTGATGCGCAGACGACCAACCAGGCCGACGTCAGCCAGATCGATCGAGTATTCCACGGCCAGGTCGACACCGTTGGTGGCGAACTCACCCTGGTTGCCACGCGAGGTGTTCACGTAGTCGATCTGACCATCGTTCGTGTCGCGGACGACGCGGGCGCAGGACGAGGCGACAGCGTTATCGTAGCAATCGTTGATGAAGTACTGGGCACCAAACGACGCGATAACGTCGGTGATTTTGATGTCGTAGTAATCCACCGTTGCGCTCAGACGACCAACCGGCAGGAAGTCAGGCTGGAACACGAACCCGACCGTAAAGGTCTGGGCGGTTTCGGGCTCCAGGTTCGGGTTACCGAACGAGAAGGCCTCAACCTGGGAGTTGGCAGCCGTGAAGCCGGCCCAGGTAGCGGGAGCCAGAGCACCGCCGGTTTGAGCCGAGCAGAAGGCCGCATCAGCGCCAGTGGCACCAACGCAGGGGTCGATGTAGGACGGGAAGCCCTGGTCACCGTTCTGGAACAGTTCGAACACCGACGGAGCACGGGTGGCTTCGTTATAGACGGCGCGGAAACGGAGCGACGGGATCGGAGCGAACTCCAGACCGACCTTGCTGGTCCAGACGCTGCCGATCGAGGAGTAGTCCGAATAACGCAGGCCCAGCTCGAGGCCCAGGTAGCTGGCGTAGGTCATGTCGGCGAGCAGCGGCACCGAGATTTCGGTGTACAGCTCTTGAACGTTGACCGCACCGGCTTGGTCCTGAGTGGCGTTGAAGCCGAAGATGTTGCCGGTACGCTGCTCGTTGTCGACGCGGAACTCAGCGTCGGTTTCACGATATTCGAAGCCGAACACCGAAGCGACCGGGCCCGCGGGAAGCGAGAACAGGTTGCCGCGGGTATAACCGGCGATCCGCGTTTCCTCGACCTGGGTGGTCGAGAAGGTGTTGACGCGCACGAAGTCGGTCATGGCGTCGGTCATGGTGCCGGCACCGAACAGGTCGAGCGCAACGCAACCCGGCAGGGCGTTGACACCGAGCGACAGGCCGCTGGTAGCGTCCTGGCAACCGGCGAGGCCTTGAGCCAGAGCAGTCGCGTTGACCGAGTTGGAACCACGGCTGTCGAACTTGTTCGAGCCGTAGGAAGCGGTCAGGCTCCAATCCCAGGCCGGCGAGAACTCACCTTCCAGGGTCGTCAGCAGGTAGAACGAGTTGTTTTCGTCATACGAGTTACGCGTGCCGACTTCGTTCATACGACGGTTCAGCGTGAACGAACCAAGCGGGTTCGGACGCGAAGCCAGGGCAGCCGCCAGATCCGGGTGGCTGGCGCTGATCAGGGCCTGCATGGCCGGCGTCATCGACACGGTCAGGCCGGTCGCGGGCGTCGGGGCCAGCTGAACTTCCGACGAGCTGTTGACGTAGTTCAGGTGAACCTTGGCCCGCAGGGTGTCGGAGAAGTCGTAGGTGCCGATGGTGGTGAAGTTAACGCGCTCGGCCGGGATGATCAGATAGTTGTCCGGCGCATAGTTGTAGCGCGAGGAACCAGCGGCACGATCCGGAACGCCGCAGGAGTTGCTTGCACCGTTGCGGGGCTCGAGGTTACCGGCTTCGTCGAACGACAGGTTACGCTCGCCGGCACCGTAAGCGATGTTCGCCGTAGCCGGGTTACAGTCGTGGTCGTAGGAGGCGAACTGGCCGGCGGTCAGCGGATTGGCGATCAGCGCGGCGGCGTTGAACGGGTTGGCACCCGAGTTGGCAATCCAGCCCCAGGACGGCGTAGCCGAACCACCGGAGAACAGGACGCCGCCACCGGCAGTGCGGGCGGCCTGGGCTTCAGCAGCCGTGTCGCAGACATAGGCTTCTTCGAAGTCAGGGCGGTCCGAGCAGAGAGCGCCCGAAGTGCGCGAGAAGTCGAACTCGCTCTGGCTGACCGAACCACGGTTATAATAGGCACCGTAGGCCGTCATGTTGCCACGGCCGTTGGCGAAATTACCGCCGAAGATGCCGTTGATTTCGATTTCCGGCGCGTTGCCTTCCCACGAAGAACCGTAGGTCACCGACATTTCGGCACCTTCGTAGTTGTCCTTCAGGATGAAGTTGACCACGCCCGAGATAGCGTCCGAACCGTAAACGGCCGATGCGCCGCCGGTGACGACTTCAACGCGTTGAACCAGCGAGGCCGGGATGGTGTTCAGGTCGACCGTACCCGTGGTCGAGGACCCGGGGATGCGCTCGCCGTTGACCAGCACGAGGTTACGGTTGGCACCGAGGCCACGCAGGTCGATGGTTGCAAACGCTTCACCGCCCGAGTTGTTGGACGTGCGCATGTTGCCCGGAACGACCTGGGGCAGTTCGTTGAGAAGCGACTCGACCGTAAGGGTCTGGGTCAGCTCGAGCTGCTCCTGACCAACGGTGGTGACCGGGCTGATCGCCGTGAAGTCCTGACGGACGATGCGCGAACCGGTGACAACGACTTCGTCAACCTGAGTGGCGGCCGGCTGCGTCTGCGCCATAACGGGCGCGGCGAAGGCGACAAGACCGCCGATGATAGTGGTAGCCAGCAATTGCTGGCGGATGGTGTGGGCTTTCAAAGCTTGTTCCTCCTGGGTTCGACATCGGGACCGGATGGGCCACAGAGCCGAAATGACGGACATGATAGTCAAATCACTGCGGCGAAGAATCCACCTCAGTTATCTTCAAACTATCCGCTTCGCCCCCATTTAGGCCACTCCAATTACACATACGTAACAAACTTGCCCCGGGACTGTCGTATTCCGGCCACGTTCGCCTAGAGGGCGATCACTGGTGAGCATGATCGTGTTCATGCATAAGGAAGGGGCGCATCAGCCTGCGCGTCATAGAGCGTTTCAAGCCATGATCCGATCGCGTTTCACCGCCCTGGCCGCCCTGGCCGCCCTGGCCCTGTCCGCCACGGCTGTAACCGCCGCCCAGCCTGCCCAGACCCCCGGCGGGGCACCGGCCATGGAACGGGCGGATTTGCTGGCCAGACTGGTCGCGTGCCGCTCGACCGGCGACGCAACGGCGCGGCTCGCCTGCTATGATACGGCCGTCGCCGCGGTGGATGCCGCCGAGCGCCAGGGCGACCTCGTGGTGGTCGATCGCAACCAGATCAGCACCGCGCGCCGGGAAAATTTCGGCTTCAGCCTGCCGTCCATGCCGAACCTTTTCGAGCGCGGCAGCGGCCCGGAAGCGGTCGAGGCCATCGAATCAACCCTGGCCAGCGCCACCGAGAACTGGGAAGGCCGCTGGACCTTTACCCTGGCCGACGGCAGCGTCTGGCAGCAGATCGACACCGCCCATGTCAGCTTCCGCAACCGGGGCAATCCGCCGGTGACGGTGCGCAGCGCGGCCCTGGGCAGTTTCCTTCTGGTCGTCGGGGACAGCCGCGCGGTGCGGGTTCGCCGGCAATAGTCACGCCCCCCCCTCGCCGTCCGGCGTCAGTGTCAGGGTGTCAACGCTGGATCATGACCCGGGTCGCATAGGGCACCGGCTCGGGCGTGCACGACGCCATGACCAGCTGCACCGCCATGAGACACAACAGGGCGACAGCGACTGGCTGGAGCCGATTTGAGACAGCCAAAGCGATGGAAACAGCCATTACGCGCACTCCGCAGAAGGTTTACGAAGTCCTAACGCAAGCCCTGGGCCGGGCCCCGGGACGCGCGGCGTGATCCCCTACATCCGTGCGTTTCCGGTCCGCTATGGCGAGGCTGAACCGGTGTCGCCGTTGATCCGGCGGGTGACCGCCCGCAATCCCGGCCCGTTCACCTTCACCGGAACGGGCACCTATATCGTCGGTCGAGACGGCCCGGGCGCGACGGTGGCGGTGATCGATCCCGGTCCCGCCGACGACGCCCATCTGGCCGCCCTGCTGACGGCGCTGGACGGGCAGACGGTCAGCCACATCCTGGTGACCCACACCCATCGCGACCATGCGCCCCTGTCCCGGCCACTGGCCGCGGCGACCGGAGCCATCATCCTGGCCGCCGCCCCCGTCAGCCGTCCGCACGACACCGCGGTGGCGATCGAGGAGGATGACGATGACGACTTCCGCCCGGACCGGATCCTGGCCGACGGCGAGGTCGTCACCGGCGACGGCTGGACCCTGGAGACCCTGGCCACGCCCGGCCATGCCTCGAACCACCTCGCGTTCGTGCTGTGCGAGGAGAACGCCCTGTTCAGCGGCGACCATGTGATGGGCTGGTCGACGACCGTTGTGGCCCCGCCGGATGGCGACATGGTGGCCTATATGAAGAGTCTGGATGCGGTCATCGCCCGAGACTTCGCCACCCTGTGGCCGACCCACGGCGCGCCGGTCACCGATCCGGGCCCCTTCCTGCGCGCCTATCGCGACCACCGACTGGGCCGCGAGGCGCAGATCCTGGCCCGGCTGGCGGCCGGCGACCGCACCGTCGCAGCGATGGTCCCTGTTCTCTATGCATCGGTAGATGAAAGACTATGGCCGGCGGCCAGCCTGTCGGTGCTGGCCCATCTGATCAAATTGGTGGCCGAGGGCCGGGTCGTGGCCGAGCCGCAGGCGACCCTGACCGCCAGCTACCGTCCGGCCTGAAGCCCGTCGACGATCTTGCGGGCCAGCCGGCAGGCGGCATCCCCCTGGGGCCGGCCGTCGCGGGCCGTGACCCGCACATCGGTGCGTCCGGGGCGGATCCGCACCACCGCGTCATGGCGCAGGCCGAACCAGAAGCCTTCGTGCAGCCCCTCGGACTGGAACAGCCCGGCCTTCTGGACGGTGAACCCCGCCTCCTCCAGCGCTGCCGTGGCCGATTCCGAGACGACCTGGCTCGGAATCGGGACCAGGCCCGGACAGGCGGACGGGGCATGCGGCGAGCCGATGGCCGCCCGGAGTCCGGCCGTATCGACACTGAAGCCCGGCGCGTCGGCCGGGTCGGTGGTCGCGTCCAGCGGAGCCGGGGCCGTCAACTGCGCCTGCTGACGGACATACAGACCGACCGTCGCCAGCGAGACCACAAGGCAGGCGACCGCCACCGGACCGAGGCGACGCAGGTCGCGGAAGGCCATCATCAGGGCCAGGACCGCGGCGGCCAGACCGACCAGGGCCAGCCAGCGGCCGACCTGCAGCGTGAGCAGCTCGCGACCGACGTCGACCGACCACAGGCCGGACCGCGTGCCCATCACCGCGATGAAGACCAGCAGCGGAGCCGCCAGCACGGTCAGGACCAGCCAGCCCATGCCGATACCGCGGCCCTTGCCCGGCTTGCCTGACTGGGTCATCGCGGCTCCCCCTCCGGAAATCAGTCTGCGGCGGGCAGACGATAGTCCTTCATCTGCTCGCGCAGCAGCTTCTTGTCGATCTTGCCGGTGGCCCCCAGCGGAATATCCTCGACGAAGACGACATCATCCGGCGTCCACCATTTGGCGATCTTGCCGGTCAGGAAGTCCAGATGCTCCTGCCTGTCCTCGGTCTGGCCCGGCTTGAGCTTGATCAACAGCACCGGGCGCTCGTCCCATTTGGGATGGGCCGCGCCGATCACGGCGGCCAGTTCGACCTTGGGATGGCCGACGGCGATGTTCTCGATCTCGATGGAGCTGATCCACTCGCCGCCGGACTTGATCACGTCCTTGGCGCGGTCGGTGATCTGCATGAAGCCCTGTTCGTCGATGGTCGAGACGTCCCCGGTGTCGAAGAAGCCCTCATCATCGAGAATGCTGCCGCCCTCGTCCTTGAAATAGGCCCCGGCGATGGTCGGTCCCTTGATCATCAGCCGACCATAGCTGTGGCCGTCGTGCGTGATCTCCTTGCCTTCGTAATCCTTGAGCTTGAGCTCGACGCCCAGCGGCGGCGTGCCCTGTTTGACGCGCCACTTCATCTGCTCGTCGTACGGCAGGGCCGCCAATTCCGGCGGCAGGTTGGACAGGGTGCCGATCGGTGAGGTCTCGGTCATGCCCCAGCCCTGCAGCACCTCGATGCCGAACTCGTCGTGGAAAGCCCGGATCAGGCTCTCGGGCACGGCCGAGCCGCCGATCAGCACCCGCTTGACCGTCGGGATCTTGAGATTGTTATCGCGCAGGTGGGTCAGCAAGCCCTGCCAGACCGTGGGCACGGCCGCCGAAAAGGTGACGCCCTCGGTCTCGATCAGCTCATAGATGGAGGCCCCGTCCATCTGGGCCCCGGGCAGGACCAGCTTGGAGCCCGCCCCCGGACCGCCAAAGGCGATACCCCAGGCATTGGCGTGGAACATCGGCACCACCGGCAGGATCACCTCGCTGGGGCTGGCCCCAAGCACCGTGGCCTGCAGGCCCAGCAGCGTATGGATGAAGTTCGACCGGTGCGAATACAGCACCCCCTTGGGATTGCCGGTCGTGCCCGAGGTGTAGCAGAGGCCGCAGGCGGTCTGTTCGTCGAACTGGCCCCAGGCCGCGTCCTCGGTCGCCTCGGACAGGACCTGCTCATAGCATTCGGCCGCAGGCAGCTTGGTCGCCGGCATCGTCCATTCGTCGGTCATGACGATGACCTTCTCGACGCAGGGACAGTGGGGCAGGATCGCCTCGAGCAGGGGCACGAAGGTCAGGTCGACGAAGATCATCCGGTCTTCGGCGTGGTTGATGATGTAGATCAGCTGTTCCGGGAACAGGCGCGGGTTCAGGGTGTGGCACACCGCGCCGATGCCCATGATGCCGTACCAGGCCTCCATGTGCCGGCCGGTGTTCCAGGCCAGGGTGGCGATACGATCGCCGGGCTTTACGCCCCAGGCCAGCAGGGCGTTCGAGACCCGCTTGGCGCGGCCGTGCATCTCGCCGTAGGTGGTACGCACGATCGGCCCCTCGACCGATCGGGTCACCACCTCGCGATGGCCATGCCAATTCTTCGCATGATCGATGATCTTGTCGACCGTCAGCGGCCAGTCCTGCATCAATCCAAGCATCGCGATTCCTCGTCTGTGCCTGCTCAACGAGACACTTGAGCCCACGCTACCGAGGTGATCGGCGATAAGCAACGTGACCTAGCGTCACCTGGAGGCCGTTCGGGATGGCCTTAACCCACGCCCGCTCCTAGAAGGGCCGGGCTTGAACGCCGGAGGCACCCCATGAGTATTCTGATCGCCATTACCGGGGGCTCGGGCTCGGGCAAGAGCACCCTGGCCGAGGCGCTGGTGTCCGCCCTGCCGGACGGTGTGGCCGTGCTGTTGCGCGAGGATTCCTATTACCGTGACGCCGCCAGCCTGCCCGATTTTGACGCCGCGACCTTCGATTTCGACGACGTGGCCGCACGGGATCACGATCTGATGATCGCCGACCTCGTCGCACTCAAGGCCGGCCGCGACATCGTCGCGCCCCTCTATTCCTTCATTCATCACGGTCGCGATCCGGGCGGCGAGCCCGTACGCGCCGCCGATGTCGTCGTGGTTGAGGGCACCCATGTCCTGTGCACCCCCGCCCTGTCGACCCTGTTCGATATCCGGGTGTTCGTCGACACGCCCGCCGACATCCGCTTCATCCGCCGTCTGCTGCGCGACCAGGTCGAGCGCGGCCGCACAGCGGACTCGGTGATCGCCCAGTACCTGGCCACGGTCCGTCCCGGTCACGAACGGCTGACCGAACCGTCCCGCGTCAACGCCGATTTCGTGGTCGCGGACGCCACCGCAGCCGTGCGGCTGGAGGAACCCCAGGCCGTCGTGCGGCTGGCCGCCCCGGTCCTGGCCCACCCGCTGCTGGCAGCATGGCAGGCGCACAGGGGGAGTATTACTACGGACTAGGATCGGGTTGCCCCGCTGAAGTCGAAGCTTCAGTGTGGTGGCAACCAGAAGACGTTGTGTGCTCATGAATGGCTCTGCTGTTTCGACCCCGCCATCCTCAGACCCGCGCCGCGACGCCATTCTCCGTCACGCCCGCAGTCATTTCATGAGCGTCGGCTATGCCGCGACCCGGATCGAACCGATCGCCCGCGAGGCCAATGTCTCGACCGCGACCCTCTATACCTACTTCGCCGGCAAGGCCGACCTGTTCGATGCCGTGATCGATGACGCCGCAACCGACTTCATTGCCCATATGCAGGGTGTAAAATCGGTCTCCGGCTCGGCCCGCGAGCAACTTGTGCTCTTCGCAGAAACCTATGGCACCTTCATGGGCGACCCTTTCGTCCGCTCGGTCTTCCGGCTGGTCATGGCGGAACGGCCGCGCTTCAAGGGGGTCGCCATGCGGTTCTACGAAGTCGGCCGGCAGAATTTCGGAGCCGTTTTGATCGACGCGCTGCAGGCGCTGTGCCGGAGCGGGCAGCTGAAGATCGAGCATCCGTCCTGGGCCGCAAGCCAGCTGCTGGGCATGGTCGAGCATCCGGTCTTCTTCGTGTCCCTGGTCACCGGCGACGAGGTGAAGACCCGACGGTCCGTGCCGGAAATCGCCGCCGATGCCGTGGAGACTTTCCTGGCCCGCTACGGCGTCCCCGGCGTATCACGGCCAGAGCCGGGTCCGGGTCCAGCCGGAGCCGTCGCGCTCAAACCGTAGCCGGTCATGCAGGCGGAACGGCCGATCCCGCCAGAACTCCAGACTTTCAGGTACCAGCCGCCAGCCGGTCCAGCGGGCCGGACGCGGGACATCGTCGCCGTCGAACCGCGCCGTCTCCCGGGCCACAGCCGCCTCCAGCTCGGCCCGGTCCACCAGCGGCCGTGACTGGTCCGAGGCCCAGGCCCCGATGCGGCTCTCGCGGGCCCGGCTGGCGAAATAGGCATCGGCCTCGGCCGGACTGACCGGTTCGACCGTGCCCCGCACCCGCACCTGCCGACGCAAGGTTTTCCAGTGAAACAGCAGAGAGGCGGCCGGCCGGGCCGCCAGCTGCTCGCCCTTGGCGCTCTCGCTGTTGGAATAGAAGGTGAAGCCGCGCGCATCGACGTCCTTCAACAGCACCATACGACAGTCCGGCAGGTCGTCAGCGTCCACGGTCGCCAGGGCCATGGCGTTGGCGTCGTTCGGCTCGGTGCCCCGCGCGTCGGTCAGCCAGTCGGTGAACAGGCCGGTCGGGTCGTCGCGGGTGAAGATCGACTCATCGCCATTGGCGGCCAGGGCGGCGGCATAGTCGGCCGCATACTCTTCACGGGTGGGGCTGGACGGGATCACAGGTGCGGTCATGGGCTGACATAGCGCCGTTGGACCGCACGGCGAAAGGGTGCGCGACCCCGGGTCGCGGTTAACCGCCCGTTGACCCTGTTCAGGGCCTTTGTCAGGGATGCGTGCCCGTTCCGACACCGAGGTGACCTCGATCCGCGAGGCCTATGCCCTGCTGGGGCTGCACGGCCCGGTGGACGGTGCCGCCCTGACCGGTGCCTTCCGCCAGGCGGTCAAGGCGGCGCGCCCCGATCTGCCGGGCGGGGACGCCGACCGGTTTCGTCGCATCATCGCCGCCTGGAGGCTGATCCAGCAGACCGGTCCCGGACATCTCGCCCTCGCCGCCCCGGCCTCGCGGCCCGCAGCCCGGCCGGTCATCCGACTGACCCCGATCCAGGCCGTGAACGGCGGCAGCGTCGCCGTGGCTATCGGCAGCCGCGCCCTGCGCGTTCGCGTCCCGCCCGGCCTGCGCAGCGGCGAACATCTGCGTCTGCGCCGCGCCACGGCAGACGGTGGCGATATCTATCTGGCGGTGCTGATCCGGCCGACGGACGGCCTGTCGGCCATGGGCGACGACCTGTTCATGACCTGGCCGGTGTCACCGCGCGTGCTCGAGGACGGGGGGCGGGTCGAGATCGACACCCATGCCGGAACCCGCCAGGCCTGGGTTGTCGCCGACATGCAGGCCCCCGTCCGGCTGCGCCTGCGTGACCTCGGCCTGCCGGCGCGCGGGTCCCGCGCCGCGGGCCATCTGTTCGTGACACTGATGCCGTGCGCGGACGCCCCGTCGTCGGCCGAAGACTTGCTGGCCCGGTTCACCCGCGTCTGGACGGCGGACCGTCTGGCGGCCTAAGCCGGAGCCACCATGTCCCACAACACCTTCGGCCATCTGTTTCGCGTGACCACCTGGGGCGAGAGCCACGGGCCGGCGATCGGCTGCGTCGTCGACGGCTGCCCGCCGCTGATCCCCCTTACCGAGGCCGATCTGCAGCCCTGGCTGGACCGGCGCAAGCCCGGCGGAAGCCGGTTCGTCACCCAGCGCCGCGAGAGCGACACCGCCCGCATCCTGTCGGGCGTGTTCGATGACGGGAACGGCCCGGTCACCACCGGCACCCCGATCGCCATCCACATCGACAATGAGGACGCCCGTTCCAAGGACTATGGCGAGATCGCCCGCGCCTACCGCCCCGGCCATGCCGACCTGACCTATCAGACCAAATACGGCGTCCGCGACCACCGCGGTGGCGGACGCTCCTCGGCCCGCGAGACGGCGATGCGCGTCGCCGCCGGGGCCGTGGCCCGCAAGGTTCTGGGCCCGCACATCCAGATCCGCGCCGGGGTGGTCCAGCTGGGACCGCATCGCATCGCGCCGGAGGCTGTCGATTTCGACGCAGTCTATGACAACCCCCTGTTCGCCGCCTCGGCCGGGGTCGTGCCCGCCTGGGAGGCCTACCTCGACGGCATCCGCAAGGCGGGCTCGTCGATCGGGGCGGTGGTGGCGCTGGAGGTCACCGGCCTGCCCGCCGGTTGGGGCGCGCCGGTCTATGGCAAGCTGGACGCCGAACTGGCCGCAGCCCTGATGTCGATCAATGCGGTCAAGGGCGTCGAGTTCGGCGCGGGCTTCGAGTCGGCCGAACTGACCGGCGAACAGAACGCCGACGAGATGCGTCTGGGACCGGACGGCGAGCCCGTCTTCCTGTCCAACCATGCCGGCGGCGTGCTGGGCGGCATCTCGACCGGCCAGCCGCTGACGGCGCGGGTGGCGTTCAAGCCGACCTCATCGATCCTGACCCCGCGCCAGACCATCACCCGCGACGGCACCGAGACCGACCTGCGCACCAAGGGCCGTCACGACCCCTGCGTCGCCCTGCGCGGCGTCCCGGTGGTCGAGGCCATGGCCGCCTGCGTGCTGGCCGATGCGATGCTGCGGCACCGGGCGCAGGTGGGGTGAGCCCCTTTCAGCCACTGACACTGTTACCTATATAGGCTCCGAACCGCGCCGCACGATACGCGCCCCAATCGGGAGACCACAGCATGATCGACGTCCGCCCCTTCGCCAGCCTTGGCGGTGCCAACCACGGCTGGCTGAACGCCAAACACCATTTCTCCTTCGCCAACTACTTCGATCCCAACCGCATGGGCTGGGGCCGTCTGCGCGTCTGGAACGACGACGAGATCGCCGCCCGGTCCGGCTTTCCGCCCCACCCGCACGCCGACATGGAAATCATCACCTATGTCCGCACCGGGGCCATCACCCATGAGGATTCCATGGGCAACAAGGGCCGCACCGGGGCCGGCGACGTCCAGGTGATGAGCGCAGGCACCGGGGTGCGCCACTCGGAGGTCAACCTGGAGGACGAAACCACCACCCTGTTCCAGATCTGGATCGAGGCCGACAGGCGCGGCGCGACACCCTCCTGGGGCGCACAGACCTTTCCCAAAAGCGACCGCAGCGGCAAATTCTCGGTGCTGGCGTCCGGCGATCCGGATGACGGAGCCCTGACCATCAATGCCGACGCCCGGGTGCTGGGTGCGACCCTGGGCGCGGGCGAGACCCTGCGCTACAGCCTGCCGGCCGGTCGCCGCGCCTATCTGGTCCCGGCCGTGGGTTCGGTCGCGGTCAATGGCACGACCCTGAACGCCCGCGACGGTGCCGCCATCGTGGATGAGGCCGAGATCGTCATCACCGCCGGCAGCGACGCCGAACTGGTCATGGTCGACAGTCTGTAGGCTGCGGGTCAGGCTCTGTTCACCATTCCCGGGCAAGGTCTGCCCTGCCCCGGAGAGCCTGCCATGACCCGATCGATCACCCGCCTTGTCACCCTGTCCGCCGTCCTCGCCGGATCCTTGCTGCTGCAGGGCTGTCTGGTCGGGGCGGTCGTGGGCGGCACCGCCGCCGTGGTCGGCGGCACGGCCAAGGCGGCCGGATCGGTGGTCGGGGCCGGCTTCGACGCCGTCACCACCTCGGACGAGGAAACCCGGGCCAAACGCGAACGCGATGAGCGCAACTATGAGCGCGAACAGCGCCGCTGCGAACAGCGCCGGGCTGCGGGCCGCCGCTGCTAGACCCCTACAGCGTCAGCGTACAGCGCTCATGGATGGTCGGGCGGGCAACGGTGATGCGACTCAGGCCCGGCCAGTCCGACTTCAGCTGGTTGGCGAACCACAGGCACAGGTTCTCGAGACTGGGCAGTTCAAGTCCCGCCTTCTCGTTCAGCATGCCGTGATCCAGTTCCCCGGCCGCGGCCTTCAGCGCCCGGTCCAGCGCGCCCAGATCGGCGACCCAGCCGTGCTCGGCGTCCAGCGTCGCCGAACGCACCGTCGCCTCGACCGTGAAGGAGTGGCCGTGGACGCGGCGATAGATGCTGCCCTCGGGCTCATTGGGGAAGTGGTGGGCGGCGTCGAACGTCGCCTGTTTGGTGATCTCGAACATCGTCATGTCTAGCGGACGCCAATGTATTTGTGGGTCTGGACGCTGAGGCGCCATTGGGGGTGGGTCAGGCAGTAGTCGAGGGCGGCGGTGGTATTGGCGGCCTGGTCGGGACCGTCCATCGGCTGCAGCCAGAAGCGTTCGAACGCCAGATGTTCGAACCGGTCGGGCATGGCCGTGGGCTGGGGGAAGACCAGTTTCAGCTCCTGGCCCGTGGTCTGGACCACCGGGGCCTCGGCCTTGGGGCTGACGCAGACCCAGTCGATCCCGGCCGGGGCCTCCAGGGTGCCGTTGGTCTCGACCGCGATGTCGAAACCACGTGCGTGCAGGGCGTCGATCAGGGCCGCGTCCAGCTGCAGCAGCGGCTCGCCCCCGGTGCAGACCACCAGTTTCGGATCGCCCTCGCGTCCCCGCCAGAAGGAGGCGACATGGTCGGCCATGGCCTCGGCCGTGCGGAATTTGCCGCCGCCGTCCCCGTCGGTGCCGACGAATTCGGTGTCGCAGAAGCTGCAGACGGCGCTGGCCCGGTCGCGTTCCAGACCGCTCCAAAGGTTGCAGCCGGCGAAACGCAGGAAGACGGCCGGACGCCCGGCCTGGCCGCCCTCGCCCTGCACCGTCAGGAAGGTCTCCTTCACCGCATAGGTCATCCGGCGACCCACTGCTGATAGCCGGCGGCGCGCAGCTCGCAGGCCGGGCAGGTGCCACAGCCATAACCCCACGGATGGCGCTGCGTGCGGTCGCCCAGATAGCAGCTGTGGCTGTCCTCAAGGATCAGGTCGACCAGCGGTTGGCCGCCGATGCGCGCGGCCAGGGCCCAGGTCTCGGCCTTGGTCAGGGCCATCAGCGGGGTCTCGATCACCACCGGCCGGTCCAGACCGAGACTCAGGGCCGTGGCCATGGCGTCGATGGTGGCGCGGCGGCAGTCGGGATAGCCCGAGAAATCCGTCTCGCACATGCCGCCGACCAGCACCGCCAGCCCGCGCCGGTCGGCCAGGGCCGCGGCACAGGTCAGGAACACCAGATTGCGCCCGGGGACGAAGGTGGTCGGCAGGCCGCGCGCGTCCATCTCGATGGCCCGGTCTGTGGTCAGGGCGCTCTCGGCGATCCGACCGTAGCCGGTCAGGTCGACCACATGGTCCGGTCCCATCCGCCCGGCCCACTGCGGCAGGGCCCGGGACATCGACTCGCGCACCACCAGACGGGCCTGCATCTCGACCGCATGGCGCTGGCCATAGTCGAAACCGACGGTCTCGACGCGCTTATAGCGCTCCAGCGCCCAGGCCAGGCAGGTAGCGCTGTCCTGCCCGCCCGAGAACAGGACGAGGGCGGAAGCGGCGGTATTGGCGTGGAATTCGCTCATGACGACCCTGCGGTCGGCCGTCGGCCGCGCGCATGCAAAAAGGGATGGGACTGTGAAGATCGGGCGGCCTTCTACACCAGCCGGTCGCCGGGTGCAAAAGGCCGGGATCGTGCCGCCAATCGGGAAACCGGTTTCCGTCCGCAGTTAACCGTTCCGAAAATGGTTCGCAGCTACGGTCTCTAGGTTGCATTGGAGTAACGGCGCGTATGCCGACGATCGAAACCCTGACCCGGCACACCGAACCGGTGAGCCCGGACACACCGGGAAGCGTGATTTTTGCGCGCTTTCAGCAGGAGCCCGACACCCTGGGCATCGCTGTGGTCAAGGACGGCCGACCCATCGGCCTGGTCGAACGCGACGCCTTCCTGCTGAAATTCGCCGCACCTCTGGGTCATGCCCAATATGCTGATCGCCCTGTCACCGCGGCGATGGACACCGAACCGGCCGTGGTCGAGGCGGGGGTGCGCATCGATACCTTCTCCGCAACCCTGCTGACCGGCGGGCCCGCCGCGCTGATGCGCAGCTTCATCGTCACCCGGGACGGGATCTACCAGGGCGTGGGCACGGCGGTGTCCCTGCTCCAGGCCAACAACGGCCGGCAGCGCGCGCAGATCGGCACCCTGACGGAAGAGGTGCGCACCCTCAAGGATTCGACTGTCCAGGGTCTGGCCTCGGCCAGGACCCTCAGCCAATTCATGTCCGTATTGAACCGGGAGCTGCGCACGCCGATGAACGGCGTCCTCGCCGTGGCCGAACTGCTGCGACGACTGCCCCTGCCGTTGGCGGCGCGGTCCCACGTCACCACCATCGTCGAATCCTCCGACACCCTGCTGCAGGTCCTGCAGGACGCGGTCGACGTCGCGCGCGCCGAAGCCGGCGAGCTGGAGCTGAGCCTGGAGCCCACGCCGCTCCGCGCCCTGATGGATGGAATCCAGGACGACTGGGCCCCGCGCGCCGCTGAAGACCACATCACCCTGATGGCCAGCTATGAGGGTGACACCGAACTCGGGGCCCTGATCGATGCGCCCCGCCTGAGACAGGTGCTGGACAACCTGATCAGCAATGCTCTCAAATTCACGCGCAACGGCGTTGTCGAGACCAGTCTGAAGGCCATCGCCCAGGGCGATCGCGTCCGGCTGGAGGCGCGGGTCCGCGACGACGGCCCGGGGATAGACCCCACCCTTGTCGACTCCCTGTTCGAACCCTTCGTCCATGGATCCGGGTTGAACGGTGCAGGTCTCGGCCTGACCATCAGCAACCGTATCGTCAGTGCGATGGGTGGCAGCCTCACGGCCGAAAACAACGCCGGCCGCGGCGCGACCTTCGCCTTCCAGCTGGACGTTCAGCGCACCGAGATCGAGACCGGAACCGACAGCAATGTCACCGGGCTGTCGAATTTCGCCTTCGAACGGACGCCGCACATCCTGATCGTCGACGACAATGCCACCAACCGCGTGGTGGCCCAGGCCCTGTGCGAGATGTTCGGCTGCACCTCCGAAACCGTCGAGGACGGGCTCGAGGCCTTGCAGGCCGTTCAGGAACGCGCGTTCGACCTGGTCCTGATGGACATCAAGATGCCCCGGATGGACGGCGTCCAGGCCACCTGCGCCATCCGCGCCCTGACCGGCCCCGCTGCGGACATTCCGATCGTCGCCCTGACCGCCAATGCCGACCCGGACGATGCCAAGACCTATCTGTCGATCGGCATGTGCGACGTGGTCGAGAAGCCGATCAAGCCCGAACGCCTGCGTCGGGCGATCAATGGCGCGCTGAATGCGGAAACCGGTGCCACCGACGATGTCCTGGCCGCGGACCGCTCGGTGGCCTGACCGTCCCGCCATCGCTGCGGACGGACAAGCGGCTCGACGGCACGGGGCGTGACACTTATTCAGGACCCGGGCAGACGCCGCCCGGCTGCACAAGATACCCATGACGGACCCCTTCATCACCGACCTCCTGCCCCAGCTGGCCGGAGGAGCTGCCCACACCCATGCGCTCGGTTTCGCCTTCGAGGGGCTGGACGGCGATCGCGTCCGTATCCGCGCCCCCTATCGTGCCGACCTGGTGGGTGATCCCGAGACCGGCGTCCTCGCCGGCGGCCTGGTCACCACCCTGCTCGATCACGTCGGCGGGCTGGCAGTCTGGGTCGCGCTCGGCGGCTTCAAACCCATCGCCACCCTTGACCTCAGGGTCGACTATATGCGTGCGGCCGAGGCCGGGCGGGACCTGATCGCCGAGGCCCGCTGCTTTCAGCTGACCCGGTCGATCGCCTTTGTCAGGGCCTGGGCGTTCGAGGACAGTCCCGACAGTCCGGTCGCCGCCTCCCAGGCGGCCTATGTGATCGAATCCACGGGCGGACGCCCGGTCGGGGCCAATCTCCGGACCCCGAAGGGGACGGCATGACCGACCTGCTGGATACCCTCCCCTATGCCCGCTTCCTCGGCCTGCAGAGCCGGTTGAGCGGCGATGATCTGGTTGTGGTCATGCCGTTCGCCGAACGGCTGGTCGGCAACCCGATGCTGCCGGCGCTGCACGGCGGATCCACCGCCGCCCTGCTGGAAATGACCGCCGTCGCCCAGGTAGCGCTGAGCTACCCCCGCCTGCGCCTGCCGCGCCCCATCAATGTCACCGTCGCCTATCTGCGGTCCGGCCGCCCGTTCGACGTCCACGCCCGGGCCCGGATCAACAAGGCCGGACGCCGCGTCGCCCACGTCCTGGCCGAGGCCTGGCAGGGAGACGAGTCCCAGCCGATCGCCAGCCTGACCGCCCACTTCCTCCTCGATGAGGAAGACAACCTCTAGGTGGTAGACGTGGCGCGTTAAGATTGTTTTCCTTCGCTGGCACACGCCAACGGAGAAAACACCATGTCCCGGCAGTCCATCGGCGAGACCCTGAGCCATCAGCTCCACAAGTCTGAAGCCGCCATCGACACCGCCCTGTCCGAAACCGCCGGCCTGGCGGTCCTGTTGCCGCGCGCCCGGGTCGAAGCCGGGCTGGCGGCCGTCACCGGCCAGGGAGCGTTCGACGGAACGGCGGCCGCACTGACCGCCCTGACCGAGGCTCGCGCCCATCTGATCCGCACCCACGTCACCCTTGCCGCCCTGGCCCGGCGACTGGGCCTGCAGGCCCTGGCCTTCGGCCCGGTCGACAAGCCGGACGACCGCCCGCCCGTCGGCGGGAATGTCCTGTCCCTGGCGGATACGGCCGGCGGCCCAAATCCTAACAAAATCCTACCAAGGCAACCGCGAGTATGTTAAGAAACTGTTTACCAGTAATTTCATTGTGAGGGGCTTTTCGTGAATAGAGATCAAGTCATCGCCAGCGTTGCCGGCGAACTTCATGCGACCGAGGCCGCCCTGGACTCCGCCATCGTCCAGGCCGCGACGCTCGTCCAGTCGATGATCGGTGCCCGTACCGAACTGTCGTTGTCCCCGGTTACCGCTGCCGCTTCCCAGGCCAAGGCCATGGAAACCATCGCCGCGCTCAGCGCCGCCCGTGAGGCCATCGTCGCCTGCCACGCCGAGCTCCAGAAGGATCATCGCCGTATGGGCTGGGGCACCTATGCCTTCGGCATTCTCGACAAGCCGCCGGAAACCCAGCCTGCACCGCCGGCGACCAACAATGTTGCCCCGGCCCCGACGCATCTTCGCGCGGTCTGAATTCGACGTAATGTTATCGACCGGCCATTCCGGTCTGTATCGATTCGATGCATTGTCGCCCCCATGTCCATTGGCATGGGGGCGATTTGATGCCTGAGACAATTTTCGGTCAAATCGGCGCGGTGTTTATGATCGCCGGTTGCGCCTTCGCCCTGCTGAAGGGCGATGAGCCTGAACGGATCGCCGGCGGACTCTTTTCCATCGCCTGGTTTGCCTCGCTCCTGATTCAGGGCGACGGCGATCTCTACAATGTCCAGTGGGGCATCTTCTATCTCGACCTGACCATGCTCACCGTTCTGGTAGCGCTGACCTGGAAATCGCGGCGGGCGTGGCCGGTCTGGGCCTGCGCCTTCCAGCTGCTGGCTGTGACGGGGCACATCATGAACATGACGGACATGCGCCCCCCGATCGCGGCCTTTTATGCGGCGATCAATCTGTCAGGGCTCGGCGTCATCGCCAGCCTCGCCGTCGGCACCTTCTGGGCCTGGCAGGACCGCCGGGCCGCCGGCCTGGAATAGGTGGATATTCCTAGAATCCGGCGCTAGACTCGACCCGGTCCGCCTACCGGGCCGTCGGGTCGCCTGCCATGTCCCTGTCCCATTCCCAGATCTGGTCGGCGATCGACAGCCTCGCGCGCCGCGAGGGGCTGAGTGCCTCGGCCCTGGCACGCCGGGCCGGACTGGACGCGACCGCCTTCAACCCCTCGAAACGGTTCGGTCCCGGAGACCCGCCGCGGCCGCGCTGGCCATCGACCGAAAGCCTGACCCGGATTCTCGGGGTCACCGGCCTGTCGCTGGGGGCCTTTGCCGCCCTGGCCGGGGATGCCGCACCTGCCCGAACCACCGTACCGCTTCTGGGGCTGGCCCAGGCGGGTCAGGACGGCTTCTTTGACGACGCCGGACTGCCGACCGGCGACGGCTGGGACCAGACCGAGCTGCCGCAATCGCGTGACAGCCTGCTGGGGCTGCGTATCACCGGCGATTCGATGGTGCCCCTGTATCGCGAGGGCGACCGCATCATCGTCGACCGCGAGGCCGGCGACGTGCGCAAGGGCGACCGGGTCGTGGTCCGCACCACCGGCGGCGAGACCCTGGCCAAGGTGCTGACGGGGATCAGCGCCGCCAGCATCACGCTGGACTCGATCAACCCCGCCTACCCACCCCGCGCCCTGCCCCGCCGCGACATCGTCTGGATGGGGCGCATCCTCTGGGTCAGTCAGTAGGTTCGGCCGCGGTCACAGGGCTCCGCCCTGTCGACCCGACGCGGTGTTTTTTAGTGGGCCGCGGTCACAGGGCTCCGCCCTGTCGACCCGACGCGGTCTGGCGGCTTCGCCGCGCGCTCAAGCAGCGAGCCGCCGCATGGCGAGCGTTAGCGCTCAAAAAAGTGCTCAAGCAGCGAGCGACCGCGTTGCGAGCGCTAGCGCCCACAAAGAAGAGGCCGCCCCCTGCGGAGCGGCCCCTCTCGGTGTTCAGCGGGTAGACCTAGTTCGGAGCCACATAGTGGGCGCTGACCCAGCCGCCGCCGGCGATCTGGACCCATTCGCCCTGCGAGCCGATGGCGGTGAAGGGCTGGCCGGCCGAGAGGCTGCCGCGCTGGCGGTACTGGGTGCCCGGACCCGAGCGGATGCGCAGGTTGGACGTGGCGCGATAGTCGCCGCCGCTGGCCTCGCCGGCGACGCGGGCGCGTTGCTGGTTGCAGCCGATATAGGAGCCTGCGGCAGCCCCGGCCCCGGCCCCGACGACGGTGCCGAGGGTACGCTCGTTCTTGGCCACGGCATTACCGGCGAAACCGCCGATGACGGCCCCGATCAGGGCTCCGGCCTGCTGGCGGCCGCCGGGGGCGTCGCAGCTGGTGATACCGTTCGACTGGGCCTGGGCGGCCATGGGAGCGGCGGCGATGAGGGCCGCCACGGCGGCGGCGGTCATCGTGAATTTGGTCAGGTTCGACATGGGCACTCCAATCATCGAAAGAGATCGATGCCGAAGTAATGCGCCGTCCCGGACAAAGGCTCCCGTCCCGGGAGTCGTTGTTTTCAGTTCATCTTCGTGAATGGCTCAGGCCGCCAGTTCACCCGCCGCCCCGGCCTCGATCAGGGCGATGGTCTGGGGCAGGCCGTAGATGGCGGCGAACGAGCCGAAGCGCGGCCCCTGGCTTGCGCCCAGCAGCACTTCGTACAGCGCCCCGAACCAGCCGCGCAGCGGTTCGAAGGCGTGGTCCTTGCCCACGGCATAGACCTCGGCCTGGATCAGTTCGCCGTCAGTGGTGTCGGCCGGCAGGGCCTTCAGCCGCGCCGCCAGGTCCGTCAGCGCCGCCTTTTCCTGGTCGTTGGGCCGCCGATAGGATTTCGCCGGCTTCACGAGATCCTCGTAGTAGTTCAGCGCATGGCCCATCAACCGGTCCAGCAGCGGCTCGGACTGCGGCGTGGCCTCGGGCAGGTAGTTGGCGAAATAGGCCCAGAGCTGGTCCCTGGACGAGGCATTGGCGACCCCGACCAGATTGAGCAGCAGCCCGAACGACACCGGCGAGGTGTGGGTCGGTGGCGTGCCCGAATGGATCGACCAGACGGCGTTGTCGATCTGCTTGGCCGGCTCCTGGGTCTTCCAGGCCTCGATCGCCGCCAGATAGTCGTCGATGGCCCGCGGGATCACGTTGAAATGCAGGCTCTTGGCCGATTTCGGCGACTGGAACATGTACCAGCTCAGGCTCTCCGGCGTGCCGTAGCGCAGCCATTCGTCCATGGTCAGGCCATTGCCCTTGGACTTGGAGATCTTCTTGCCTTCGACGTCGAGGAACAATTCATAGTTGAAGCCCTCGGGCGGGACCCCGCCGATGGCGCGGCACACCTTGGAGCTTTCGCGCACGCTCTCGATCAGATCCTTGCCCGACATCTCGTAGTCGATGTCCAGAGCGGTCCAGCGCATGGCCCAGTCGGGCTTCCACTGCAGTTTCACATGACCGGCGGTGACGGGCACCTCTGTGCGGCCACCGGCGGGGTCGTCAAAGGTGATGGTGCCCCGCTCGAGATTCCGATCGAGGGTCGGCACCTGCAGCACATGGCCGGTGATCGGACTGACCGGCAGGAAGGGCGAATAGGTCGCGCGCCGCTCCTCGCCCAGGGTCGGCAGCATGATGGCCTGGACCGCATCGAACCGCGCCAGCACCGTCAGCAGGGTCTGGTCGAACCGGCCCGAGCGGTAGCATTCGGTCGAAGAAAAGAACTCATACTCAAAGCCGAAGCCGTCGAGGAAGGCGCGCAGCCGGGCGTTGTTGTGGGCCCCGAAGCTGTCATGCGTCCCGAACGGATCCCGCACCACGGTCAGCGGCTTGTGCAGATCCTCGGTCAGAATTTCGGGATGGGGCACACCCTCGGGCACCTTGCGCAGACCATCCATGTCATCGCTGAAGGCGATCAGCCGCGTCGGCCAGTGGTCGCCGGTCAGGGCACGGAAGGCGTTGCGCACCATGGTCGTGCGCGCCACCTCGCCGAAGGTCCCCATATGCGGCAGGCCCGAGGGGCCATAGCCGGTCTCGAGGATCACCGGACGGCGCAGAGCCTCGAACGTCGCCAGCGCCTCATCGGCCTTGCCGTGGCCGATCAGGGTCGCGGCCAGATCGCGTTCGGCGTCCGACAGCCGCTTCTTCAGCACATGGGCCAGCAGGTTGCGGGCCTGTTCAAACGGCCAGGACTTGGCCTCACGGGCGAGGGTTTCGAGGTTCTGCAGCATAAGCGTGGGTTTGGCGCGGATGGGGGAGCGGGTCAACGCCTCCAGCCGGCAGAGGCTCAGTCCGCGCCAGTCATGGCCCCTGCACCGACCGTCTCACGCCAGCCGCTGCCGCCCCACTGGGTGACCTTGGTCAGCAGTTCGATCATGTCGACCGGCTTGGCGATCAGGTCATCCATCCCGGCGTCGAAATAGCCGCGGATCTGTTCGTCCAGGGTGTTGGCGGTCAGGGCGATGATCGGCGTGGCCGCGACCTGCCCGTCGAGGGCCCGGATCCGCCGCGCCGCCTCAACCCCGTCCATCACCGGCATCTGGATATCCATCAGGATCAGGTCCCAGTCGCTCGCCGCCGCCGCGTCCACGCCCCGGGCCCCGTCATCGGCGGTCTCGCAGGCGATGCCCTGGGTGGCCAGCATGGCCCGGACCAGGGTGCGATTGCTCGCATTGTCATCGACGTACAGTACGCGAAGGGCGGGGGACTCCGTCTCCGGCTCCATCGCGGACACGGCGTTGGTTTCGGTCGCGGGTGACTCCTCCGGCCGCCCCCCAGGCTCTGTCGCCTCGGCATCCGGCCGGGCAATCATGCGGTTGACCACCGTCAGCAGATCCTGACCGGCCTCGTGAATGCGGCGGGCCTGATCGGTCCGGCTGGCCGCCAGCCCCGCCTCGACCAGCAGGCCGGAGAAGCCGATCACGGCATTCAACGGGGTCCGCAATTCGTGCGACATATCGGTCAGGAAACGCTGTCGGGCGTCAGACATGGCCGCCTTCTGCTCGGCCGCGCTACGGGCCATCTCGGCCTCGACCCGCGCGGTGACATTCTGCTCGTTCAGCAGCACCCCTGCGGCCCCGGTGACCGGATCGATCACCGGTCGGGCGTCCATATGGTGCCAGCGGTGCCCGTCGCTGGCCACGACCGGATAGATGCCCGCCATACTCTGGCCCGCGACGGCGGCGGTGAACATTGCCTCGCCCTCGGTCGGATCGGCGAAACGCGCCGCGAACGCGACGTCATCGGACCCGTAGCTCGCAAAGACCGCCGGATTGGCGAACAGCCGCCCGCCGTCACGATCAAACAGGGTGATGATCGCCGAGGTATGACGCAGGGCCTCGACCGCGCGGCGCTCACCCGCGTCAACCTCGGTCGGTGAGGCCTCGAACAGCAGGACCTCGCGGCCATCGTCCATGGAGAAGGCGGAAATCGAAGCCTGGACGGTAAACGGCTGTCCGTTCGGATAGAAGGTCCAGCGCTCGCTGACCTCACCGCCGTCAGCCGTCAGGGCCACCAGCCGGTCGGTGCGCACCTTGACCGCCGGCGACAGCACGGAAAAGTCCCGGGCCAGTAGCTCGTCCAGCGTCTCCGCCCCCCACAGGACCAGCGCCGCGGGATTGGCATAGACCCCGCGCGAGGTTTGGGGATCATACAGCCACACGGGCCGCCGCAGGCGGTCCCAGGTCTGGGCGATAAGGGGCACCGGAGAAGCGGACATCCGGCAATCCTAGCGGGCTATCCCTGAACCGGGATTTAACCGGGTCACGACGCGCGCAGGGCATTTCAGAATCGTCCAGCTTGACCCGGCTGCGGCCGCATGTGCCTAACCCCCGCCTTATGAAGACCGCCGATTTCGACTTTGACCTGCCGGACGATCACATCGCCCTGCGCCCGGCCGAGCCGCGCGATTCCGCGCGCCTGCTGGTGGTGCGCGACGGTGTCCTCGAGGACCGGATCATTCGCGACCTGCCGGACTTCCTGCGCCCCGGCGACGCCCTGGTGTTCAATGATACACGGGTGATCCCGGCCCGGCTGTCGGGCGTGCGCCAACGCATCGGGGCCGGGGGCGAGACCCTGACGGTGGCCGTCGAGGCCACCCTGCACCACCGCGACGCCCCGAACGTCTGGTCGGCCTTTATGAAACCCGGCAAGCGGCTGAAGGCGGGCGACCGGATCCGGTTCGGCCGCCTGCAGGATGCGGCCTGCGATCTGGGCCGCCTCGACGCCACCGTCGCGCACAAGGACGAGGACGGTCTGATCACCCTGCGCTTCGATCTCGCCGGGCCGATGCTGGACGAGGCGATCCGTGACGTCGGGGTCATGCCCCTGCCCCCCTATATCGCGGCCAAACGGCCCGAGGATGATCGCGACCTCAGCGACTACCAGACCCTGTTCGCCAAATGGGACGGCTCGGTCGCCGCCCCGACCGCCGGCCTGCATTTCACCCCGGCCTTGATGGAAGCGATCCGGGCAAAGGGCGTCTCGACCCACGCCGTGACCCTGCACGTCGGGGCCGGCACCTTCCTGCCGGTCAAGGCCGACGACACCGCCGACCACAAGATGCATTCTGAATGGGGCGAGGTGTCCGCCGAAACCGCCGCGGCCCTGAACGCCACCCGCGCCGCCGGGGGGCGGATCGTCTGCGTCGGCACCACCAGCCTGCGCCTGCTGGAAAGCGCCGCGACCCCGGACCGGGTCATCCACCCCTTCCATGGCGACACGGCCATCTTCATCACCCCCGGCTACGACTTCCGCGCCGCCGACGTGTTGATGACCAATTTCCACCTGCCGAAATCGACCCTGTTCATGCTGGTCAGCGCCTTCGCCGGGCTGGACACGATGCGGGCCGCCTATGCCCATGCCGTGGCCGACGGCTATCGCTTCTACTCCTATGGCGACGGCAGCCTGTTGTTCCGGAGCATAGGATGACCGACCACCTGCCCGGGCCGCTGCTCGCCACCCTGGATATCGTCGTCTCGGCTGCCGCCTGCCTGCAGGATCCGTGGTGGGTGTTTGGCGGCACCGCGATGGCCCTGGCCGGTCTGGAAGACCTGCATATTCCCGACGTCGATATCCTGGCCAGCCCGCGCGACGCCCGCGCCCTGGTCAAGGGCCTGCACGGTCATCTGTCAGAGGATCCCGGCGAAGGCCGGTTCCGCTCGCAGGTCTTCGGCCAGATTCTGACGACCCCAGTGCCGGTGGATGTGATGGCGAACATGGATGTGCGCGACGGCGGTGACTGGACCGCCGTCACCTTCCAGACCCGCGTCCCCGTCGACGTGGACGGCGCGACCGTGTTCATTCCCGCCGTGTCCGAGCAGATCGCCACCTGCCGCCTGTTCGGCCGGCCCAAGGACCTGGAGCGGGCTGCCCGCCTTGAGACGTTGATCCACTGATGCCCTTTCCCTTCGACATCACCGCTACCGAAGGCCGCGCCCGCACCGGGGTGCTGAAGACCGCGCGCGGCGACGTCCGCACCCCGGCCTTCATGCCGGTCGGCACCGCTGCCACCGTCAAGGCCATGACCGTCGACCAGGTGGCCCAGACCGGGGCCGACATCCTGCTGGGCAACACCTATCACCTGATGCTGCGCCCCGGGGCGGAGCGGATGCAGCGACTGGGTGGGCTGCACAAATTCATGGGCTGGACCAAACCCATCCTGACCGACAGCGGCGGGTTCCAGGTCATGTCGCTGGCGGGCATCTCCAAGGTGAAGGAGGAGGCGGTGACCTTCTCCAGCCATATCGACGGCTCCAAACACGTGCTGACGCCGGAACGGTCGATCCAGATCCAGGCCGACTGTATCGGGGCCGACATCTCGATGCAGCTGGACCAGTGCGTGGCCTGGCCGGCAGAGGAACCGGCCGCCCGTGCCGCGATGGAACTTTCGGTGCGCTGGGGCGCGCGGTCCAAGGCCGCCTTCGGCACCCGCGAGACCCAGGCCCTGTTCGGCATCCAGCAGGGCTCGACCTTCGAAAACCTGCGCCGGGAATCGTCCGAGCGGCTGCAGGAAATCGGTTTCGACGGCTATGCGCTCGGCGGGCTGGCCGTCGGCGAGGGCCACCAGGCCATGTGCGAGGTGCTGGACTATGCGCCCGAAATGCTGCCCGCCGACCGGCCCCGTTATCTGATGGGCGTCGGCAAGCCCGTCGATCTGGTCGAGGCGGTCTGGCGCGGGGTCGACATGTTCGACTGCGTCCTGCCGACCCGGGCCGGACGTCACGGCCAGGCCTGGACCTGGGACGGGCCGCTGAACCTCAAGGGGGCGCGCTTCGCCGAGGACCAGGACCCGCTGGACCCGGACAGCGCCTGCCCGGCCTCCAGCGCCTATTCAAAGGCCTATCTGCACCATCTGGTGCGGACCGACGAGATTCTGGGCAAGATCCTGATCAGCTGGCACAATATCGCCTTCTACCAGACGCTGACGGCGGCGATGCGCGAGGCCATCGCCCACGGCCGGTTCGAGACCTTCCGGCGCGACTTCCACGCCCGCCACACCTCGAACTAGCGGCGCGCGGTCCGCGCGGGCTCGAACCAGCTGGGGGCCGCCGGCGGGGCACAGTTGCGCTGCATACCCATCCCCTTGAGGAAGGCCCGGCGCATCCGCCCGGCCTGAAGCGCCGCCTGGACGTCGCGCTCATGCCGGGCCGCGCCGCTGAGACGCCGGATCCAGTTGCTGCCCGGGATGAAGTCGGTCGTGGTGTCGCGCACGACACCCAGGGCCGCCTGGGCTGTCGCATCCGCAGCCCGTTCGCTCATATAGCGACCGTCCGCGGGAGGCGGCTCATCCATATCCGGCCCGAGCGCGTCATCCAGCCGAACGACTTCCGCCCCGATGGTCGCGCAGCGGCCCATGTTGCGCATGTCGTAGGGATTGGCCTGGGCCTGCAGCAGCACCGTCGGAATGACCTCGGGACGCAGGTTGAGAATGTCCATCGGGGCCGTGGCCGCCTGGCCGAAGCCCGCGCCGAACTGTTCAGCGCCATCCATGGCCGAATGCCCGGCGTTGCAGCCCGCGACGGCGAAACAGGACAGGGTGATGATGAAAACTGGCGTACGCATTCTTGTCTTACAGCACGGCCAGATGGCGATCGGAAGGCCGTTCACCGGGATGTTGCGCAAGCCGCAGACGTCATGCTTGTCTTGGAGGAACACGATTCCCGCTACCCGCATGCCGGGTGCGCTGAGCCCACGGTGTGACACCATGCTGAAAGCCCTGCTTCAACGCCTGCGCTGCAAGCACGAATACAGATACAGCCGCAGCAGGCCCGGAAGCCTGGTCTGCAAGAAATGCGATGCCCGCAAGGCCAACCCCTGAGGCGGGGCGGCCAGACCGGCGACGCGAATATAAAGAGGGGATGGTACGCCCCCCCGGGCTCGAACCGGGGACCCTCTGATTAAAAGTCAGATGCTCTAACCAACTGAGCTAGGGGCGCACACTGGATTCGCGCTTTGCGAACCACCAGACGGCGGCTTTTGTTGCATCCGCGCGGTCGGGTCAAGACCATGGACGCATCCAAATGCTCGACCATCCGGTTTTTGCCGCCTAGTCAGGACCCATGAAACCCCTTTCCGGCCTGCGTATCATCGAATTTGACGGCCTCGGCCCAGTGACCTTCGCCGGTATGATGCTGGCCGACCTGGGGGCCGATGTATTGCGGTTGACGCGCAGTGCGGCGGCCGGAACCGGCGCGTTCAGCGAGGTCGGCGGCGAGATCCTGCACCGCGGCCGGTCGGCGGTGAGCGTCAATCTGAAGGATCCGGCCGACCATGTCCGGGTCATGGACCTGATCGGGGCGGCCGACGCGGTGATCGAGGGGTTTCGCCCGGGGGTGATGGAACGGCTGGGCCTGGGACCCGACGACTGCGCCGCGGCCAATCCCCGCCTCGTCTATGGCCGGATCACCGGCTGGGGCCAGACCGGGCCGATGGCGCAACAGGTCGGTCATGACCTCAATTACATCGCCCTCACGGGGGCCCTGCACGCAACCGGCGAGCCCGATCGACCGCCACGGCCACCGCTGAACCTGGTCGGGGACTATGGCGGCGGGGCCATGCTGGTCGTGGTCGGGGTGCTCGCCGCCCTGCTGGAAGCGAAGGCCACCGGCCGCGGCCGGGTGGTCGACGCCGCCATGACCGACGGCTCGGCCCTGCTGATGAGCCTGTTCTATGCCCTGCAGGCGCGAGGCCTCTGGAGCGACACGCGCGGAGGCAATCTGCTGGACGGCGGGGCCCCCTTCTATCGTTGCTACACCTGCGCCGACGGACGATTCGTCGCCGTCGGCGCGCTGGAGCCCCAGTTCTATGCGGCCCTGATCGCCGGACTGGGCCTGACGGCGGATGAAGCCCCCCAGTACGACATGGCCGGTTGGCCAGAGCTGCATGCCCGGTTCGAATCCCTGTTCGCCACCCGCGACCGCGACGACTGGGCCGCCCGCTTCGCCGGCACCGACGCCTGCGTCACCCCGGTCCTCAGCCTCGCCGAAGCCCCCGGCCATCCGCACAATATGGCCCGCGGCACCCTTGCCGGCACCCCGGTCCAGCCCGGGCCCGCACCCCGGTTCGATGGCGGCATCATCGCCCCGACCGGGCGGCCGGACGATCTGTCCCTGGACGGAGCCGTGGCCGCCTGGAGACGACCCGGCTAGGCGACCGCTGCCGCCTCGGGCCGCGCCGACCGGTCGTCGACACAGGCGTCAAGCAGGGCCGCCGCCAGGGCCGTCGGATCGATCGGCTTGGTCAGGAACACATTGACCCCGGCCGCCTCCCAGGCCTCACGATGCGTGCCCAGGGCATTGGCCGTCAGGGCGATGACCGGCGTATCGCGGTTGACCCCCTCCTGACGCAGCCGGAGACTGGCCTCGATTCCGTCCATCACCGGCATCTGCATGTCCATCAGGATGGCGTCGAAGCGTTCGATCGCCGCCGCCTCAACCGCCAGGGCCCCGTTCTCGACCAGGGTCAGACGGCAACCGTGCGGCTCCAGCAGCAGGGTCAGGATCTGACGGTTCACGGCATGGTCCTCGGCTGCGAGGATCGATCGTCCGGCCAGCGACCCCACCTCGGACACAAACGGGGCCGCCACCGGCTCAGACCGTTCCATCGTCTCGACCGGCAGGACCAGGGTGAAGGTCGTCCCCTCTCCCTCGACACTGTCGACGGCAAGCGTGCCGCCCATCAGTTCGGCCAGACGCCGGCTAATGGCCAGGCCGAGCCCCGTGCCGCCGAAACGGCGCGTTGTGCCGACGTCGGCCTGTTCAAAACTGTTGAACACCTCGACAAGACGATCGGCAGGGATGCCGCAACCACTGTCGCGGACGGCGACACTCAGCTGCTGTCCGGCCTCATCCCAGCCAGCCGAAACCCGGATTTCACCTTCGGCGGTAAATTTGACGGCATTGGACATCAGGTTGAACAGGATCTGCTGAAACCGCAGCGGGTCGGTGCGCAGACAGTCCGGCACCTCCCGGGCGACGGTGATCTTCAGGCCAACGCCGCTGGCCCGCGCCCGGGGTTCCCACAGGCGTTTCAGCGAGGCCAGCCGCTCGCGCACGTCCATTTCAGCGGCTTCCATCTGCATCTTGCCGGCCTCGATCTTCGAGAAGTCCAGCACGTCGTTGAGCAGGCCCATCAGCACATCGCCGGCATCGGTCAGCATCGAGACATGGGTCTTCTGCGGCCCACTCAGTCGGGTGCGACCCAGCAGGTTCCCGGCCGAGATCACCGCATTCATCGGCGTGCGGATCTCGTGGCTGACCACCGCCAGAAAGTCGGATTTCGCGGCGCTGGCGATCTCGGCCTTTCGCCGCTGCTCATCGGCCTCGCGTTTGGCTTCGCGCAGCACCCGGTTGGTCATGGAGCTCTGGCGCACGGCCACGACCAGATGCGCCATATAGAGCAGCCCCCCGACCGGAACGAGCAGGTCAATCCAGCTTTGACTCTGCAGAGCCCCGATCAGGGGCAGGCCCAGAAAATAGGCGGCGTGGGGTGTGACGGCGCAAAACAGAATCCCGCGATCATGGTGCATGTGCAGGCTGACGTGCAGCAGCCCGCCGGTACACTGGACCATGGCGAAGATCCGCCCGACCTCACCGCCGTTGAACCAGAGGTAGGCGGTAATTCCGGCATAGACGATGACCGACACCATCGTGACGCCGCAGCACAATACCCGATAGGCCGTGCTCACGGCCATGTCCGGAGTCAGCCGGAGCGGGCGGAAGATCGCCGCATCCAGATACTGGGTGGCGACCACGGCCAGAAACCACCACAGGGGCCAGGCCGAAGGGGCCATGATCCAGGCGGCCACGCCGATGAAAGCCGCCAGTCCAATTCGGGACTTCAGCTCCCTGAAACGGACCTGGGCAACGGTGGCGCACGCAGACATCGCTATTCAAATCTCCCAGCGGCTTCACCAAACCAGCAATTGGCGAAGGATTGGTTGCCGGTCGGGATGACCGCTGCCACGATCCCGGCTATGGAACGCCGCTGGCTGGCTTTGCGTTGAGCTTCTGAGCCTGGGGAGACATCTGATGAAGCGTTTGATTCTGGCGGCCGTATTCGGAGCCGCCGCGGTCGTGAGCGGCTGCGACAGCCGCGGATCGGTCAATGACTACGACGAGGCCGCCCAGCCGGCAGAAGACGCACCGGTCGCGCCGATGACCGAGGAAATTCCGCTGCCGGATCCGACTCCGGCCGTGACGGACACCCCGCCCGTGGATTCCTCGACCGTTCCCCCGGAAAAACGCACCTCTGCCGAAACCGTCCGGCCCGAGAGCGAAACCCTGTTTTACTGACCCGAAGTCTCCGGACTCGCCACAGGAGCGCCACAGGCTGATGCGATGGCGAAACCCAACCCGGCGCTCCGGCTTCCTCCCGGTCTCCGACTGACGTTGCCGAAGGTTCGAGTTTGACGCCCAGGCCCATCTTACTGCTCACCGGGCTGGCGCTCTGGTTGACCTGGACGGTCGCTGCGGTGGCCGAGCCCCGGGCCCAGATCCGGGGCGATCTGGACGGGGCCCTGCGCGAGCAGCTGGAACGCGCCATCGGCGACGTCGACGGTGCCCCCGACAGCCGGTTCGAGGCGCGTCGTCGCGCCCGCAGCGCCGTCGAGTCTGCCGACGCCCTGCTCCGCTCCGAAGGCTATTATCAGTCCTCGATCCAGGATGTGGTCGAGGGGGACGAGACCCCCGTGGCCATCGTCGATATCCAGCCTGGCCAACGCTTTCGACTGACCGAGCCCACGATATTGTGGGCTGCCCCCGTCCCCGATCCGGAAACCAGCGCGGCCGTAACCGGCGAAGTCGGGTTGACCGCCGGCGAACCCGGCCGTGCGGTGGATGTGATCGCCGCCGAAGGCCGGATCATCGCCGGTCTGACGCGCCGGGGCTATGCTGACGCCCGGACCGAGCCGCGCCGGGTCGTCGTCGACCACGCGACCTTCACGGTCGAACCCAATTTCAACATCCTGGCCGGCCGACTGGTGCAACTGGACGGCGTCCGGCTGGAAACCCGCGGCCCGACCAACCCGGCCTGGGTCGCCGGTCTCGCGCCCTGGAGTCCGGGCGACCGCTATGATCCGGACAAGGTGGCGGAACTGGAACGCCGACTGCTCGAAACCGGTGTCTATGACGGCGTGGGTGTCGCCCTGTCGCCGCAGGAACAGGTCACCGACAACGGCCTGCGGCCGATCATCGTCACCCTCACCGACCGTCCGCGCCGGATTCTGGAAGCGGGGGCCAGTTTCTCGACCGCCGAGGGCTCGGGCGTCGACGTCATCTGGACCCACTACAACCGGTTCGGGCGCGCCGACACCCTGCGGTATCAGGCCCGGCTGGCCAATATCAACAGCCGGATCGGCGCTGACCTCAGCCTGCCCCACTGGCGGCGTCCCGGCCGGACCCTGACCCTGTCGGCCGCGGTGGTCAACGAGGACACCGACGCCTATCGCCGGACCGCCATCAGCCTCGCCGCCGACCTCCGCCAGCGGCTGGGCCGGACCTCATGGATCAGCTACGGCCTGGGTGTCGACGCCGGCAACTATGATGAGAATCGCTTCGATCCACTGTCGTCGCTGCCGCTCAATTTCAACCGCGACCTGGTGATCCTGACCGGTCGCGGCAATGCCTATATCGACCGTTCAAACGACCCGCTGGACCCGACGAAGGGCTGGCGCATGACCATATCGGCCCAGCCGACGCTCGTGGGCGGCGAGGAGACGGCAGCCTTCCTGAGAGCCGAGGGACAGGTCACCGGCTATCTGCCGCTTCAGGGCAGTGCCAGGACCGTGCTGGCCGGGCGCCTGCGGCTGGGCTCCATCCTTGGCGGCAGCGAGCTGTCGGTGCCGTCCGACCGGCTGTTCTATGCCGGCGGCGGCGGCTCGGTGCGGGGCTTCACCTATCAGGGCGTCAATCCCCGGCTCCCGGATGACACACCGCGCGGCGGCGTCTCCCTGTTCGAGACCGCGATCGAGCTGCGTCAGGACATCGGCCACGGCTTCGGCATGGTCGCCTTCCTGGACGCCGGGTCGGTCGGCTTCCAGCCGACTCCCGATTTCGCCAATCTGCGCTACGGCGCAGGCTTCGGCGTTCGCTACAAATTACCGTTCGGGCCCATCCGCGCCGATATCGCCATCCCGCTCGACAAACGCGACGGTGACGCCGACTTCCAGGTCTATGTCAGCATCGGCCAGGCGTTTTGACCGACTCCCCCGCCCCCGAAACGGACCCGGCCACGGTGCCGGATACCCCGGCTGAAACGGCCCGGAAAAAGCGCACGCGCCTGCAGGCCTTCGCCTTCTTCGGCGGCATCGCCACGGCGATCGTGCTCGCCCTGCTCGTGGTGGGTCTCGTCGGCGGCCGTATGTACCTGCTGTCGGATTCCGGACGGACCCTGGTCACCACCTTCGCCTCGGGCCAGAAGATCGGCCGGTTCGGCCGGCTGAACGTCGAGGGAGTCCGGGGCGACCTGTTCGACGACTTCACCATTGATCGCGTCACGGTCACGGACGCCAAGGGTGTCTGGCTCGAAGCCCGCAAGGTCCATGTCGACTGGTCCTACTGGGCCCTGGTCGGCCGCCGCTTTCATGCGACCACGGTCACCGCCGACGTCATCCGCCTGATCCGCCGCCCCGAGGTGGAACCGTCGCTGGAGCCGCCGGGTCCGGCTCCGCTGGCCATCGACATCGATTCCTTCAGCGCCGACGTCGAACTGCTGGAAGACTTCAGCAAGGAGTACGGGCGCTGGAAACTGACCGGTGAGGCCGACATCCCGCGCACCGGGACCAAGACGGCCACCATCAGCGCCCTGAGCAACAGTCGCGAGGGCGACTTCCTGCGCCTGACCGCTGCCTTCGGCGGCAAGATCGAGGATATGCGGGTCAATCTGCGGGCCAGCGAGGCTCGGGGCGGCCCCATCGCCGGGGCCCTCGGCTATTCGCCGGACCAGCCCTTTTCAGCCACCGCTGTCGTCAACGGCGAGGTCGTCGACGCCCTGGTGCGGACCGGCGACTTCACCCCCCTGATCGTCAAGGGACGCTACGGCAAGGACGGGGCCCGGATCGGCGGCTTCATCGACTTCTCCGGCTCGGACCTGCTGCGCCCCTTCATCAGCCGGGTCGGCCGCAAGGCGCGGTTCGGTTTCGCGACTGTGCCCGACGCCCGCCGTGACGGCTACCAGGGCATCGCCTGGCGTCTGCGCGCCGACAATATCAACTCCCGCGCCCGCGGGATGATCCGTCTGGCCGACCGCAGTGCGCCCGACGGTATCCAGGTCGAGGTCTCGACCCCGTCACTAAGCCGCATGCTGGACCGCCCCCTGGCGGAGGCCGCGACCTGGACCGGTGTGTTCAAGGGCGAGGCCTCGGTCTGGACGCTGGACGGGGCCGCCACCCTGGCCGCAACCAACCTGCTCAGCTACCGGGCCGACCGCATCGCCGGCCCTCTGGACATTCAGGCCCGCAACGGTCGCTACACCGTCGATACAGTCCTGACCGCCAGCGGCGGATCGTCCGCGGGCGTGGTCGGGGCCCTGCTCGGTGCGACGCCGCGGGTTCAGTTGAAGGCAACCCGATCGATCGACGGTGCCATCCTGCTCGACCAGGTCGAGGCCAAGGGGCAGGCGCTGGACATCACCGGCTCCGGCGGTCGCAATCTGGGCGGTGCCCTCAGCTTCCGGGGCCGGGCCGCCATTACCGATCTCGCGCGTCTGCGCCCGGAGGCTCGCGGTGCTCTCAGCGGCACGGTCACGGCTGTCGCCAACCGCCCGAATGCCCCTTGGAACCTGAGCTTCGACGGCCGGGGCCAGCGGCTGACGACCGGCGTGGCGGAGCTGGATCGCCTGCTTGGCGCGACGCCCCGACTGCAGCTGGACGGGGCCCTGACGGCCGGCCGGGTCGAGATCGAGTCGGGACGGCTGACCGGGGCCGCCGGCAAGGCGACCACCAGGGGATTGATCGAGGGCGACGGTCGCCTGCGCCTGGCCCTGGACTGGACCGCGGAAGGCCCGTTCGGCGTCGGCCCGGTCGAGGTCGGCGGCACCATGACCGGTGACGGGGCCCTGACCGGTACCCTGGCCAATCCCCGCGCCGACCTGCGCGCCCATTTCGACACTGTCGCCGCGGGTCCGCTGAACCTGACCGCGGCCGATCTGGTCCTCAGCTTCCGGCGCGGTGACGACGCCTCCGACGGGCGGATCGCCATGACCGCCGGTTCGAAATACGGACCGGCCACCGCCTCGGGCAATTTCTTCCTCGGCGGCAACCGGATTCGCCTGACCGACGTCGATCTGAACGCCGGCGGCCTGGCGGCCCGGGGCGCGATCGGCCTGTCCAGCCGCGTGCCGTCCAGCGCCGACCTGACCTTTACCGCCCGTCCCGGGGCCTTCCTCGCGACCGGCACCGCCGACGGCCGGATCCGCCTGACCGAGGATACCGGCGAGGCGTCGTCCAGCGCCGCCATCGTCAATGTCCGGGGTCGAAACGTCCGGCTGTCCGGCTCCGCCTATGTGCTGCGTACCTTCGACCTGAACGGCACCGGCACCCTGGCCAGCCTGCCCTTCACCCTGTCGGCCGATGTCGGCGGGACCATCCCGGTCCAGTTCAACGGCGCGGGCACCTATTCACGCCAGGCCCAGGCCCAGACCGTGGTGCTGCGCGGCGGCGGCCGGGTGCGTGACATCGCCTTCAGCACCCGCAACCCGGCCGTGGTCGCCCTGTCCGGCGACGGCCGGCTGATCCGTCTGGATGTCGGCGTCGGCGGCGGCGTGCTGCTGGGCGAGCTGCGCCAGGACTCCAATGCCGCCATCCTCCAGGCCGATCTGACCAGTGTCGAACTGGGCTCCCTGGCCCCGGACATGCGCGGTCGGGTTACCGGTCGCGTCGCCTTGCGGGGATCGGGCGATGATCTGTCCGGTTCAGCCAATGTCACACTGCAGGATGTCCGCAGCATCGACGCGCCGCGCGGACTGGCCATCGACGGCACCCTCAACGCCCTGCTGGTCGACAACAGCCTCAGCATCAAGGCCAATGTCCAGGATGAGGGCGCGGTCGCCGCCGTTGTCGACCTGACCCTGCCTGTCGTGGCCTCGGCCGCACCGCTGCGGCTGGCCGTGGCCCGCACCCGGCCGATGTCCGGCACGGTCTCGATCCAGGGCCAGATCCAGCCGATCTGGGACCTGTTCCTCGGCGGCGAACGCTCGCTGGCCGGTCAGGTCAATGCCAACGCCACCCTGGCCGGCAGCCTGAACGAGCCGCGGCTGAACGGTCGCCTCGACCTCAGGGAAGGGACCTTCCGCGACACCACCACCGGTGTGCGTCTCGCCGACATGACCCTGGCCAGCCGCTTCGACGACACCACAGCCCTGATCGAGGCCTTCAGCGCCGGCGACGGCGCAGGCGGCACCGTCACCGGCGAGGGCCGTATCGGCCTGCGTCAGGGCTCGGATTCCAACTTCGAACTGGCCCTCGACAATTTCCGCATCATCGACAACGACATCGCCAGGGCCCGGGCCACCGGCCCGCTGACGGTGGTGCGCGCCACCGACGGCGACATCCAGCTGACTGGCCGGATGGACATCGACGAGGCCCGGATCGAGGCCAATGTGCCGGGCTCGAACGGTATCGTCCGCATGGATGTCGTCGAGATCAACCGGCCCGGGGGCGATCCCGTGGTCGACGATCAGGCCCGGGCCCGCGGCCTCCAGATCGGCCTCGACGTCGTCCTGCGCTCGCGCGGCGGCAATACCGTCGTCGTCGGCCGCGGCCTGAACGTGGCCATGAGCGTCGATGCCCGGGTCACCGGCTCGATCGCGCGACCGATCCTGACCGGCAATGCCGCTGTGATCCGCGGTGACTATGAATTCGCCGGCAAGCGGTTCGTCTTCGACGATCAGGGGACGGTCAGCCTGTCGACCGATCCGGCCCGTATCCGGCTGAACCTGTCGGCCGTGCGCGACGATCCGGCCCTGACCGCCACGATCCGGGTCACCGGTACGGCGGAGTCGCCGAAGATCGCCCTGACCTCGACCCCGTCCCTGCCCCAGGACGAGATCCTGTCCCAGGTCCTGTTCGGGCGTTCGGCCTCCCAGCTGTCGCCGTTCGAGGCGGCCCAGCTGGCCTCGGGCGTGGCCTCACTGGCCGGGGGCGGAGGCTTTGACGTGATCGGCAACCTGCGCGAACTCGCCGGCCTGGACCGGCTGTCGTTCGGCGGCGAGGCCTCGGCCCTGACCGTCGCCGGCGGGCGCTACATCACCGATGACGTCTATCTCGAGATCATCGGCGGCGGCGAAGGCGGAGCGGCCGTCAATGTCGAGTGGCAGGTGCGCCGCAACCTGGCGGTCAGCTCCAAATTCGGCGGACAGGGCGACGCCAGCCTGTCCATTCGCTGGCGTCGCCAATCGCGGGTTCCGGGCACCACCGGCAATGAGCGACGTCCCAACCGCTAAGGGGTCAGGCGGTGGCCCGCCGCTTTTCCAGCGCCATTGCGCCACGGACGGCGGCGATATGCAGGACCAGGGCCACGACCATGATCGCGATGCTGATCATCGCCAGCGTGCCGACGCCACCGGCCAGCTTCATCCCCGCTTGGTACAGGGCATAGGCGGTCAGCATTCCGGCGACGATCGGCACCATCGTACCGGCCCGCTTCCATTGAAACAGGCCCGCCGCAATCTGGATCACCACCAGCACCGCCATCAGGCCCAGCGAAATGGCCACGCCGTTCGGACCGGCCGCGGAGGTGGCGGCCGTCAACAGCGGGATCGATCCCAGCAGGTACACCAGCAACATCGCGTCCTTCGCCGCGGTCAGCCACAGGGCCACGGCCCCCATCCGGGCGGCCCGGATCTGCTCGTCCTCGGTCACGCTTTTCGCCAGCGGATTGGCCGCCCTGATCCAGGTGTTCATATGGGTCTCCCTCCTGATTGGACCCCACGCTAGACCGCAATCACGCGGATTCGAAGTCGCAAGATCGGGCCGGCTCGCCTTCACCTTTGGCTTCAGCCCCGCTAGGGTCCGCCCGCATGCAAATTCTCCCCCACGACCAGATCGCGCTCGACCACGTCGCAGCGCGCGAAGCCACGATCATCGGGCGCACAATCGCCTGGGCCGCGATCAATTCCGGCAGCCGCAACGCCGAGGGTCTGAACGCCATGCTGGCCGTGCTGGAGGCCGAGGCCCGGACCCTGCCCGCTGATGTGGTCCGCATCCCGACCAGGGGCTCGACCACCGTCGGTGACGACGGTTCGGTCCGGACCGAGGCCCATGCCGACGCCCTGAAGATCATCTGCCGGCCCGACGCCCCGATCCAGATCGTCCTGACCGGCCACTACGACACCGTCTTCCCGGTCGAAAGCGCCTTCCAGACCGTGGTCACCCGCGCTGACGGAGCCCTGAACGGCCCCGGCGTCGCCGACATGAAGGGCGGCATCTCGGTGATGCTGGCCGCACTGGAGGCGTTCGAGACCCATCCCGAACGGGCGCGCGTGGGCTGGACCGTGCTGCTGTCACCGGATGAAGAGATCGGCTCGCCCGCCTCGGCCCCGCTGCTGGCCGAACTGGGCGCGCGCGGCCATGTCGGCCTGACCTATGAGCCGGCCATGTCCGACGGCTCGATGGCCGGGGCCCGCAAGGGCAGCGGCAATTTCCACCTGATCGTCTCGGGCAAGGCCGCCCATGCCGGCCGCGCCTTCCACGAGGGGGCCAATGCCGTGGCCGGGGCCGCGATCATTGCCGCCGCCCTGCATGCGCTGAACGGTCAACGCGAAGGCGTCACCGTCAATGTGGCGAAGATCTCCGGCGGCGCACCGCTGAACGTCGTCGCCGACAATGCCGTGGTCCGGTTCAACGTCCGGGTGCCCGACAAGGTCGCCGCCGACTGGACCCTGGCCGCGGTGAAGGCGATCGCCGCCAGCCCGCCGTTCGCCGGCCTGACCCTGGACCTGCACGGCGGCTTCACCCGCCCGCCCAAGCCGATGGATGCCGCCCAGGCCGCCCTGTTCGAGGCCGTGCGCGAGGCCGGAGCCCTGCTGGGCCAGCCGATCACCTGGTCATCGTCGGGTGGGGTCTGCGAGGGCAACAACCTGCACGCGGCGGGCCTGCCCAATATCGACACCCTCGGCGTCCGTGGTGGCGACATTCACTCGGACCAGGAATTCGCCTGGCCCGACAGTTTCGTGGAACGGGCGCAGCTGAGCACCCTGATCCTGTGCAAGATCGCCTCGGGCGAGATCGATGCGGAGCGGCTGAAGGCCCTGCGTCTGGAGACGATGTAAGCCCATGCTTGTTGTACGCCCCGCCGGCCCGGCCGATCTCGACCACCTGCTGGAACTGGCCATCCTCAGCGGCCCGGGCTTCACCAGCCTGCCCGAGGATCCCGACCAGCTGGCCGAACGCCTCGACCTCAGCCGCGACAGCTTTTCGGGCAAGCTGGACCCCAAGGCCTGCTGGTACACGGTCATGCTGGAAGAGACCGACACCGGCGACGTCGACGGCATCGGCTCGGTCAAGGCGGCGGTCGGTCTGAACCGGCCCTTCTTCTCATTCCGGCTGGTGACCAATACCCAGTCGTCTCCGTCGGTCGACGTCAAGCTGGATCACCAGACCCTGGTGCTGGTCAATGAATGCACCGGCTGGTCCGAGGTCGGGTCGCTGTTCCTCAAGGCGGACCGCCGCAAGGGCGGAGCTGGTCGCCTGCTCAGCCAGGCCCGATACATGCTGATCGGGGCCCAGCCCGAGCTGTTCAACGAGAACGTCCTGGCCGAGCTGCGCGGGGTCTTCACCCCCGACGGCGGCTGCCCGTTCTGGGACCATGTGGCCCATAAATTCTTCCCGATGCCGTTCGACGATGCCGACCTGATGTCCGGCTCGACCGACAAACAGTTCATCCTCGACCTGGCCCCGCGCCACCCGATCTATGTCGAACTGCTGCCGGAACCGGCACGGGCCGTGATCGGCAAGGTCCACCCCCAGGGCGTGCCCGCCATGGCCCTGCTCGAGAGCGAGGGCTTCCGCCCCAACGGCCTGATCGACATCTTCGACGCCGGGCCGACCGTGGCCTGCGGCCGCGACAATATCCGCACCGTGCGCGACGCCCGGGCGATGACCGTGGCCATCGCCGATCATGTCGAGGCCGAGCTTCCCTCGCTGATCTCGACCGGATCGGTCACCGCCTTCCGCGCCGTACGCCAGAAGGTCGGCATCGAAGGCGATGTCGCCACCCTGTCCGCTGAAACTGCCGATGCCCTGCGGGTCAAGGCCGGCGACGTCGTGCGTGTGAAGGCCTGAGCCCCCGAAAGATGAGCAGCCCCATGACCCGTTTCACCTCCCTCGACCCCGCCACCGGCGACACCGTCTGGGAAGGCCATGCCGCCACCGGCGAACAGGTCGCCGCCGCCGTGAGCGCCGCCCGCACCGCCTTCCCCGACTGGGCCGACCGCCCGCGTCAGGACCGGATCGACGCCATGGTCCGCTATCAGGCCGCGCTGAAGGCCCGGGCCCCGGCCATGGCCGAGGCGATCAGCCGCGAGACCGGCAAGGCCCTGTGGGAGACCACCGCCGAGCTGGGCTCGATGGCCGGCAAGGTCGACCTGTCGATCAAGGCCTATGACGAACGCACCGGCGAACGTACCAGCGAGACCCCGTTCGGCACCGCCACCCTGCGCCACCGGCCGCACGGCGTCGCCGCGGTGCTGGGCCCGTTCAACTTTCCCGGCCACCTGCCCAACGGCCATATCGTCCCGGCCCTGCTGGCCGGCGACACCGTGGTGTTCAAGCCGTCGGAAGAGACGCCGCACACGGGCCAGCTGATGGCCGAATGCCTGGCCGAGGCCGACCTGCCCACCGGCGTGTTCAACCTGATCCAGGGCGCGCGCGACACCGGCGCGGCCCTGCTGGACCAGCCGATCGACGCCCTGATGTTCACCGGCTCGGGCGCGGCGGGCGCGCATTTCAGGCGCAAATTCGCCGAGGATCCGCACGTCATCCTCGCCCTCGAACTGGGCGGCAACAACCCGCTGGTGGTCTGGGATGCAGCCGATGCCGAGGCCGTGGCCGGGATCGTGGTCCAGTCGGCCTTCATCACCACCGGCCAGCGCTGTTCGTGCGCCCGCCGCCTGATCGTGCCCGAGGGTCCGCAGGGTGACGCCATCATCGAGGCCGTCGCCGCCCTGGTCGACCGGATGATCTTCGCCCCGTGGAACAGCCCGTCCGAACCCTATGGCGGCCCGCTGATCTCGCCGAAGGCGGCCGAAGCCGCCCTGTCCGCCCTGCAGCAACGCATCGCCGCCGGGGCCCGGGTCATCCGCGCCTCGGGCCCGGTCGACAACCTGCCGGGTGCCTTCGTCAAACCGGCCATCATCGAGGTCACCGGCGTCACCGTCCCGGACGAGGAGATGTTCGCCCCCTTCCTGTCCGTGACCCGCGCCGCCAGCTTTGATGCCGCCATCGCCGAGGCCAATGCCACCCGCTATGGCCTGAGCGCCGGTCTGGTCAGCGACAATCCGGCCCACTGGGACCATTTCATCCGCCGCATCCGCGCGGGTGTTGTGAATTTCAACCGCCCGACCACCGGGGCCGCCGGCAACATGCCGTTCGGCGGTCTGGGGGCCAGCGGCAACCACCGGCCCAGCGCGTATTACGCCGCCGACTACTGCGCCTATCCGGTGGCCAGTTTCGAGGCCGGGGCGGTGAAGAATATCGAGGGTGAGATCAAGGGTCTGCGCGGGTGACCCCCGCCCTTGAAGCCAATGCCGACGGCCTGATCGGCCCGACCCATTCCTATGCCGGGCTCAGCCCCGGCAATCTGGCCTCCAGCCTGAACAAGGGCGAGGCCTCGAACCCGCGCGCGGCGGTGCTGCAGGGGCTCGACAAGATGAAGACCCTGGCCGACCTCGGCCTGCCGCAATATGTGCTGCCGCCGCATGAGCGGCCCGACATCCCCTTCCTGCGCACGCTCGGCTTCACCGGCAGCGACGCCGCCGTGCTGGAGCGGGCCTGGAAGGAGGCCCCCGGCTTCGCCGCCGCCGCCTGTTCGGCCTCGCCGATGTGGGCCGCCAATGCCGCCACCGTGACGCCCAGCGCCGACGCCGCCGACGGCCGGGTCCATTTCACCCCGGCCAATCTGCACACCAACCTGCACCGTTCGCTGGAGCATCAGCAGACCAAACGGGCGCTGGACGCCCTCTTCCCCGACCCGACCCGGTTCGCCGTGCATGACGCCCTGCCCGCCGTGGCCCATCTGGCTGACGAGGGGGCCGCCAACCATGTGCGTCTGTGCGCCGAACATGGCGCGCCCGGGGTCAATCTGCTGGTCTGGGGTCGCGAGGCCTTCGAACCCTGGGCCGACGCCTTCCCGGCCCGCCAGACGCATGAGGCCAGTCAGGCCATCGCTCGCCGCCACCAGGCCGGGCGGCCGGTCTTCCCGCGCCAGTCGCGCGCCGCCATCGCCGGCGGCACCTTCCACAATGACGTGGTCTGTGTCGGCGCGCTGGACACCCTGTTCTTCCATGAGCTCGCCTTCGAGGACACGACCGGGACCAGGGCCGCGATCCGCGCCGCCGCCGACGGCCTGTTCGAACCGCAATTCGTCGAGGTCTCCCTCGCCGACCTGCCGCTGGCCGACGCCATCTCCAGCTATCTGTTCAACTCCATGCTGGTGCAGATTCCCGGCGAGGATCGGCTGACCCTGATCTGCCCGACCGAGACGCGCGACAACCCGCGCAGCCATGCGGTGGCCCAGTCCCTCGCCGCCTCCAACGGCCCGATCGGGGCGGTTCGTTACGTCGATGTGCGCCAGTCGATGCGCAACGGCGGCGGCCCCGCCTGTCTGCGTCTGCGTGTCGTCCTGACCGGGGCCGAACAGGCCGCGACCAATCCGGCCATGCGGCTGACCGACGCCCTGCACGCCCGCCTGTCGACCTGGGCCAACCGCTGGTATCGCGAATCCCTGCGCCCGGCCGACCTCGCCGATCCGCAGCTGCTGGCCGAGAGCCGCGGCGCGCTGGACGAGCTGTGCACCATCCTCGACCTGGGCACCGGCTTCTATCCGTTTCAGCGCGGCTGACGTCCGGGTGTTCGGGAACAGCGAACCCCGCTAGCCTTCGACTCGAACCGGCACGAGGACATGATGATCAGAAACCTGGCCTTCGGCTCCGCCATCCTCAGCCTGCTGATCATGGCCGGGCTGACCATCGGCGGCGGTCTGATCTATCCTGACTACGACCACCTGACCCAGTTCATCAGCGAGATGGGGGCTACCGGCACCATCACCGGCCCGACGGTCAGCGCCGCCTTCATCGTTTCGGGAATGCTGCTGACCCTGTTCTGGCTATTGTCCGCACGGCTCCTGCCCGGCTCGTTCCTGAGCATCACCGGCTGCGGGTTGGGAGCGGTGAACGGTCTCGGCCTGATGTTCGGCGGGGTCTTCCCCTGCGCCTTCGAATGCAGCCTGGCAGACCCGACCCCGTCAGCGATCCTGCACGATGTATTCGGCGGCATCGGCTATCTGGCCGGGATCGCCGGGATCTGCCTGATCGCCCTGGCCGCCCGGCGCTGGACCCATGGTCGCTTCCTGTATCCGCTGGGTCTGGCCTGCGGCATCCCGGCCGCTGCCGCCGTCTGGCTGCTGCATCCCGGCTTTGAATGGTACGGCGCGGCCCAGCGCGTGGTCGAACTGGCGCTGGCCATCTTCACCATCGCGGTCGCCCTGACCGTGCGCCGCGCCCCCGAAAGTGCCGAATGACCGACAGCGCGATGACCCCCGCCCGCCGCCTGCGCAACATTATCGGCGGCTCGGCCGGCAATCTGGTCGAATGGTTCGACTGGTTCGCCTATTCGGCCTTCGCCCTGTATTTCGCCCCGGTCTTCTTTCCCGAGGGCGACGACACCGCCACCCTGCTGAAGGCCGCGGCGGTCTTTGCCGTCGGCTTCCTGATGCGGCCGATCGGGGCCTGGATCATGGGGGTCTATGCCGACCGGCGCGGGCGCAAGGCGGGCCTGACCCTGTCGGTGACCCTGATGTGCACCGGCAGTCTGATCATCGCCTGCACGCCCGGCTATGCCACCATCGGCCTGGCGGCCCCGGCCCTGCTGCTGCTGGCGCGGATGATCCAGGGGCTCAGCGTCGGCGGGGAATACGGCTCCTCGGCCACCTATCTGTCCGAGATGGCCACGGCGAAGCACCGCGGCTTCTGGTCCAGCTTCCAGTATGTGACGCTGATCTCGGGCCAGCTGCTGGCCCTGATGCTGCTGATCGGTCTGCAGAAGACCCTGACCCCCGACCAGCTGGCCGCCTGGGGCTGGCGCGTGCCCTTCTTCGTCGGGGCCGCCCTGGCGGTGATCGTCTTCTGGCTGCGGCGGCGTCTGGACGAGACCCGCGCCTTCATCGCCAGCGACGCCGCCGAGGCCCCGAAATCCAGCGCCCTGCTGCTGGTGCTGAAACACCCCAGGGAGGCCCTGCTGGTGCTGGGCCTGACCGCCGGGGGCACGCTGGCCTTCTATACCTACACCACCTACCTGCAGAAATTCCTCGTCAACACGACGGGCTTCAGCAAGGCCACGGCGACCGAGATCAGCGCCGCGGCCCTGTTCGTCTTCATGCTGCTGCAGCCGGCCGTCGGGGCCCTGTCGGACCGCATCGGCCGCCGCCCGGTGATGATCGCCTTCGGCGTCGGCGGGGTGCTGTTCACCGTGCCGATCATGACCGCCCTGTCGACGGCGCAGAGCCCGCTGGTCGCCTTTGCCCTGTCGATGAGCGCCCTGGTGATCGTCAGCGGCTATACGGCCATCAACGCCGTGGTGAAGGCCGAGCTGTTCCCGGCCCACATCCGCGCCCTGGGCGTGGCCCTGCCCTATGCGGTGGCCAACGCCCTGTTCGGCGGCACCGCAGAATACGCGGCCCTGTGGTTCAAGGACATCGGCATGGAGAGCGCCTTCTACTGGTATGTCACCGGCATGATCGGCGTGTCCCTGCTGGTCTTCATCTTCATGCGCGACACCCGCAAGGCCAGCCTGATCGTCCACGCCGACTGATCAGGCCGCGAACCGCCCGCCCTTGCCTGCATAGGCCTGGGTCCCGCGGGTGAAGACCCGGTCGGTCGGCAGGATGGCGTCGATGGCGATCGGCGCGGCCCCCTCCAGCCGCTGATAGATCGGACCGAAATCCTTCAGCGTCTCGGCCTTCAGCGCCTCGATCGAGTCGATGACGAAATAGACCTGCTGGAAGTCGTCGATCCGGTAGAGGGTCCGCATCACCCGTTCGAGGTCGAAGCCGAGCCGGTTCGGCGACGGGTCCTCCAGCGAGAAGACGCTCTCCGTCGCCGAGGACACGATGCCCGCGCCGTAGATGCGAAGGCCGTCCGCGTCCTGCATCAGGCCGAACTCGACCGTGTACCAGTAAAGCCGCGCCAGGTTCTGCAGCATGCCCAGCGAGGCGGCGCGCTGCCCGCCCCTGCCATAGGCCTCCATATAGGCGGCGAAATCAGGGTCGGTCAGCATGGGCACATGGCCGAAGACATCATGAAAAATGTCCGGCTCCTGCAGATAGTCCAGCTGGTCCGGCTTGCGGATGAACTGGCCCGACGGAAAGCGCCGGTTGGCCAGATGGTCAAAAAAGACCTCGTCCGGCACCAGGCCGGGCACACACACCACCGTCCAGCCGGTCAGGGCCTGCAGCTTGGGATTCATGACGGCGAAATCGGGAATGCCGCCGGTGTTCAGGTCCAGCGCCTTGAGCCCCTGCAGGAAGACATCACAGGCCCGGCCCGGCAGGATCTGCATCTGCCGTGCATACAGGGTGTCCCAGGTGCCGTGCTCGACGGCCGTATAGGCGTCCCAGTCCTGCGGAATGGTCCAGTCGGCGGCCGCGCCTTCGGGCGGAGTTTCAAAGACGTGCTCGAAATCGGACATGGACGCGCTCCTGCACTGAACTCTGACGACGACGGGGCCAGTCTAGTCCCTCACTCCGATGGCGTCATCAGCGACGGGGAGTCTCAGTGAATCTGGTGCGCCCTTGGGGCCATGCGGCCACGGGTGTCGATGCGGAACATCTTCACCTCGTCAGCCCGGGGCAGGCGCGACAGCTCGGCATCAGCCTCCAGCATCGCCTCGGCGGCATAGACGACGAAGCCGCTGTCCTCCCCGATGGCGTAGATCTGGTAGAAGGGCTCGTCCACCTGGGCCGCGCTCGGCTCATCGGCCGGGCCAGCATAGGTCGCGTCGACATCCACCACCACTCCGCGAAAGGCGTTGTCGCGGTGACGAACGATCTGGCCGAGGCCGAATTTGGCAGTGTGCGAATTGATCATGCCGACATCCTGCACCGCCGCGCCTGAGCGGAAGGCCCGTGTCCCCGTTCATTTTCGCGACAGTTTGGCTTGGCACTGACGACGCCCACGGACTACGATGATCGGGACGGGCGCCGTTCTGGACCGCCCATTTGAAAGTTCGGCCATGCCGGAGATCGACGGCGCGCCTGCACGGCGCGACGACCGGTCCCGGCCCCGAAGGCCTGAAGGTCACGGGGCGACAGGCCGGGATGCGCCGCTCTATGGCGCGCTCGACCTGGGGACCAACAATTGCCGGCTGTTGATCGCGAAACCCGCGCGTGACGGCTTCCACGTGGTCGATTCCTTCAGCCGGATCGTGCGCCTCGGCGAGGGCCTGTCGCGCACGGGCCGGCTCGACGACGACGCGATGGAACGGGCCTATCAGGCCCTGGTCCTGTGTGCCGAACGGGTTGCCCGCAAGGGACTCGAGGCAGGCCGCCTCTCCGCCGTCGCCACCCAGGCCTGCCGTCAGGCCGACAACGGCGCAGCCTTCATCGACCGGGTCCGGACCGGAACCGGCCTGCGCCTGCGCATCATCGATCCGATCGAGGAGGCTCGGCTGGCGGTCGAGGGGTGCCTCAATCTGTTTGACCACAAGGCCGAGGCCATTCTGGTCGTCGACGTCGGCGGGGGCTCGACCGAGCTGTCATGGCTGAAACGCGAGGACGGACGGTTCCGGACCGTGGGCTGGATGTCGGCACCGATCGGTGTCGTCACCCTGGCGGAGCGTCATCCTGAACCCGCCGGCGGTCATGACGCCTGGTTCGAGGCCATGGTCGTCGACATGGGCGTCGCCCTGGCCGCGGCCGAGGTCGAACCGGACCTGCATGCGCTGTTCACCGGTGGCCGGGCCCATATGGTCGGCACCTCCGGTGCCATCACCAGCCTGGCCGGCATTCACCTCGGTCTCGACCGCTACCAGCGCAACCGCGTCGACGGCCTCTGGATGACGCGCGCCGACTGCGAGCGCGCGACCGAGACCCTGCAGCGCCTCGGCCCGACCGGGCGCGCGGCGGAGGCCTGTATCGGTCCCGACCGGGCCGATCTGGTCCTCGCCGGAGCCGCCATCATGGCCGCCGTTCAGCGGGCCTGGCCCTGCGAACGCGTGCGCGTCGCCGACCGTGGCCTGCGCGAGGGTCTGCTGCTGCAGCGGATGCGCGAGGATCGGCGTCCGACCCGGCGTCGACGCAACCGGGGCCGGACCCGGCCTCAGCCACCCGTCGGGACCTGAGCCTGGGAGACCTCGACCGGCAGGGTGATGTCGCAGACCGAGAAGTCCGCGCCGCGTGACTGCCGCACCTGGTCCGCCAGGGTCCGGAATGCGGCGGACTCCGTATCCAGCACCCGCACCACCGGACGCCCGACCTCGGGCAGGTCGGCGGCGACCCGGACCCGCGTCATCCTGTCGGGATCCGCCGTGACCATGCCGTTGTCGCCGGCACCTGACTTCAGCGCTCGCACCACGTCCAGCCCGGACACAACCGTGCCCCAGACCGTGTAGCGCTTGTCCAGCGCCGGATAGGCCTGCCGCATCAGGAAGAACTGGCTGTTGGCCGTGTCATTGCCCTCGTCGCGCGCCATGCCGGCCACGCCTGGGCAATACAGACCCCAGCCATGCACCTTGCCGTCGGCAGTCAGACTCATGGCCACGTCGGGCTGGGTCTGGACCGGCAGCGAATGCAGGAATCCGACCAGGGCCCCGGCCGGGGCGGCGACGGCGGTGAACGGTATCGAGGCGTCGCGGCGGAAGGTGAACTCCGCGCTGAGGTCCGGATAGGGACTCTGGCCTTCGCCATTGCCCAGGGGATCGCCGGTCTGGGCCATGAACCAGTCGATGACCCGGTGCCAGGTCAGGCCGTCAAAGAAGCCGGCGCGGGCCAGCAACCGGATCCGTTCGACATGCTCGGGGGCGACCTCCGGGGCCATCTCGATCAGGATCCGTCCCCGGTTGGTATCGATCACCAGAAGATTGGCCGCCGGCACGGTCCGCCAGTCCGTGACCGCTGCCGCCATCGCGTGCGACGCCGCCGCCGGCGGGGGTCCCCCCACCTCCTGGGCCTGGACCAGACCGGCCCCGGCCAGGGCGGCCAGACCGCCCAGGATCGCTGTCGCTCGTCTCATCGTCGCCCCTCCCGTGGTCATGGTCAGCCGCCGACCAGTTCGGCGGTCGGCTGAACATCACAGATGCTGAACTGCGCCCCGCGTGCGGCCCGCACCCGCGCCACCTCGGCCTGGAAGGCCGCGGACGCCGGTCGCAGCACCCGGACCACCGGGCGTTCCCCTTCCGGCAGGGCCGAGGCCATGCGCACCCGGGTCATCGCATCGGGGGAGTCGCTGACCCGGCCGTCCGTCGATTCCGGTCCCGCCTTCAGGGTCTTGACCACATCCAGCCCAACCACGACCCGGCCGAAGGTCGTGTACAGGCCGTTCAGGCTGTCGTTCTCATCCATCATCAGAAAGAACTGGCTGTTGGCGCTGTTGGCCCCCGAGGACCGGGCCATCCCGGCCACGGCGGGACAGAACAGGCCGCTGCCCGCGGTCTTGAAGTCGGCGGTCACGAACATCTGGGCATCCGGCTGGGTCACCACCGGCATCGAGCCGAGAATACCGCGCAGGCCGTCGCCACTGTCGGGAACGGCGACGAATCCACTGTCGGCCCCGCGCCGGAAGCTGAATTCCCCGGCGATGTCCGGCAGGTCGCTGCCGTTCATCCCGGTCCCCGTGGGATCGCCCGTCTGGGCCATGAAGCCGGCGATGACCCGATGGAAGACGATGCCGTCATAGAACCCGCGATCCGTCAGGGTGCGGATACGCACCACATGGTTCGGGGCGACCTGCGGCTCCAGCTCGACCAGGACGCGGCCCTTGGTGGTGTCGATCACCAGCAGGTTTTCCGGCGCGATGGTTCGCCAGTCACCCGATGCGGCGCCCGCCTGGGCCGCGACCGACCCCGCCCCCGTCACCAGTGCGACGGCGGCAACCGTTGCCGCCAGAATTCCGAAGGATTTGCTCATGAGTGTTCCTTGACCTTGGCCCGGACCTGTTCGGCGACCGACGGGCTGACAAAACTGTCGATCGCGCCGTCCAGACGGGCGATCTCCTTGACCAGACGCGAGGCCACGGCCTGATGCCGCGGATCCGCCATCAGAAATACGGTCTCGATGTCGGCATTGAGACGCTGGTTCATCGCCGTCATCTGGAATTCGTATTCGAAATCGGCGACGGCGCGCAGGCCGCGCACGATCATCTGGGCCCCGAGGCTCTCCGCGAAATGCATCAGCAGGGTGGCAAAGGGCTGGACGATGATCTCTGCATCGATCCCGACGACCTCGGCGCGAACCATCTCCACCCGCTCGGCGGTGGTGAACAGCGGCCCCTTGTCGTCATTCTGGGCCACGCCGATGACCAGCCGGTCCACCAGCTTCACGGCCCGGCCGATGATATCCATGTGCCCGTTGGTCACCGGATCGAATGTTCCGGGGTAAAGCCCGATACGCATGGCGTTTTCTCCGCTGCAGCGCACAGGTCTAGCAGCCGCCCGCCGCCGGGCCTAGATCGACTGACGCGGGTTTGACCGCCAGGCCTGACGCAACCGCTCGATCATGGCCGGGGACTCCGGCAGGCTGGTCGAGCCGATCCCCGTGACGGCGCAGGCCGGCGTGGCACTGTTGCACAGGAAGGCCGCGTCAAACCGGTCGACCTCTTCCCGCCGCACCGGCTCACGGACGGCGTCCAGCCCCACGCTCGCGAGGCCCCGGTCGATCAGGGCCTGGGCCACGCCCGCCAGCATCGGGGCCCGTGGCCAGACCACCGTCTCGCCACGCAGGAAGCCGATGTTCCACAGACTGCCCTCGGAGATCCGACCGTCGGCGTCGGCGAACAGGGCGTCGTCAAACCCGGCCTCACGCGCCAGACGTCGGGCACGGAGCAGGGGAAAGGTGGCGGCATGTTTGAGATGGGCGGCGTCACGGACATGGGTCTGGACCTGAACCCGCACACTGTCTGCCAGCGGCGGCGGCGGCGGCGAGGCGGCGATCATGACCTTGGGGCGACCGGTCCAGTCCGGCGTCCGAGGACCGATTTCCGGCGAAAACAGACTTACCCGCAGCCACGCCGCCTGCCGATCATCCAGCGCCGCCCGCATAAACGCCCGCAGACGCGTCTCGCCGACGGACTCGCCAAACAGTTCGCGTGCCGACGCTTCAAGCCGCGCCAGATGCAGATCCAGCCCACGGACACCGCCCCCTTCAACAAGGAATGCGGTGTAGGCCCCGTAGTTGACCAGGGAGACACAGGCGAGGTCAGCCTGGGTGGCCGCCTCCCCCTCGACCAGGATCACGCGGTCCGGCCCCATGGATCAGGCGTCGCCGCCCTCATCGCTGCCGCCGTCCATGTCCGTGTCGATGTCCACGTCGGTCCCGCCCTCAACCTCGGCCAGGCGTTCGACCGAGACGACCTTTTCACCCTCGGCGGTGCGGAAGATGGTCACCCCCTGGCTGGTGCGGCCGACGGTGCGGACCTGGCTGACCGGAGTCCGGATCATCTGGCCACCCGAGGTAACCAGCAGCAGATCGTCGCCATCCTCGACCGGGAAGGAGGCCGCCAGACGGTCCCCCGCCCGACCGCCCAGGCCATGGGCCGTCAGCCCCTGGCCGCCCCGTCCGGTGCGCCGGTATTCATAGGCCGACGACCGTTTGCCGAAGCCGGTCTCGGTCACGGTCAGGATGAACTGCTCTGCCGCGCCCAGTTCGGCGATCCGCTCGATCGACAGGGCGGCGTCGCCATTGCCCTCGTCCTCGTCATCCGCCTCGATCACCGGCGTGTCGTCATCGCCGTCACCGGCCGCGCGCCGCATGGCGGTGGCATGTTTGACATAGGCGGACCGCTCGTCCGGCGTCGCGTCGACCCGGCCCAGCACGGCCATGGAGATCACCTGGTCGCCGGCCTTCAGACGCACGCCGCGCACGCCGGTCGAATCCCGGCCCTTGAACACGCGCACATCGTCGGCCTTGAAGCGGATCGCCCGGCCCAGGGCCGTGGTCAGCATCACGTCGTCATCGGCGGTGCACAGGGCGACGCCGACCATGTGGTCGCCGTCCTCCAGCTTCATCGCGATCTTGCCGGCCCGGTTGACGGTGGCGAAATCACTGAGCTTGTTGCGGCGCACGTCACCCGAACGGGTCGCGAACATGATGTCGAAATTGCCCCACTCCGCCTCGTCCTCGGGCAGGGGCAGCACATTCATGATGCTGTCGCCGGGCTCGATCGGCAGCAGGTTGACGAAGGCCTTGCCGCGCGAGGTCGGCCCGCCCAGCGGCAGACGCCAGGTCTTCAGCTTGTAGGCCTTGCCGTTGGTGGCGAAGAACAGCACCGGCGTATGGGTCGAGGCCGAGAACACGCCGACGATGGCGTCCTCGTCCTTCATCGTCATGCCCGACTTGCCCTTGCCGCCGCGATGCTGGGTCCGGTAGGCGTTCAGCGCCACGCGTTTGACATAGCCGCCGTGGGTCACGGTCACGACCATGTCCTCGCGCGGGATCAGGTCCTCGTCTTCCAGCTCGAAATCGCCGTCGCCGATCTCGGTGCGGCGCGGCACCGCGAACTCGGCCTTCACGGCCAACAGGTCTTCGCGGATCACGGCCAGGATGTTGGCCCGGTCCGACAGCAGCAGCAGGTGTCTGGCGATGGTGTCAGCCAGGCCGCGCGCCTCACCGAAGATGTCGTCACGACCCAGGCCGGTCAGGCGCGACAGGGTCAGGGCCAGGATGGCCCGGGCCTGTTCGTCGGTCAGGTTCAGCTTGTCACCCTCGACCAGCAGCGAGCGCGGGTCGGCAATCAGCTCGATCAGGGCCATCATGTCCCCGACCGGCCAGGCCTTGGCCTGCAGCCGCTCGCGCGCCTCGGCCGGGTCGGCCGAGCTGCGGATGATGTGGATGACCTCGTCGATATTGGCAACGGCCACGGCCAGACCGACCAGCACATGGCCGCGGTCGCGGGCCTTGGCCAGTTCGAATTTGACGCGGCGAACGACCACCTCCTCGCGGAAGTCGAGGAAGACCTCGAGCATCTTGCGCAGGCCCATCTGCTCGGGACGGCCGTGGTTCAGAGCCAGCATGTTGACGCCGAACGAGCTCTGCATCGCCGTATAGCGCCACAGCTGGTTCAGGATCACGTCGCCCGAGGCGTCACGCTTCAGCTCGATGACCATCCGCATGCCCTGACGGTCGCTTTCGTCGCGCACGTCGGAGATGCCTTCGATCCGCTTCTCGCGCACCATTTCGGCGATGCGTTCGATCAGGGTCTGTTTGTTGACCTGGAAGGGCAGTTCGGTGACCACGATGGCTTCGCGGTCCTTGCGGATCGTCTCGACCGTGGCCTTGCCGCGCACGATGACCGAGCCGCGGCCCTCGCGCAGGGCGTTGCGGGGGGCGGTGCGGCCCATGATCTCGCCGCCGGTCGGGAAGTCGGGGCCCGGAACCAGGTCCAGCAGGGCGTCGTCGGTAACCTCGGGATCATCCAGCAGGGCCACGCAGGCGTCGATGATCTCGCCGAGGTTATGCGGCGGGATGTTGGTGGCCATGCCGACGGCGATGCCGCCCGCGCCATTGACCAGCAGGTTCGGGATCCGCGCCGGCAGGACGACCGGCTCCAGTTCCTTCTCGTCGTAGTTCAGCTGGAAATCGACGGTATCCTTGTCGATGTCGGCCAGCAGGGCCACCGCGGCCGGGGCCATCCTGGCCTCGGTGTAACGCATCGAGGCCGGCATATCGCCGTCGACCGAGCCGAAATTGCCCTGGCCATCGACCAGCATCAGCCCCATCGAGAAGGGCTGGGCCATACGCACAAGGGCCATATAGACGGAGGCATCGCCGTGCGGGTGGAACCGGCCCAGCACGTCACCGACCACACGGGCGCATTTCGAATACGAGCGCTCGGGCGTCATGTTCAGATCGTGCATCGAATACAGGATGCGGCGATGCACCGGCTTCAACCCGTCACGGGCGTCAGGCAGGGCCCGCGAAACGATCACGCTCATGGCGTAGTCGAGGTAGGAGCGTTTCAGCTCTTCCTCGATCGTGATGGTGGAAATGTCGCCGTGCGCACCGGACGGGGGCACGGGGGTCTCGAAGGTGTCGTCGGTCAAGGAAATCGGGCTTTAAATGGCCGGAATCGGAACGTGATCCGCTATAAGGGTTTTCTAGCATCCAGGTCGTCGCGAGGCAAAGTTTCAGGACCCGCGGAAGCCGTCTGTGAAAGGAAATCCTGCCATGCGCGCCATTCTCCTCTCCACCGCCCTCCTGCTTCCCCTCGGGGCCTGTGTCAGCCTGACCGAAAACCACTACACGCCGGAGCCTGCCGCACGCGCGGCGATGGGCGATTTCGGCGAGGCGACGCTCCGGAACGCCGCGGGGGAAACCATCGGGCGCGCCGTCCTGACCCAGGGGGCGACCGGCCTGCTGATCCGCATCGAGGCCGGCGGCCTGACACCCGGGTGGCACGGGGTTCACATCCACACCACCGGCCGCTGCGACGCCCCCTTCACCTCGGCCGGCGGCCACATCAACCACGACACACCGGTCCCGCACGGGCTGCTGAACCCGGACGGCCCCGACGACGGCGACCTGCCCGACATCTACGTCCATGCCGACGGCCGGGTGAATGCCGAGGTCTTCACCACCCGCGCCCGGATCGCCGCCACCGGTCCCGGCCAGTGGCTGTGGGATGCCGACGGCGCGGCCCTGGTCATCCACGCCGGCACCGACGACCATCGCAGCCAGCCGATCGGCGGGGCCGGGGCCCGGGTCGCCTGCGGGGTGATGGCCGCCGGCTGACCCCCGGTCCTGGCCCGCTCCAGCCCGGACCCTGGGCCGGCCGCAGACCGCCGGGCCACGATTTGATCTTCGCGCCCCGGCCTTCGCCTGCTAACCCCGGCCCCTCAACCCTGAAGCGACCTGCATGAAAATTCCTCGTATCGCCTACGCCGCCTACGGCATTGCCCTCGTCGTCATCCTCTTCGACCAGCTGACCAAGGCGTCGGTTCTGGACGCGATGCAGATGCTGACCGCCGGTGGCCAGTTGATCGACCGGGAGATGTGGTCGTTCCAGTCCATCCCCCTGATCCCGCCGATGCTGCGCCTGACCTTCGTCCTCAATGACGGCGTCAGCTTCGGCCTGCTCGGTGGCGGGGCCGGTCGCTGGGGGCTCAGCCTGTTCTCGATCCTCGTGGCCGGGGCCCTGGCCTGGTGGGCCCTGAAGGCCGACCGTCGCCTGCTGATCAGCGCCATCGGCCTGGTGATGGGCGGCGCTATCGGCAATGTGATCGACCGCATCCGTTTCGGCGGCGTCGTCGACTTCATCGACTTCTCCGGCGTCGTCATCGGCAGCCACCGGGTGTTTCCGTGGATTTTCAACGTGGCCGACAGCGCCATCACCATCGGTGTCATTGTGCTGATAATCGACAGTCTGCTGTCCGAGCGGCAGCCGGCGGTTGGCGAAGCCGCTGAAAAGTCGTAATCAACCGTCCATCTAGCCGTTCCACAGCCGCGTCCCTGACGCGCGACCAACGAGCCGAGCCCCTGATCATGCGAATTCGCAGTGCCGCCGTCCTGTCCATTGTCGCCGTATCGGCCCTGTCCCTGGGGGCCTGCACCAGCATGCGTCAGAGCATCGGCCTGACCAAGATCACGCCGGACGCGTTCCTGACCGTCTCGACCGCGCCCCTGACCGTGCCGCCGGAATACGGCCTGCGCCCGCCGGCACCCGGCCAGCCGCGCCCGCAGGAACTGGCCCCCGAAAGCGCCGCCCGCCAGATCCTTATGGGTCAGCGCCAGGCCGTCACCCGCACCACCGGTGAGCAGATGTTCGTCGCCCAGGCCGGGGCTGATCGCGCCGACCCCCTGGCCCGCTACGTCATCGACGATGAATTCGGTGACCTGGCCCACAAGGAAGAGAGCTTCGCCAACCGGCTGATGTTCTGGCGCAGTGACGCCCCCGCCACCCAGGCCGCGACCGTCAGCCAGACCGCCTCCGGTGCCCTGACCATCGACGCCGCCTCCGAGGCCGAACGACTCCGGGCCCTGACCGGCAGCGACCGCCGCATCGTCATCGCCCCGCGTCGCACCGTCGGCTTCAAGCTCCCCGGCCTTTAGGACCGCGTCTGCGGCGCTTGTCGCCGCGCGGTCTGTCCCGAATGTGTGCGGACCGTCCCGCCGGAGCGTTCCCATGGCCGAAGCTGACCGCCCCGCCCTGTCCGGGCTTGAGCAGCTGCAACAGCTGCTGTCCGGACTGGTCCCGCCGATTCCGATCGCGGTGACGCTGGACTTTCGCCTGATCGAGCTGGATGCGGGCCGCGTCGTGTTCGCCGGCACGCCCGGCCTGGCCGTCTATAATCCGATCGGCACCGTCCACGGTGGCTGGATCGCAGCGATCCTGGATTCCGCCTGCGGCTGTGCCGTCCATTCCGGCCTCAGACCCGGCCAGGCCTATACGTCGCTGGAGCTGAAGACGGTGTTCCACCGCGCCCTGACCGCCGACGTCCCGGTACGGGCCGAGGGTCGCCTCGTCCAGATCGGTGGACGGGCCGGCTTTGCCGAGGCCGATCTTCGCGGACTCGACGGCACCCTCTACGCCACGGCCACCTCAACCTGTCTGGTGATCCAGCCGCGCTAGGGCCTAGGCCCCCGAAGCCCCGGCTCTCAGGCCGCGCTCGGCCAGGGCCACCACCGCGACCCCCCCCATGGTCAGGGCGGCCCCGGTCAGGATCTGCACCGTCAGCACATCGCCCAGGAACAGCCAGCCGATGGCGATCGAGACCACCGGCGTGGCCAGCAGATAGGGTGTGACCCGCCCCGCCTCACGCCGTTGCACCAGCCAGAACACCAGGGTCGTCGCCAGGACCGACGAGACCAGTCCCGCCCACAGCACACAGGCCCAGATCAGGGGCGTGGCCGCCCGTACCGCCTCCATCTGTCGATCTTCGAACACCGCCGAGCCAAACGCGAGCGTCGGCAGGGCCACCAACGACAGCAGGCCCTGCATTTTCAGCGGCGGAATCGAGGTTGTCCGCCGGGCGATGACCGTGGTCAGGGCCCAGCAGCCGGCGGCGCCGATGCCGACGGCGATGGCCTTCCAGTCCTGCAGCACATGGGGATCGCCCATCATCCAGGCGACACCGATGAAGGCGATGACCATGCCGACCAGGGCGTATTTCGACAGCCGCTCGCGCAGCAGCAGGAAGGCGAACAGGGCCGTGAACGGGATCCACAGCTGCGCCGCTACCGACACCGGACTGACGTCCTGCGCCAGGGAAAAGGCCAGAAAGATCAGGCCATAGTGCAACGGCCCGCCGACGAAGACGATGATCAGCAGGCTCTTCCAGTTGGGAAAGGGCGGGCGCACGAACGGCACCAGACAGGCGGCGGCGATGCCAAACCGCAGCGCGCCCATCAACAACGGCGGCAGCACCTCGGTCCCGACCTTGGCCGCGGCATTGTTGACCCCCCAGATCACCACCACCGCGATAATGGCCAGGATCTCCGGCAGGGTCAGGGCATGGGAGGGGGATGCGGGCTGGGTCACCAAAGGCCTATGACACAGCGGCAGCCACCCCGGGCATCACATCCGGTGAACACCTGTGACGGGGCTCAGAAAGTCGACCAGGAAAATGTCATCCGAGTATCCGGTCCGGGTCAATGCCGGGGGTCAGCACGCAGACTGCATTTCCCAGACCTGACTGCATCCGGTTGCGGGCGACGAAATCATAGACCCGGTCCCGTAGTCCTTCCGGAACGGCCCGGAACACTGCCGTGAGCAGGAAAACGCCCCCCAGTCCCGCTGCGATCCGCAGCACGGCCCCGGAGCGCAGCCAGGCCCGGCCGTCCTGCAACAGGATCATGGTCGGTCGCTCGTCAAGATCGAGCGCGTAGTGGGCATACAGGGCACGGCCGGGGGCGGAGCCGGCCGCCATCAGGCGAAACCGACCCCGGCGATCATGGCGCAGCACCATCCGCGCCGAACGGGAGCAGATCGGACAGTCGCCATCATAGATCACCACCGGCCGATCATCGGCAAAGGCCGGGACGGCCGGGTCGCTTCGATAGCTGAACGCCGGCCGCGCCATTGTGGTCCTAGAACGGGATGTCGTCGTTCAGGTCGTAGCTTTCCTTGGGACCGCTGGGCTTGTTGGCCCCGCCGGTCGAGAAGCCCGAGGAATAGTCGTCGTCACCGCCACGGCTGGCCCCGCCACCGGCGGATTCATTGCGCCCGCCCAGCATGGTCAGCTCGCCCTTGAACTTGCCGACCACGATCTCGGTCGAATATTTCTCGACACCGGACTGGTCGGTCCATTTGCGGGTCTGGATCGCGCCCTCGATGTAAACCGTCGAGCCCTTCTTCAGATAGTTCTCGGCCACCTTGATGATGTTGTCATTGAAGATGACCACCCGGTGCCACTCGGTCTTTTCCTTGCGCTCGCCCGAGGACTTGTCGCGCCACTGCTCCGACGTCGCCAGCGACAGGTTGCAGACGCGTTCGCCCGACGAGAGCGAGCGGATTTCCGGGTCCTTGCCCAGATTGCCGATCAGAATGACCTTGTTGACGCTGCCCGCCATAGCCGAGCTCCCATGCTTGAGTTTGAAGCGCGCAACCTAGTCGATCACGCGCCAATGTTCCAGTTTTGTTCGTTCAGTTCGCCGCGGCCGGCGGCGGGGCCGCGACCGCGACCGGCGTGCCGTCGATCTCGCGCTGGATGGCCGCCGGGATCGCCAGCCGCCCGTCTCCGGTCCGGGCCAGGGCGATGAAGCGATTGCCATCGAGGGTTCTGGAGAAGGACACCCCGATCCGATCGATAAAGATATACTGCCCCTGATAGGCCCCGACAATCTCGCGTCGCGTGCCACCCATGCGCAGGAATCGCAGCCGCATCTCCTCAAGCCGCGCGGCGCAGAATTCGATCTGCGGCTGATCGTTGGCCACGACGCTCAGCTCCGGCGCACCCTTGCCGTCGGCGGCGGGCATCACGAAATAGCAGACCCCCGGCGTATAGGGGGCCTTGGGCGCGGACTCACAGGCGACCACCGCCAGACCGGCGACCGTGATCGCGGCGAGGGTCAGGGCTCTCAACGGTCCAGCCCCGGAAACTGGCAGTTGCGATCCTGCTCGGCCAGGGTGCGGAAACGGCTGTTGTCGCTGGACTGTTCGACCCGACGCGGCACCAGCCGCAGGGTGGTGTCGCCCCAGCGGCCATACAGGGCCTCGCCCGGACGCACGCAGGTGCCGGAATACAAGGCCATCACACAGGCGTTCAGCCCCATGTTCGGCGACAGCGACCGCCAGTCGGACCCGGTGTGCCGCAGGCAGGCATTGCCGGTGGCCACGGGCGCGGGGGCCGGCTGGCTGGGCGTGGCCGGTGCCGGCAGGGGCTCGGCCTCGGCCATGACGACCGGCGGCAGGCTCGGCGGCGGGGCGAAGGCGGCGGTCGGAGCCGCGGCCAGGGCTCCGGTTTCATCGAGGCCGACATCAAGGGCGTCGGTCGCCAGCCCGTTGCGGCGGGCGCAGTCCGTCAGGGTCGCCATGCCGATAAAGCGGCCGTCGACAAAGCAGCGCAGCTCGCGGGTCGGCTCCAGACCCGGCGCATCAGCCACATCGACCGTCAGTCCGCCGCGCTCGGCCGGCGACGGCCCGGGGGTCCGTTCACCGCCCGCGCTGAAGACCAGGGCCAGGACGATGGCCAGGACGGCGGCGACGCCGACGCCGATCGCCAGGATGGTGCGGTTGTTGAGGGGCATTCAGGGCTCGCGCGAATGGATGGGCCCAATAACCCCGTCCGGGGCCGGGGCGTCAACCGGCAAGCCGTCCGGATCGACTCTATCCACCCAGTCGTGAGAGCGCCGCCTGGTAGTTGGCGATCTGGGCGGTAAGATAGGCCGGAGCGGTTCCGGTAATCTTCGGCTTGGTCGAGGCCGGTGCGAGGGCGCGATAGGCGTCACGCACAGCCTTCATCGCCGCCTGCAGTCGCTCCCCGGTCTCTTTCGCCGCGTCCGGGGCCAGCGACAGGGTCCGGGGCAGGTCCAGGCCGAAGGTCCGGACGGCACCGGTGCCGCTGCTGATGCCGATGAACCCCTGCGACAGACCCAGGCCGGCCAGGGCATTGCGACCGGACTCACCGGCGGTCAGCACGGCTCCGGCCTTGCCGTCGCGGGCCATGATCGACAGGCGCTGGACTCCCGTGCGCAGGGCCGTCTGCATATCGCCCGTCGACGACGCCGGCGCGCCCTCGGAGGCGACCGTGACCTTCAGCGTGTTCCGCGAGGCCTGTTCGATCTTGCGCGCCAGGGTCTGCAGGGTGTCACGCGCCTCAATGGTGACCGCCACCGACCGACCCCCGTTCGCCGGCGAGACATAGAACCGGTCTCCGGCCCGGAGCGAGGTGGCGTCGGTCAGCTTCTTGGAATCGCTTTGCTGGATCTCGCCGGTCGGCAGGCCCAGGCGGTCCAGCACACTGGCCCCGCCTGCGGCGACCGCCAGGGTCATCGGGGCCGCCTGCTGGCCGTCACCGGCCCAGGTGCGCGTCCATTCCACCGCCCCGGTCAGCGGATCCAAACGGCTGAGATAGCCCTCGGTCGGATCCGTGTCCTTGGCCCCCTCGGCGCGATTGCTGACGCCGGTGACCCACACCTTGCCGTCCTGGACCTTCACATCAGCGGCGGTATCGTCACCGACCGTACCATAATAGGTCAGACGGTCAGCGGCCGAGGCGGCCAGGTCGGGCTCCAGCACGGCGACAAAGGCGTCGGTTCCGCCGGAATGGGCGGTGTTCACCGTGCCGACGTCCAGCGCCTGGTTTCGGGTGGTTCCAGTCAGGATGACTCGACCGCCGGAGACGGACAGACCCGCGACCTCACCGCTGGCCTCCCCCAGATCCCGCGTCGCCGTCAGGGTGGGCGCACCACCGGCCCCAAGGGCGAACTGGCGCACGATCATCCGCCCGCCCTCGACTCCGGCCGAATAGAGGTTCGATCCGTCGATGGTGATAGCCTCGACCCCGTCGTCGGCGGCCGTGCCGAACTGGGCCGTCCCGGCGGCGGTGGCGACCGTCGGGGCCGACGGATAGGCCTGGCTCTCGCTGAAGGCCTGGACATAGCCGTCCCAGCCGCCCACGGCTGAGCCGCCGGGGATGGCCGACTGGGCCCGGCCGGCGACATAGACGGTGCCGTTCGGGCCGAAGCCGACCGAGGTCGCCTCGTCGGCGGCCCGCGCGCCGCGGCGCTGGGTCCAGAGCTCCGACGCGTTCGCGTCAAACACGGTGACGAAACTGTCGGCCACGGTGGCCACATCACCGGACTTGCCCGGATCCAGGGCCCCGGTGACCGAGCCGGCCACGGCGACGCGGCCGTCGGCGTCGATGGCGATGGCATAGCCGCTGGCAGTGGCCGCCGCCCCGAGCGCCCGGCTGGCGACCAGCCGTCCGGCCGAGTCATATTTCATCAGGGCCACGTCGCGTTCGCCCTTGATCGGCTGGTTGCCCGTCCCGGGCACGACGTCAGCCACGATCCACAACGATCCGTCAGACCCGGTCGCGCTGGCGCGCACAGTCTCGATTCCGGGCGGCAGGCTGGTCTGGACCGAACGGCCCTCCACCCAGTGGGTGTCGCCGATGCCCGGCTCGGTGACCTGCGGGGCCGTGCCGCCGTCGGACTGGAATTTCAGCAGCTGGTGCCCACCGGTCAGGCCGTTGCCCTGCACCACATAGACGGCATCCGACGTCTGGGCGGCAGTGAAGCCCAGGGTCTCCGTGGTATCGCCCCGCACCACCAGGGCCCAGCGGTCCGGACCGGTCGGCAGGGTCACGGTCTTGCCGTTGGCATTAATCGTCCGTGGCTCGGCCTTGATCTGTTCTCGGCCGATCCGGGTATTGAAACCGGTCGCCTCCAGCTTGCCGTTGATATGCTCCAGCACATTGGTGAGGGTCCGCGGCGTGCTGCCCATGTCGGCCAGATCGATCGGCACCGTGGTCGTCACGCCCAGCTGGCGGATGGTGATGCCGAAGGCCACATCGCCGGAAAAGGCCGCCACGACACTGTCGGGCGAGCCCTCGTGGATCGGGCCGGTGATGGAGTTGGCATTGTCGCGCGGGACGCCGCCGGACGATTTACTCAGGGCGCTGGTGGTGCCCTGCACCAGCCGCACCGCATTCAGTTCGGTCGCGCCGACATAGGTGCCGACCTCCTCGAGGCCGGCGCTGAACCGTTTGGCCAGCAGGGCCAGTTCCGTCGTCCCGACCCCCTTGGTGCCGGCGCGGTTATTCAGGGCGTTCAGGGTCTCGAGTCCCTGGTAGAGGGCGAAAAGCTTGCGGTAGTCCGACGAGGCCCCGCTGACGTCGAGCTGGGCGGCGTTCTCGTCCACGATCCGCCGTCCCGCCATGGCGGTGCGGACCAGTTCATCGGGCTTGGGGACGTTGTAGCTGGAACTCCAGGGCGCGGTCGGCTGGGCCTTGCGCACAGGCGTCCCCACGCCGGAGGCCGACCCCGATGAGGCCGCCCAGTCCGTCATGCCGTACAGGCCGAGAAGATAGCTGCTGTTTATCACCAGGGACTCCCGTCGCCAGTGTGGGCCGATCCCCGCAACAACATCTTAACGCGGGCCGGGAACGCCGGACCGGGCCTCACGTTAACGGTCAGGATCGGAGTCTTGCCATGCCTGACCTTCGCAGCGTCCTGCAATCGGTTCTTGCCCTGTACGGCCTGGCCGAAAGCCCGCGCCACCGACGCCCGCCGCCGACCCGTATCGACCGGCCGGACATCAAACCGGTCCGCGGAATGTCCCGCCCCTGATTACTTGAACAGAGACAGGATGATCTGCGGGGCCTGGTTGGCGATCGACAGGGACTGGGCCCCCAGCTGCTGCTGCACCTGCAGGGCCTGAAGCCGCGCGCTTTCCTTGGCCAGGTCCGCATCCACCAGATTGCCGATCCCGGCCTCCAGCGTATCGACCAGCTTGGACACGAACGTCTTGTGGGCCTCGATCTGCTTGGCCTGGGAGCCGAGCTCACCCAGTGACGAGTTCAGGGCAGTGATCGAATTGTCCAGCTTGGTCAGGGCGGAGCTCGCCCCCGTGGCGGTCAGCAGACTGTCGGTCAGCGACACCGACAGGATCGACCCGCCCAGGGTCAGGTCCTTGGCCCCGAGGGTGACAAAGGACGAGGCGTCGGCATTGGCCAGGAACTGGATGCCGGACGTCAGCGCGCCGTTGAGGATGTTGCCACCGTCGAACTCGGCATTCTCGACTGCCGAGGAGATGGCGCGAAGCAGGGCCTTGAAGTCCGAGTCCAGCAACTGGCGGGACTGGCTGCCCAGCGAGGTGTCCTTGGCCGCAACCACCTTTTCCTTGAGCTGGTTCAGCAGGTCGGAGATGGATTCACCGGCCGACAGGGCCACATCCGCCACCGCCGTGGCCCGGTCGAGGCTCTGTTTGACGGCACCGAGTGCGCCGACGTCAGCGCGCTGCCCCTGGGCAATGGCCCAGATCGCAGCATTGTCCTTGGCCCCCTGGACCTTCAGTCCCGTGCTGATCCGGTTTTCAACCTCACCCAACCGCATATTGGTATGGGTCAGGTTCTGCAGCGCAATCGCGGCTGCAACATTGGTATGGACGCTATTCGTCATCCGTCTCGTTCCCTCGGGATTTCGAGACAGGCTAGAGCGTGATTCGTGTTCGTATGGTTAACGGCTGATAACCACGTCATTTAACCACGCGGATCGCTCCTGCGTGGCAACCGGCCGGATTTTCCCCGTCTTCAGACGGAGGTGTCGATCACGGCCCCTGCCGCATAGTCATCCTGGCCCTTCATCGCGACCACCTGCTCTCGCGGCAGCTGGCGGACCACTTCACCGGTCAACCGGTCCAGGGTCTTGTAGATAAACGACCCCTCACGGGATCCTTCCTCGATGACCAGCCGGTAGCGGGATGCACGCTCGGCGTCCTGCTGGGCCTTGGAATGATTGAAGTCTCCGCTGGCGGTCGAGCCGCTGGTGGCGACGATAACAGGGGGAACGGGACCTATCTTTGCATTGTTGTTCATGACTTCTGCCGACAGCGTTTCGCTGGCGGCCTCCGGTCGTCAGCGCCCGGCGGACGGTCGGGTGGGACCGCGCAATGCGGCCCCACCCTTCCGTTCGGTGTTCCTAGCGGAACAGGCCGAGCAGGATGGAGGTGGACGAGTTGGCGATCGACAGGGCCTGCACACCGAGCTGTTGCTTGGTTTGCAGCGCCTGCAGTCGGGCGCTTTCCTTGGCCAGGTCGGCGTCGACCAGGTTGCCCACACCGGCTTCCAGGGTGTCCTGGAGTTTGCCGACGAAGGTCAGGTGGGTTCCGAGCGAGTTGGAACCCGTACCCAGCTTGGCCAGCGAGGCGCCGACGTTGTCGATCGAGGCACTGACCAGGGCCAGCGAAGCGGCTGCGGCAGAGGCAGTATCGATCACGTCCGCGGCACCCAGGGTCACGACCGAACCGCTCAGGCTCATGTCTTCCGAAGCGACCGTGATGGTCGAACCGGAAACGTTGGCCAGGGCCGCGAAGCCACCGGTGCTCGAACCGTCCAGCAGATTGACACCGTTGAAGGAAGCGTTGCTCACGACGGTCGCGATCTGGTCGCGGATCGACTTGAAGTCTTCATTCAGGGCGCTGCGGGCCGAGCTCGTCAGCGACGTATCGGTCGCCGAAAGCGCCTTTTCCTTCAGCTGGGTCAGCAGATCGGAAACGGACTCACCCGCGGCCAGGCTGACGTCCACGGCCGACTGGCCGCGCTGCAGGCTGTCCTTGACGGCATTCAGGGCACCGATTTCGGCACGTTGCCCCTGGGCGATAGCCCAGACGGCGCCGTTGTCCTTGGCGGAGGCGACCTTCTTGCCGGTATTGATGCGGGATTGAACCTGGCCCAACTCATTGTTGGTCACTTGCAGGTTCTGAAGGGCGATCATTGCGCCCACGTTGGTGTTCACGCTGTTCATAGCCATGACACGGTCTTCCTTCTTCATGGTGTCCGACGCCATTTTGGCTGCCGGGAGCATTCTGCTCGGACCGGTCGACGCAAGGACGGGGCCACGGCCGCGTTTTCAGGCCAGCCCGCAACCCGCTGTTTTCGCGTTGGTACTTCTGGTTTACCACGCCGGTCGCCCGGCAGGATTTGCCGCTCCGGCGCTGAAACCGGCAGAAATTGCCGGGCACCGGGCAGAATCTGCCGCTCAGGACACGGTTTCAGGGGGTCTTCGCGTCACCGACGGCCATCCCGCGCCTTGCGCCACCGGTCCTGCAGCGCGCGCTCGGCCACCAGCGTATCGACCGCCAGCTGCCGGGCGGCGTCGCAGGCCACCAGGTCGCCGCCCCGCTGCATATAGACCGCCTCGAGATCGGCCTCGGTCGGGGAGTCCGGCAGGCGCGCGAGCGGGCACGGTAACGTCGCCACCTCCGGCAGGGTCAATCGCGGCGGGGCCGGCGCAGACGGCGGGGGATATCCGGCACAGCTCGCGATCATGAGTGCGCAGACGGGCGGCCCGGCCCGTCGCCAGGGGAAGGTCGGCATCAACATCGGTTCTCGCCTCAACAATGGCCGGGGCGGTCAGCCGGGTCACGGCTTCACTCCGGCGGTGGAACTGCTCCAGGGCCCGGCGCAGTCCGGCTTCGCCCTCGAGCTCAAGCCGGCGCGCGGCCGCATCGGCCTCGGCATCGGCCGCCCGGCTGCGGGCCGCCTCCAGCCGCCGCGGTCCGAGGTTCAACGGATCCCAGCGCAGGCCCAGCCCGTGCCCGGCCAGCAGGATGGCCAGCAGCAGGCCGATGACCACGACGGTCCGCCCTGTAGCCGTCAGGGCCCGCCACAGGGACAGGCCGGTCACGGGAAGGCCGCCCGGCTCAGTTCGAAATGCGGCCCGTCGCGCAGCCGGGCCCAATCCCCGCCCCAGTCAAGGGGCGTGTCCAGCTGGATCGCGGCCTGTTTGAAGGCCGTGGCGATCCGGCCATACAGCGGCCAGTCCCAGCGCACCCGGCCGTCGACGATCGCCGCGACATCGACCGCATGGCCGGTCAGGTGGCGCGAATTCAGCGTCCGGCTGGCCCCGGCCCGGACCAGGGCAACCTGCCGCTCCCGCGAGCGCAGACCCTCGGTGATCATGAAATCGACCGGGCTGGTGACGATGGCCGCCTCGACCACCGCGACCAGGGCGGGATGCACTCCGGCCAGCCGGGCCCGCGAACGCGTGGACAGCCGGAAGCTCACGACCGCCCCCTTGCACCGAGCCGCAGCCGCAGATTGGCCGCCAGGGTCACCAGCTGCTGGGCGGTCGGGGCAACCAGATAGAGGACCAGGGTCAGGGCCAGCAGCGCCATCAGCGCCTCGACCAGGCGCGGCAGGCTCGACGCTGGCACCCGCGCCAGGGTCCGGTCCAGCAGCAGCCACAGGGCCGCACTGGCGCTGAAGACATAGAGACGACGCCACAGCCAGCGCCCCTCGGCCAGGGAGGTCGGCCCGGATATCCGGCCGCTCATCACTCGCCCTCCGGATCATCGGGACAGCAGACCGCCCGCCGTCCGTCGAGCCCGGCCTCGATCAGCCAGTCCTCCGGTGACAGCCGGTCCGGGACCTCCCAGACCGCCTCGTCGAGCAGCAGGGTCTCGCGCGGCGCGGCCTCGCTCGGGAAAGGACGCGTGCTCATCCGATGGCCACCAGCCAGACGACGCCGGCTGCCCCCGCTCCGCCGATTCCCCCGGACGACAGACCGGCACCGCCACCACCACCGCCCGCGCCGTACAGACCCCCGCTCCCCCCGGCATGGCCATCCGCTCCGGCCGAGGCCGCGCCACCGGCCCCACCACCACCGGCCGGATGCAGGGCCGGCCGGGGCCGATCGGTGCCTGCCGCACCGGCCGCCGCGCCGCCCCCACCCCCGTCGGCCCTGATATCCAGCCAGGCACCGGCCCCGCCCGCGCCGCCGTCGCGGGCCGTGTCCGCAGCATCCAGCCCGCCACCGCCGCCACCGCCACCGGGCCCGTCGGGACCGGCGTCGCCCTGACCGGCCTCACCGGGCGCGGACACCCTCGATCCGCCGCCGGCATTCGCCGGGCCGTCGCCCTGGCCTCCGGCCCCGCCCGGGCCAGACCCACCGTCGCCCCGGGCACCAGCGCCGCCCGGGGTTGCGGTCAGCAGGACCTGGCCGTCATCGAGAACCCGGCTGGTGCCGCCGTCCTCCCCGGCCGCCGCCTCGCCGCCGACCCCACCGGACCCGACCTCGACATCCAGGGACCCGCCCAGCGCCGCGACCGGCCAACGGCCGCGATGGCATCCACCCGCACCGCCTCCGCCGCCGCCGAACCGTATCGTCGCGCCCGGGCCGGTCGCGCCGGCCCCGCCCCCGCCCCCCCCGGCCACGCAGATGGCCTCAACGCCGGCGGCCCAGGCCGGAATGTCATAGGAGCCGGAGGCGGTGAACTCGGTCACCTCGACCCGACCGGCCCCGCGCGGAAACGTCACCCGCCCGCTGACGGCATCCACCACAAACGCCTCGGACCAGCTGCCGCCGTCCGGACTGACCTTCAGTCGCAGGGCGTCGTCACCGATCAGGCCCAGCTCGGCCCGACCGCCCCAGCCGCTCTGGAACAGCAGGGACAGCACATCGCCCGGCCCTTCCTTGTTCAGCGTCAGTCGCAGATCGCCGTCACCGCCCTGCCCGCCCTCCAGGGCGGTCCACAGCGCCTTGTTGACCCGGGCGACGAAGGGATTGCCGGCGTCGGCCGTCGCGTTGAGCCCCAGCCGGTTCAGCCCCTGCACCGCCCCCAGAAGACTGCCCAGCGGCTGCCAGTCGCCACCGGCACGGATCAGGACGGCCGGCTCGTCCAGCACGGTCGCCACCGTCCCGTCCGGCACGGCAGGGACCGTCCATCCTCCCGCCTCGGCCCGGAGCAGATCGCCCGGTGCCGCCAGCGCCCAGACGCTGCCGGTCGCGCCCTCCGGCAGGATGTAGAGGGCCCCGTCCTCCGGCACGACGGGCTGGTCCGGACGGGTGCGACTGACCACCGCCAGCTGCACCAGGGCGTCCAGCCGGGTCAGGGCCTCGTTCAGGGTCACGTGTTTCTGCATCTGGCCGGCCGCCAGATAGGGCAGGCCCAGCCGGGCGCTGGCGTCGTCGCTCATGACGGTCTCCGTATCGGGTTCGGAGATCAGTCTGGGGCAGCTACGGACCCGGGTGGGAAATCGACCCCGTCCGGGAGGTTATACCTTTGAACGTTCAGACTTTTGCACAGCGACGAAGCGCGGATTCAGGCGAAAAACCTCGCAGGAATCGCGCGGGCCTTCGGGATCAGAGCTGTTGCATCTGGCCCTGGGCAACGACCGGTCCGTCCGGCTTGGCGGCCCCCGGCGTATGGCCCGGCTCCTCCATCGACACGGCGACCGAGGCGGCCTGCCCGGCCATGCCCGACAGGGCTCCGGTCAGATTGTGCCGCGAAGTGGCGGTGCCGTCGATCGCCCCGACCAGCTGGACCCCGCCCTCGGGCATGACCAGCCACAGGTGCGGTACCCGCGTGTCGCCGGCCATCTCGCGGGTCGGGGCCAGATACAGGGCACCGGTGACACTGTCATAGGCGATGGTCATCGCCGAGACGCCGTTGTCCAGTGACAGGGTCGCGACCCGCATCACCCCGCCTTCGGCCGGGGCGGTTACCATCACCGGGGCGGGGGCCGGCTGCACCAGCAGGATGGCCATGGCGGCGACACTGGCCGCGAGAAGACCGGTCGATCCAACCGCCCAGCGCCGCCAGAAGGTCAGCCGCGCATTGTCATTGGCGGGCGTGGCGATCCCGGAGGCGATACGTGGCCACACACCCCGGGACGGTTCCACCGACGCGATCTCTCCGGCGAAAACGGCCAGATGCGCGTTCCAGGCCTCGACCTCGGCGGCAAAGGCCGGATCATTGGCCTCGCGCTGGCGGGCCTCGGCCTCGTCCGCGGGCGACAGCACCCGCAGCGCCAGTTCCCCGGCCAGGGCGTCGTCTTCATTGATGTCGGTCGGTTCGGTCATTGTTCCAGACAGGCCCTCAGCCGCAGAAGCCCCCGCCGGATCCAGCTTTTCATCGTGCCCAGCGGCACATTCTCGCGCACGGCCAGGCTGTCATAGGTGACCCCCTCCATGAAGGCGGTCCGAATAACCCCCCCGACCTTGTCGTCCAGCTGGTCCAGACAGCCGTGCAGGCGGCGCGCCTCGTCATCACGCTCGACAGCCTCCGACGGCAGGATGGCCCCGTCGACCACCGCATTCGCCTCATCGACCGGGGTCGATTTGCGGAAATTGGCGCTGGCGCGCAGCCGGTCGATCGCCCGGTTGCGGGCGATTGTCACCAGCCAGGTGATCGGACTGGCCCGCGAAGCATCGAAGCTCCCGGCCTTCCTCCACACGGTCAAATAGGTTTCCTGCAACACATCCTCGGCAATCTGACGATCAGCCAAGATACGCAGGCACACGCCCAACAGTTTCGCGGAGGTGGCCAGATAGACCTGACGAAACGCCGCACGGTCGCCCTGCCCGGTCATCCCGAGGGCGTCTGCGAGTTGGTCTCGAGTCAGCATCGTCGTCATCAGGGGCCCGGAATCGGTTGCAATTCAACTAGGCGGACGTCGGACCGGTCCGTCAAGCAAAGCCCGTCATCAGTCGTGCAGATAGATGACCCGGCGCGCCTTGCCGGTGCCGCGCATCGCCGCCAGATGGTGCTCGTGCTCGCCCGAGGCGCGAGCCGCGCGCTCATTGGCCTCGACCCAGTGGGTGCTCTCGATATGTTTCTGCAGCGCGTTGGCGGCCATCAGCTGACCGGGGAAGAAGGTGTCGACCACATCGCCTGCGATCGGCACCGTCCCGACGGCCGTATCCACCGCCATATAGGCCGCCATCCGCGCGAGGGTGGACGGGGTCGCCCCGACACGCAGTCCCTGCAGCATCAGCCAGCCGCCGGTCGCCACCGTATAGACGGTCCCGACCACAGGCACCCAGGTCAGCAGGGCGTCCAGCCCCAGGCCGAACGGTCCAATGCCGATGACCCGGTCCGAGAGCTTCTTCACGCCCTCGACATTCGTCCAGATCTTCTCGATATCCCCGATGCTACGTCTGGCCATTCCATTCTCTTCCATTCGAGACCGTGACAGGACATCCCGACCAGTGTTCACCCGGAATGGCAAGTCCGCCCCGCCCCAGTTGAAGCGTCTCGTCCCGCTCCTTGTCAGCGCGCCGGCGGCGATATTGTTGCTCCTCGCCGTGGCGGGGCTGAGCGGCATCGGTCATCGCTGGGTCGATCTGCTGGCCCAGTTCGTGGCCCCGGCCTTCATCATCGCGACAAGCCTCATCGTTCCGGGCCTGCTGCTGCGCCGGTTTCGGGTCGCGGCCGTCTATGCCGTCGCCGCCCTGTCGCTGCTGATCGCCGCCTGGCCGCAATGGCGGGGGTCGGACACCCTTCCCCGCCCCGGTGCGCCGCTGGTCCGGCTGTATTCCGCCAATCTGTGGGCGGGGAACACCGAGGTCGACGCCATCGCCCGTTCGATCGCCGCCGCCGACGCCGACATCATCATCCTGATCGAGCTCGGCGATGCGCCCGCCGCCCGGCTGGACACGGTGCTGGCCGGCTATCCCCACCGGGTGGTGACGCCCCGGCTCGACCGGTCCGGCGGAGCCGCGCGGTCGGTGATCGCCGCCCGCTACCCGTTGACCGCCATCGCCGATGTCGCCGACGGCCTGCAGGACGTCGCCGCCGTGGTCCGCACGCCACTGGGCCCTGTCAATGTGGTCGGGGTTCACCTGACCCGGCCCTGGCCCTTCCAGTACCAGTGGGGCCAGATCAGCCAGGTCCAGGCCCTGGCCGGGGTTCGCGCCGGACTGACGGGTCCGGTGATCGTCGCGGGGGATTTCAACAGCGTCTCGACCGCCCGGATCGGCCGTCAGGTGCAGGCAGAGGCCGGGCTGGTCCCGGCCCCGGGCTGGCCCGGCACCTGGCCGTCGGCCGTCCCGGCCGCCGTGGGCCTGACCATCGACCAGGTCTATCGCTCGCCGGACCTGGCCTTCACCCGCCGCAGCCTGGGTCGCCGCACGGGGTCGGACCACCGGCCGGTGATCACCGAATTCACCCTGGCGGCTTACTGACCGCCGGATCCACCAGGGCCCGCAACCGCGCCTCATGGCCCCCGGCGGGAAAGTCGTCGGCGATCCACCCGGCCTCGAACGCCTTCAGCAGTCGCCCGGTCTCCGGCCCGGGGGCGACGCCCAGTCGGGCCAGATCGCGCCCACCGACCGGCAGGGCCGGCACGGTCCAGCCGGCGATCAACGCTTCCAGGCGGTCGAGATCGGCGGACGATCCGCCCCCCTCCGCCCGGTGGCGCATCAGCCCATCCCGCACCGCCTGTCCCCCCAGCCGGTAAACCGCCGCCCGCGCCGTCCGCTCACTCATCTCCGGCCGGACCGCCGCCGCGGCCACTGCAGCCGCCACCAGCCGGTCCCGGACGGAATTCGACAAACGCAGGCGCACCGACAGGGCCCGCAGACCGTCCGGATCCGCCGGCACCAGCCCCGCCAGCCGCAGCACGGGATCGGGAGTCAGGTCACACAGCCGCCGGAACACCGCCCCGGCCTCCGCCTCGGGCAGGACCTGCGCCAGCACGCCTGTCTCGTCCATGGCCGCCACGGCACGCCGAGGGTCAGGGGCCGTCAGCAGTTTCATCAGCTCCTTCGACACCCGCTCGGCCGACAGGCGCGACAGGCCGTCAGCCTCGGCCGCGCAGGCGGCCATCGCCGCCGCGTCCGGTGCCTCCCGGCCGTACCAGGCATAGAAGCGGAAGAAGCGCAGGATCCGCAGATAGTCCTCGCGGATGCGCGTCACCGGGTCGCCGACGAAGATGACCCGTCCGGCCAGGGCGTCCGCGACCCCCTCGCCCGTGGGATCGTAGATCCGCCCCGTCAGGTCCGCGTACAGGGCGTTCAGCCGGAAATCGCGCCGCGCCGCATCCTCGCTCCAGTCGTCGGTGAAGGCGACGGTGGCGTTGCGCCCGTCCGTGGTGACATCCCGGCGCAGGGTGGTGATCTCATAGGGCCTGTGTCCGGACACCGCCGTCACCGTGCCGTGGGCCAGCCCCGTCGGCACCGCCTTGAGTCCCGCCTTGCGGATCGCCGCAAAGGCCGCCTCCGGCTCCAGGGTCGTGGCGATATCGATGTCATCGACCGCCTGTCCGCGCAGGGCATTGCGTACACTGCCGCCGACGAACCGGGCGCAGTCGGACCCGCCCGCCGCCTCCAGCGCCGCGAACACGGCCCGGGTCGCGGCACTGGTCAGCCAGTCCTGGTCACCCAGCCGTGCGGTCATGCGGCGTCCTCCGCCGTCGCCACCGCGGGCTCCGGCTCATTCCCGTACAGCCGGGTGCGCAGGGCGCGGACGATCCCGGCCGTCACCCCCCAGATATAGCGTTCCTCCCACGGCATGGCCCAGAACCAGCGTCGCGGCTCACCCTCGCGATCATAGAAGTCCTGACGATGGTTCAGCCGGTTCATCAGAAAGTCCCACGGCACCTCGAACAGTTCGGCCACCTCGTCCGGGGCGGCCTTTACCTCGGGCGGGACGTTCAGCCAGCCGACCACCGGCGTGACCAGAAAGCCGGTGCCGGTCTCATAGGCGTCCCCGAGGCCCAGCACCTCGACCCTGTCCGGGACCAGGGCCACCTCCTCCCAGGCTTCGCGCAGGGCGGCTACAGCGGCCGTCTCGCCGGCATCCAGCCGCCCGCCGGGAAAGGCGATCTGCCCCGGATGGCTGGCCAGCTGGTCCGAGCGACGCGTCAGCAACACCGTGGCCCCGTCAGGGCGGGCAATCACCGGCACCAGAACGGCTGCCAGCTTCAGCGTGCGCGCCGGCCGGTTCTCTTGCGGATTCAGGTCGAAGTCCGACCGACCCGCCGTGCGGTCCGGCTGCCAGCCCGCGACCGGCTCCAGCCGCGCCGTCAGCCGCTGTTTCAGCGAGGACAGGCTCATTCGACCCCCGCCCCCACCGGTCCCAGCGCAAAGCTCTCGCCGTCGCTGCGCACCACCAGTCGACCGGCCTCGACCGTCGCCGTCTCGACCAGCTCATAGAAGATCGACCGTACGATCCGGGCCCACAGGTCGCCACGGACATGGATGCGCGGGGCGGGCTCGCCGGTCACCGGATCGGTCTCGACCACGATCGGATGACCGGCCCCGGCCTCGACCGCGTCGCCGACGTCGGTGGTGAACACCATCCGGCCGCCGACATGCTCCAGCGTCACCGCCCGGAACGGCAGGTCCTCGACCGTGATCTTCAGCTTCTCGGCCGGGGTGACCAGATGATAGCCGTCCGGGTCCTTGCGCAGCACCGTCGAGAACAGCCGCACCAGCTCGGCTCGGCCGATCGGCGCGCCCTCATGCATCCACACGCCGTCGGCGCGGATGATGATGTCGATGTCGCCGCAATGCTCCGGGTGCCACAGATGCACCGGCGGCAGTCCGCGCCCCGGTGCCTGTTTCGCGGCCCCGGCCACGGCGGCCAGACCTCCGGTCTCTGTCTTCGGGCGTTCGCTCATGACCCAGACTTAGGCGCGCCCGGCCTCGCGGAAAAGGCGTCTCAGCCGATCGGCCGCACCGGACCGCTCACCGACGCGGTCGCCAGCGGCAGCCACAGCAGCCGTCGCCGGTCGACAGGGCCCGGCAGGTCGACGTCCGGTGACGGGCCGAAACCGAAGCGCGAGAAATAGGGCGAATCCCCGACCAGCAGCACGCCCGACGCCCCCGAGGCCCGGGCATGATCGACACAGGCGGCGACCAGATCGCCCCCCAGGCCGGCGCGACGGCTGCCCGCCTCGACGGCAATCGGCCCCAGGAACAGGGCCGCTGTCTCGCCGATACGGATCGGCCACAGCCGCACCGCGCCGATGATCCGGTTGTCCTCGCGGGCAACGAACCCGGCCTCCGCCACGGTCTGTTCGCGCAGCCGTTCAGCCGTCTTGGCGAACCGGCCCGGGCCGAAGGCCGCCAGCACCACGGCCTCGACCGCCGCGGCGTCGGCGGCGGTTTCGGCGTCGATGCGCACGGTCGGATCAAGGGCGGCGGAATGGGTCATGGGCGGGCGCTGATAGGGCCGTGGCCCGACCAGATCAACCGGCTTTGGAGAAATCCGGGGCCCGCTTCTGGCTGAAGGCCATGAAGGCCTCCATCGCCTCGGGGCTGCGCATCTGGCTTCCGAAGGCTTCACCCTCGCGCTGCATCAGGGCCCACAGATGTTCGGCGTCGCGCATCAACTGCTTGGTCTTGCGGATCGAATTGGGCGCGCGCAGCGCCAGCTTGGCGGCCAGATCCTGCGCGGTGGCCTCGACCTGGTCCGCGGGAACGGCCCGGTTGGCCAGGCCCCAGGCCAGGGCGGTGCGCCCATCGATAGCCTCGCCGAGGGCGAACATTTCGAAGGCTCGTTGATGGCCGATCAGCGCCGGCAGCAACAGCGATGACGCCGCCTCCGGGGCCAGGGCCAGGTTGATGAACGGAGCCGACAACAGGGCGTCCTCGGCCACCACCACCATGTCGCAATGCAGCAGCAGGGTCAGGCCGATACCGACCGCGCGACCGCGCACCGCCGCCACCGCCGGCTTGTCCAGATCGGCCAGCGCCTTCAGAAAACGAAACACCGGCATGTCGGCAGCCTGCGCGCCCTGCGAGCCCAGGGCGATGAAGTCGGCGATGTCATTGCCGGCCGAGAAACTGTCGCCCTCGCCCCGGAACTGCAGCACCCGTACCGTGTCGTCGGTCCGCGCCCGCTCGGTCGCCTCGGCCAGGGCCGAATACATCGCCTGGGTGATGGCGTTCTTCTTGCCGGGCCGGGCCAGGGTGATGGTCAGGATGCCGCCGTCGAGGGTGGTCAGGATATGATCGGTCACGTCAGGTCTCGCTGCTTGAGGTCGTTGTCCACCAGTCCACGCCATCGGCGTCCCGGGCAACCTGTGCCCGGCCATGACGAACCAGATAGTTCAGATGCGCCAGGCTTTCGCCGGTCGCCATGCCCAGCAGACTGTCGTCGATGGAGCGGGCGAACAGGGCGGAAAACACGTCCACGGCGCGGCAGGGCGTCGCCAGGGTCCGCGACAGTCGCGTCAGCCCGGTCTCGTGGCCACGGATCAGGGCATCCAGCCGGGTCTGAACCCCGGTAAAGGGTTCGCCATGCGACGGCAGAACCAGCGTCGTTTCAGGAAAGACCGTCTTCATCCGCTGCAGCGACGCCAGCCAGTCCCCCAGCGGATCGGCGGCCGGCTCGGTCGGCCAGACGGCAACGATCGACGAGATGCGCGGCAGGATCTGGTCCCCGCCCAGCAGCACATCGTCGGCCTCCCGCCACAGACAGGCGTGTTCCGGGCTGTGCCCCTCACCGATCACCACCCGCCAGGCCCCGTCGCCGATGGTCAGGACCTCGCCCTCGACCATACGGGTAAAGGCCGTCGGCAGCGGGCGCACCCCCTTGCCGAAACCACCGAAATGCTTGCGGTAGCCGGCGATCTGATCGGCGTTCCAGCCGGCGGCACGATAGAAGGTCGCACCGTCTTCAGGGGCGGGCTGGCCGGTGTCGGCGATCAACATCCGCGCCATCACATATTCCAGCCGCGTCATCAGCAGCGGGACCGCGAACCGCTCGCACAGCCAGCCGGCCAGGCCGATATGGTCCGGATGCATGTGGGTGCAGATCACCCGCCTGACCGGTCGTCCGCCCAGCGGCCCGGCCAGGGCGGCCTCCCAGGCGGCGATCGAAGCCGGCGTGTTCAGCCCGGTATCCACCAGGGTCCAACCCTCGCCGTCCTCCAGCGCATAGACGTTGATGTGGTTCAGCGACATCGGCAGCGGCAGGCGCAGCCACAGGACCCCGGGGGCCACGGTGACGGCCTCGCCGACTCCGGGCGGAGTCGGGAAGGGATAGGTCAGGCCCCGGTTGCCGCCCGGTGACTGCCGCTCGTCCGGGAGGACCACGCCGTCCGCCAATGAAAGTCTCCTTTGAAAACGGTGACACCATGCCTCGCCCGGCCCACGGGGTCCATAGCCGTCCGCCCCGGGCCCGCCACCACGGCCCCGGGAGCGTGTCTGGCGGGCCGGACTGGCCCCGCCCCCGGTCATCCCGCGTTCATCGCGGGACCACAGACTGGTCATCTCCCTGCCTTGACCGCGCCGCCCCCGGACGCCAAGGCTGCGGGTCTACACGTTTCTTCGAGGAGTATCCGGTGTCCAAGATTCCTTTCATCGCCGTTATCGGGGGCGTGTTCGCCCTGTCACTGGCGACGGTCCCGCCGGCAGCCGCCCAGTCGGCCGGGGACCAGGCGACTGACCCCACCTTCCAGCCGGAAGCTCCCGCCGAAGACAATTCCCGCCGTCGCCTCGGCCGTCACGAGCGTCCGCGCGCCGCGCCGCGCCCGACCCAGCCGGCCGCGCCGAAACCGGAAGAACTGGTCGCCAGCGCCCAGGTCATCGCCACCTCGGCCGGCGTCGCCTGCCAGGTCACCGAGGCCTCCGAACTCGGTCTGACCGCCGCCCAGGAAGCCGCCTATGAGGCCGCCTGCGCCACCGGCCCGGGCTATATCCTGATCGCCTCGACCCCGCCCCAGGCCATCGACTGCGTGCTGCTGTCCGGCCAGGCCGACATCGTCCGTGCCGCCGATCCCGCCGCTGACGTCGGTCAGCAATGCGTTCTGCCGGCCAACCAGAATGTCGTCGCCGTCGTCCAGGCCTATGCCACCGAGGCCGGCCTCGACTGCACGGTCGACCAGGCCTCGGCCATCGGCAAGACCGACGACGATCACCTGTTGTATGAGGTCGGCTGCCAGAGCCAGGACGGCTACTGGCTCGAGAAGACCCCGACCGGCTGGACCACCACCGCCTGCTGGGAGCTGCTCGGTCGCCGCACCACCTGCCGCTTCACCTCGGCCGAAACCTCCTACGGGGCCTGGAAGGCCGTTCTGGCCGGCACCCCCGCCGCCGCCTGTGACGTCCGCCAGACCCGGGTGATGGGCAAGGATTCCGCCGGCCTGACCATCTATGAAATCAAATGCGCGTCCGGCGACGGCTACCTGGCCCGCGTCAGCGCCGACCGTCACGCCCAGCGCATTCACACCTGCGCCGAGGCCGTCAACATCGGCGGTGGCTGCCAGATCGGCGTGGCCCCGGCCGCGACGACCGAGGACGCCCCTGCGGCTGCGGCCCCGACCACGTAAAAAGTACGACCCGGGCCGGTCCGGCAGGCGCACGTGCCTTGCCGGACCGGCCGACGCCGCCTAGCGTCCCGGCCATGCGCATCGCCACCTGGAACGTCAATTCCGTCAACGCCCGCCTGCCCACCGTGCTGGAATGGCTCGAGGCGGCCAAACCCGACGTCGCCTGCCTGCAGGAAATCAAATGCGTCGACGAGAAATTCCCGCGCGAGGCCTTTGAAAGCCTCGGCTACAACGTCGAGACCCACGGGCAGAAATCCTACAACGGCGTCGCCCTGCTCTCGAAATATCCGCTGTCCGACATCCGCCGTGGCCTGCCCGGTGATGATCGTGACGAACAGGCTCGCTATATCGAAGCGCTCGTCGAATCGCCCCGTCCCGTGCGCGTCGGGGCCATCTACCTGCCCAACGGTAATCCGCTTGGCACGGAGAAATTCACCTACAAACTGGCCTGGTTCGCCCGGCTCCAGGCCCATGCCCGCGAGCTGCTGAAGCTCGAGGAATCCCTGGCCCTCTGCGGCGACTACAACGTCATCCCCACGCCCGCGGATGCCCGCAACCCCGAGGCCTGGACCGATGACGCCCTGTTCCAGCCCGAGAGTCGCGCCGCCCTGCGCGCGCTGAAATTCCTCGGCCTGTCCGACGCCCACGATCTGGGCAACGAGCCGGCCGGCACCTACAGCTTCTGGGACTACCAGGCCGGGGCCTGGCAGCGCGACCACGGCATCCGCATCGATTTTGCCCTGCTGTCGCCCCAGGCCGCCGACCGCTTCCGCGGCATCGAGACCCATCGCGAGGCCCGCGACATGGACAAGCCCAGCGACCACGTCCCGGTAGTGGTCGAGCTGGAGGACTGAGCCGTGGCCGATACGCTCCGGATCATCCTGCTGCTCGCCCTGGCCACGGCGGCCCTGACCACCGGCGTCCTGGCCCTGGCCTGGTGGATGGAGCCAGGCCGCCGCCTCGCCCGGGCCCTGCTCAAATCGCTCGGAGTCGTGCCCGAGGCCGAGGCCCTGTCGCCCGGCGAGGGCCGCGCCGCCGGCCTGGATTTCGACGGGGCCCAGATCGCTGTGCTGTGGAATCGCGGGGCCGATGGCCTGGTCTATGGTTTCGAGGAGATCGAGGGCGGCGAGGTCATCGTCGACGGCCATGTCGTGGCCCGTATCCGCCGCGGCGAAGTGCGCAAGACGCTGGACGTGATGGCCCCCGATGCCGAGACCGTTGTGCTGCGCCTGCTGTTTTCCGACGCCCGCAACCCCGAGTTCGAACTGTCGCTGTGGAACGCCACCCTGGCGGTCCAGACCGGCTCCCCGGCCGAGGCCATGCGGCTGGGCCGGCGCTGGCTGTCGCATCTGGATGCCCTGCTGAAGGCCTGATCGGACACACGGCCCTTCCGGTCCGGACGCCGGGGCGCTAGAACCCCGCATCCCGTTCGTCCCGAGTTCCTGAGGAGCCCGCCGTGGCCCGCCTTTTCGACGCCTACATCATCGCTGACTGGACCGCCGCCGAGGGCAAGAAACTGGGCGATCAGTCGATCTGGATCGGCGTGACCAAGCGCGACGTGCGCTTCCGCCTGTACAGCGAGACCCACAATGCCGCGACCCGGGCCGAGGGCGAGAAACTGCTCGCCTCCCTGCTGGCCGACCACCGCAAGCGCGGCGACCGGGTCCTGGTCGGGTTCGACTTCAACCTGGGCTTTCCGACCGGCACGGCCGAACGGCTGAAACTGACCGGCACGCCGTGGGCGGCGATGTGGAAATTCCTCGCGGCCAACGTCGTCGACAAGGCCGACAATACCAACAACCGCTATCAGGTGGCGGCCAAGATCAACCGGCTGATGACCGACCAGCCCTGGCCGATGTGGGGTGCCCCCGCCTCCCAGGCCCAGCGCTGGCTGACCACGACCAAGCCGCCCGTGGGGGCCTCGACCGACATCCCCGAACACCGCGCCACCGAGATCGCCGCCCGTCGCGGCAAGCTGCAGCCCAAGGCCGTCTGGCAGATGCACGGGGCCGGGGCCGTCGGCGGCCTGACCCTGGTCGGCATCCCGATGGTGCGCCGCCTCGTTGAGGCCCTCGGCACCGCCGCCGCTGTCTGGCCGTTCGGCACCGGCTGGCGCGAACTGACCGCCGAGGACGTCGAGCCCCTGTCGACCCTGGTGGTCGAGGTCTGGCCGGCCCTGTTCGAGGCCACGCCCGTCGCCGGTGAGTTCAAGGAACAGGTCCAGGTCCGCACCGCCGCCGAGGCCTTCGCCAAAATGGACGACAAGGGCGACCTCGCCCGCGCCTTCGCCCCGCCCAAGGGCACCGATGAGGCCACGATCGCCCGGGTCGAGAGCGAAGAAGGCTGGATCCTGGGGGCCTAGCCGCCATTCAAATCCGCTCATCCCCGCGCAGGCGGGGACCCAGTCCCCTAACCGATCAGCACCTTGGCCGCCGCTCTTGCCTCGTCGGTGATCGTCGCCCCGGCCAGCATGCGGGCGATCTCCTCCTGCCGGGCGCTCTCGTCCAGCGTGTCGACCGTGGCCGTCGTCACCCCGTCGGCGTCGGCCTTGCGCACCTTCCAGTGGGCGTGGCCGCGCGCCGCCACCTGCGGACTGTGGGTGACCACCAGCACCTGGGCCCCGGTCGACAGCCGTTTCAGCCGCTGACCCACGGCCTCGGCCACGGCCCCGCCGACGCCCTGGTCGACCTCATCGAAGATCATCACCGGCTGGCGCTGGTCGGCGCGGCTGGCCAGGGCCGCCTTCATGGCCAGGGCGAAACGCGCCAGCTCCCCGCCCGAGGCAATGGCGTCCAGCGGCCCGAACGGCGTCCCGGCATTGGTGGCAATCTGGAAGCGCACGGTCTCGACGCCCAGCGGTCCGCGGCGGCCCTCGGCCACCGGCTCGAAATCGACGCGGAACCGGGCCCGGTCCAGCTTCAGCGGCCCCAGTTCGCCCATCACCGCCGCCGACAGCCGCTCGCCCGCCGCCTCGCGCGCCGAACTCAGGAAGGCGGCGGCCACGTCATAGGCCTCGCGCGCCAGGCTGGTGGCCCGCTCCGCCTCGGTCAGGGCCTCGGCCCCGTCCTCGATCAGCCGCAGCTGGTCGCGGAACCGGCCGCGCAGCACCGGCAACATCTCGACACTGGTGTTCAGCTTGCGGGCCGCGGCGCGCAGGGCGAACAGCCGCTCCTCGGCCTTGTCCAGACGGCCGGGCTCGAAATCAAAGGCGGCGGCGGCCGCATCGACCTCGGCGATGGCCTCGACCGCCTCGACCAGGGTCCGGTCGATGGCCTCGGCCGCGGCCAGCAGCCGGGCGATGACCGGGTGATCCTCCTCGGCCCCGGCCTGCAGGGCCCGCTGGCGCGCATGTTCGACCGCACGCAGGGCTGACGACAGCTTCTGGCTCAGCTTGTCCCCGCCCAGGGCGGTGCGGGCATCCGACAGATCGGCCAGCGCCTTCTCCGCGGCGCCCAGGATGGCCCGCTCCCCGGCCAGTTCGGTCTCCTCGTCGGCGCGGGGGTCCAGCGCATCCAGATCGGCCAGGTTCAGGGCCAGATCCTCGGCCTGGGCCGCGGCCTCGGCGGCGGCGGCGCGCAGGTCGGCCAGCCGGGTGGTCGCCACCTTCAGCGTCTCGGCCGCCCGCGCCACATCGGCCAGCTGCGGAGCCAGGCCGCCATAGGTGTCCAGCAGGGTGCGGTGGGTCTTCCAGTCCAGCAGGCCGACGGTCTCGTGCTGGCCGTGCACCTCGACCAGGGCCTGGCCGATCTCGCGCAGGGCCGTGACCCCGGCGGGCTGGTCATTGATGAAGGCGCGGCTGCGGCCGTCCACCGACAGGATGCGACGCAGGATCAGATCCTCACCGGCCGCCACCTCGAAGCCGCGCTCGGCGATCAGGGCGATCAGCTCGGGATCATCGGGGGCCGAGAATACGGCCGTGGCCACGGCCTGTTTGGCCCCGTCGCGGACCAGTCCGGCGTCGCCGCGCCCGCCCAGGGCCAGACCCAGGGCGTCGAGGATGATCGACTTGCCGGCCCCGGTCTCGCCGGTCAGCACGGTCAGTCCCTCATCGACCTCGAGATGAAGGCTGTCGATCAGGACGATGTCGCGAATGGTCAGGGCGGTCAGCATGGCGCTTTGATTCGTGGCTTTCCCCATACTAGCCACGAAAGCCGGCGTCCGGGCGCGTCAAGACGCGCACCGGACTGCGGGACCACCGTCGGTCAGTGTCAGCCCGGGATGATCCGGCGCAGCCAGCTTTCGCGCTGCCCCTCGGGGGCCACCTCGGGGCGTTTGCCCTGTTCGGTCAGCAGGGCATAGGCCTCGGCATACCAGGGGCTGCCCGGATAGTTGAAGCCCAGCACGGCCCCGTTGCGCACGGCCTCGTCCTTCAGGCCGATGCTCAGATAGACCTCGACCAGACGGTAGAGGGCCTCGGGCGTGTGCGAGGTGCGCTGGAAGGCTTCGTTGTCGATCACCGTCTTGTAGCGGTTGATCGCGGCCAGCGGCTGGCTGCCGCGCTGGTAATAGCGACCGATCGCCATTTCCTTGCCGGCCAGCTGGTCGTTGACCATGTCGATCTTGACCGTCGCATCGATGGCATAGGGGGTGCCGGGATAGCGGCGGGCCACGTCACGAAGACCCAGCAGCGCCTGTTCGGCATAGCCCTGGTCCCGGCCGACGTCGGTGATCTGCTCGAAATTGCTGATCGCCTTCATATAGAAGGCATAGGCGGCCGACGGATTGCCCGGGAACAGCTGGATGAACCGGTCCGCTGCGGCGATCGCCTCGGCGTAATTGTTGTTCTGATAATAGGCGTAGATCTGCATCAGGATCGCGCGGCGCGACCATTCCGAATACGGATGCTGGCGCTCGACCTCCTGGAAATAGTCGATCGCATCGCCCCAGCGTTCGCGCTGCAGGCGCTCGTAGCCGGTATTGTAGAGCGCCTCGACCGGCCGCTCCTCATAGGCAAGCCGGGGACGTTTGGCCGTGCCCGAGCAGGCACTGATGGCCAGAACCGACAGGGCGACGGTCGCGATGGTCAGACCGGTACGGAACTTCGAAGAAGGCAAAGGCGACCCCATGACATGCCGACACCGGCGCGGCCCATACGGCCGTCCCGGTATACAGCGAGACCTCTACACCAGCCTGTGGACCGCGCCAATGCGAACGCAAATTGAAGATATTGCGTCACAGTGCCTTGAAGCAGGCCCGTCCCCTGATAAGAAGCGCGCTTGAAAACGCCAATCGATCTGGCGGTTCGATGACGGCAAAAGGATGACCGGTGATGAAGCTGCTCGCAGGCAATTCGAACCGGACCCTGTCCCTGGCGATAGCCGCCCACCTCGACATGCCCCTGACCAAGGCCCAGGTGAAACGCTTCGCCGACAATGAGGTCTTCGCCGTCATCGAGGAAAACGTCCGCGGCGAGGACGTCTTCGTCATCCAGTCGACCAGCTATCCCGCCAACGACAATCTGATGGAACTGCTGATCATCACCGACGCTCTGGTCCGGGCCTCGGCCAAGCGGATCACGGCCGTCATGCCCTATTTCGGCTACGCCCGGCAGGACCGGAAGACCGGCGGACGCACCCCGATCTCGGCCAAGCTGGTCGCCAATCTGATCACCCGCGCCGGGGCCGACCGGGTGCTGACGATGGATCTCCACGCCGGACAGATCCAGGGCTTCTTCGACATCCCCACCGACAACCTGCTGGCCACCCCGGTGCTGGCCCGCGACATTCGCGAACACTACCCCCGCAGCGACGAGCTGATGATCGTCTCGCCCGACGTCGGCGGCGTGGTGCGGGCCCGCTCCCTGGCCAAACGCCTCGACGCCGATCTGGCCATCGTCGACAAACGCCGCTCCAAGGCGGGCGAGAGCGAGGTGATGAACATCATCGGTGATGTCGAGGGCCGCCGCTGTATCCTGTTCGACGACATCGTCGATTCCGGCGGCACCCTGGTCAATGCGGCCCAGGCCCTGATGGATCGCGGCGCGGAGTCCGTCTCGGCCTATATCAGCCACGGCGTCCTGTCTGGACCGGCGGTCCAGCGCGTCAGCGACGGGCCGCTGAAGGAGCTGGTCATCACCGACTCCATCGAACAACCCCACGAAGTTTTGACCTGCGACAAGATCCGCAACGTCTCCGTGGCACCACTGATCGGCGAGGCCATCCGGCGCATCGCCAACGAAGAATCGGTATCCAAACTGTTCGATTAACGGTCGGAAAACCCCTCCGACCGCGTTATATAGGCCAACAGAATGCCGGTTCCCGCCGGCGTCGCGCTTTCACGTGGGGTTTCATGCCTATGTTCCAGACCTCTGTGCGTTCCGGTCTGTCGATCGCGGCCGTCGCCGCAACCGTCCTTCTTGCCAGCTGCGCCACGCCCGAGCCCGAGCCCGTCGCACCGCCGCCACCGCCGCCGCCGCCCGCTGTGACCCTGAACGAGGGTGTGGCCGAGGCCGCCTCCATCTATGTGACTTTCATCCGCGAGGTCGGATCGATCCAGGCCGGCTTCCCCGATGCGGAATCCATCCAGGCCGCCATCCGCCGCGGCGCTGCCTATGAGCCAGCCCAGCTGTCGCGCGGCATGATCGCCTACGGCTCGATCCTGGCGCTGCAGTCGCCCGAGTTCGTCGCCGGCGTCCGCACCTTCGGCGTCGACCCTGCCCAGCGCCAGGGGATGATCGAACGGATCATCGCCAATCCGGCCTATGCCGCCACCCTGCCGGGGGCCGATGCCGCCGCCGGCCTGATCGTCGAGGTGATCGGCAAGGACTCCGCCGCCCTGATGACCATCGCCAATGCGGTCGAGGAAGACGCCTATACCATCCAGGGACGCGGCGACCCCCGCCGTCGCTGGGCCTCGATCCACATCCAGCGCCGCGAGGACCGGCTCGAGAGCGCCAAGAGCCTGTCCGCCGTGCAGATGCTGCCGTCGGCCGATGAGGCCGCCCGCCTGTTCGCGGCGGCCAATACGGGCTCCGGCCTGTCGCTGACGGCCGCCGAGGCCGGACCGCCCTATACGCCGGCCGTGGTCAACTCCCTGGCCATCGCCGCCCTCGCCGCCCTCGGGGCCGGCGGTGACGACGCCCGCGCCAATACCGAGGCCCTGGTCGTCGAATCGAACAGCGAATTCTGCCTGAACATGTCCAAGCTGATGCTGTTCCAGTGTCTGGCGGCCTCGCGCCCCAGCTATGAGGACATCTTCTGCGTCGGCCGGCACATCATGCGGGACCTCGCCACCTGCACGGCCAGCAACATCACGCCGATCCCACCGGTCACCCCGGTGCCCGACACTGCTGTCGCCGGGGCCGGTGGGATTTCATCCCCGGTGGCGGCCGGTGCCGCAGCCGCATCGATCAGCGCGGTTCAGACCGCGTCCCGCTAGTTTTCATCGCCGTGCACCGCCCGTAAGCGACACTGTCGCGCACGGGCGGTTGCGTAGCTGCCCATGAGCGTGTAATGACCCGCGCTCTTGAATTCGAGGGTCCAAGACCCCGCCGCGCGGGCCTGCCCAGCGGCGTTTGTGTTATTGAGGCGAGCCAGATGGCCGAGATCATCCTGAACGTCGACGTCCGTGCTGGCGTTGGCACCGGTGGCGCCCGCGCCGTGCGTCGTACCGGCGCTGTACCGGGAATCCTGTACGGCGGCGACAAGGCCCCCGTGTCCATTTCGGTGAACGAGAAGGACTTCCGCAAGTCCCTCTACACCGGCAAGCTGCTGGGCCACCTCGTCACGCTGAAGTACGGCGACGAGAGCCAGTCGGTCATCGCCAAGGCGGTGCAGTTCCATCCGGTCTCGGATCGGCCCCTGCATTTCGACCTGATGCGCGTCGACATGAAGCAGATCATCAAGATCGAAGTGCCGGTGCATTTCATCAACCAGGATCAGTGCGAAGCCTTCCGTCAGGGTGGCTCGCTGGAGATCGTCCGTCACACGGTCGAGGTCTCCGTCCGCGCCGACCACATTCCGGAAGACCTGACGGTCGACCTGTCCAAGCACAAGCTGGGCGACTCGATCCGCATTTCGGACATCAAACTGCCCAAGGGTGTCGAGCCTTCGATCGGTGACCGCGACTTCATGATCGCCGCGATCAAGGTCTCCTCGGCTGCCATGTCCGAAGCCGCCGATCAGGTCGCCGACGCCGAAGCCGAAGTCGAGGCCACCGAGGTTCCGGCCACCGCCCAGGGCGACGACGTTGCTGCCGAAGGCGACAAGTCGGAAGACTGATCGTCCCGCGATTGACTGTTCTGAAGCGGCCCATTCCCTTACCGGAGTGGGCCGTTTCGGTTTCCGGAGCTGAGCGATGATCATCCTGGCCGGGCTCGGCAATCCGGGTCCCAAATACAAGAACAACCGCCACAACATCGGCTTCATGGCCGTCGACGCCATCGCCCGGCGCTGGAGGTTTGGACCCGAGCGGGCCAAATTCCAGTCGGTCGTCAGCGAAGGCGAGATCGATACCCCCGCCGGTCCGGTCCGGGCCCTGCTGATGAAGCCCCAGACCTTCATGAACGAGAGTGGCCGGGCCGTCGGCGAGGCCGCCCGCTTCTACAAGGTCCCCCCGGCACAGATCATCGTCTTCCATGACGAGATCGACCTGGCCCCGGGCCGGTTCCGCATGAAGACCGGGGGCGGTGCCGCCGGCCAGAACGGCGTCCGCTCCCTGATCAGCCACCTCGGCCCCGACTTCCGCCGCGCCCGGCTCGGCATCGGCCACCCCGGCGAGAGCCATCTGGTCATGCCCCATGTGCTGGGGGATTTTCACAAGGCCGAACAGCCGTGGCTGGAGGCCCTGCTCAACGCCGTGGCCGACGCCCTGCCCTTCGCTGCCGCCGGTGATGACGAACGCTACCAGGGCGAGGTCCTGCGTCTGGCCCCCGCCCCGAAATTCAGCCCGCGCCAGGCGGCCCGCGACGTCTGAGCCCACCGTCGGCCGTGACAAGAAAACACCCGCCGGGGCATCGTCCTTATCGCCGCCATCGTCTAGGTTCAGGGTGAGTTGAATCTGATGTCCGCCCCTGCGCCTGCACGGGGTCCGGATCGTAGGTCGGGGCCCGTCAGCGGCACCGGAAGGAGTCTTTTCACGATGCGTATTCTGATTGCCGCCCTTGCCCTGCTCGGTCTCGCTGCCTGCCAGCCCGCCGAGCCCGGGGCCTCCAAGACCACCGTCGATACGGACGGCACACGCAATGTCATCACCGCCACCGCCGCCTGGTGCCGGCCCAGCCCGAACGGGGCCCAGACCGGGGCCTGTTATCTGACGCTCAAATCCTCGACCGGCGATCGCCTGACCGGCGTTGCCACCCCGGTCTCGACCGCCGCCCAGATCCACACCATGACCATGGAAGACGGCATCATGCGGATGGGTGAAATGGCCGGTGGCCTGCCCTTGCCTGCCGACAAGGCGGTCACCCTGGCCCCCGGCGGTGAACACCTGATGCTGGTCGGCCTGACCGCACCGCTGGTCGCGGGCCAGACCGTGCCCCTGACGCTCGGTTTCGAGAAATCGCCGGCCATGACCGTCCAGGCCGAGGTTCGCCAACCCGAACCCGACCCGGCCGCCGCGACCGCCCCCGCCAAGAAACACTGACCCTCGCTGAAGCGCGAACCTGACAAACGGACCGCGACCGGCTAAAGGCTCGCGCTCACGAGGAATACCATGGCTCTTAAAGTCGCGATCGTTGGACTGCCGAATGTCGGCAAGTCCACCCTGTTCAATGCCCTGACCAAGACGGCGGCGGCCCAGGCCGCCAACTATCCGTTCTGCACCATCGAGCCGAACACCGGCGACGTGGCGGTCCCGGAACCGCGCCTGCAGGCCCTGGCCGAGATCTCCGGGTCCAAGGAGATCATCCCCTCGCGGATCACCTTCGTCGACATCGCCGGCCTCGTGCGCGGCGCGTCCAAGGGCGAGGGTCTGGGCAACCAGTTCCTGGCCAATATCCGCGACTGCGACGCCGTGGCCTTCGTCGCCCGCTGTTTCATCGATGACGACATCACCCACGTCGAGGACCGGATCGATCCGGTCAGCGACCTCGAGATCATCGAGACCGAACTGATGCTGGCCGACCTCGAAAGCCTCGAGAAGCGGGTCGGCAATGTCGAGAAGAAGGCCAAGGGCGGCGACAAGGACGCCCAGCAGACCCTGCGCCTGATCAACCTCGCCCTCGAGCCCCTGCGCGCCGGCAAGCCGGCCCGGACGGCCAAGGTCGACAAGGAGGACGAGAAGGCCTGGCACATGCTGCAGCTGCTGACCGCCCTGCCCGCCCTCTATGTCTCCAACGTCGACGAGGCCTCGGCCGACAAGGGCAACGACCTGTCCGACCTGGTCGCCAAACGCGCCGCCGAGGACAATGCCAATGCCGTGGTCATCTCGGCCAAGATCGATTCCGAACTGGCCGTCCTCGACGAGGCCGAACAGAAGGAATTCCTCGAGGGCCTGGGCCTGGCCGAGCCGGGCCTGAACCGCCTGATCCGCGAGGCCTACAGCCTGCTGGGCCTGCAGTCCTATTTCACCGTCGGCCCCAAGGAAGCCCGCGCCTGGACCATCCCGGTCGGTGCCACCGCCCCCCAGGCCGCCGGCGTGATCCACACGGATTTCGAAAAGGGCTTCATCCGCGCCGAAACCATCGCCTTCGACGACTTCGTCTCCCTGAAGGGCGAGGCCAAGGCCCGCGAGGCCGGCAAGCTGCGCGCCGAGGGCAAGACCTATGTGGTCAAGGACGGCGACGTCCTGAACTTCCTGTTCAGCAGCTGACACTCCGGTTGCACCGCACAATGAGCGCTTGACGACCTCGTCCTTCGTGGTCCAGCTTGGTGTCACTCATCAAGACCGACCGAGGGATAGGCCCTTTGACGTCGGGGCAACCTGTCCGGATCCACCTGATCCGGACGAAGGTGCCAACTCCTGCGGGGCTTTTCGGAGCCACGAGAGATGAGTGAAGGTCCCCGGCCCCATCAGGGCTGTGTCTTCACGGGTTTTCTCAGCCGTTCGGGTCGCGATGAGCGGGACCTGTGACGACCATGACCACCACCGCACCTGCACGTTTTGAAACCCTGGCCCTGCATGCCGGCTATGCGCCGGACCCGACCACCCGGGCGGTCGCCGTGCCCATCTACCAGACCACCAGCTACGCCTTCGACGACACCCAGCACGGGGCCGACCTGTTCGACCTCAAGGTGGCGGGCAACATCTACACCCGCATCATGAACCCGACCTCGGACGTGCTGGAGCAACGTCTGGCGGCGCTCGAGGGCGGGGTCGCGGCCCTGACGGTGGCCTCGGGCATGGCGGCCATCACCTATGCGATCCTGACCATCGCCGAGGCCGGCGACAATATCATCGCCACCGGGGCCCTGTACGGCGGCACCTACAACCTGTTCGCCCACACCCTGCCCCAGTACGGCATCGAGGTGCGCTTCATCGACGCCGACGATTTCGCGGCGGTGGCGGCCAACACCGATGCCCGGACCAAGGCGGTCTTCTGCGAGTCGATCGGCAATCCGCTGGGCAATGTCGTGGACTTCGCCGCCCTGGCCGGGGCCGCCCATGCCCAGGGCCTGCCGCTGATCGTCGACAACACCGTGCCGACGCCCTACCTGACCCGCCCCATCGAACACGGGGCCGACATCGTCGTCCACGCCCTGACCAAATACATCGGCGGCCACGGCACCAGTATCGGCGGGGCCATCGTCGATGGCGGCACCTTCCCCTGGGCCGAGCACAGGGCACGCTTCCGTCGCCTGAACGAACCGGAAGTCGCCTATCACGGCGTCGTCTATACCGAGGCCTTCGGTCCCGCCGCCTTCATCGGCCGGGCGCGGACGGTCCTGCTCAGGAACACCGGCGCGGCCATCTCGCCGTTCAACAGCTTCCTGATCCTGCAGGGGCTGGAGACCCTGGGACTGCGCATGGATCGCCACGTCGAGAACGCCACCGCCGTCGCCAAATGGCTGAAGGCCCACCCGAAGGTCGACTGGGTCAACTATGCCGGACTGGCCGACCACCCCGGCCACGCCCTGGTGCAGAAATATTTCGGCGGCAAGGCCTCGGGCCTGCTGACCTTCGGCGTCAGGGGCGGGCGCGAGGCCGGGGCGCGGTTCCAGGACGCGGTCAAGCTGTTCACCCGGCTGGTCAACATCGGCGACGCCAAGTCGCTGGTCTGCCATCCGGCCTCGACCACCCACCGCCAGCTGTCGCCGGACGAGCTGAAGAAGGCCGGCGTGACCGACGACACGGTGCGCCTGTCGGTCGGGATCGAACATATCGACGACCTGATCGCCGATCTGGATCAGGCCCTGGCCGCGGTCTGAGGCCTGGACCGGGGACCAGCCGGCGGATCAGCCACACCGGCTGGTCCGCAGGCCGCGCGGTGCCCCCTCAGGCCGCCGCGACCGCCTCGATCTCGACCATCCAGCCCGCCTCGAACAGGCCGGTAACGATCACCGTCAGGGCCGGCTGACGCCCGTCCAGCCATTTCAGACGCACCGCGCGGTTCTCCAGCGCATGGCGGCGGTCGGCCAGGAAGGTGGTGACCTTGACCAGATTGTCCATCGTCATGCCCGCCGCGGTCAGCTGGGTCTCGACATTGGCCCAGACCTGATCGCACTGGCCGCGGAAATCCGCCGCCAGCCTGCCGTCCGGCGCAACCGGGATCTGTCCGGACAGGAACAGCCAGCGGGTCGCCCCGCTCACCTCGACCGCCTGCGGATACGATCCCTCGACCGGCGGCGAGCCGTCGCCGGTCAGGGCGCGCAGGCTCAGGCTCACTGACGGGCCGCCGCGCTTTCGGCGCGAATGGCCCCAAACTCGGAGTCGGGCTTCCAGCCGGGCCAGTCCTCGCTGTTCGCGAGATCCAGACCCAGATGGTACAGCAGGGTCAGGTTCTCGACCGCCGAGGTCAGGTCCCAGTCCGCCGACCATTCGTCCGAGGCCCGGTGATAGTCGGCACCGAATTTGGCCTTCCACGCGGCCTCGCCCGCCTCACGTCCGCCCTCGACCCAGTCCCAGCCGTGCCAGGGCATGATCGCCGGCACGCCCATGCGCGCGAACGGGAAATGGTCCGACCGGTAATAGAAATTCTGCTCCGGCATATGGTCGTCGCTGACATAGCGCCCTTCGGCCGCGGCCAGCAGCTCCAGCCGGTCCTCCAGCTCGTTCTGCCCCTTGCCGAAGATCGGCACGTCCCGGGTCGACCCGCTCAGCGGCAGCATGTCGATATTGATGTCCGCCACCGTCGTCGCCAGCGGCCAGACCGGATCGGCGGCATAGGCATAGGCCCCCAGCAGCCCCATCTCCTCGGCCGCCATATGGGCGAAGACGATCGAGCGCTTCGGCCGTGGCGCGGCGCTCAGCTGACGCGCCATCTCCAGCACGCCGATGGTGCCCGAGGCATTGTCCCAGGCCCCGTTCCAGATCTGATCGCCGGTGACGCCCGGGTGCTGGTCCGCCCCGCCGACATGATCCCAGTGGGCCGAATAGACGATGGTTTCGTCCGGGTGCTCGGTACCGGGAATCCGGGCCAGCAGATTGTGCGTCACCAGGGTGTCGATGGTCTCGGCGACGTCGATCGACAGGGTCACGCCCTGCAGGGACACGGCCTTGAAAGCCCCGCCGGTAACCTCGAGCGCCCCGATGTCGACGCCCGCCGCCGCGCCCCAGGCCGCTGCCGTCTCCGGCAGGGTCGTGGCGGAGAACTCCAGGTCCGCCGCGCCCGGCGTCGCGGTGCGTTTGCGGGCACTGCCGCGCAGGGTGCGCTGCCAGGCCTGTGAGTTCACATCCCCCTGGGCCAGGGTGACCACACCCACGGCCCCGCGCCGGAAGGCCTCGTCCGCCTTGTATTCGTCGGACTGATAGTTGGTGGCATACGCCCCGTTGAACAGGGCCCCCTCGGGCTCGCCGGCGATGACAATGACGACCTTGCCGCGCACATCCGCATTGCCATAGTCGTCCCACTGACGTTCGGGCGCGAAAATCCCGTAGCCGACGAACATCAGGCCCGCCTCCCGGATCACGGCCCGGCCGTCATTGGTGTCCGCGCGCAGGATGATGTCGGTGCCCGGCGTCAGGACGTGGGACTGACCGTCCGGACCGGTCCAGCTGGCCGAGGCCCCGGCGACGGGCGTGTAGCGCTTCAGCTCGATGTGCTGCAGCCACTGGCCGTCCGGTCCCCCGGGCTCCATCCCCATGGCCTCATACTGGGCCTGCAGCCACGACAGAACCATCCGCTCACCCTCGGTGCCCGGATAGCGGCCCTGGTAGGCGTCGGCGCTGATGGTGCGGATACCCTCGCTGAGCGTGGCCGCGGAAAAGTCCTGGGCCAGCCCGGGAGTGGCGGCGACCAGCAAGGCGAGGGCGGCGACGCCTCCCAACATCCGACGAAACATGCAGAACTCCATCCCCGACGGCCATGCCGGCCCGGGTCATATCTTGACGGCAGCCTCTAGCGACCGCCCGTTAAGTTTTGGTCATCCGGGGCAAAGACTTCAGCGGCGGGCGGACGCGCTCGCGGCCCGGGCCGGTCCGAACTCGGATCCGGGCTTCCACGCCGGCCAGTCCCGGCTGTTGGCGAGGGCGCGACCGGCCTCGTACATGACCTCGAGGTCCTCGATCTGACCGCGCAGGTCCCAGTCCGCCGACCATTCATCATCGGCCTGGTGATAGCGGCGCGCGCCATAGTCATCGCGGGCGGTGTTGCGGGCCTCGAACGGCGCATCACGGAACGCGCCACTGCCGTGCGAATAGGCCATCGGCACGCCGCGCTTGGCCAGGGGGAAGTGATCGGAACGGAAATAGGACCCCGCGGCCGGATTGGTGTCCGGCGCGACCGTCCGTCCCTGGGCCACGGCCAGCGCGCCCAGCCGTTCGTCCAGATCCGACTGGCCATAGCCGATGATGCCCAGTGCGCTGACGCGACCGTAGACATTCATCGCATCCATGTTGAAGCCGGCCACCGTCGTCGCCAGCGGCCAGACCGGATTGGCGGCATAGAATTCCGAGCCCAGCAGACCGCTCTCCTCGGCGGTGAAGCTGATCATCACGATCGAGCGTTCGGGACGGGGACCCGCGCCCCACAACCGCGCCATTTCCAGCAGACCGGCGGTACCGGTCGCATTATCGACAGCCCCGTTGAAGATGGCGTCGCCGTTGGCGTCGGGCGTGCCCACACCGATATGGTCCCAGTGGCCGGTGAAGAGGATGGTCTCGTCCGGATGGGTCGTGCCCGGCAGCCGGGCGATGACATTGCGGGTGGTGACGCGACTGGTCGCCACGTCAAAGCTGCCGTTGAAGCGCGCGCCGGTCAGCACCACCGGCTGGAAGTCGCGACGACGGGCCTGGGCCTTCAGGGTCTCGAAATCCAGCCCCGCGCGCCGGAACAGGTCCACCGCCACATCCCGCTGCACCCAGGCCTCCATCCCCGTGCGTTCCGCAGCCGCATTGGCGCGGACGATGTCGAACTGCGGGCCGGACCAGCTGTTCTGCACCGTAGTCCAGCCATAGGAGGCGGGGGCCGTCTCGTGCACGATGATCAGCCCGGCGGCCCCCTGACGGGCGGCCTCCTCGTATTTGTAGGTCCAGCGGCCGTAATAGGTCATGGCCCGGCCGTTGAAGGTGTTCAGCGCCGGCTCCTCGAAATCGGCGTCATTGACCAGGGCGACCAGCACCTTGCCGCGCAGGTCCATGCCCTTGAAGTCGTCCCAGTCCCGCTCAGGGGCCGAGATGCCGTAGCCGACGAACACCAGCGGCGCATCGGCGATGGCCACATGGTCGCCCGGCAGGCGGGTGGAGATGGTGATCTGCTGGCCCTGGTTCAGGGCGATCGTCTCGCCGCCAACCTTGAAGTCGGCATGGATGTTGGAGGCGGTGAAGCGGTTCAGCGACACGTCCTGGGTCCAGGCCCCGCCCGGTCCGCCCGGCACGAAACCTGCCGCCGCATATTGTTCGCTCAGATAGCGGACCACCATGTCTTCGGCCGGGGTGGCGATGCCGCGCCCCATGAAGCTGTCGTCGGACAGGATCCGGACATGCTCCGACAGCCGGGCGGCGTCGAAGGCCGCGGGGGCAGGACCGGTGGGGGCGGCGACGGTGGCGCAGGCGGCCAGAACGGCCCCCGCGGCAAGAACGGCGACAGACGTAGCAAGGCGCATGAACGGAGACCCTCAGCCTTTGAACAGAGTGCGGACCCTAGGGCACCGTCCGGGGGCTGTCGATGCGACGAAGCGGGCACGAAAAACCCGCCGGCGCGAACGCCGGCGGGTCATGTCGTCCGCAGCCGGAACGGTCGGTGGCTAGTGGGCCACGCCCTTCCAGATCCGGCGGTAGCTCAGATAGGTCAGACCGGCGAACAGGAACAGGAAGATCATCACGCCGAAACCGGCCTGTTTCCGCTCGGTCGCCCGCGGGTCCGAGGCCCAGGCGATGAAGGCACTGACGTCCTTGGCATACTGGTCCACGGTCTGGGCGGTACCGTCGTCATAGGTCACCTGACCGTCGGCCAGCGGCGGCGGCATGGCGATGAAACCCCCGGCCGGCGCATGGCCCTCGCCCGTCCAGAACGGAGTCATGTCACCCGTCATATAGGGGTTGTAGTACTGGCCCGGACGGATCTGCAGGCCGGCCGGAGCCGCCTGATAGCCGGACAGCAGCGAATACATGTAGTTCGCGCCGTCGTGACGGGCCTTGGCCATCACCGACAGGTCGGGCGGAGCCGCGCCGCCGTTGCCCGCGGCCGCGGCCGTGGCGTTCGGATAGGGCGACGGGAACCGGTCGGCCGGGGTGGCGTCGCGCATGATCGCCTCGCCGGTCTCCGTATCGATGTCCGGAACCTGGACTTCGGCCGCCAGCGCCTTGACGAAGCGGTTCTCGGCCGGGTTGGCTGCGTGCGAATCGTAGAACGGACCGCCCGCTTCACCCAGATTGCGGAAATGCATCAGGTCCATGCTGTGGCAGGCGGCGCAGACCTCGCGATAGACCTTGTAGCCGCGCTGCAGCTGGCCCTGATCGAAGGTGCCGAACGGCCCCTCGAAACTGAACCCGGCCGAGCGCGGATGCTTGGCCCCGCCCGCGGCCAGGGCCGGGGCGGCGACGGCCGTCATGCCGAGGACAGCGACGAGGGTGATCAGGGTCTTGCGCATGGTGAAGGCGTTCTTCTTGAGGATCGTCATCGCGCTCAGCCTTTCTGCCCGGCGTCGGAAGCCGGCGGCAGCACCGGCTCCGAGATCGACAGCGGGATCGACAGCGGCGTCTCCTTCAGGCCCACCAGAGGCATGATGATCAGGAAGAAGGCGAAGTAATAGGCGGTCAGCAGGCGGGCCAGCCACAGGAAGCTGTTCAGCTGACCATCGCCGACGGTGAAGCTGGGCATGCCCGGGATCACCTCGGCGTCCGGCAGCTTGCCACCGCACCAGCCCAGCAGGACACCGACCACCAGGAAGATCAGGAAGAAGATCTTCATGGTCGGCCGGTAGCGCATCGAACGGACCTTGGACGTATCCAGCCACGGCAGGATGAACAGCACGCCGATCGCGCCGAACATCGCCACCACGCCGCCGAACTTGTCCGGGATCGCCCGCAGGATCGCGTAGAAGGGCAGCATGTACCACTCGGGCACGATATGCGCCGGGGTCTGCAGGGCATTGGCCGGGATATAGTTGTCGGCGTGACCCAGGGCGTTAGGCATGAAGAAGACGAACAGGGCGAACAGTATCAGGAACAGGATGATGGCGAAGCCGTCCTTGACCGTGAAATACGGGTGGAACGGCAGGGTGTCCTTGGCCTGGCGATCCTTGGGGATCAGGATCCCGACCGGATTGTTCTGACCCGCGACGTGCAGGGCCCACAGGTGCAGCACGACCACGCCCGCGATCACGAACGGCAGCAGATAGTGCAGCGAGAAGAAGCGGTTCAGCGTCGCATTGTCGATGGCCGGACCACCGCGCAGCCAGATCAGGACGGGCTCACCGATCAGCGGGATGGCCCCGATCAGGTTGGTGATGACCTCGGCCCCCCAGAAGGACATCTGGCCCCAGGGCAGGACGTAGCCGAGGAAGGCCGTGGCGATCATCAGGAAGAAGATCACGCAGCCCAGGATCCAGATCATCTCGCGCGGGGCCTTGTACGACCCGTAATAGAGTCCGCGCAGCATGTGCAGATAGACCGCGATGAAGAACATCGAGGCCCCGTTGGCGTGGACGGATCGAATGAGCCAGCCACCGTTGACGTCCCGCATGATCCGCTCGACCGAGGCGAAGGCCAGGTCGACGTTCGGCACATAGTGCATGGCCAGGACGATACCGGTGGCGATCTGGATCACCAGGCACAGGGCCAGAATGCCGCCAAAGGTCCACCAGTAGGTCAGGTTCCTGGGGGTCGGCAGCGACATGTAGTCGGCACCGAAGCGGATGATCGGCAGACGCGTGTCGAGCCATTTCTCGACGCCGGTCTTGGGGACGTAGGTGGATTCGTGGTCGCTCATTGGGCTCGCCCTCAGCCGATCTTGATGCGGGTGTCGGAGAGGTAGGCGTACTCCGGCACGACAAGGTTCGTGGGGGCCGGTCCCTTACGGATCCGGCCGGAGGTGTCATAGGTCGAGCCGTGGCACGGGCAGAACCAGCCGCCGAAATCACCGGCCCCGAAAGTCGGGATACAGCCCAGGTGGGTGCAGGAACCGATCAGGACCAGATACTGGCTGTGACCGTCCTTGACCCGCGCCGCGTCCGTTTCCGGATCCTTCAGATCCGTCAGCGGCGTCGCGGCCGCTTCCTGGATCTCCTTCGGCGTGCGGTAGCGCACGAACACGGGCTTGCCCTGCCATTTGATGACGACCTGCTGGCCTTCCTGGACCTTGCTCACATCAAATTCGATGGAGGCCAGCGCCAGGGTGTCGGCAGCCGGGTTCATGGTGTTGATCAGCGGCCAGGCCACCATCACACCCGCACCGACCGCGGCGGCGCCGGCAGCGATATGGATAAAGTCGCGACGGGTGGCTTCACCCTCGCCGTCGTTGGTCCCGACCGATTCGGTCACGTCTTACTCCTCGAACGCCACGCCCGTGCCCGATGGGGACGCCGTTGCCGCAGCACGAAAACCTTAGCCCACCCCTGCTGGACAGTGTGCGACCCACGTTTGCGGCGCATCGCCGCAAGCTGCTCACGCCTCCTGAGAAACGGTCGCATTTCGAGTCGCGACAAGTCCCGGAGGCGCGCGTATGAGGGCCTTAGAATGCGTCTCGCTCTTTTTCAACCAGCCATTCCTCAGAACGTCGGGGCCTGCATCCGCCTCAGCGCCTGTTTCGGCGTCGAATTGCACGTGATCGAGCCCGTCGGATTCACCTTCGACGACCGGGCGATGAAGCGCGCCGCCCTCGATTACGGCCCGCTCGGCCACATGATCCGGCACAGTGGCTGGGACCGGTTCCAGGCCGACCGGGGGCCCGGACGGCTGGTGCTGTTCACCACCCGCGGCGCGACGCCGCTGAACGATTTCGGCTTCCAGCCCGACGACACCCTGTTGTTCGGCAGCGAGACCTCGGGCGTGCCCGAACCGGTCCACGCCGCCGCCGACGCCCGGGTGGTGATTCCCCTGCGCCCCGAGGCCCGCTCCCTCAACCTGTCGGTCAGCGCCGGCATCGGCCTGTTCGAAAGTCTCAGACAGACCGACGGTCTGGTCTGAAGGCCTCGGTCACCGCAGGCGCGCGATCCCGGCGTCGATCTGTTCGGGCGCGATCTCGCCGACATGTGCCCGGACCAGCCGGCCATCGGACCCCAGGAACAGGGTGACCGGCAGGCCCACGGTGCCGTAGTGGCCCGGCACGGCCATGGCCCGGTCCAGCAGGACATTGTCGAGCTCGAGCCCGGCCCCCGCCAGCCAGCCGGCGACCTGCGTCTGGCCCTCCCCCTGGTTGACGAACAGGAAGCGGACGTCGGGATGGGCCTCCTGGGCCCGGGCCAGCGCCGGCATCTCGCGCCGACAGGGCGGGCACCAGGTCGCCCACAGGTTGATCACCGTGGGCCGCCCCTCGGTGGCGGCCAGGTTCACCGCCCCGCCCTCCAGCCGGGTCAGGACCATCGCCGGGGCCGGCGTCGGCTCCGTACCCGAGGTCAGTCGCGCCGTCGCCATCCCCGCGAGGATGCAGGCGATGACCGGCACCACCGCCCACAGTATCAGCCGCCGGTCCCGCAACATGACGATCGCCGAGACCGCCACCGGCAGCAGCGCCCATGGCCAGAGGAATCCCCCCTGCCACACCGCCAGCGCCCGCAGCGGGTCATCGGCGAAATAGCCCCAGTTGACGACCACATGGGCCAGACGCGCCCCGGCCAGCCCGGCCAGAACCGCCACCGTGCTCCAGGCGTTGAAGCGGGCGCTGACGCGACTCGCCAGCAGGCCCGCCCCCAGCAGGAAGACGACCACGCCCACGACGATGGCGACTCGTTCGCCGGACAGGACCAGGGGACCCAGTGCGATCGCATTCATGACGCTGCGGGCTCCGGCCGGATCGCCACAAGGTCGATCAGGGCCGACAGGCCGCTGTGGCCCGCTCCCTCTGTGATTCCGGCGTCGTAGCTGGCCAGCTCGACCCCCGTCATGTCCGCGAAGGCATCACGCAACAGGGCCTCGGTATAGAGATTCTCCACCTGCCCCGGCCCGCCGGTGCCATAGGCCAGCTGTTCCGGCCGGTACCCCTCCAGCAGCAGCAGGCCGCCCGGCTTCAGCGCCTGTTTCATCCGGGCGAACAGCCGGTCGCGCATGGCGGGCGGCGCGAACTGGACGAAGACCCCGACCACCACGTCTAAGGCCCCGACCGGCCAGTCCCAGGCATCGAGATCGGCCAGCTGCGCGTCGATCTCGACCCCGTGACGGGCCGCCAGGGCCCGGGCCTTGGCCACCGCCTTCGGCGAGATGTCGGTGCTGGTCACCGTCAGTCCCTGGCGCGCCAGCCAGACCCCGTTGCGCCCCTCCCCGTCCGCGACAGCCAGAACGGTCATGCCCGGCCGCAGCCGGTCTGCCTGTCGCTCCAGAAAGGCGTTCGGACGCTCGCCGAACAGATAGGACTCGTCGCCGTAGCGACCGTCCCAGAAGGCGCGGGCCTGTTCGGGAGTCATGATTTTCCTTTCGGGGTCGGGCGGCACCGGTCTCCGCAGTCGCGCACGTTCATCGCATGGCCGCCTTCAACGTCAAAAAGACGCCGCGTCCGGCCCCCGGCAGCCGCTCGCCCAGGGCGACGTCGGACTCCGCCACCCGGTTCCGTCCCGCCAGATGGGCGCGATAGTCGCGGTCGAACAGGTTCTCGACCCCGGCCTCCAGCTGGACGCCCGGCCGCAGACGCCAGGCGCCGCGCAGATTGACCACCGCATAGCCGCCGCTCGCCACCTCGTCATTGGTGGTCGAGACGTGGTTCTGACGCAGCGTTCCCGCCACCTCGGCCCCCAGCGACCAGTCCGTCTCATCCCAGGTCGCGGCCAGCCGCAGGGTCGGCGGGGCGATCCGGTACAGGTCATCGCTCACATCCCGGCGCTGGCCGCGCACCAGGCTCGTCACCCCGTCGAGACGGAGCCGGTCAGTGACCTGCAGGCCGAAATCCATGTCAAAGCCGTACAGGTCGGCGTCGACATTGGCGAAGCGCAGCGGGGTGGGGTCCCCGCTCATGGCCGCGACCATCTCGACCCGGGTATCGGCCACCCCGGGGGTGTCGTCGAACGGCACGCCCTGGATATAGCCGTCGACCCGCCGGTAATAGACGGTTGGCCGCGCCCAGGCCGATCCCCGTTGCCAGTCGAACCCGCCCTCGACGATCCAGGCCGTCTCGGGTCTGAGGCCCCGGTCCCCGACATAGACATTGCCATCCGCCAGACCGCCGCTCGCCTCGGTCGGCATCCACGAGAACCGCTCGACGGCATTGGGTGCCCGGGTCTTGCGCGCCAGGGTCAGGCGCGGGGTGAAGTCGCCGAGGTCACGCCAGAAGCGGGCCGCCAGATCGACGGTCTCGCCGCTCCAGTCCCGGTCACCGGCATTGAAGGCAACCGCCAGCAGGGTCGCCCCGGCGGCAACGGCCGAGCCTGTCCGGGCTTCATCCGCCGAGGCCCGGTGGGCGTCGGCCCGCACCCCCAGCTCCGTCTCGACACCCCGGACGGCCCCGCGCCACTCCAGATAGCCGCCGACACGCGACGATTCGATCCCGGGCAGGGAGGTGACGAAGAAGGCGGGATTGTCCGGATGGGTGATGGTGACCGACTTGTCGCCCCGGTCGAAATCGGCCCCGACGCTGAGGCTGCGCGCGGGCGTGCCGAGGATCAGCCGTGCCTCGCCCACCGTCGTCTCGGCGTCGGCCAGCGACAACCGCCGCATCGCGGCCATCGCCGGTCCCGGCCGCAGGCTGAAATTGTCCATCCCGTGCTCGACCCTCGTATGGCCCACTGACGCCTCCAGCCGCACGGTCGACTCCACCGGGCTGGCGAAGGACAGCCGGGCGAAATCGGTGTCGAAATACTGGATGTCCATGGCGAAAGGCGCGGTCCCGGTCGGACCGGTCTCCTGCCGCCTCAGGTCCAGCCCAAGGTCCCCCGTCGCGCTGCGCCAGCCCGCGGACAGGCCATAGGTATCCCGGCGGAAGCCGCTGTCCCGGATCACGCCGCCGGGGAAACGCATATCGCCGCCACTCTCATAGGCTCCCAGCAGATTGACCCTGAACCGGTCACTGGCCATGCCGACCACCCCGCCGACACTGTGGCTGTCGTCGACCGACCGGGCGCTGCTCATCAGGTCCCAGGCCGGGGCGAACGTCGTCCCCTCGCCGAAGCCGACCTCTTTCAGCTTCGCATTCACCCCGCCCGCCAGGGCCGGACCGTTGCGCACCGGGCTGATACCGCGGTCGACCTCGACCGTGCCGACCAGCGGCATCGGCGCATAGTGCAGCGGCGGGTCCATGGCATTGGGTCCACCGCCGTGGAAACGCTGGCCGTTGACCCGGGTCAGTACCCGGTCACCGAACAGGCCCCGGTACTGGACCTGGCCCGACAGGCCGCCATTGTCGATCAGCGCCGCCCCGGGCAGGCGGGCCACCAGGCCGGCGCTGTCGGGGGCCACGGCGGCCACGCCCTCGGGCCGGGCGGCATCGATCGCGCTATCGGGACGGGCTCCGGTGACGACGATCTCGTCCAGCAGGGAGGCATCCTGCGCATGGGCGGGCATGGCGGCCATCAGGGGCGCGCCGAACAGCAGGGCACAGGCCCCGGGGGTCATTCTCATGGAAAAAACTCGATCTGAAATCTGAACGTCGCCAACAGGGCGACAGAGGGGTCCGCCCATCCGTCGACGACGGGGCGGCTCGGCAGGGTCGCGGTTTCAGATCGACAGGGGTGGCGCGCGCGCCGGCGGAGGCGGACCTTCAGAGCGGGTGGCCGACGGGGGATCACGCCGGGCGAAGCCGGACTCGCGGACAACAGCAGGGACCACCGGTCGTGGCAGCGGCGGGGGATTGTCCGCGCCTGTGACCATGGCCACAGCGGCGAAGGCACAGACCGGGGCCGCGTCGGTCGCCCCCTTGTGGTCGGGGTCGCCATGGGTGTCCGCCGGCGCGGTCGCGCTGCAGATCACCAGATGGAAGCCGTCGTCGGCGACGTCCGGCATATAGCCGACCGGGATCAGCGCCCGCAGGGTGACGCTGAACAGCAGCGCCAGCAGCGCCACCGCAAACCTCAATGTCAGGCGTTCCCCCGAGTGCATGGCTCGCCTTCGCCGCCCGCCCCCGGCGACGCAAGGTGACAGGTCGTCGCGCGTCCGCCGGCTCCGGTGCCCCCGGGCGCTATTCCGGCGCGGTTTCGGCGGTCAGCCGGGCCAGCGAGGGTCGCGCGCCCGCCTTGCTCGCCGCCACCGTCTCGACCGCCCGCATGACCCGCAGGATGTTCTCCCCGGCCAGTTTGCGGATGTCCGCCTCGCTCCAGCCATTGGCCATCAGGGCCGCAAGGATACGCGGATAGGCGTCGACCCCGGTGATGCCCTCGGGCAAGGCCCCCACCCCGTCGAAATCGCCGCCGAGGCCGACATGGTCGATACCGGCCACGTCACGGACATGCTGGATGTGGGCCACGACGTCGGCGATCGTCGCATGGGGCTGGGGGTGGGTGTCGAACCAGTCCTTCATCGCCAGCTCGATCGCGGCATTGTCGGCCGGGCGCGGCACCAGCGCCTCAACCTCGGCCGTGGCCTCCAGACCCCAGAGTCGGGCGGCCTCACTGACGAAGCTCGGCACGAAGGTGACCATCACCACCCCGCCATCCTCCGGCATCAGTCGCAACACGGTGTCGGGCACATTGCGGGCATGACCGGTCACCGCGCGCGCCGAGGAATGCGAGAAGATCACCGGCGCGTCCGACACCCGCATGGCATCCAGCATGGTCTCTTCCGAGACGTGGCTCAGGTCGACCATCATCCCCAGACGGTTCATCTCGCGCACCACATCCTCGCCGAACGGGTTCAGCCCGCCCCATTTCGGGGCGTCGGTCGCACTGTCGGCCCAGCTGGTGGTGCGCGAATGGGTCAGGGTGATGTAGCGGGCCCCGGACGCATGGAACTCCCGCAGCAGGCCCAGCGAATCATCGATCGAATAGCCGCCCTCCATGCCGATCAGCGAGGCGATCTTGCCGCGCCGTTGAATGCGCTCGATGTCGGCAGCGGTGGTGGCCAGCTCGAACACATCCGGATGGGCGGCGACGATGCGCTTGACCGTATCGATCTGTTCGAAGGTCGCCACGGCCGCATCGGGCGGACTCAGCGACGCCGGCACATAGACCGACCAGAACTGGCCGCCGACGCCCCCGGCGCGCAGGCGCGGAATGTCGGTGTGCAGCACGGTCGAGGCATCGAGATTGACGGTCAGGTCCACCGCGTGCGGATCATTGCCAAACCCCTCGCGCAGCGCCCAGGGCAGGTCGTTGTGGCCGTCGATCACCGGCGTGGTGCGCAGGATCCTCTGCACCCGTGCCTCGGCCGCCGCATCGGTGGACTGGGCCGGCGCCGGGCCGGCCAGGACCGCAAGCGCGGCAGCGGTGAGCAGGGTGGTGCGGATCATGGGACTCTCCGGAAACAACGACGCGCGACGGTGGCACAGGACCGGGCGAAGGCAAAGCGGGCCGGTCACCCCCTTCTGCTGTCGTCATCCCGGGGGCGCGAAGCGAACCCCTCTTTGCTGTCGTCATCCTCCGGCAAGCCGCGTCTTCGCGGCGCAGACCGGGGGACCCGGCGGCGCGCGGCGCGCGAAACGGTCTGGCACGGTCGGTGCGGCCCCTCGCCCTCGCTACGCTCGCGCGCCGCTGGGTCCTCCGGTCTCGCACCCGCAAGCGCGGGCGCTCGCCGAAGGATGACGACAGCGGAAAACTGCGAGGTCTTTTGCAAAAATCCGCACATCGGTGACGGTCGAACTCCTGCTATTTCAACCCCCTACCCAAATCCCCGCCCAAACTTCCCGCCCGGGTCCCACTCCGTGCCAGACTCTCCCCCGTCCCGTCGCAAGGAAGGGCCGCCTGGCCTGCGACCTGGTGTGTGGCGGGAGTGGTGAAGCGGGGTCAGGGACGAGGGGGATACTCGTTCGGTCCGGGGACCGTGTCGCAAGAACGACCCGCCCGTCAGGGGCGCTGCGGTAAGGCGCCAAGACCGCCACCCGACGCAAGCTCCTGAAAACTCGCCACGCGGAGCGTCGGTCTTCGTCGAAACGGTAGTCTGTTCTTCTTCCGGGCGAAGGCCCGGCGCTCCGCCTGCCCTTCCCTCACCGTCGCCGGTCCGGCGCGCGGCGCGACCGTCTGCCCGGTAGCGAAGACGGTCCCGATATGGTTCAAGCCTGCCCATGAGCGACGCCCATCACACCGACCCGCTGGACCAGAAGAAGGCCGAGACCCGCGCCTGGTTCGAAACCCTGCGCGACAATATTCACAGCGCCTTCGAAACCCTCGAGGACCAGGCCCCCGATGATCTATTCCCCGGCGAGCCGGGCCGGTTCGTCCGCACCCCCTGGCAGCGGCCCGACGGCGGCGGCGGCGTCATGGGCATGATGAGCGGACGGCTGTTCGAAAAGGTCGGGGTCCATGTCTCGACCGTGCACGGCACCTTCCCCGCCGAATATGCCAAGACCATTCCCGGCGCGGCCGAGGATCCGCGCTTCTTCGCGACCGGCATCAGCCTGATCGCCCATCCGGTCAGCCCGCGCGTCCCCGCCGTCCACATGAACACCCGCTTCATCACCACGACGAAAAGCTGGTTCGGCGGCGGCGGCGACCTGACCCCGGTGCTGGACGTCGATCGCCACGCCGACGCCCCGGACACGGTCGATTTCCACGTCGCCATGAAGGCCGCCTGCGATGCCCATGACCCCGAGTGGCACGCCAAATTCAAACAGTGGTGCGATGAGTATTTCTGGTTGGCCCACCGCAACGAGCCGCGCGGCACCGGCGGCATCTTCTACGACCACCACGACAGCGGCGACTATGCGAAGGATTTCGCCTTCACCCGCGACGTCGGCAGCGCCTTTCTCGACGTCTACCCCCGCCTCGTCGCCCGCCGCATGGCCGAGGCCTGGACCGAAGACGAACGCGAGGAACAGCTGATCCGCCGCGGCCGCTATGTCGAGTTCAACCTGCTCTACGACCGCGGCACCATGTTCGGGCTCAAGACCGGCGGCAATGTCGACTCCATCCTCAGCTCCATGCCGCCCGTGGTGAAATGGCCGTGATCAGCCGGTGAGGAAACGCCGGATCCAGCCCCCGACGCGGGCACAGTCATTGGGCCCCTTCAGGCTCTCCAGCGCCGGATCGACCAGCGCCCGGCCGATCCGGTCGTAGCGACCGCCGGTCAGGTCGGCGGTGAATTCGGGGGTGAATTCCGGATGCGGCTGCATCGAGATGGCGTCCTCACCCCAGGCCAGTCCGGCGAATGGGGTGAAGGCGCTGCGCAGCCAGATGCGGGCGTCCGCGGGCCGCTCGACCACCTGGTCCTGATGCGAGGCCGGCAGGGCCACCGTCGTCGCCGGCGGTGCCATCCACGGCTCGGCGGAGACCACCTGATAGGCATGCAGGCCGACGCCCCAGCCCTTGTCGGATTTCTCGACCCGCCCGCCCAGGGCCTGGGCCATGGCCTGGTGACCGAAACAGATCCCGACCAGCCGGGTGCGCCCCCGGGCCGCGCGGATCCAGTCCAGCAGGTCGGCGATCCAGGCGTCGGCCTCATAGACCCCGCTGGCCGAGCCGGTGATGATGACCCCGTCGAACGCCGCCGCCTCCGGCCATTCGCCCGCCGCCACGTCAAAGGCCCGGCAGACGAAATCCTCGCCCAGCAGGGCCTGGAACATGGCCGGATAATCGCCATATCGCTCGCCCAGGGCCGGTGGCGGCGTACCCGTCTCAAGAATGGCGATACGGATCATTCACGTCCCCGGGTTGGCCGACCATGTCCACACGGGCAGACGCCGGAGCCAACACAGTCTAGAAGACGCAACCATGACCGAAGCTGCCCCTGTCGTCCTGATCAATGTCTTCAAATGCGATCCGGCGCATCAGGACGCCCTGATGGAGCATCTGACCGCCATGGCCCGGATCCAGTCCGGCCTCGACGGCTTCATCTCCCAGACCCTGCATCGCGGCCTGAACGGCAAGGTCGTGGCCAATCACGCGGTCTGGGCCTCGGCCGAGGCGTGGAAGGCGATGAGTCGCCATCCCGCCATCGCCGCCGCCATGGGTCCGATCATGACCATCGCCACCTTCGAACCCCACCTCTACGATCCCGGCGAGGTCTTCCTCCCGACCTAGGCGGTAACCCAGACCTCGGCCCGCGCCCCGGCCTCACCCAGCCGGTCCGCGACCCAGCCACAGACCTCGGTCGCGGCATCCTCGGCACCCCGGGGGGGATTCAGCACCACCAGGGCACAGCCGTTCATCTTCATCGGATTGGTCAGTGGCCGCAGCCGCGCCTCGGCCACCAGCGCCCGTCCGGCCCCGCCCTGATCCAACCGTCGCAGGAAACCGTCAAAGGTCTCCATGTCCTTCATCGGCGTCCAGATCGCCACCGTTGCGCGCGGATCGGCGCGCATGATCGCCGCCGCCGTATCCGCGGCCCGGTGATAGTCATCCGGCTGCTCAAACGGCGGATCGATCAGGACGAAACTGCCCGGATTGGCCAACGCCTCGGCCAGCACCTGATCATAGCCGTCCCCGCCCCTGGCTCCGGCCCCGGCAAACGGCTCCAGCACCTCACCCAGCAGCGCCAGCACCGGCGGATTCAGTTCGAATCCGACATAGCGATCCCCCGACCGCAGTCGGGTCGCGACCAGCAGCGGCGAGCCCGGATAGAACCGTACCCCGCCGCCCGGATTGGTCTGCGCAACCGCCTCGGCCAGGGTCTCGATCAGTGGCGGGCGCGCCTCGCTGGCCATCAGCCGGTCGATCCCCGCCTCGGCCTCGCGCGATCGTACCGCGTCCCCGGTCAGATCGTAGAGCCCGGCCCCGGCATGGCTATCCAGAACCGTCACCGGCCCCGCAGCCTGCCTCTGCTCCAGCAGCCACAGCATCAGGGCGTGCTTGACCAGATCGGCGAAATTTCCGGCGTGAAAACTATGGCGATAATTCATGCCTGCTCGTCCCCCTCCCGGCGACTGCGGTCAAGGGCAGGCCCTATCGACGGGTCAGGCCTTGTCCCAGTTCAGGATCACCTTGCCCGACTGCCCCGACTTCATCGCGGCGAAGCCGTCGCGATACTGGTCATAGGGCAGGCGGTGGGTGATCAGGGGCTGCAGGTCCAGACCGGCCTTCAGCAGGCCCAGCATCTTGCGCCAGGTGGTGAACATCTCGCGCCCGTAAACGCCCTTGATGGTCAGAGCCTTGAGGATGATCGCACCCCAGTCCGTCTCCATCGGCCTGGACGGAATACCCAGCATGGCCATGCCGCCACCCATGATCAGGGTGTCGACGCACTGTTTGAAGGCGATCGGCGAACCCGACATCTCCAGGGCCACGTCAAAGCCGACCTTCATGCCCAGTTCGTGGATCACGTCGTGCAGGTCCTCGCGCGTGGTGTTGACCGTCCGCACCCCCGGCGCGACCTTCTGGGCCAGCTCGAGGCGATAGTCGTTGATGTCGGTCAGGACGACGGTCCGGGCCCCGGCATGGCGGGCAACGGCGGCGGCCATGATGCCGATCGGCCCGGCCCCGGTCACCAGCACGTCCTCGCCCAGCAGGTCGAACTGCTGGGCCGTGTGCACGGCATTGCCGAACGGATCCAGCAGGGCCCCGATCTCGTCGGGCACCTCATCGGGCAGTTCGATGACGTTGAAGGCCGGAACCACCACGAATTCGGCGAAGGCCCCCTGACGGTTGACGCCGATACCGCGCGTGGCCGGATCCAGATGGAAATGGCCGGCCCGGGCCGCTTCCGAATTCAGATTGATCACATGCCCCTCGGCCGAGACCCGCTGGCCGATCTTCAGCGGCCGGTCGATGGCGCTGCCGACGGCAACGATCTCGCCGGCGAACTCGTGGCCGGTGATCATCGGCATCGGCACATTCTTCTGCGACCACTCGTCCCAGTTCCAGATGTGGATGTCGGTGCCGCACACGGCCGTGCGATGCACACGGATCAGCACGTCCTCGGGACCGGCGACCGGGATCGGGGCCTCGATCAGGTCGAGTCCCTCGGTCGGCGAGGTCTTGGCCAGGGCCTTCATCATGTCAGCCATCAGATGACTCCCAGTTCGCGACCGGCCGTCGTGAAGGCCGCTACGGTTTGATCGATATGGTCGAAGCTGTGCGCCGCCGACATCTGCGTGCGGATCCGGGCGGCACCACGCGGCACGACCGGGAAGGAGAAGCCGATCACATAGACGCCCGATTCCAGCAGCCGCGCCGCCAGGGTCTGGGCCAGTTTGGCGTCACCCAGCATTACCGGAATGATCGGATGCTCACCGGCCAACAGGTCGAAGCCCGCCGCGGTCATCGCGGCGCGATAGCGGGCGGCATTGGCGGTCAGCTGGCTGCGCAGGGCGTCGCCCTCATCACCCTGGGCGATACGAATGGCCTCCAGGCTGGAGCCGCACACGGCCGGGGCCAGGGCGTTGGAGAACAGATAGGGCCGCGCCCGCTGTTTCAGCAGGTCGACGACGGCCTTCCGGGCACAGATGAAGCCGCCCATCGCTCCGCCCAGCGCCTTGCCGAAGGTGCCGGTGACGAAATCGACCTCGACGCCATGGTGGGCGTACGAGCCTCGCCCCTTGGGACCGAGGAAGCCGGTGGCGTGGCAGTCATCGACCATGATCAGGGCGTCGTATTTGTCCGCCAGCGCCCGGACGTCCTTCAGCCTCGCGATATACCCATCCATCGAGAAGGCCCCGTCGGTGGCGATGACGATATTACGCGCGCCAGCCTCCCGGGCCTCCTTCAGCCGACTCTCCAGCTCGTCCATGTCGGAGTTGGCGAAGCGATAGCGCTTGGCCTTGCACAGCCGGACACCGTCGATGATCGAGGCGTGGTTCAGACTGTCGGAGACGATGGCGTCCTCGGCCCCGAACAGCGGTTCGAAGATGCCGCCGTTGGCGTCAAAGGCCGCAGCGAACAGGATCGTATCCTCAAAGCCGAGATAGTCGGCGATGGCCCGTTCCAGCGTCTTGTGAATTTCCAGCGTGCCGCAGATGAAGCGCACCGAGGCCGTGCCCGCGCCCCAGCGCTGCTGGGCCTCAATGCCTGCCTGGACGACGCGTTCGTCGCCGGCGAGACCCAGATAGTTGTTGGCGCAGAAATTCAGCACCTGTCGGCCCCCGACCTCGATCACCGGTCCCTGGCGCGAGGCGATGACCCGCTCGGGCTTGGTCAGCCCCTGGGCGTCGATATCGACGAGTTCAGCGGCAACGCGGTCATAAAAGCTGGTGGTCATGGGGCCTCAGTCGTCGGTTCAAGGCGGCGGATTACGCGGTTTCGTCCTGCGGTTCCAGCGTTGCGGTCAGGGCTGGGCCGGTCCGGGCACGGACGGTGCGATCTCCGCCGGGACGGGATCCACGACCGGACGAAAGGGGCTCACCCGGATTCGGCTACCGCAGGGGGTCAGGGCATGAGCCAGCCAGACCGGCGACGTGTCTCCCGGTGCCGTCATCCGGATTCGCGCTGCGGTTGGACAGACGGTTTCCCCCTCCGCCTCATGCGGCACGACATTCCAGGCGAGATCGAACCAGGCCCGCCCGCCCGGGGGCAGGGCCACGGCCCCCGGCGTTTGACCGCTGCGGAAATAGGAGCCGGGGCTGGTCTCGGCCCGCACACTGGCCAGGGCGCGATTGCGATCATCGACCAGACTGATGGCTGGATAGCCGGACAGGCTGCAAGCGCCAGTGCCCAGATTGCGTACCGCAACGACGGCGACCCGGTTGCCCATGCCTGCGTCACCGCCGGCCTCCTCCAGCTGAAGCTGCGGCCCCTTGCAGGGCGGTGGCGACGGCGCGTCCCTGACGGGTGTCGGCACCGGCAACACTGTCGGCTGGACCGGATCCGGCCCGCTGACAGGGCGGGCACACTGTTCCAGGACCACCCCGCCGGGCGAACCGTCCGCACCGGCCCGGGTCAGGACCGCATGGTCGAGACCGTCCGATACGGTGGTCGACCAGGCCATGTCCGCACCGACATAACGGGCACCGGTCGCCGCGCCGACCTGGACCAGGGCGTAGTCCTGACCGAGATAGGCCAGGCGGATCGAGGTTGCGTCCGGATAGGCGACGGCGATTTCGCGACCACTCGCGCAGGCATAGGTGGTAGCCGCGCCGGTCGCCACCGGTGTGGTCGGGGCGTCAATCGCCACCGGCGGTCCCGGTTCAGGGCTGCATCCCGCCGATGCGACAGCAGCGACTGCCAGAAGACCAGCCGTCAGTTGGAAACGGATCGCATGCATGAAACAGTCCTTACGAAGGCTCGCAAAGCAACGTTCGTCCTCGGTAAAGGCTCCGATACCGGAGCCACAGCAAGGCCTGAATCAAAAAAACCCCACAGCCGGGGCCATGGGGTTCTGAACTTTGGGTGCGGGAGTAGGATTTGAACCTACGACCTTCAGGTTATGAGCCTGACGAGCTACCGGGCTGCTCCATCCCGCGACAAAGATGGAAAGAGAAATTTGTGAAGGAAGAATGGGTTCGAGAAGCTCATCTTTATCTGTCTGGTAGACCCGGCGGCGACCTACTCTCCCGCGCCTTGAGACGAAGTACCATTGGCTCTGGAGACCTTAACGACCGAGTTCGGAATGGGATCGGGTGGGGAATCTCCGGCATAACCACCAGGTCAACCGGACAGATAAAGATGAGAGAAGACATTGTCAGTTTTAGTAAAATCGAATGAGTTTTGCTGAGAAACGATCAAGCCGATCGGATTATTAGTACCAGTAAG
>NZ_JAQSDK010000029.1 GCF_029945885.1 Brevundimonas sp.
TTGTCGGCCTGGCGGATCAGCGCCTGGTTGGCCTGGGCCTGCAGCCGCGAGTCGAGGGTGGTGGGCCCCCCCCCCCCCGCGGCGACGTGGCCGGCTGGCCCGGTTTCGAGGACGGCACCTGGTGGGTGCAGGACGCCGCTGCCGCCGTACCCGTCCGATTGCTGGCCCCGCAGGCCGGTGAGACGGCGCTGGACATGTGCGCCGCCCCCGGCGGCAAGACGATGCAACTGGCCGCGGCCGGTGCCGTGGTCACCGCCCTGGACCGGTCCGAGGCCCGGCTGAAACGTCTGCACCGTAATCTGGCCCGGGTCGGGCTGGAGGCCGAGGTCGCGGCCTTCCCGGCCGAGGACTGGCTGGACAGCCGCACCTATGACGCGGTCCTGCTGGACGCTCCCTGCACCGCCACCGGCACCTTCCGGCGCAATCCCGAAGTGCTGCGCGCCACCAAGCCGGCCGAGGTGGCCAAGCTGGCCGATGTGCAACACCGTCTGCTGGACGCCGCCGCCGAGCGTGTCGGGCCGGGCGGACGGCTGGTCTATTGCGTCTGTTCGCTGGAACGCGAGGAGGGCGAGACCCAGATCATCGCCTTCCTGCGTCGCAACCCGGCCTTCCGCACCGTGGCTGCCGATCCCGTGGCCGTGGGGGCCCCGGCCGAGGCCCTGACCCCCGAGGGCTGGCTGCGTATCCTGCCGTCGATGTGGGCCGAGCGCGGCGGCGTCGACGGCTTCTTCGTCGCCAGGCTGGACCGGATCTGACGCCAGGGGCCGGCGCGGCCGCGAGGTCACGCTTGCCCCTCGCGGCCAGCCGTCTTATCCCGGGTCCATGTCCACGCCCCTGATCTGCCCGTCGATCCTCGCCAGCGATTTCGCCCGTCTGGGTGAGGAGGTGGCCGCGATTGAGGCGGCCGGTGCCGACTGGGTCCATGTTGACGTCATGGACGGGCATTTCGTGCCCAACATCACCCTCGGTCCGGACGTGGTGAAGGCCCTGCGGCCGCACACGAGCCTGCCGTTCGACGTGCATCTGATGGTCGCCCCGGTCGATCCGTGGCTGGAGGCCTATCGTGAGGCCGGGGCCGACATCCTGAGCGTCCACCCCGAGAGCGGGCCACACCTGCACCGGACCCTCGGGCGCATCCGCCAGCTGGGCGCGAAGGCGGGGGTGGTGCTGAATCCGGGCACGCCGCTGGCGGTGCTGGAGGATGTCATCGACCTGGTCGACCTGGTGCTGATCATGTCGGTCAATCCCGGCTTCGGCGGCCAGTCCTTCATCGACGCCTCCCTGCGCAAGATCGAACGGGCCCGGGCCCTGCTGGATACGGCCGGGTCGGCGGCCCACCTGCAGGTCGACGGCGGGGTTACCGCCGCCAACGCCGGGGCCTGTGTCGCCGCCGGGGCCGACGCCCTGGTCGCCGGAACCGCCGTGTTCCGCGGCGGGCCGTCCGCCTATGCCGCCAACATCCAGGCCCTGAAGGGAGCCGCGTGAGCCCCGTCGGTCCTTTCGCCCGCAAAGAGGCCGACACGCCCCCGGCCGGGGAAATCCCCGGTCTGCGCGGTGCGCCGATGCGCACGCCGGTCCGTTCGGCCGGTGCCACGACCGGGCCCGGTCTGTGGCCCGCCATCGTCGGCCGGCTGCTGACCCGGCAGCTCTGGATCGAACTTTACGGCCTGCCCGGCTACGGCCTGACCCTCGGGGGCGGCAGGGTGACGGCCTTTGCCGCGACGCCGCGTGACTTTCGCCCGGCGGATCCGGCCCTGGGCAAGAGTATTCTCGGCGGTCGTTTTGCCCTGTCCGGCTTCAACCTCGACGCCCCGGCCCCGGCCGATCCGTGGAACCGGCCCAGCCCGAACCGCGGCTTCGCCGTCGAACTGCACAGCTTCAACTGGCTGTCCGCCCTGATGCTGGGGGGCGAGCGCGGCGCGCGCGAGGCCCTGCGGCTGACCCTGGCCTGGGATGACCTGTTCAGTCGCTGGTCGCCCTTCGCCTGGTCGCCGGACATACTGGCGCGGCGGGTCTATGCCCTCGCCTGCGCCGCCCGCCGTATGGGGGGGGTGGCGACCGAGGCCGAACGCCTGCGGCTGGCCGAGAGTCTGGGCCGACAGGCCCGCCAGCTGTTGCGCCCGCCCGGTGGCCTGGCCGGCAAGGCCGAACGTCTGGTCGCGGCGGCCGTGGCCGGTTGTGTTCTGGCCGGTCCGGCGGGCCTGGCGATCCGCAAGGCGGCGGTGAAACGCCTGCCCCGGGCCCTGAACGAGACGGTCGGGGCCGACGGTGGCCATGCCTCGCGCAGTTCCGAGGCCGGGCTGGAGCTGCTGCTGGACCTGCTGACCCTCGACGACGCCCTGGCCCAGCTGTCGGAACCGGCCCCGGACGCCGTTCGCGACGCCATTGCCCGGCTAACCGCGGGGCTCAATGTCCTGACCCTGCCCGACGGCCGGCTGGTGGCGATGCAGGGCGGCGGCCCGTCGACCGCGGCCCGCGTCGCCGCCGCCCGGGCCGATGAAGAGACCGCCCTGCCGGCGTCCGGGACCTCGGTCGCCGGGATCGTGCGCATCCAGAGCCCGCTGCTGACGATCGTGGCGGACGCCGCCCCGGCCGGACGGGGGGCCTGGTCGGCCGCCGCCTGTGCCCAGCCACTGGCGCTGGAAATCGTCTGTGGCCGCGACCGGCTGATCTCGGGCTGTGGCTGGACCCCGCGTGCCGGGGATCGCCAGGGCCTGCGGCTGACACCGGGCCATTCGACCCTGACCCTGGGCGAGACCTCGATCGCCGAACCCCTTGGCGGCTGGAAGGCCGATTTGCTGGGCCCGCGCCTGGTCGGCCGGCCATTGCATGTCGAGGTCGAACAGCGAGACGGCGAGGGGGCGGTGTGGCTGGAGGTTCAGCATGACGGCTGGGTGCCCGCCTATGGCCTGCTGCACCAGCGCCGCCTGTATCTCGACCAGAGGCTCGACGAATTGCGGGCCGAGGAGCGGCTGTATCCGGCTCCGGGCCAGTCCGAGGTGGTCCGGATCATCGCCGCCCCCTATGCGGCCCGCTTCCAGCTGGAACCGGGGGTCCAGGCCTCGCTGGCCCGGGATCGCCGGTCGATCCTGTTGCGCGGCCATTCGGGCCGGGGCTGGTGGTTCCGCACGGACGGCCCCGATGTGGCCATCGAGCCTTCGGTCCATGTCGAGGACGGCCTGACCCGGCGGTCGCTGCAGATTGTCGTGCGTGGCTCGGCCCGGACCGACTCCGAAACCAAGATCCGCTGGAAGCTGAGTCCGGCCGGGGCGGCGGGCGATCCGGTCTAGAGGGTGACGCCCGGGGCCCGTGGTGCTAGAGCCGCGCCCATCGCCTCCCCGACATCTGCCGAACGGACACGTCCAATGCCCGCCGCTCCCGACTTTCCGCCTGCGCCCGACCGGGTGAAGCCTGTACGCGCCCTGATCTCCCTGTCGGACAAGGCCGGGCTGCAGGCCGCGGCCAGGATCCTGCATGACCTGGGCGTCGAACTGGTCTCGACCGGGGGCACGCGGGCGGCGATCGCGGGCTTCGGTCTGCCGGTCAAGGATGTGGCCGACCTGACCGGCTTTCCCGAGATGATGGATGGCCGGGTCAAGACCCTGCACCCGGTGGTGCACGGCGGCCTGCTGGGGGTGCGCGATGCGGCGGCCCACGCCGAGGCCATGACGACCCACGGCATCGGTCCGATCGATATCGTCTGGATCGACCTGTATCCGTTCGAGGCTACGGTGGCCGCCGGCGGCGGCTTCGAGGCGGCGGTCGAGAACATCGACATCGGCGGCCCGGCCATGATCCGTTCGGGGGCCAAGAACCACGGTTATGTCGCGGTCTGCGTCGACGCCGAGGGCGTGGCAGAGGTCACCGCGGCCCTGCAGGCTGACGGGGCCACCACCCTGGCCCTGCGCAAACGGCTGGCCGCCCGGGCCTTTGCCCGCACAGCCGCCTATGATGCGGCCGTCTCGGGCTGGTTCGCTGGCCAGGTCGGGGATGCGGCCCCGGCGCGCAAGACCATCGCCGGCAGCCTGGCCCAGACCCTGCGCTACGGCGAGAATCCGCACCAGACGGGGGCCTTCTACCGCACCGGCCTGATCCGGCCGGGCGTGGCCCATGCCGAACAGATCCAGGGCAAGGAGCTGGGCTACAACAATATCGCCGACGCCGATGCGGCCTATGAGCTGGTGGCGGAGTTCGACGCTCCGGCCTGCGTCATCGTCAAACACGCCAATCCGTGCGGCGTGGCCATCGGCCATGACCTGCTCCAGGCCTATGGCCGGGCGCTGGAATGCGATTCCGTCTCGGCCTTCGGCGGGGTCATCGCGGTCAACCGGTCGCTGACCGGGGCTGACGCCCGGGCCATCACCGAGATCTTCACCGAGGTGGTGATCGCCCCGGGGGCCGACGCCGAGGCCCGGGCCGTCTTCGCCGCCAAGAAGAACCTGCGTCTGCTGCTGACCGACGGCCTGCCGGATGCCCTGGCCGAGGGTGAGGTGTTCCGTTCGGTGGCCGGGGGCTTCCTGGTCCAGTCGCGCGACCGCACCCGGATCACCGCCCAGGACCTGAAGATCGTGACCCGGCGCCAGCCGACCCCGAGCGAGGTGCGCGACATGCTGTTCGCCTTCACCGTGGCCAAACACGTCAAGTCGAACGCCATCGTCTATGCCCGTGACGGCCAGACGGCGGGCATCGGGGCCGGTCAGATGAACCGCCGCGACAGCGCCCGGATCGCCGCCATCCGCGCCGCCGAGGCCGGGGAGGCCAAGGGTCTGGCCCGGTCGCTGGCCCAGGGCTCGGCCTGTGCCTCGGAAGCCTTCTTCCCCTTCGCCGACGGCCTGATCGAGGCCGCCGCCGCCGGGGCCACCGCCGTGATCCAGCCGGGTGGGTCGATGCGCGACGCCGAGGTCATCGCCGCCGCCGACGAGGCCGGCCTGGCCATGGCCTTCACCGGGGTACGGGTGTTCCGCCACTAGTCTGGTTAAGGGCGCTATCGCTCACGACGCGGTCGTTCGCTGCTTGAGCGCATTTCCTGGGCGCTATGTTCGCCGCGCGGCGGCTCACAGCTTGAGCGCCCTCTCGCGACTCCGGGCTGTTTGAGTGTGGCGGGGACGGCTAGGCTCGCGTCCATGGACACACTGGCTTCCCGCTGGGCGAAACTCGCGCCCCACACCACGGTCACCGGGCCGGACGATGATCGGCCGCGTCCGGCGGTGCTGCTGTTTCACGGCTGCGGCGGGCTCAGGGACCATCTGCCCCTGTATGCCGAGGCGGCGAAGGCGGCGGGCTGGCGCGCCTATACCGTGGATTCCTATGCCGGGCGCGGCTTCGGGCGGACCTTTGCCCTGGCCACGGTCTGCACCGGCCTGGTGCTGCGCGGGGCCGAACGCGGCGGCGATGTTCTGGCCACCCTGTACGGAGTCTCGCAGAAGCCCGAGGTCGACAGTGACCGCATCGCCATGGCCGGCTGGAGCCACGGCGGCTGGGGCATTATGGAGGCGATGAGCGCCAACCGGTCGGGGCCCGGCCTGACCCTGTCCAATCCCGGAGATGTCAGCCTCGATCCGGTGATCGCCGCCTATCTGGCCTACCCCTATGTCGGCTTTCTGGCCCGCAACCGGATGCAGCCATGGCGACACTGTCCCCGGACCCTGGCGGTGATCGCCCGCACCGACCACCTGACCAGTGTGCGCAATGCCGAGCGGGTCCATGACATGGTGCGCAACTGCGGGGCCGAGGTCGAGACCTGGATCGCCGAGGGCACCCATTCCTTCGACGAACCGACCAGCGCCCCGCCGATGCGTCACGATCCCGACCTGACGGCCGAGGCGGTGCGCCGCTTCCGCGCCCTGCTCGAGGATGTGGCGGTCGCGCCGCGCACCTGAGTCCCGGGCTAGACCGGCTCGATGCGGACCTCGGCGTGGATGGAATTGGCGATGTAACAGGCCGCGTGGGCCCGGTGGTGCAGGGCCTCCAGCGCCGCGCTGTCAGGGCGGGCCTCGCCCGAGAAGACGGCGGCGGGCCGCAGGGTGATGACCGTGATCGAGGTCTTGCCGCGATCGTCGCGACCCAGCAGGCCGGTGGCGGCATCGCGGTAGCTGTCGATGACGAAGCCGTCCTTGCGGGCGAAGGCCAGGAAGAACAGCATGTGACAGCTGGACAGGGCCGCCACCAGCGCCTCCTCGGGATCGACGGCCGCGAGGTCGGACATCGGGGCCGGGACGCTGGTCGGGGCCGAGGAGCCGCGCACCACGGTCCCGCCATCGAAGCGCCAGTCGTGGCCGCGCGAATACAGATTGTCGGCGAAATCCTGGTCGCCCCGGCTCCACTCAATGATCGCTTCGTGCGTGCTCATGCCCGTCTTCTCCGTCAGTCGGCCAGGACCGTATAGGTCATCCGCGCCCGTATTTCGAAACCCAGCGACCGGTAGAAGGCGATGGTCGCGTCGTGGCCGTCAAAGGCGTGCAGGAAGACCGAGTCTCCCGTCGCCAGAATCTCGCCCGCCACCGCCCGCGACAGGGCCGCCGCCAGCCCCTGACCGCGATGGTCCGGATGGGTGCAGACGCCGCTCAGCTCGGTGAAGCCGTCGACCCGCAGGCGGCGACCGGCCATGGCGATCAGTTCGCCGTCCCGCTTCACGCCGATAAAGGGGCCCAGATTGCGCGTCTTCGACCGGAACGGACCCGGCTTCGTCAGGGTCGCCAGCGCCAGCATCGCCGGGGCATCGGCCTCGGTCAGGGTCTCAAACGGCAGGTCGCGACCGCCGGGCGTCAGGGTTGTGGCCATCATCTGTACCAGGGCGATGCGGCGCGCGACGGGGACGGCCTCGGGCAGGACGGCGGCCATCGGGCTGCCCTCGGCTTCGACGAGGCCGGCCCCCGGATGGCACCGGGCCAGCGCCCCCAGCCGCGCGACGCTGGCGGGTGAGCCATCGGCGGCGGCGAGGAAGACCCCGACCTCGGGGGCGATGCGCACGGCCAGGGTGTCGGAGTCCGGCGTCGTGAACGGCGACAGCCGGGTGGTCAGGGCGTTCCAGACGGCACGGTCAAGAGGATGGCTCATGACAGCCGCTGTAGAATCGAATTGTCCCGGGTGGAACGGGTCGATTCAATGCGACGTCCGGAAACCGCCCTCGTGACGGTTAGCCCCGCCAGAATCCGACGATCTTCTTGACCTCGGCCACGACCGGGTCAGCGATGGCGGCAGCGCGTTCGGCCCCGTCCCTGAGCACCCGGTCGATCTCGGTCGTATCGGCCATCAACCGGCGCATCTCGCTGCTGACCGGGGCCATGGAGGCCACGGCCAGCTCGGCCAGTTTCGGCTTGAACACGCCGAAGCCCTGGCCGCCGAACTCGGCCAGCACCGCCTCGCGGCTCATCCCGGCAAGGGCGGCGTAGATGGTGACCAGATTTTTGGCCTCGGCCCGGTCGGCGAGACCCTCGAGGGTCTCGGGCAGGGGCTCGGCGTCGGTGCGGGCCTTGCGCACCTTGGCGGCGATGGTGTCGGAGTCGTCGGTCAGGTTGATGCGCGACTGGTCCGAGGGGTCGGACTTGCTCATCTTGGCCGCCCCGTCGCGCAGGCTCATCACCCGCGGGGCCGGCCCCTGGGTCAGGGGCTCGGGCAGGGGGAAGAAGCCCGGCGCATTGAAGTCGGTGTTGAATTTCTGGGCGATGTCGCGGGTCAGTTCCAGATGCTGTTTCTGGTCCTCGCCGGTCGGCACCTCGGTGGCCTTGTAGAGCAGGATGTCGGCGGCCTGCAGCACCGGATAGGTGTAGAGGCCGACGCTGGAGCGTTCCTTGTGCTTGCCCGACTTCTCCTTGAACTGGGTCATCCGGTCCAGCCAGCCGAGGCGGGCGACGCAGTTGAGGATCCAGGCCAGTTCCGAATGGGCCCGCACGGCCGATTGCGGGAAGATCACCGACCGGGCCGGGTCGAGACCCGAGGCCAGATAGGCGGCGGCGATCTCGCGCGTCTGGGCGGCCAGCAGGGCCGGGTCCTGCCAGACGGTGATGGCGTGCAGGTCGGCCACGAACAGGAAACAGGGCGCGCCCTGGTCCTGCAGTTCGGTGAACCGCTTCAGCGCCCCCAGATAATTGCCCAGATGCAGGGCTCCCGACGCCTGGATACCGCTGAGGATGCGGCGGGGGCCGGTATAGGCGGGCGGCGGGGCGGCAGGCGCGGTGGGGTCGTACATGCCCGCGCAGATGCCTTACCCCCGGGCTCAGGGCAAGGGTCTAGCGGCGGCTGCGGCCCAGCATGACCTTGACCTCGGCGACGGTCAGGGCGCGGGTGGCGAAGGCCAGGGCGACATAGGTCAGGCCCCCGGCCCCGGTCACCAGCATCAGACCCAGTTCCTTGGCTCCGTGATCCAGACCGGCCAGGGCCAGGGTTTCGGCGAGCGGGACCTCGACCAGGGATCGGGCCGAGGCGGCCAGGCCGACGACCACGGCGAGGCCGGCGCTGGCCAGGCCGATGCGGGCCAGACGCGAAAACGCCGCCGTGCTCGGACGGTAGAGGTTGCGCCGCCACAGGGTGAAGCCCAGCAGGCCGGCATTGGTCCAGGCCGCGGCGCTGACGGCGGCGGCGATGCCGGACACGCCCATGCCCAGGTTGAACAGGGCAATGGCCAGGCCGGCGTTCACCGCCACCGACACCAGGGCGAACAGCATCGGGGTGCGGGTGTCGCGGCGGGCGAAATAGGCGGGGGCCAGGATGCGGATCAGCACGAAGGCGGGCACGCCCCAGCCGAACTGGAACAGGGCCCGGGCGGTGTTGACGGCATCGATCTGCAGGAAGGCCCCGCGGGTGAACAGGGCGTCGATCAGGAAATAGGGCATGGCCATCAGGGCCGCGGCAGCCGGCAGGGTCAGGGCCATGGACAGGGTCACGGCCTCATCCATCGAGGCCTGTTGCTGCCCGTGATCCTCGGAGGCGACGGCCCGCGACAGGCGCGGCAGCAGGGCGATGCCGATGGCCACGCCGACGAGGCCGAGCGGCAGCTGGTACAGCCGGTCGGCCGTGGCCAGCCAGGTCCTGCCGCCGGCGACGAAGCTGGACAGGTTGCCGGAGATGAAGACGTTGATCTGGGTCGCCGAATTGCCGATCGCGGCGGGGACGGCGGTGATGATGATGGCCTTGACCGCCGGGCTCAGCCGCGGCCAGGCGAGGCGGATGTCGGCCCCGGCCTTGCGGGCGGCCCACCAGCACAGGCCGGCCTGGGCCACGCCGGCGACCAGCACGGCCCAGGAAGCGGCATAGGCCGCGCCGATCTGGTCGCCCTGGGCCGGGATCACGGCGGCCAGCATGATCAGGTTCAGCAGGATCGGATAGGCCCCGGAGACGATGAACCGGCCGCGGGCATTGAGCACGCCGCTGAGCAGGGCCGCCACCGCCATACAGGGCAGATAGGGCATGGTGATCTGGGTCAGGATTACCGCCAGCTTGAACCGGGCCGGGTCGTCGAGGAAGCCGATGTTGATGACCGTCATTAGCCACGGCATGGTCAGCTGGGCGATGATGGTCAGGATGACGGTGGCGGCGGCTACCGTGGCCAGGGCATCGGTGGCGATCTTGTCGGCCACGGCCGCGCCCTCGGTTTCCAGGGTCTTGGAATAGGCGGGGACGAAGGCGGCGGCAAAGGCCCCCTCGGCGAAGATACGGCGGAACAGATTGGGGAAGTTCAGGGCGGTATTATAGGCGTCGGCGGCCGGTCCGGCCGAGGCCCCCAGGGCCGCCGAGATGACCACGTCGCGGGCAAATCCGGCGAAGCGGCTGACCAGGGTCAGGCTGCTGAAGATGGCCGAGGAGCGCATCATGCCGCCGCCCTTGCCGGGCTTTGGCCCGGTGGCCGGACGATCGTTGTCGATGGATGAGGCCATCGAGGGCAGGGCGGGATCGATCGGCGTGTCGTCGGTCCGTCGGGGGGGCTGGCTCACGGGTGAACGATCCGGGTCAAGGGGCGATGATCCGCTTAGCGTGGTTCCGGCGCGGGCGATACGGTCCGGCTGCGGCTCAGATCGGATACATCGCGGGCGCTGGCGCGGGCGGGGGTGACGGCCCGCCCGGCCGGGGCCGCCAGACGCTGGTCCAGGACCGTCTCCAGGGCGGTGCGCAGGGCATCGGTACGGCTGCCCACGGCCGGTTTCAGGCCCTGATCGTCTACGACATAAAAACTGTCCACGGCCCGTTCGCCAAAGCTGGCCACATGGGCCGATCGGATCGACAGCCGGTGCGTCGACAACACCCGGGCGAGTTCGGCCAGCAGGCCGGGACGGTCGGCTCCGGACACCTCGATGACCACGGCGGTGTCGCTGGCCCGGGCGTCGATCAGGACCACCGGCCGGACGCGGAAGGCGGCGCGGCGGCGGCTGACCTCGACCGAGGCGGCCGGTTCGGGAGCCACGTCACGACGGGCGGCGGACTCCAGCCGGGCCAGCAGGCGTTTCAACTGCCTCGGCTCGGCCCGGCCATAGGGCAGGCCGGCCCCGTCCTGGACCTCGAACACATCCAGGGCCGTGCCGTCCCCGGCTGTCGCGACCCGGGCCCCGACCACATCGGCTCCGGCACCGGACAGGGCGGCGGCCAGGGCGGCGAACAGGCCGGGCCGGTCCCGCGCCGCGACGGCGATCCGGGTGGTGGCGGCATCGTCGCCGGGGCCGGGCGGCAAGGCTTCGACCGCGGCCCCGGCGGTGCGGGCCCGGTCGACCAGGGTCGGGAATTCGGCGAGCGGATCGTCGCGCCGCACGTCCTCACCCCGGAACAGGGCCTCGGTACGATCATAGAGGTCGCGCATCAGCTGCCCCTTCCAGCTGTTCCACACGCCCGGACCGACGGCGCGGATGTCGGCCACGGTCAGGACCAGCAGGGTGCGCAGGTGTTCGGGGTCACCGACCAGATCGGCGAAGGCGCGGATCGTATCGGGGTCGGAGACGTCGCGTTTCTGGGCATAGTCGGACAGGGCCAGGTGGTTGCGTACCAGCCAGACCACCAGTTCGATGCGACGACTGTCGACGCCCAGCCGTTCGCAGGCGCGGCGCGCGGCGATGGCCCCGTCCTCGAGCTGGCCACGATCGCCGCCCTTGCCGACGTCGTGCAGCATCATGGCCAGCATCAGGGCCTCGAAATCCCCGATCCGGTGGACGATGCCGGTCGACAGCGGATGGTCGGTCTTCAGCTTGCCGCGGGCGATGTCATTGATGATGCCGATGGCCTGCAGCGTGTGCTCGTCGACCGTATAGGCGTGGTACATGTTGAACTGGGTCTGGCCGACGATCCGGCCCCATTCGGGCAGGAACCGGCCCAGCAGGCCGGTCTCGTTCATCAGGGTCAGGACCCTGTACGGCCTCTGGCCATGGGCCAGGATGTCGAGGAAGGTCCGCGCCGCCTGCGGGTCGCGGCGCAGCGACGGCGTCACCAGCGACAGCGACCGGGTCACCGCCGAAAAGGCATCCGGGTGCAGGTCGAGGTCATGGGTATCGGCGACGCGGAATAGGGTCAGCAGTTTGAGCGGATCGCCGGCGAAGACGTCGGCTCCCGTCACCGACAGTCGGCCGCGATCCTCGACGAAGCCCTCGACGCCCAGCTTGCGCCGCCGCCCGGGGATCAGGCGCGACAGGCTGAGGGCCGACTTCTGCTGGCGGGCTTCCAGCTTGGCCGACATGGCCCGGGTCAGGGCACCGACGTCTCGGGCGACGATGAAATAGCGGCGCATGAAGCGCTCGACCGCCGGTTCGTCGCCGCGCCCGCGCCAGCCCATGCGTCGGGCCACCTCGGGCTGGAGGTCGAAGGTCAGTTTTTCCTCGGCCCGCCCGGCGGTCAGGTGCAGATGGGCCCGCACCCGCCACAGGAAGTCGAACGCCTCCTCAAAGGTGCGGCGCTCGCGGCTGGTCAGCAGGTCATCCAGCACCCGCGCGCCCAGCGGACTCTCCGGGGCCAGGGAACGGGCGATCCAGAACAGGGTGTTGAGGTCGCGCAGCCCGCCCTTGCCGTCCTTGACGTTGGGTTCGACCCGATAGCGGACGGCCCCCGACTTCTGGTGGCGGGTGTCACGCTCGTCCAGTTTGGCGGCGATGAAGGGGCGGGGGTCGGCACGGGCGACCTGGGTGCGGAAGGTGTCGATGAAGCTGTCGGTCAGGGCCCGGTCGCCCGCGAGGGGGCGGGCTTCCAGCAGGGCGGTGCGCACGGTCATGTCGCTGCGCGCCAGGGCCAGGCAGTCATCGACCGAGCGGGTCGACTGGCCCACCTTGAGGCCAAGGTCCCACAGGACATAGAGGATGAATTCACCCACCGACTCCGTGCGCGGCGTGGTCTTCCACGGCCGCAGGAACAACAGGTCCAGGTCGGAGAAGGGGGCGAGGACGCCCCGCCCGTAGCCGCCGACGGCGATCAGGGCCAGTCGCTCGGCCTCGGTCGGATTGGGGGCCGGATACAGGACCTCGGTCGTGAATTCCCACAGCGCCAGCAGCAGGTCATCGGCGGCCGCGCAATACAGGCGGGCGACCTCGACCCCCGGCTGGCCGGCGGCGAGTCGTGTGGCCACCCGGGCGCGGGCCGCCTGGTAGTGCTGACCCAGGATCGCGGAGACCGTCGCGCGCACATCGGGCGTGTCGACGGCGGCGGCGAGCGAACCGGCGAGGGGGTGGGTCACCGGCCTGCCAGACCCTTGAGTCGATACAGGGCTTCCAGGGCCTCGCGCGGGGTCAGGGAGTCGGGATCGAGGCCGGTCAGGGCCTCGTCCACCGCCGAGGCCCGAAACGGTGCGGCCGCGGGCTCGGCCAGGGCGAACAGCGGCAGGTCGTCGAGCCGGACATGGGCGGCCTTGTCGGTCTCGAGCCGGTCCAGCACCTCGCGGGCCCGGGCCACGACTGCGGCCGGCACCCCGGCCAGTTTGGCGACCTGGACGCCATAGGAGCGGTCGGCGGCCCCGGGCGCGGCTTCATGCAGAAAGACCAGTTCGCCATTCCATTCGCGCGCCCGCATCGACAGGTTGCAGACGTGGTCGAGCCGGTCCTCCAGCCGCGCCAGCTCGTGATAGTGGGTCGCGAACAGGGTGCGGGCGCGGTTGTGGTCGTGCAGGGCCTCGGCCGTGGCCCAGGCGATGGCCAGGCCGTCATAGGTGGCGGTGCCGCGGCCGATCTCGTCCAGTACCACGAAGGACCGGTCGGTGGCCTGGGTCAGGATGGCGGCGGTCTCGACCATCTCCATCATGAAGGTCGAACGGCCCCGGGCCAGGTCGTCGCCGGCCCCGACGCGGCTGAACAGCCGGTCGACCACACCCAGCCGCATCGCCCGGGCAGGCACGAAGGCTCCGGCCTGGGCCAGGACTACCAGCAGGGCGTTCTGGCGCAGGAAGGTCGACTTGCCGGCCATGTTGGGGCCGGTGACGATCGACAGCCGGGCCCCAACGCGGTCACCCGCGGCGGCGTCCGACCCGTCCAGCGCACAGTCATTGGGCGTATAGGGATCGCCGGCGGCCTTGACCGCGGCCTCGACCACCGGATGGCGCCCGCCCTCGACCTGAAAGCCGGTGCTGTCGTCGAGCACCGGGCGCACGGCACCGACCTCCTCGGCCCATTCGGCCAGGGCGGCGTGGGCATCCAGCTCGGCCAGGGCCTCGGC
>NZ_JAQSDK010000030.1 GCF_029945885.1 Brevundimonas sp.
TGCCGTGTCGGCCAGACGCTCCGAAGCCCCCAGACGCAGGGTTCCGGCCTGGACCGAGACCAGCCCGGCTGCGGCCGTGCCGTTCAGGATCGAAACCCCGCCGGTGTTGTACAGATTGCCGGTGCCGAGGCTGGCATTCACCGCCGCGCCGTTCAGCTGGTACTCGGCCGCCGTCAGCGTGCCGGTGCCGGCCAGGGTGCTGTTGTTCAGATAGACCAGGCCGACCGTGTCGCTGTAGCTCTGGAGATCGAGGATCGAGCCGGTCTCGACGGCGACCGTGGCGGTGTCCAACAGGCGATCAACCGCGCCGAGGGCCAGCGTGCCGGCCTGAATCGAAACCAGACCCGCGCCACTCGTTCCGTTCAGTGACGAGATCCCCGTGCCCACGCCGAACAGGTTTCCCGCACCGAGGTTCGCGTTCACCGTGGCACCGTCCAGCAAATAGTTGCTCGCGGTCAGCGTGCCGGTACCCGACAAGGCTCCAGCGATCTCGGCCCCGCTGACGGTGTCCGTGAACGCCCCGAGGTCCAGCGTCGCGCCCGTCGCGATGCTGAGATAGGTCTCATCCGAGAGAATGTCAGACGCGCCCAGTGCCAGCGTGCCGACCTGGATATCGGTCAGGCCCCTGTAGGTGTTGGCTCCCGAAAGGGTCAGCGTGCCGCCCAGCAGGGTCAGGCCGCCGGAACCGCCGATGATGCCACTGTAGGAGCCGCCATTGGCGACGCCGAGCGTGTAGCCGCCGAGGTTGACGAGACCGGAGCCTTCAAGCGCACCGATGACTTCCGTGGACGTAAGACCCAGCGTGCCGTTCGCGCCAATCGTCACCGACACGTCGTCGCCGATCGCCAGACCGCCGGATGCGTTCATAACCCCCGAGTCGATCACCCAGGCCACGCTGGACGTGTCCGTTCCCGTCAGGGTGAAGGTGCTCGAACCCTGCATCCGGCGGCTCTCGAAATTCAGGACGGTCGAGATGTCGACCGTGCCCGCATTCGCGCCGTCCAGAATAAAGGAGTCCAAGCCGTCGCCGCCGTCCAGGACGCCGGTGAAGCTGCCGGTGCCGAACAGGGTGACCGTGTCGGAACCTGCGCCCGCGCTGACGGAACCGGTCAGAAGGCCGGCCAGGGAAATCAGGTCGTCGCCGCCGTCTGTCAGCACCGATCCGGTCGTCGTCGAACCGTTCAGGAAGGTCAGGGTGTCATTGAAGACGCCGAGGCTCTCAACGGCGTTCCCGCCGCCGGAGATCGAACCCGAACTGGTCAGGTTGAGACCGGCCAGCGAACGAACGCCGACCAGGGCACCACTGATGGAGCCGCTGTTGTCGACCACACCACCCGCGTTCAGGTTCACACCATGCGCGGTCGTGCCGACGAGGGTCCCGGCGTTGTTGACCGAGCCGGCCGCCGTGACGAAGGTGACGCCGCTGAGCTGGCCGGTAATCGAGCCGCCGGCGAGGTTAGTCACTGCGCCGCCGTTGCCCACAAAGGCGGAACCACTGATACCGGTCAGGCCGCCGCTGTTTGTGAGCGTGCCGCCGCCGGAGATGAAGTTCACGGCGTTTGCACCACGGATTATGCCCGCGTTGATCACGGTGGAGCCGGTGCCGTCGAGATAGACGCCGGCGCCGGCTCCCGTTGTGTTGATCTCGCCGCCGGCCTGGTTGGTCACGCTGGAGTTCGCGCCGAACAGCCGGATCGTCGCAGCGGCGCCGCCGCCGCGGATCAGGCCGCTGTTGGTCACCGAGCCCGTACCCTGGGTGTAGATCGCATTGGTGCCCGAGGTGATCGAGCCGGTGTTCAGGATTGTACCCGTCCCGCCGGCGTAGATGCCCGAGTTGTTGAAGGCGGTGACCGTCGCTTCGATCGAACCGTTGTTGGTCAGATACAGGTTCTGCGCCGCGCTGATGGCGAACTGGCCATTGATGCTGCCCGAAGCGCCGTTGGTCAGGGTCAGGTCACCATTGGCGAGCACCGCTGTGCTGGTGCCGCTGATCGTGCCGAGGTTGTCGACGAAACCGTTGGCGGCCGTGACGAAGACGCCGGTCCCGTTCAGGCTCTGCACCACGCCGCCGTTCGCGACGTTCACGGTCGCGTTGGAGCCGCTCATGACCACCGCATTGCCCGAGGTCAGGCTGACGTTCGACAGTGTCGCGACCGAGCCGGTGCCGACGTTGACGCCGTTCGTGGCGGTGATCGGGCCCGTCAGGGTCACGACGCCATTGATCACAACGGTGCCGGTGCCGCTCACGGCATTGTTGAACACCTGGTTGTCGCTGCGCGCGAAGACGAGTGTTCCGCTGTTGGCCAACGTCACCGCGCCGAGGATCGAACCGGTCGTTCCGCCTGCGCCGATCTGGAGACGGCCGGTGTCGATGGAGGTGCCGCCGGTATAGGTGTTGTCGCCCGTCAGGATCAGCGTGCCGAGGTCGGTCTGCGCCAGTTGGCCCGTGCCGGTCAGTTCCGATCCGATCGTGGTCGTCCAGCCGGCCCCCGCGAGGGTGCCGTTGCCGACGCGGATCGTCGTGGTCGCAGCGGCCAGGGTGATCGAGTCGCCCTGGATCGAATAGCCGTCAGCCGCGAACTGCATGCCCGTGACGCCGACCGCACCGGCCACGTCGTCGACCGTGATCAGTCCGCCCGTGCCCTGGAAGATGGCGAAGCCGGGTTGCGGCTCCATCGCGCCGTTGAACAGACCGTTGGCGTCGGTCCATTCCGAACCGGCCGCTGTCCAGACGCCCGCGCCGCCGTTGACGGCGCCGTTGTCGTGCTGGCCGCCGTTTCCGCCGTCCCAGAACAACAGGGTCGTCGGGGCATGGACCACATTGACCTGGCCCGCGACCGAGGTCTGGACCGACACACGCTGCGCGCCGCCCGGCGTCGTGCCGAGGGTCAGGCCGTTGTCGGTCAGGACGCCGCCGTAGGTCATCAGGCCATAGACGCCGAAGCCATAGGCGCCACTGCTGGCGACGTTCAGCGTGCCGTCCAGCGTCAGGTTGCCGCCAACGGCGAACAGGGCGGGGCCGCCCGCGCCGCTGAAGGTCGCATTGATGATCGAGCCGGAGGACAGGTTCAGCGAACCGATGGCGAGGTCACCGCCCTGGGTGCCGGTCAGGATGCCGCCGTCGGCGATGGTGAGGGCACCGTTGATCGTGCCGGTCCCGCCGAGCGTGACACCGCTGTTGACCAGGGTGTCTGCCGAGAGCGTGCCGTTGACCAGCAACGTCCCACCGTTGACGGTCGCGCCGCTTGAGAAGCCGCCCGCGCCGGTCAGCGTCAACTGACCCGAGTTGTGCGCGAAGGTCTCGAAACCGGTGATCGACGTCAGGGAGAGCGTCGCCACCCCGGCACCGCCGAGGGTGGAAGCGAAGCTGTCCGTACCGGTCCCGCCGTCCAGGGTGCCGCTGAAGCTGCCGCCCTGATAGGTGAACATGTCGGCGCCGCCGCCAAGGTTGGCCGAGGTCATGGACCCCGTGCTGGCCAGGGTCAGGATGTCGATGCCTGAGGTCGAGCCGGCGTTATAGGCGCCGTTCAGGGTTCCGGCGATGGTCGCCGTGACGCCGCCGGCAGCTACGACAGAAATCTGGCCATTGGTGGTCGAGCCCGCCTGCAGGTTGATGATGGTCGCGCTTGAGCCGTCAATCAGGATCGAGCCCGCGCCGCCGATGACGCCGCCCGACTGGTTGGTGATGGTGACGGTGCCGGTGTTGGTGGCGTTCTGGATGCCGTAGAAGCCGTTGCCGGTGATCGTGCCGGAGTTCGTCACCGAGCCGCCGCCCCGGATCGCCACGCCCGCGTAGCCGGTGCCGCTGATCGTGCCCGAGTTGGTCAGGATCAGACCCGCGGTCGAGGAGATGCCGTCGCCCAAACCGGAGATCGTGCCCGCATTGCCCAGCGTCAGCGTGCTTCCGGTGTTGCGGATGCCCCAGCTATTGGTGCCGAGGCCGCTGATCGTGCCGCCCAGCGCATTGGTGAAGTTGCCGCCGTTGGAGAGGTTCAGGCCGTCGCCAGTGGTTCCGGAAATGGTCCCTGCGTTCGATCCGCTGATCGCGCCGACCGAACGGACCCCGAAGGTCGCGCCGGAAATGGAACCGCCAACCTGGTTGTTCAGCGCCAGCGTGCCGCCTCCCGCCTGGATGCCGGCCCCGGTCTGGGCCGTGATCTGTCCGGCGTTGGTTATCGATGTCGAGCCGCCGTTCGCGAGGACACCGATCGCACCGCCTGCGACCAGGCCGCCGGACTGGTTGTTCAGGATCAGCGTGCCGCCGGCGCTGGTGATGCCGTTGCCCGAGGCATCCGTCGATGAGATCACACCGGCGTTGGTAAAGTTCATGACGCCGCCGCCGACGATCCCGGTGTACTGGCCCCGGATCAGGCCGGCCGCGAAATTGCTGACGGTCAGGTTACCGGCGCTGTTCTCGATGCCGTTGTACTGGTCGCCAATGATGTGGCCGTAGTTGTTGACCACCAGGGTGTCAGTCCCGCCTTGATGGCGAACCCCCGCGTTCCAACCCCGGATCAACGAGCCAGCGCCCGTGTCGGTCAGCGACCCGTTGTTGATCGTGGTGGTCCCGGAAGCGCTCGAGACGTAGACGGACGCGCCGATCGTCCCATCACCGCCCGTGCCGATATTTGTGATCGAGCCGAGGTTGTTCAGCGTCGAGCCGCCGCTCGCCATACGCACGGCGATGAACTGGCCGCCCTGGATCGAGCCGGTGTTGGCGACATTCAGCGTGCTGAAGGGGCCGCTCATCGTCACGGCGGTGACGTTGGCACCGGAGCGGGCTCCGGCCAGGGTGACGTTCGCGACGCCGCCCGAGTCCATCAGAATCGATCCGGACGTGGTGATCGCGCCGCTCAGCGTGATCGTGCCCAGTGCCCGGATGTCGCCCGAACCGGAGATGTTGCTGATGAAGTTGAAGTTGTCGGTGCGGACGAAGGTCGCACGCGCGTTGTTGGCCAGCGTGATGGCCCCGGTGATCGAACCACCAGTGGCACCGTCGCCGATCTGCAGCGTAGACCCGTTAACGGTCGTGCCACCCGTGAAGGTTCCGGTTCCGAACAGGGAGACATAGCCTCCCCCGTCGACCAGCAAGGACCCCGAGCCGGAAATCGCCTGGCTCACCGTGCCTGTGAAGTTCTGATTGTAGTTCAGGGTGCCGTTGTTGAGGATGCTGCCGCCCGAGATGGTGGTCGTCAGGCCCTGAAGCGTGGTTCCGGCCTGGATCCGCGTCTGGCCGGTCCAGCTGTTCCCCGTATTGGTGAGGACGAAGGTCCCCGTGCTGGCGACGCCATTGGCGTCCACGCTGCTGAAGACCAACGGCTGGCCGGCGGTCGCCTGGGTGATGACGCCGCTGAGGGTGGCGGTGATCCCGGTCCCGAAGGTTTGCAGGTTGGTCGGGTCGTTCACCGGGTCCGAGGCCGCCAGCGAGATCGCGTTCGTATAGGTCCCGGTCGCCCCGAACTGCAGTGTCGGGTTGATCATCGTGATCAGGCCCGTGCCCAGCGCCGCGACGTTCATCGCGCGCACCGTGGCGCCGTTGATGTTGATGCCGGCCGTCAGACCCGTGCCGTTCAGGATCAGCAGACCGTCATTGCCGCCGCCGTCGCCGGCGTTGATCGTGGTGAGGCCCGCGCCGTCGCCGGTCAGGGTCCAGGTGCCGAGGTCCAGTTTGGACAGGATCGAGGCCCCGATCACGGATCCGCCGCCCAGATCATAAAGTCCGGCCGTTCCGTTAGCGGCCGTGCCGTCGCCCGCCCCACGCAGCCGCAGGGTATTGGTCCCGCCGCCGAGGTCGGCCGTTCCGAAGATAGCGGCGCCGAGGGTTCCGCCGTTGCCGGTGCCTTGGCCGTTATAGAGTTGAAGCGTGTCGTTCCCCGAGCCCAGCTGGATTGCCCCGCTGGTCGTCGAACCGGTCCGGAGGCTGACATCGGCTGCGGCGGTCCCGGTGGCGTTGATCGCGAAGCTGGAGCCCGTGAGCGAGCCAGAATTCACCAGGGTGAGACCGCGGTTGGTCTGAATGCCGGTGGCTCCGCCGTCGATCGCGCCGGTTGCCGCGATCGTCAGGTTGTCGAGCGGAGTTCCAACGCCCCCGTTGTCGCCGATGTAGGCACCGTTCAGCGCGCCGGCGATGGTCCCCGTCAGGGAGCCGAACATCGAGGTGACGCTGCCGGTGGTGGTCGAACCGGCGTTCAGATTGAGCGTTTGCCCGCCGAAGGCCTGGAACCGGATGGCACCGCTGGTGCCGCCGGTGATCAGGCCATTGTTCGTCACCGAGTTGGTGCCGTTGAGCCCGTCGATCGCAAAGCCGGACGAGCCGCTTCCGTTGATCACGCCCAGCGCATTGTTCACGACCGTGCCGCCGTTGAACAGGTAGATCGACGATATCCCGGCACCCGACAACGTCCCGTCGTTGGTCAGGGTGCCCTGGTTGGTATAAACGTTATACGCGCCGCCGGTGATCGTTCCGCTGTTGATGAGGGTCAGGGCACCGCCCGTGTTGATCGCGCCTTCCGTCGTGGAAGCGGTCGAAATCAGGCCTGAGTTGTTGACTGTCGCTGTGCCGGTCGCGCTGATCGCCGCGCCGCGGTTGGCGGCGACTTGCCGGATGATTGCGCCAGCCGCGTTGTTGACCGTGCTGCCCGCACCCAACCTGACCGTATACGGACCGCCCGTGCTCGTCTGGAGGATGCCCGAGCCGTTGTTGTTGATGGTCACCGCGCTGGTCGCGCTCACCGCGGAGCCGAGGTTCGCGGTGGTGAAGCTGCCGCCGGTGATCGTGCCCGTGTTGGTCAGCGTGCCGCCGCCGCTCGAGAAGACCACGCCGCCATACGAGGCGGCCGTCATGGTGCCCGAGTTGGTGACGTCCATCCGCGAGCCGTTGGACAGGAAGATGTTGCCGTCGACGCTGATCGTGCCCGCGTTGTTGAAGACGACAGGATTCCCCGCCGTGAAGGTCGCGGCGAAATTGTTCGGGCCGGAGACGACTGCGCCCGCCAGCACGTTGACGGTTCCGCCGTAGGTCATGACGGCGTAGGAGCCGCCCCCCACGTTGAATGCGCTGGTGTCGAAATTGAGCGTCGCGCCATTCCGCACCGTCCAGCCCTGCCCCGTAGAGGCGCTGGCGCCGGTGAGTGTCAGCGTGCCGGACTGCAGGTCCCGCAGGAAGAAGTTGGTCGTCGCGTTCGCGGCGCGTGAGGCGGAGTTGCCGGCACCGAGCACGACGTTGAACGTGTTATTGCCGCTGCCGCCGTCGATCGTTCCGCCGATCGTCCCGCCCTGCCAGTTGAAGATGTCGTTGCCGCCGCCGAGATTCACCGCTCCGGTGATGGAGCCGGTGGAGGACAGGGTGAAGGTATCGACGCCCGACCCGGCCGACGCGTCATATCCGCCGGTCACAAAGCCCGCCAGCACCGTGGTGCGGTCTCCGGAACTGGTGGAAACGATGCCGCCCGTCACCGTCGATCCAAGGTTAAGATTCAGGGTCGCAAGGTCGTCGCTGGCCAGACGGATTCCGGCCGTTGTGCCACTGATGACGCCCCCGGCAGCGTTGGTGAGGGTCACAACGCCGTCGTCGCTGTCGACGCCATAGACGCCGCTGATCGTCCCGGTGTTGACGAGCGTCAGCGCGCCCGAAGAAAACACGCCAGCGGTTCCGCCGGTGATCGAGCCACCGGCGTAGTTGGTAAGGTTGAGCGCGCCCGCGCCTGCCGCGCGAACGCCGGACGCGTTCGTGCCGGTGATCGAGCCATAGTTCCTGACCGTCGATGAGGCCGTGGTTTCAGTATAGACGCCGTTCTCGATGCCCGTGATCGACGCCATGGCGTCCGCAAGCGAGCCGTTGTTCACCACCGACTGGTTGGTGAAGCGCATCGCCGAGCCCAGCCCGACGCCGGTCCCGCTGGTCCCGGTCGTGGACACCAGCCCGAAATTGTTGACCGTGGCCGAGTTGGTGGCCGACACGCCGATATAGGCGCCGCCGAGCACCTGGCCCGTATCGGTGACCGTGAAGGTTCCCACGGCGTCGACCGCGCGATCTGTACCGCCGCTCCGCGTACCGGCGAGCGTGACGTTTGCGTTGGAGTTGTTCAGAAGCAGCCGACCGTTGGTCGTGATGTCGCCCGTGAAGGTCAGAGCGGCCGAGCTCTGGACGTTTACAAGGCCGGTGCCGGATATGTTCTGGGTTACTGTGCCCGCGACCACATCGTTATATTGCAGCCCGAAGCCACCGGCGTCGACGACGATGCTGCTGCCCGAGATCGAGCTGGCCGTCCCTGCGAGGATGCCCTGGCTGATCGTCGTGACACCGGTCCAATTGTTCGTGCCGGTCAGCGTCAGGGTGTTGGCACCGGTGTGCGTAAAGCCACCCGAGCCGGTGATGGAGCCGGAGAAGGTGCTCGAGGCCCCGGTCGCCGTAAGCGTGTTCGCGCCGAGAATTACGGATCCCGCGCCCTGAAGACTGTTGACGGTCGTCCCGCCCGAGAGGCCGGAGATGTCGAACGTGGCGCCCGAGGCGATGCTCAGGGAACCCGACGGGCTGATCGAGCCGGAGCCGCTCAGGGCGATGGTGCCGCCCGTGATGGTCGTCGCCCCGGTATAGGTATTGACGCCCGTCAGGGTCTGGGTGCCCGTGCCGACGTGGGTCAGCGCGAGAATCCAGGTGGGCTGGGTGCCAGCCACCACGCTGTCGGTGATGACGCCGTTGAACGTACCGGAGCCGTTGGCAACGCCGATCGTCGTGGTCCGTGAACCGGCGAATCCGCCGGCCAGCCGGCCGGAACCGGTCAGGGCGTCGATGAAGATGGTGCCCTCGACGCCGTCGAAGGTCGCGCCCGCATTGATGTTCAGGCTTCCGAGGTTGTTGGCCCAGTAGCCCTGGCCGTCGGAGCTGCCTCCGAAGGAGCCGGTGTTGACGTTGAGCACCCCGCCCGCCGACATCCGCATCTCGCTGCGGAGTGCGAACGAGCTTGCACCGGTCGTGTTGGTCTCAAGCGTACCGGAGCCGGTGAATACATAGCCATCGAGCCAGTTCACGCTTCCGCTGGTGTTGTTGAGCTGCAGCGTCGTGCCGCCGGCGATGGCGGTCTGCCCCGGAGCCGGATCGCCGGGGCTGGGGACGACCGTCGTCTGGGCCATGGCTCCCGACGCCGCCAGGGACGCTGCGATCAGCGCCGTCGATGCCAACAGGCCGACACGAATGCGCCGCGGACTGTCGCAGAGGACCTCGTCGCGCGCGCCAGAGGTCACGCTCGCTGCGCGCTTGGAAATCTTACCGGCCATGTCGTCCACCCACCCAACCCCGTCCATCGGACAAGGCACTGAACGGCGGGCCAAACTGGACATGCCGTGGAGGGTTACAACCCCCCAGTGCGTGACTAACACTGAGCTTTGGAAGGAGGAATGTCTGAGAATCTCAATGAATGAGACGTTTATGGTAATGTTTCATTCACCATGGCGGATGGGCTTTTACCGCATCCCGATCACGGCTGCAGGGATGCGAAAAAGACGGCGAAACTCCCGGTGATAAGAATGGCCACCATGGAAATATCAGAAATAGCTAAGCTTGTTGGATCTGCCCTCCTCCGGTTCATGTGATCAGATAGGAGCCCGACCCCATCCTGATCCGCTCCCACTCTCTGTGATACCCCCATCCGGAACCGCCCCTGCCCGTACGGACGGCGGGGTTTATCGCCTCTAGCGGGAATTCAATCAGACCTTGTACGACAGATGTGCCAGATCGCCTGTCTGCGGCCCACTACCTGCTCGCCCCGGTTTGCGAGGTGACACGATTATCGGGCGGAGCCAGATCGTCTCTGGTCCGGCGGCCAGACCACCCGGGATGAACAGGACTTCTTTGCCCGGCGGCGAAACGGGCTCCGGAATCACGCGCCGCACAGCCTGCGCCTGGGGCCGCGGCGGCACGAAAATCTTCTTGCCACGGCGAAAAGCACCAGCGGTGAATTCGCGGAAAGAGTGTCTGGAAATTCCAAGTTTTGTCCCGTATTGACAATATGTTGCGGACAAAAAGCTCTGCCGGCCTCCCTCAGGGTTCGCAGCACGTACCAGTATAGGCAGGCCGGGGCTTCAGGTGTTGAGTTGAGTGGTTCGCGTACGATTGCCTGGGATGTATCGACCGAGACCCTTCCCGATGCCTTTGAGCGTTATCTCGTCGGCATGGCCGACCTCTACGAAGTCTCCGGGATCAGCGGCCACGACCGGACCCATTTCTTCAACGCAACCCGGACCACCCTCTGCGACATGGGCGCGATCGGTCGTGGCCGTTCCGTTCTCCAGACCCTGGCGCGGACCACCGCGGTCTTGCGTCGGTCAGACGTCGACGGGCTCAATATCCTCATCAATCAGTTGCCCGTGGTGGCAGATTGTGATGGCCGCGAGGTCAGGGCCGCGGCCGGAGCGGTCCAGCTGCGCGATCTCGGCCGTCTCTCCGCCTCGCGTTTGGAGGTTCATGTCGACACAATCCTGATTCCTCGCACGATAGCGCCCCCCGCCCTGCTCGCTACCGACATGCATGGCCTGGTGCTCCCGCCCGGGAGCCCGCAGGCAAGGCTGATCGCTGTCCACATGCGGGGTCTTCAGGACGTGGCCGGGGACCTCTCCGACCAGAACGTCAATGCCGGGGTCCAGGCCCTCATTGTTATCCTCTCCAGCATCACGGACGCGAAATTACCCATCGGCACCGCCGAACTGGTCGCGCTCCAGAGCACCGTGCGCCTTGCGGCCGGGGATTTTATCGAGAAACAGTTGGCCTTGCTCAATGGCGATATCGACATTGGGGCCATTGCAACGGCCGCCGGCGTGTCGCGCGCAACGCTCTACCGCTCATTTGACGGCGAGGGAGGCGTTAGTCGCTTCGTTCAGGACCGGCGGCTTCACCACGCGCGCAGCGCACTGCGACGTCGCATGGGTCGAACCCCCACCATCTCTGATATCGCCGACAGGTACGGGTTCGCCTCACCGACCCACTTCAGTCGCCTGTTCCGGGGCCGGTTCGGGTACTCTCCGGCGGAGGTCGAGCCTTTGAAACCCACGGCAAATGTGGCCATGGCGACAGGGACGATACGGCACGACCTGCTCACGGACTGGCTCAAGACCTTCAAGTAGGGCCCTGACCGTGCTGTTAGCCCAAGGTTTAGCCGCCCGGCAGGTGCTGACAGGTTCACTACGCCAGCCCTACCCTGCCTGAGATCAGGCAACAGCGGCGGCCCAAACGGACATCACCACGCCGCAAAAGCGGCGAGGTGTGGGTCTGCTGATCAGATGGCGCTGGATGTTGAAGGTGTTGTAGATCGCCGCGTGGGTGGTGAGGAATGTAGGATAGCAGACCGTCGGTCGTGAGCGTTTCGGGCTCGACCGGCTGGTTGTGGAGCAGGCGCTTCAGAAGCTTCAATGCAGCCTCGGTATCCCGTCGGCCCTGGACCACGAGGTCCAGGGCTTCGCCTTCGTCGGCGACTGCCCGCCACAGGTACATCCGCTTGCCGCCGATCCCGCAGACCATCTCGTCGAGGTGCGCCGCCCCCGCCTCCGTGTGCGGAGGCGGGGGCGGGGAAGGCCTCAGCCTACCATTGGACGCTCATGCGGGCACCGATCTGGTTGTC
>NZ_JAQSDK010000031.1 GCF_029945885.1 Brevundimonas sp.
ATCACGACACGATTGAACCGCCGGCCCCCGCAAGGAGGCCGGCGGTTTTCGTTTGCGATCGCGACGGCTTGCCAAGACCGCGTTGCGGCCCCTAGGAACAGGGCGTCATGCCAATAACCTGATGAAGGGACCGGCATTTTGCTCGATATGGTCGATCCCCTTCCGTCAGACCCGGAACGCTCGCGCCCGGATCTGGCCGGGCGGCGGTTCCTGATCGTCACCGCCCCGTTCGGCCCGTTCGCCGGACGGCTGGCCGACGCCATCCGCGTCCGGGGCGGCGGCGTCGTCCGGATGCTGTTCAATGTCGGCGACCAGCTGTCATGGCGGCGACCCGGGGGCGTGGCCTTCCGCGAGGGCCCCGCGGCCTGGCCCGGTCGGCTGTCGGCCATGCTGCCAGACGTGACCGATGTGATCATCTTCGGCGAGGGCGGCCCCTATAACGGCGCGGTCACCGCCCTGCCGCAGCCGCGATCCGTCCGGGTCTGGGTTCTCGAGAACGGTTATTTCCGCCCCGACTGGATCACGCTGGAACCGGACGGGGTCAATGCCCGCACCAATCTGCCGCGGACCCGGGCCGACTATGACCGCCCGGTCCCGGTGCCGCCCCCGGCCCGGTCGATGGGCCGGAGTCTGCCGTATCATGTGTTCAACATCAGTCTGCACCATCTGGTCCAGGTGCCGGGGCGGATCCTGTTTCCCTTCTATGCGCCGGCCTATACGGCCCCCGCCTGGCTGCAGTGCGCCGGTCATATCGGCCGCTACCTGCGCAATCTGACTGTCTCGCCGGTCGCCTGCGACGCCGGAAGACTGGCCGCGCGGGGCCCCTATTTCCTCATCTGCCTGCAGCGGGAGGGCGACACCCAGCTGCTGCGCTATTCGCGTCTGCCGGATAACACGGCCTTTCTCGGCGAGGTGATGACCAGTTTTGCCCGGTCAGCTCCGGCGGACGCCCGGCTTGTGGTCAAGAACCATCCGCTGGATCCGGGCCTGCTCGATCTGCGGCGCATCACCCGGTCCCTCGCGGTCGAGCGCGGTCTGGCCGGACGGGTCGATTTCATCGACGGCGGCAGTCTGGCGCATCTGTGCCGGGCGTCGCGCGGTCTGGTGGTCAATAATTCGAGCGCTGCCCTGTCGGCGCTGGGGTTCGGCACGCCGGTACGGGCGCTGGGCGACGCCTTTTTCGATTTCGACGGACTGACCGATCAGCAGGCGCTCGACAGCTTCTGGTCGGCCCCGCAGCCACCGGATCCGGATCTGTTCCTGCGTTTTCGCGCCACGGTCATCACTCAAACCCAGCTCAACGGCAGCTTCCATGCGCCTGCGGCCCTGGACGACACGGCGCGATCCATCACCGATGTTTTCGCCGCTGCCTGAAACCTGACGCCCGCCGGTATCGTATAAGGACCATGGGCGGGCTCCTGTGTCGGCCAGGAGGATTCCGGATGCTCAATCGTCGATCGCTGTTTCCCGCCCTTCTGTTCGTCGTCATCGCGGCCTGCTCCTCCGGGGAGGCCGCCGAAAGCGCGCCGGCCGCGCCGGCCGCGCCCGGCACCGCCCGCGAGACCGCCGTCTTCGCCGGCGGCTGTTTCTGGTCGACAGAGGCGAATTTCGAACACATGCCCGGGGTGATCGCAGCGGTGTCAGGCTTTACCGGCGGGAGCGTCCGCGCCCCGACCTACGACCAGGTGGTTCGCGGCGGCACCGGTCATGTCGAGGCGGTCCAGGTTACCTATGATCCGGCGCGGATCAGCTATCGCCAGCTGGTGGACGCCTTCTGGCTGACCATCGACCCGACCGACCCTGACGGACAGTTCTGTGATCGCGGGCCGTCCTATGCGACGGCGGTCTTCGCCACGGCGGCGCAGAAGCCCGTCGCCGAGGCCTCGCGCCGGGCGGCGGCGGCCCGGCTGGCCCCGGCCCGGTTCGTCACACCGGTGCGGGATGCCGCCCGTTTCTGGCCGGCGGAACGCCACCATCAGAATTTCGCCCGCCTGAATCCGGTCCGCTATGCCGGCTACAGCCGCTTCTGCGGCCGGGAGGCCCGGCTGCGCCGGGTGTGGGGGGGCACCGACTGACGAGTGTGGCTCATAGGTCACCGTCGGGGGCCGTCACAATTCTGTAATGAACCTGTCGCTCCGGCGTCTAGATGCAAGCCTAGACGGAACGCAACTCGGTCGACTTCGTCAAGCAGGTGTCCGGCATATGGCCGGAACGGGGCGATCTGAGAGAGGATTCATTTTCGATGCGCATCAAAAACCTCAGCTGCGGTGTCTCGCTGGCTGCAATCGCCATGATGGCCTCCACCGCCGTCTATGCGCAGGAAACCACGGGCGCGATCCGCGGCCGGGTTCTGGACGCCAACGGCTCCGCCGCGGCCGCCGCGACCGTCACCATCACCCATGAGCCGACCGGCACCTCCGTCGTCGTAATGACGGACGCCAACGGCTTCTACAGCGCCCGCGGCCTCCGCGTCGGTGGTCCCTACGCCGTGTCGGCCGTGGGCCCGACCGGTCGTGGCGTCAGCTATCTGGGTGCCATCGGCGTCGGCGATGCCGCCAACGGCGACGTCGTCGTCTATGACGAGAGTGCCGCTACCGTCGAGGACGTGATCGTCTCCGGCCAGCGCTTCACCAACGATTTCGGTGCCGGTTCGTCCTCGAACTACGGTGCCGATACCATCCAGTCGCTGCCGTCGATCAGCCGTGACCTGAAGGACGTGGCCCGCCTCGACCCGTTCGCGACCATCGACCCGTCGAACGAGGATGCCCTGTCCTTCGCCGGCACCAACACCCGCCTGAACCAGCTGACCGTCGACGGCATCCGCCAGAACGACGAGTTCGGCCTGAACGGCAACGGCTACCCGACGCAACGTTCGCCGATCTCGCTGGACGCCGTTGAGGCGGTCAACGTTTCGGCCGCGCCGTTCAGCGTCATCAACAACGGCTTCATCGGCGGCTCGATCAACGCCGTGACCAAGTCGGGCGGCAACAGCTTCTTCGGTTCGGCCTTCTACGAGAAGAGCGACGACAGCCTGCTGGGCGACCGGTACTACGGATACGATCAGACGACGGGTCCTGTCGGCAACCGCAACCTGGCCTACGGTCATCGCCGTGAACTGCCCTACAACCGCGTCTTCGACGAAAAGACCTGGGGCGCGACGCTCGGTGGTCCGATCATCCAGGACACGCTGTTCTTCTTCCTGTCCTACGAGAAGTTTGAATCGCAGTTCTCGCTGAACGAAGGCCCGGCCGACGCCGGCTTCGCCAACCCGATCCCGCGCATCACCACCAGCGCCGTCGATACGTTCCGCGCCGCCGCCCAGTCCCGCTACGGCTATGACACCGGCTCCTACGTCGATATCGCGCCGCCGGTCTCGGATGAGAAATATCTCGCCAAGATCGACTGGAACATCAACGACAACCACCGCCTGGCCGTCACCTACCAGGAGACGATCGGCAACTCCTTCAACGGTTCGACCTCTTCGGCCTTCCTCAACGGCGGCTCGACCAGCCAGCCGCGTCTGGCCCTTGAGTCGAGCCAGTATCTGAAGGAAGAGCGGCTGACGACGTGGAACGTCCAGCTGAACTCGCAGTGGACCGACGCCTTCTCGACCGAGCTGCGCTACGGCTACAAGGAAACCGAATCCACCCAGATCCCCGTCGGCGGCCTGTCGGTCGGCCAGGTCACGGTGACGGTTTCGGACCTGCCCGGCGTCACCGCCGGTTCGGGCACCCCGCAGATCCAGTTCGGTGCGGACAATTTCCGCCACGACAACTATCTGTACAGCGAGAACACCAACATCGAGCTGATCGGTCGCTATAACTGGGGGTCGCACGACTTCCTGGCCGGTCTGCGCAACGAGCGTCGTGACTTCCTCAACGTGTTCGTCTCCCAGTCGCTGGGAACCTGGACCTTCTCCAGCTTCGCCAACTTCCAGGCCGGCACGGCGTCCAACCTGTTCATCCGCGGTGCCGTCGATCCGGCCGGCGGCACGGTGCCGGCGAGCTTCGGTACGGCACGTGAAGGGGCCGTGGCCTTCGGCTACGACCTGAGCTCGCTGTATGCTGAAGACAACTGGCAGCTGACCGACGACCTGCGCATCTCCTACGGCCTGCGCTACGACTGGTTCGGCATGGATGACTCGCCGGTCCGCAACGCCAACTTCGCGGCGCGCAACGGCTTCGACAACACCGCCAACCTCGACGGCAAAGACCTGTTCATGCCGCGCTTCGGCTTCAACTGGACGCCCGGTGAGTGGACGGTTTCCGGCGGCATCGGTCGCTTCTCCGCCATCGGCACCAACGTCCAGATCGGCAACCCGTTCGGCAACGACGGCCAGCGCATCACCAACTCGGTGTGCACCGGCCCGCTGACGGGCATCACCGATCTGTCGGTTGTTCCCGCCGGTGCCAACTGCACCTTCACCCCGGGCCAGGGCAGCGTCGTTGCCCTCGACCCGAACTTCAAGACCCCGAGCGCCTGGAAGTATAACCTGACGGTCGCCCACGACTTCCGTCTGCCGCTGATCGAGGACTTCCGCCTGCAGGCCGACGTTCTCTACAACGACTTCGAAAACGCCCTGTACTACACGGACCTGCTGGCCACCCAGGTGGGCACGGCTCCGGACGGCCGTCCGGTCTATTCCCACCCGGCCGGCCCCGCAGTGTTCGATCTGCTGCTGACCAACCTCGACAAGGGCGGCCACTCGCTGTCCACCGCCATCACCGCGCAGAAGGAATGGACCGAGGGCTTCGCCCGTGGCCTGGACGTCCGCGCGACCTACACCTACACCGAGGCCGAAGACGGCAACCCGATGACCAGCTCGCAGCCGGACTCGTCGTATGTTCGTTTTGCCTCGTCGGACCACAACAACCCGACCCTGGCCACTTCGGACTATGAGATCCGTCACCGTTTCTCGGTGAACGCTCACTGGGCCCGCAAGCTGCTGGGTGACAACGAGACGTCGGTGAACCTGTTCGTTCAGCGTCGTTCGGGCCTGCCCTTCTCGTACGTCTTCCACAGCAGCCGCAGCGGCAACTACGACAACGACTTCGGCAACGCCGTGCCGCAGTCCTATTCGGGCGCTCTCGGCCAGAGCAACCAGCTGTTCTACGTGCCGCAGACGGATGCCAGCGGTCTGGTCACCGCAACGAGTGATCCGCGGATCACCTACACCGGCATCAACATGGCGGACTTCAATGCCTTCCTGCAAAACACCGGCCTGATTGACTACGCCGGTTCGATCGCTCCGCGGAACGGCTTCCGTTCGGCGGCCGTGACCACCGCGGACATCCGTCTGTCCCAGGAAGTCTCCGTCCCGTTCGTCCCGACCGGCAAGGTGAAGTTCTACCTCGACGTCGAGAACTTCGGTAACCTGATCAACAGCCGTTGGGGTTCGCTCGAGCAGTATCCCTTCTACAAGGGTGTCGGCACGGTGGTTCTGGCCTGCCAGACCGCGGGCGGTGCTTCGGCATCGTGTGCGGCTCCGGGCGCAGTGTTCAACTACTCGTCGCTGCAGACCCCGAACCTGGCGCTGGGTGCCAATCCCGACGCCTCGCTGTCCGGCGAAGCCCGTCGTCCCAGCTCGCAGCTTCCTGCCTCGACCTGGCAGATCAAGCTGGGTGCCCGGTTCGAGTTCTAGACCCGACACCCTGCGTCAAAAGATTGGGGGCGGTCCGGCAACGGGCCGCCCCTTTTCTTTGGCCGACGGGGGCTCTGTCGGTTTTCTGTCGGGAGGCGGACCCGGTGAAATCGCCCGCCATACATTGAAGTCGTCCCGCCGGGTGTCTATCTGGCCGGGCTGGCCCGCTGGGGCCCTGTCCGGATGTTTGCCGTCGCCATGACCTCTTCGCTCCCGCCGATCCCGGCCGAATGGACTCCGCACCGCGCCATGTGGGTCGGCTGGCCCAGCCACGCCGAGCTGTGGCTGGACCAGCTCGAACAGGCCCGGGACGAGGTCGAGGCCCTGGTGCGGGCCCTGGCCGGTCCAGGCCGCGAACAGGTCCGGCTGATGGTCGGCAATGACGCCTCGCTCGAGGCGGCCCGGGCCCGGTTCGCCGGCGTTGCCGGGGTCGAGGTTGTTGCCGGCCGGTTCGGCGACATCTGGCTGCGCGACACCGGGCCGATCTTCGGCCCCGCGTCCGCTACGGCCCACGCCTTCCGCTTCAACGGCTGGGGCGGAAAATACGACTTTCCCCATGACGACGAGGTGGCCGGCCAAATCGCGGCGGCGGCCCGTGTTCCCCTGACCCGGCATGACTTCATCCTCGAGGGCGGGGCCCTGGATCATGACGGGGCGGGTACCCTGCTGACCACCCGCCAGTGCCTGCTCAATCCGAACCGCAATCCCGGCTGGTCCGAGGCCGCCGCCGAGGTGGCCCTGGGTCAGGCCCTCGGCGCGCGCAAGGTGCTGTGGCTGGGTGACGGCCTGCTGAATGATCACACGGACGGCCATGTCGACAACCTGGCCCGCTTCGTCGCGCCGGGGGTGGTCGCCTGTCCGGTCGCCTGGGGCCGCAACGATCCCAATGACGACGTCTATGACGCCACCGCCAGGGCCCTGTCGCAGATGATTGACGCCGACGGCGGCGCGATCCGGGTGCTGCGCATCCCGTCGCCGGGCTTCGTTCCCGACGAGGACGAGAAGCCGATCCCGGCCAGCCACATGAATTTCCTGATCGCCAACGGGGCCATTATCGTGCCGACCTATGGCGACGATCGCGCCGCCGACCTGGCCGGCCAGGCCCTGGCCACGGTGTTCCCGGACCGCGAGATCATCCTGCTGCCGTCGCTGGCCATTCTCAGTGGTGGCGGCTCCTTCCACTGCATCTCCCAGCAGGAGCCTGCCTGATGGCCCGCACAATCACCGTCGCCGGCCTGCAGACGTCCTATGGCCAGGACATGCAGGCCAATATCGACAGGACCATCGACCTGGTCCGTCAGGCCGCCGCGAAAGGCGCGCAGGTGATCCTGCCGTCGGAACTGTTCCAGGGCCCCTATTTCTGCGTCACCCAGGAGGAGCACTGGTTCGCCACCGCCCATCCGTGGCGGGAGCACCCCTGTGTCACCGCCCTGGCCCCCGTCGCCGCCGAACTGGGCGTGGCCATCCCGGTCTCGATCTTCGAGCGCGAAGGGCCGCATTATTATAATTCGATGGTGATGCTGGATGCCGACGGCGCGCCGCTGGGCGTCTATCGCAAGAGCCACATCCCCGACGGCCCCGGCTATCAGGAAAAATACTATTTCCGGCCCGGCGATACGGGTTTCAAGGTCTGGGACACCCGGTTCGGCCGGGTCGGCGTCGGCATCTGCTGGGACCAGTGGTACCCCGAGACCGCCCGGGCCATGATGCTGATGGGGGCCGAGGTCCTGATGTATCCGACCGCCATTGGCTCCGAGCCGCATGACAGCGAACTGGATACCGCCCTGCCCTGGCAGCGGGCCATGCAGGGTCATGCCGTGTCGAATGTGGTCCCGGTTGTCGGGGCCAACCGGATCGGTCATGAGCGGGTGGCGGGCGACGGCCAGGACTTCTACGGCTCATCCTTCATCGCCGACCATCGCGGCGATCTGGTCGAGAGCTTCGGCCGGACCGAGGAGGGGGTGCTGGTTCACACCTTCGATCGCGACTTCCTGGATCGCCACCGCGCGGCCTGGGGCTTCTTCCGCGATCGCCGGACCGACCTGTACGGCAGCCTGACCGCCCCCCGGCCTGCCTGATCCCGTCTAGCCGTCTGAAGGAAACAGTCGCCGTTCGGCGGCACAGCCCGGGCTTTCCGGGCCGGCGGCGCTGCGGACGGCCGTAACCTCAACCCTTGCCAGGGCCAGGTCGTCCTGAAAGGCCGGGGTCGAGGCGACCGCCGCATAGACCGTATGGCCCAGACCGGCCCCGGCGCTGACGTCGCTCGGCCAGTCCAGACCGCAGACGGCACGACTGAGGCCGATCTCCCGGCCGATACGCTGGACCGGGACGGACCGGTCCGGGGCCAGATCACTGAACAGATCCGCATAGGCGGTGCCGACGGCGGCGGCGATCGATGGCCAGGACGGGGCGGCGCGTCCGGCCTCGGTCAGGCGAATGCAGACGCGCCGCTGCGGATCAACGACCGCCGGGCGCAGGCGCGGGTTACCGCCACGGGCGAGGCCGCCGGTGGCCACCGTATCGATCTGCAGCCGGGTCATCAGCCGGGTCAGGGCCGGCATTGGTTGTGCGGTCATCCGTGCCCCGACGGCACAGTCGAACTGCTGGGCGACGAAGGGCGGACGGAATTCGGCGTGGGTGACGGCCATCAGCCAGCGGTCGCCGCCTTCCAGGGTCCGGTAGGCGTCGGACCCGGCACGGTCCGCCGGGGTTGGGGTGGGGGAGGGCGGCGGCACCTCGGCCGCCAGCCGGGCGGTAACGGTGTCCGCCAGATAGCCGGTGAGGACGATGTCCGCGGTCGGGGGCACCGCGGGCAGGCCGGCACAGGCGGCCAGCAGAAGCGCCGCAACCGCAATGGCCGCGCCGCCTGCCGGTTTCACCGTCCGACGCTCCAGGTCAGCTGGACCGAGGTCGAGCCGTCATCGACCGGATCGGCCACGACCCTGAGGCTGGTGGCGGCGTTGTCGGCGGCGGTGGCACCATAGGCCCGGGCCTTGCCTTGGTTCATGGCCATGACCGATGACAGGCCGGCGGCCTCGGCCTTCTGGCGGTACCAGGCGACCACGGTGTCGGGATCGGCCTCGGTCGTGAAGGAGAGGATGCCGCCGGGACCGTCCGGGCCATTGGCGGCAGTCTGCGCGCCGGTCGGCCGGCTGTCGGGATAGGGGGTGGCGAAGGCCGGGAGGCCCGAAGTCCGGGGGGTCGGAGTCGGGGCTGCGACGACGACCGCAGCGGGACCGACGGCTTCCGCCGTCACGGCGGGGGCTTCGGGGGCGACCGGCGGCACTGCCGGCGCATCACCGTTACCGCAACCCGTGAGCGAGGTTGCCATCGCCATCAAGGCGACTGCCATGCTCCGCTTCATCCGTCGTACGTCCTTGAGACTGTTCTGATTGTGAAAATCACCGTGGCTCATGGATGCGGCGACCACAAGGCGGCACGGTGTTGCCGGGCGTCCTAGTCGGCGGGGCCGTCCCGGTCCGTCGCCGCCCTGCGTCCCTGGGCGGCCAGGGTCGCATTGATCAGGTCCTGATCGGGATCGATGTCGGAGCCGGACGCCGATCCACCCCGCAGGGAGCCCGCGCGGGTATCCGAGCCACCGTCAGACCCCGAAAGCGCCAGGGTGAGAGCCTCCGCGTCCGGCTGGTCTTCGGACCCGGGGCTCGGATGGTCGGCCGCAGGCAGGGGTGTGTCGGTCATGGTGTCATCCTCTCGGGGACTCCAAGCCGTCGCCGGCCGATGGGTTCCCGACAGTCCGGGGACCGGGACACGGTCCCGCCCCCCGGGCCGGTTTGGCAAGCGACGGATTCAGCCCCTGGCGAACAGCTTGTTCCAGCGGCGCTTTTCGCGGTTCTTCCACGATCCGCGGTGCCAGGCGTCAGACCCGATCAGCGGCACCACCGTGGTGGCCTCGGCAAAAACCATCTGCTCATGCGTGGTCTGGACCTTGCCCCAGGATGCCGCCTCCTTCAGCGTCGAGGACGAACAGGCCCCGTCGCGCACGTCGGCGACCGTGATCTGGACCGCATAGCGATGCATCTCGGCCTCGACGCCGAGGATCTCGGCGCAGACGACCGTGTCCTGGGCGAAATTCTTGGGCACGCCGCCGCCGACCATGAACAGGCCGGTGACGCCCGCGGCGATCTTGATGTCGGTCAGTTCGCGGAAATCGGCCACGGCGTCGATCATCAGATAGGGCTGTTTGGCGGCGATCCGCTCCTTCTGGTGCTTGACCAGGCCGAAGCCGGCCGAGCTGTCGACGAAGGCCGGGCAGAAGATCGGCACGCCCTCTTCATAGGCGGTCTGGATCAGGGAGCCGGGCTTCTTGGCATTGCCCTCGCTGAGCCATTTGCCCATCTCCCAGATGAACTCGCGGCTGGAATAGGCGCGCGGCTCCAGCTGGTTGCAGATCTCCAGAATGGTGTGATCGCAGTTCTGGAGCTCTTCCTCGTCGATATAGGTGTCGTAGATCCGGTCGATGTAGTTGTCGCGCAGGACGTTGTCGTCGACCTCGCCGGCCGCCTGGTAGTGTTTGAAGCCGAGGGCCTCGAAGAAATCCATGTCGACGATCGAGGCGCCGGTGGCGACCACGGCGTCGATCATGCCGAATTTCACCATGTCGCGGTACACATGCATGCAGCCGCCGGCCGAGGTCGAGCCGGCCAGGATCAGCCACGGCGAGCAGTCCTTGTCCTCGATGGCCATCGAGAAGATGTCGGCGGCCCGGGCCGTGTCGCGGCTGGAGAACGACATCTTGCGCATCGCGTCGACGATCGGCCGGGCGTCGAAACTGGTGATGTCGATGTGTTCGACGGTGTTCTGGAGCAGCTGGGCCTTGGTGTTCGACTGGACGGGTGCGGTCATCTCGCGGGGTTCCCTGGATTTGAGCGCCCGTCCGGAAAAGTGCAGCGGCCCGGACGGAGCGACGGGCCGCTGCTTCGTTAGATAACCGAGGGACGCTGTCGCGTCAGCCTTGGGTCAGCGTTTCCGCTTGCGCACGCCGGCCTTGCCCTTGGGGCGGGACAGGCGAACGATCTTGCGGGCCTGTTCCTCGGCCGTGGTGCGCACGGTCGGGATGGAGCGGGGTGCCAGGCCGTACAGCGAGGCCATCGGGGCGTCCCCGACCATGGCCAGCTCATGCTCGCCATAGCCGTTGAAGCCGGTCGACATGGCGACGCCATAGGCCCCCAGCATGCCGATCTCGATGAAGTCGCCCTCACGGATATCGGCCGGCAGCCAGAACGGACCGGGCATGTGGTCGATCGAGTCGCAGGTCGGGCCGTAGAACTGGAACGGCTTCAGATCGCCCGAGGCCTCGGCGTCGCGCACCAGCTTGACCGGGAAGGGCCAGCGCGAATGTGTCGCGTCGAACAGCGAACCATAGCTGCCGTCGTTCAGATACAAGGCGTCGCCCTTGCGCAGGTCGACGCGGCACAGGACCGACGACGATTCCGCCACCAGGGCGCGACCGGGCTCACACCACAGTTCAGTGGTTTCCGAGACCGGCATCTCGTTGAAGCCGCGATGGATGGCGTCGGCGTATTCGCTCATGTCCGGCGGGACCATGCCCGGATAGACCGAGGGGAAGCCGCCGCCGACATCGACGAT
>NZ_JAQSDK010000032.1 GCF_029945885.1 Brevundimonas sp.
GGCCTGCCGCCAGCGTTCGCTCTGAGCCAGGATCAAACTCTCAGGTTGAGTTGACTATCTGACTAAAGCAGACCGACCCGAAGGCCGGTTGGCATTAGTTCTACGTATTCTTGACGAGAACCACTTCGCTGATCCGTAAGAACCAGCGACATGGTTGTATCTTTTCAAAAAGACCGCAGAGTGTCAGTATCGTCGTAATAACCCCGAAGGGTCATCGCTAGGACACCGCCGCCTGCGTTTCTCTTTCCAAATCAACGATTTCAAAGACCCGAACCGGAAGATTTCCAGTCCCACCGTTTAGCGCCAGGTGACGGCGGAGGCGGCGATGTAGTCGCCTCGGTAGTCCGTGTCAAGCGGTTCCTTTTAAGAGAACCTCTTTTCGTCAACCGCTCCAAGGAGCGGCGGAAGCGGCTATTTAGTCGCCTCCGATTTCCGTGTCAAGTAGTTCTTTTTAAAGAAGAACTTCTCTCTGCGGCCCCGCCCCGAAGGACGGCGGAGGCGGCTTTCTAAAGAAGGCCGATCCCCGTGTCAACCGGGCTTTTCAGCCATTTCGCGAAACCGGAAACCGAAGCTTCCGAAGCCGCAAAAAACCGTCGGAGGAAAGCAGCGAGGCTACCCTCTTTATCGTTTCCGACGATTCGATTGGAGCGCGGAGACTATTTGGAACCGGCTGCAGAAGCAAGAAGTTTTTAACTTCTTTCTTCTTTGGGACCCGGAAGACTTTCGTCTCCCCGGCCCCGGCGGCCAGCCCGTCTCCGAGCGAGGTGGCGATATACGGACCGGGCTTTTGGTCTGCAAGCGTCTTTATCGATTCAGCCGAAGTTTCTCGCCGAGTCCGGTTCACCGACCCGGGTCAGGATACCGCGCCCACCCGCGCAGCCCGACGCTTCAGCCCGCCGCTATATAGGTGCGCAGGCTTTCGGCCTCATGGGTGGCCTCGGCGATCTGGCATTTGACCACATCCCCGATGGAGATGACGCCGCTCAGACGGCCGGCCTTGAGGACCGGCAGGTGGCGAATCCGTCGGTCGGTCATACGTCCCATAAGAATCGCCACGGTCTCACCCGGCTCCGCGAAGACGACTTCACGCGTCATATAGTCGGCAACCGGTCGCGCCAGGCAGGTCTGGCCGTCCCTGGCGACTGCGCGCACCACATCCCGTTCGGACAGGACACCGACCACCCTGTCCCCGTCACAGACAATCAGGGCACCGACCCGTTTCTGTTCGAGCTCGGCGCAGGCGCGGGAGAGGGTGAAGTCGGGGGCGATCGAAAAGACCGCGCCTCCCTTGTCCTTGAGGATTTCGGCAACCAGCATCGGGCGGCTCCTTACACTCTATATAGAGGCGGCCGCGGCGGGCCGCTTTCGAACAGGATCGCGCAGGCGGCCCCGGGAATCAAATCACGATGGTCTCTGGCCAAAAAGCCGGGCCACAGGCCCGATCGCCAGCAGGCCGAACACAAAGCCCGCGGCGTGAGCCTCCCAGGCGATGCGCGCGCCCTCCACCCCGGGCGCAAAGCCGATGAGGCCGGTCGCGGCGTTCACGCCCATTATAACGGCGGCGGCCGTAAGCACGCGCCGGTCGGTGATCCCGCGCAATCGCCCCTGACGACTGCCCAGCAGACGCAGGGCCGCGCCCATCAGGCCAAAGACGGCACCGGACGCGCCGACCACCGGGTCATTGCTGGCAAGATGGACGAGGCCGTAGCCCAGGGAGGCGACGAGACCACAGACTATATAGAAGGCCAGAAAGATGGCCGCGCCCTTGAGCCCGGGGAACAGGCGGGCCACCGGCGGGCCGAAGGCCAGGGCGGCGATGGCGTTGGCTGCCACATGTCCCCAGCCGCCATGGACCAGCATCGTGCTGAACAGTCCCGGCCACCAGTCGCCATAGACCAGTGACGACGGCAGAAACGCATAGGAGAAGCCGCCGTCGGGCAGGCGCTGCTGTACGAGGAACAGGGCCGGCATCGAAAGCGCCAGAAGGACCGCCACCGCCGGCGCATTCAGGATCTTTTCGCGGGGAGGACCGTCGAATCGGCCGGGCGGCAACTGCATCTGCTTCAAATGCGCAGTGATGACCGCAATCTCAAGCGCTTCTTAATATCCCTATCCCATTTTGGCACGCGGATTGCCTGTCGATCCGTAAACCACGTTCGCGTGCGGAGCGCTGTAATGTCACTCTTCCGGCTGAAGACCGTCCTGATCGTCGCCGTCCTGGCCCTGCCGACGGCTGCCGCGGCCCAGTCCACCGGATCGTCGGGCGCGGCCACCTACCAGGCCGGCTATGGCGGGGCACGCTATACAACAGCCCGGCCGCAGACGGGGACCACGCGCGATGCCAACGGCAACCGCCTGATCGTCAACGGCCTGATCCAGAACGGAGCCAGCGCCTATGCCAGCGCCTCCGGCGGTGTCGCCTCAAGCTATAGCGGGGCCGGCGGTCAGACCGCGATCGGCGGATCCTCGGCCATCGGCAACAGCCTGAACGTCGTGGTCCAGGGCAACCACAACACGGTCATCGTCAACTCCACCCAGACCAACAACGGCGCAATCACCGCCGGCACGGCCCTGAACGGCACCCTGAGGTTTCCATGAACATCCGCCAGCGTCGACTGAGGACTGCAGGCGCAGTCTGCACCGCGGCAGCCCTGCTGACCGGCTGCATCTCGGCGACCGCCAGTCCGGCCGGCCTCTATGCCACGCCGATCGGCAATGCCCCGGTGACGGCCAACCCGACCCCCTATTCCACCGCCCTGTTCTGCATGGCGGACTATGCCCGACGCTACAATCTGCCGTCGCCGCGCATGGCGGTCGGCCGGATCAGCGACTACACCGGCACCGTCTCAGCGGACGGCGGACGTCAGGTTACGGGTGGCGCTTCGCTGATGGCGGTCTCGGCCCTGGCCAAGTCCGGGGCCCGGATCGTCGAACGCTATGACACCTCTGTCTCCGAGCTCGAGCTGCGCTATGCCAACAACCGCCTGATCGGCGATGACGGCCCGGGGGGAGCCGAAGACCAGCAGTACCGTCGCATTCTGGCAGGTCAGGTCCCGGGGTCGGACTTCTATATGGTCGGTGGCATCACCGAGGTGAACTACAACATCCGTTCGGGGGGCTTCGACGCCGCGGCCGGCCAGGCCTCGTCGGACACCCCCCTGTCGGTTGCCTTCACAGGCAAGGCCTTCGTGATGAACATCGCCATCGACCTGCGACTGGTCCAGACCACCACGCTGGAAGTCGTCGATGTCGTCTCCTACCAGAAGCAGATCATCGGCCGTGAGATCTCGGCCGGCGTGTTCGACTTCCTGAACGGCAACGTCTTCGACATCTCCGCGGGCGAAGGCGGCTTCGAGCCGGTTCAGCTGGCGGTCCGGGCCCTGATCGAACGGGCCACCGTCGAATTCATGGCCAATCTGTACGGGGCCCCCGGCCCCGAGATCTGCCTCAATGCCTCGAACGACCCGCTCGGCGGCACCACCGGTCCCACCGGAGGCTATTATCCCGCCTATCCCAATACGGACACGAACAATGGTCAGACCCGCTCGGATCCGTCTCGCTGGCACGATCGGCGCGACACTGCTGTGCGTCGCAGCCGCTACTGAGGCCATGGCGCAGGACGGCACGATCGTCCTCAACAACCAGATCCAGATGGGCGATGTCGTCGCCGGTCAGACGCTCAACGTCGTCGACGCCGACGAACAGGTCACCGTTTCGACCTCGGCCCAGGGCAACAGCTTCTCCGGGGCTGTCGAAAACGATTCGATCACCGTCGACTCCACCCAGGAGATGAACGGCGACGCCCTGGCGACCACCACCATGACGCTTGGGGGCGACACCGCGGGCAGACTCACGGCCACGACCCAGGCGGGTGGCAACTATCTGGCGGCCTCGGCCTACGGAGCCGACCTGCGCGTGGACGCCAGCCAGCTGGTCACGGACGGCGAGGTCGCCGCCAACTCGACCATCACGAACGATTCGGCCCGTCTGCTGGCGGGCGCGACCGTCGAGGCCTCGGCCATCGGCAACGCCACCGCCATGGGCGGCGAGGCCTCGACCGTCACCGGCGTCATCAGTCAGGGCTCATCGGCAACGATTCGGGCCTCGAACCTGGCCAGCACCCAATATATCCCCGCCCAGGCCGCCTTCAGCAGCCAGGCCATGGCCAATGCGGTGGCCGTCAACAGCGACGCCGCCTCGAACCAGAGCCTCTATGTCCGCCAACGCTCAACCGGTGACCTGATCGAGGCCGGGACCAGCGCCAACGCCGGCAATGCCTGGGACCTGGCCGGACGGGCCCGCGCCAGCGCCAACCAGGCCGTGTTCCAGAATCAGGGCGGCGCGCTGATCGCCGAGACGGATCAGGGCAACGACGCCCAGGTGCGTGCCACGGCGATCACCACGGCCTATGATTATGGGGCGGTCGAGGCCTATGCCCGGGCGGCCGGCAATGATGTGTCGGTCGGCAACAACGACGTCTACGTCGAGATCGACAATACTCAGTTCAACTCGGGCGGGGTCGACGCTACGGCTACGTTCTCCGGCACCAACGGCTATGATGTCTATGTCGGCGCGGACGCCGTCGGCAATTCGGTGACCGGCTACGCCTGCTCCGAATGTGCCGGCTATCTGACGGCCACCAACGTCCAGACCAACAACGGTTCGGTCACGGCGACGGCCAATACGACCGTGGCGGGCTCGTCACGCGCCGTGATCACCGGCACCAATGCCGTGGGCAATGCGGCGACCTTCTACGTCTCGCGCCCCGGCCCCTGACAGCCTGAAAAAGCGATCACATCCTCGCTAGGCGAGTGACGCCGCCTGACGGACACCCTAGAGCTGTCGCCCTGTCTGTTCAGCACCGGCGTCCATCCGAAAGGGTGAGGCTCCGGGCACCCGGAGTGTCCCGAATGCGATCCGCCCGTCTGCTTCTGCTTGCCGCGTCCAGCACCCTTGTTCTTTCCCTTGTGGCCCTGCCCGCCGCCGCGGAGGCCCAGACTCGGGGAAACGCGTCGAGCACGGCCGCATCTGCACCGTCCGATCCCTGGGCCCAGATCGCCAGCGACATTCCCGTCGATTCCCAGGTCCGGATCGGCCAGATGGCCAACGGCATGCGCTATGCCATCCTGCGCAACGCCACCCCGCCCGGTCAGGCGTCGCTGCGCCTGCGGATCGACGCCGGCTCGCTGATGGAGAATGACGACCAGCTCGGTCTGGCGCATTTCATGGAACATATGGCCTTCAACGGGACGACCAACATCCCCGAGAACGACCTGCTGCGCATCCTTGAGCGTCTGGGACTGGCGTTCGGGGCCGACACCAATGCGGCGACCGGGTTTGACCAGACCTTCTACCAGCTGGAATTGCCGCGGACGAACGACGAGACGGTCGACACCGCCCTGCACATCATGCGCGAACAGGTGTCCGAGGCCCTGATGGCCGCCGATGCCGTCGAGTCTGAACGGGGCGTCATTGTCGGCGAGGAACGCCTGCGCAACACGCCGGGCCTTCGTTCGCTCAAGGCCCAACTGGCCCTGTTGGCCCCCGGTCAGCGCGTGTCGCACCGGCTGCCCATCGGGGATCTCGACATCATCCGCACGGCCCCCCGCGAGCGGTTCGTCGAATTCTATGACGCCTATTACCGCCCCTCGCGGGCAACGATGATCGCTGTCGGCGATTTCGACGTCGACGTGATGGAGGCCAAGATCCGGGGGGCGTTCGAATCCTGGCAGCCGCGCGCCGCCGACGGGCCCGAGCCTGACCTGGGTACCGTGGCACCGCGACAGGCCGAGACGCGCATTCTGGTCGAGCCCGGCATCCAGTCCTCGATCCAGCTGAACTGGATCAAGGCCCCCGACACTGATCCGGATACGGTATCCGAGCGCCGAGAGACCCTGTTGCGAACCCTCGGCCTCGCCGTCCTGAACCGCCGGATGGGTGAAATCGCCCGCGGCGACAACCCGCCCTTCCTCGGTGGCGGAGCCGATCAGTCAACCCTGGTGGACAGTCTGGAAATCGGCTCTGTCCGGGCGGCCTTCAACCCAGGCGGATGGAAGCCGGCGCTGGAGTCGCTTGAGCAGGAACAACGCCGGCTGGTTCAGTTCGGGGTCTCCGAGGCCGAACTGCAGCGCGAAATCGCCGACAGCCGTGTGGCGCTCGAGAATGCCGCGGCCTCGGCCGATACGCGCCGCACTCCGGCCCTGGCCATGGCCCTGCTCAGCGCAGTCAACGACAATACGGTGTTCACATCACCCCAGACCGATCTCGACCTGTTCAACGCCACCGTTGACGGGCTGACCGCGGCCCAGGTCAACGAAGCGATCAAGCCGGTCTTCAGAGGCGGCGGCCCGCTGGCCCTCGTCGTCACCCCGGTCGAGATTGAAGGGGGCGAGGCGGCTGTCACCGCCGCCCTGGAGGCTTCCCGTCTGGTGCCGGTTACCGCCCCCGCCGCCCAGGCGCAGATGGCCTGGCCCTATGCCGACTTCGGTCTCGCCGGCGCGGTACAGTTGCGTCACGAAATCGCGGCGATCGGGGCCACCGAGGTCACCTTCACCAATGGGGTCCGCCTGATCGTCAAGCCGACGACCTTCCGGGACGAGCAGATTCTGGTCGGCGTCAATACCGGCCTCGGCGACCTCGGTCTGCCTGCCGACCGTTCCGACCCGCAATCCCTGGCCCCGCTGATCTTCACCCAGGGCGGCCTGGGCAAGCTCACGGCCGATGAATTGAGCCGGGTCCTCAACGGTCGCATCTATTCGGCCAATTTCGCGGTCGATGGCGACAGCTACCGCCTGACCGGCGGGACCCGTCCGCAGGACCTGACGCTGGAGATGCAGATTCTGGCGGCCTATCTGACCGATCCCGGCCTGAGGGCGGCCCCGTTCCAGCAGATCAAGACCTTCTTCCCGCAGATTCTGGCCCAGCAGTCGGCGACGCCGGGCGGGGCCTTCCAGCTCCAGGCGTCCGGCCTGCTGGCCAGCGGCGACCGCCGCCAGGCCTTCCCGACGGCCGAGGATGTGGCCGGATGGAGCAATGAGGATCTGCGCACCGGTATTACCCATGGCCTGTCGACCGGACCGATCGATGTGGTGATGGTCGGTGACGTCACCGTTGACGATGCGATCGCCGCCGTCGCCGCTACCTTCGGGGCCCTGCCCGCGCGCGGGCCTGACCTGGCCGTCGCACCGGGGGCCGATCAGCTGCATTTCCCCGCCGCCACGCCTTCGCCGGTTCAGCTGTTCCATACCGGACCGGTCGAACAGGCCCTGGGCTATATCGCCTGGCCGACGACCGACCAGGTCGACGACCGGACCGAAGCCCGTCAGGTCTCGATTCTGGCCGAGGTGCTGAAGCTGCGCGTGCTCGAGGAAGTCCGCGAACGCCAGGCCCTGGCCTATTCGCCCAATGCCGGGGCCAGCGCCTCCGACGTCTTCCCGGGCTATGGCTCGATCTCGGTCACGGCCCAGACCACGCCCGAGTCCCTGCCCGCCTTCTTTGCGGCCATCGATCTGATCGTGGCCTCCCTGCGGGACACCCCGGTGACCGAGGACGAGCTGAACCGCGCGCGCCTGCCGGTGATCGAATCGCTGCGGCGTCGCCAGGCGGGCAATGAGTACTGGCTGGGTGAACTGACGGCCGTGGCCACCAACCCCGAGGCGGTCGACCAGACCCTGACCGCCATTTCGGACATGGAGGCGATCACTCCGGCCGATATCCAGCGACTGGCCCGCCAGTATCTGACGGGCGACACGGCCTGGAAGGCAACCGTGACCTCGTCGGCCCCGGCCACTGCGGCCCCCTAGGGAAACGAAAAATGGCCCCGGCTCTGCTTGAGCCGGGGCCAGTTGTTTCTCAGGCTCGTCGATGGAGATCGACGGTCACAGTGTGTCAGGTCGCGGATGACCCCCGGCTGAACAGCGGCTTCAGAACACCCGGCCGCCGACGCCGCCGTCCAGGGTGATGCTGGCCCCCGACACCGCGATGCCGGAGGTCTGCACGACCTCCTCGCGATACTCGGTGTAGGTCTCTTCGCGCATCATGGTCAGGATCTTGATGCCGGCACCGTAGCGACGCAGCAGCGAGCGCTCGTTGCAGTCACGCTCGGGCTTCTCGGGGCGGCATTCGACGCTGCCGCCGCGGCCGTGCCACAGGGCCTCGCGCTTGCGGCAGCTCATCGTCTCGCCGTGGTCGAAGCGGACCTCGCCCAGATATTCGGCAATGGTGACCTGCAGCCAGGTGCCGGCGAGGCAGCGATAGAGCTCGCCTTCATAGTCACCGCGCACGTCGCGATCGGGGCGTACCTGCGAGGCCGGATGGGGCACGTTGCGGTCATCGATACAGACGGCCTGGATGACGACGCGTTTTTCGAAGCGGCGACGCGATTCGAACGGCACGCGCACGACCTGGGAGACCACGGCCCCCTCGACCATCAGGCCGGAGATGGTCGTGGGATACGGCTGGTCGACGGTGACATAGGCACCACCACCGCCCTGGACATAGACGCTGGAGCCGGCGCGGGCGTTGATACCGGCGCGGGCAGCGGCGCTGGCGTTGGCGTTCACATTGACGTTGACGTTCACGTTACCGCCCCCGCAGCAGGGCGGAGGGGGCGGCTGCTGACAGCACGGCGTCGGCGGCGGTGGTGGCGGCGGCGGTGGCGGTGGCGGCTCGCAGCACGGCGGTGGCGGCGGCGCGCAGCACTGGGCTGCAGCGCTGTCGGCGAAGGCCGTCAGGGCGATAAAGCCTGCCAGGGCTGGTAGCCAGGTCTTGATCCGCACCCGCATGGGCTGGACTCCCGATCGTCAAAGATTACGTCGGCCAAGCAAGAAACAGGCCGATCCAGCCTGCATTCAAGCCGGAAAGCCTTTCGTTTCCGTTGCCATCCCGGCGGATCGACCCCGGCCCCATCCTTGCGGGACCGGGGGGTGGAGGCCGGAGCCATGTTCCATTCTGACACCCAGACCCTGATCGACACCTGGACCGCCCTGGGCGAGTCCGCCCTGATTCCCGACCGCGCCAGCCTCGATCCGTCGCGGCTGGGCCTGCTGCTGCCACGCGCCTTCATGGCCGTGCGGCGCGGGGACGGGGCCGAGTTCCGTCTCGCCGGCAGCTGGATCGAGACCTTTCATGGCGATCGCCTGGCCGGAACGGCCTGGCTGTCGTGGTGGAGCGAATCGAGCCGCCCGCTGGTCGCCGACGCCATCATCCGGACCTTCCGCGAGGCCCGGCCCGTGGTCGTGGTTGCCGGGGCGGGTGACGACGAGACGGCGCTGGAGATCACCCTGACGCCGTTGCGCAGCCCTGACGGCATGGCGGACCGGATTCTGGGCCTGTATGCGCCGACCACGGCCGCGACCCGCGATCTGGTGGACGTCGATTCGCTGACGGCACGGGTTTCGGTCGGGGTCGGTGACGCCCGACGCGCGCCGCTGAGTCTGGCCACGGTCGACGGCCGGCTCATCGCCTAGACCGGTTTCAGGGTGCCGGCGTAGCGCCGCCAGTTCTGTACATAGTGGGCGGCCGAGGCCTTCAGGGCCTCGATCTGGCCGGGCTCAAGCTGACGCACCACCCTGCCCGGCTGGCCCATGACCAGGGAGTTGTCGGGAATCACCTTGCCCTCGGTGATCAATGTATTGGCCCCGATCAGACAGTTGTTGCCGATCTTCGCCCGGCCGAGAATCACCGCCCCGATGCCGATCAGGGTGTTGTCGCCGATCTCGCAACTGTGCAGCATGACCATATGGCCAACGGTGACGCCGTCACCGATGATCAGGGGCTCGCCCGGATCGGAATGCAGGACGCTGCCGTCCTGGATATTGGTATCGCGGCCGATGGTGATCGGGTCATTGTCACCGCGCACAACAGCCCCGAACCAGACACTGGCCCCGGGCTTCAGGGTGACATCGCCGATCACGGTGGCATTCGGCGCGATCCAGTATTCGCCGTCCGACGGCAGCTGCGGTTTCTTGTCCGCCAACGCATAGACTGTCATGGAACCATTACCTTACCTGAAGCGATTGAGGGCTTTAAGCCTTCGTAAACCACGTTAGCATCATCCTGTTGATGCGATTCGAGGCCGCCATTTCGGCCCCGGATCGGAAACCGGATCAAGCCCGGTCCGGTCAGGCCCCGAGGAGGACGCGCGTGACGCGTTCCGGTCGTCGGCGGGCATGCCCGCTGGAAGTTCACCCTTCCCCCGATCCGGGCGGCCGCACGGCCTCCTCCGTTACGTTTCTCCCCACGCTCGTACGAGGCGATGCTTTTCCGGCATCGCCTTTTTTCATGCCCTGGAGGCGCCCGTGACCAAACGTGCCGCTATGAGACGCCAGTCGAACCGCGAAGGTGTTCTCGATTCCCGCCAGTTCAGTGATGAGTCGCGTGCCCGACGCGGGTCGACCCACAGCGGCTGGTCGCCGATTCCGCAAAATGACGATCGCGACCAGGCCTATCTGAAGACGTTGAAGCCCAAGTCCGAGGGCCAGACGCAGATGATGACGGCGATCGACGAGCATAATCTGGTGCTGGCGCTTGGACCGGCAGGCACCGGCAAGACCTATCTGGCGGTGGCCAAGGCGGTCGAGGCGCTGGAGGCCGGCACCATCGGGCGAATCGTCCTGTCGCGACCCGCCATCGAGGCCGGCGAATCGCTGGGCTTCCTGCCCGGGGACATGGAGGACAAGCTGGCCCCCTATCTGCGGCCCCTCTACGACGCCCTGTCGGACCGGCTGAGCATGAAACGGGTCAAACAGCTGATGACCGAGGGGCTGATCGAGATCGCCCCGATCGGCTTCATGCGCGGTCGCACCCTGAACAACGCCTTCATCGTCGTCGATGAGGCCCAGAACTGCACCTATATGCAGCTGAAGATGCTGCTGACGCGGCTGGGCTGGCATTCGACGATGGTCGTGACCGGCGATCCGCAGCAGTCCGATCTGCTGCCGGGGATCTCGGGCCTGACCGACATCGCCGACCGTCTGGCTCCCCTGCCCGACATCGCCGTGGTCCGGCTGGCCGAGCGCGACATCGTCCGGCATCCGCTGGTGGCCAGTATGATCGGGGTTCTGTAGCCGCACACGGCAATCTCCCTTCTCCCGTCGGTGGCGGGGGAAGGGACCTGCGCCCGAAACGCACAGCCGTCCGCGTCCGCGCGCCGGTCCGGCCGCGGTGATGGGGGCGTGGGCGGAGCGCCGGGCATCCGCCCGGTGTGTTTAAAAAATACCGTTTCGGCGAACGTCAGACGCTCCGCGCG
>NZ_JAQSDK010000033.1 GCF_029945885.1 Brevundimonas sp.
CCGCGCGATCGCTCGGCGGCAGACATACTGAAGGACGTGGTCGGCGGCCTGTGAGTGTTCGCCGGCCCGGACGCGGCCTCGGCGCGACCGGGCGGACGGGCGCAGACGTCCCCCCACTCGCCCTCGCGTCGCAAACCCCCTATCTCCGCTCCATGCGTCTCAGAGTCGTCGATCTTGAAACCTCCGGCGGGGACCGGACCTCGGAGATACTCGAGGTCGGGATCGTCGATGTGGTGGCTGACGGGGCCGGGTGGGTGGCCCTGCCGCCGGTGACCAAGCTGTTCCGGCCGCGCGGGGAAATCTCGTTCCATGCGATGGCGGTGCATCATCTGACGCCGGCGCATTTCCGGGACGACGATCCGCACTGCGACGAACAGGCGCTGCGTGAGATGTTCCTGGGCGAGCCGGCCGATGTGATGGTGGCGCATTCGGCGCAGTTCGAGCGCGGCTTTATCGCCGATACGGCCCATGGCGGCCTGCCGTGGATCTGTACGGTGCGGGCGTCGAAGAATGCCTGGCCCGAGGCCCCGGGGCATTCGAACCAGGTGCTGAGGTACTGGCGGGCGCTGGACCTCGATCCGGCCCTGGCCAATCCGGCGCACCGGGCCGGACCGGACGCCTGGGTGACGGCGCATCTGCTGATCGACCTGCTGCAGACGGCGACGGTCGAGCAGATGATCGCCTGGACCAACGAACCGCGCAAACTGGACCGGATTCCGTTCGGCAAACATCGCGGCAAGCCGTGGGCCGAACCGCCCGAGGACTATCTGCGCTGGATGGCCGGGCAGGGCGATATGGACGCCGATGTCGTGGCCGCGGCGCGACAGGAACTGGACCGTCGCGCCGGGGGCGTCACCGGGGCTCTGGCGGTCGGTGGCGACGCGGGCTAAACCCTCCCTTCTGTGGTCGCTCGGAGTTTGCGGTGAAGATTGCCGAACGCTGGTTCGTGATGGCGGGCATTGGCCTGCTGGGCGCGATTGCGCTGGTCGGGCTGGTGGTGGCCGTCTATGCGGCGTGGCTGTTCCACGACCTGCCGGACGCCTCGGACCTGGCCGACTATCGCCCGCCGACGGCGACGCGGGTCTATGCCGGGGACGGGACCCTGATCGGGGAATTCTCGGACGAGCGGCGCATCTATGTGTCGTTCGACCAGATCCCGACGACCGTGGTCCAGGCCTTCCTTGCGGCCGAGGATCGCAACTTCTTCCAGCACGGCGGCATCGACGTGGGCGGCATCGGCCGGGCCATGTTCAAGAACCTGTTCAATGTGGTGTCCGGCCGACGGCTGGAGGGTGGATCGACCATCACCCAGCAGGTCGCCAAGAATGTGCTGCTGACCAACGAGTCGAGCCTGAACCGCAAGCTGAAGGAGGCCATCCTCTCCAGCCGGCTGGAAGCGACCCTGACCAAACAGCAGATCCTGGAACTGTATCTGAACGAGATATTCCTCGGCTATCGCTCCTATGGCGTGGCCTCGGCGGCCTACAACTATTTCGGCAAGTCGCTGAGCCAGCTGACGCCGGACGAGGCGGCGTTCCTGGCGGCCCTGCCCAAGGGACCGAACAACTATCATCCGAAGCGGTTTCCCGAGGCGGCCAAGGGGCGGCGGGACTGGGTTCTGGGCGAGATGGAGCAAAGCGGCTTCATCACCCCCGAACAGCTGGTCACGGCCCGGGCCCGGCCGCTGGTCACCCAGGATGCGCCGCGCCGGGCCCAGTATGCCGACGCCGACTTCTTCGTCGAGGAGGCGCGTCGCCAGGCCACGGCCCGGTTCGGCCGCGAGACCGTCAACGGCGGCGGCTACTATATCCGCACCACCCTCGATCCCGGCCTGCAGTCGGCGGCGCGTGACGCCCTGATGCGCGGGCTGGAGAACTATGACCGCCGCCACGGCTGGCGCGGGGCATGGGGCACGACCGATTTCGCCCCCGGCTGGCAGGCCGAGGCCCTGAAACAGACCCGTCCGCCCGAACGACGCGCCTGGCAGGCGGCGGCGGTCGAGAGCGTTGCCGGCAATGTCGTGCGTGTGCGCACCGCCCGTGACGACCGTATCGGGACGCTGGTCAGCGCCGATGCGGCCTGGGCCAATGCCAACCGGCAGCTGAAGCGCGGCGACCTGATCTTCGTCGAGCCGACCAACGGTCAGTTCGCCCTGAAACAGGTGCCCGCCGTCAACGGGGCCCTGGTGGTGATCGAGCCGCAGTCAGGGCGGGTCCTGGCCATGGTCGGGGGCTATTCCTACGTCCTGTCCAGCTTCAACCGCGTGACCCAGGCCAATCGCCAGCCGGGCTCGGCCTTCAAACCCTTCGTCTATGCCGCGGCGCTGGAAGGGGATTTCACGCCGGCCTCGATCGTGCTGGACGCGCCGATCAGCTTTGCCGGCGGCCGCAACGGCGAGCGCTGGACGCCCGAGAACTACAGCCGCCAGTATTACGGGCCGCAGTCGCTGCGGCGCGGGCTGGAGCTGTCGCGTAATGTGATGACGGTGCGGCTGGCCGAACAGGTCGGCATGCGCAACATCGTCGACCTGTCCAAGCGGATGGGGGTGTCCGACACCCTGCAGCCCAATCTGTCGGTGTCGCTGGGGGCGGGCGAGACCACCCCCTATCACCTGACCGCGGCCTACTCGGCCTTCGTCAACGGTGGGCGCCGGGTCGATCCCTATCTGATCGAACTGGTTCAGGACCGGAACGGCGAGACCAAATTCCGTGCCGATGAGCGCAGCTGCCGCGAGTGCGGCCGGCCCTTCAGCGGCCAGGAGTCGCCGCGCCTCGAGCCGCGCGGCACCCAGGTCATCGATCCGATCACCGCCTATCAGATCAGTTCGATGCTGGAGGGTGTGGTCCAGCGCGGCACCGCCGCCAGCGCCCGCGGCCTGGGCCGGTGGGTCGGCGGCAAGACCGGCACGACCAATGAATACCGCTCGGCCTGGTTCGTCGGCTTCACGACCGACATGGTGGTCGGTGTCTTCGTCGGTTTTGATGACAACCGCTCGCTGGGCTATGGCGAGGCCGGGGCCCAGGCGGCCCTGCCGGTGTTCACCGACTTCATGCAGACGGCCCTGCGTACGCGTCCGGCCCGGCCATTCGTGCGGCCGCGCAATGCGGTGTTCCGGACCGTCAACGGCATCGAGGAGGCCTTCCGCCCCGGCACCGAACGCCGCCGCCAGGACGAACTGGCCCCCGAGGTCCTGACCCCGATCGGTCCGCAGAACTATTCCGAGGTGGTCCGCCGCGAACAGGAGGCCGCACGGCCGCCGGTGACCGTCGTCGCCCCGCCCGTCGCCCCGCCGGACAAGAAGGAACCGGCTGAGGACTTGAGCGGGCTCTACTAAGGCCCTAGGTAGTGCCTCCCTGCGGCGCGCCCCGAAAGCGGCGCGCCGCTTTGCTTTTCTGTCGCGTGGAGATTGCGATGAGACCGGATGTCGAGGCCATGAAGGCCGACATCGAGCAGAGCCTCGCTCTGCTCAGGAGGCGTCTTTGACTGGGACCCTGCACTTCGCAAGCTCGATGAGCTGAACGCGCGGGTCGAGGACCCGACTCTGTGGGACGACGCCGAGGCCGCCCAGGCCCTGATGCGCGACCGCACCCGGCTTCAGGGCCAGATCGACACCGTCCTGCAGATGGAAACCGGCCTTGAGGACGGCGTCATGCTGGCCGACATGGCCGATGAGGAGGGCGACGAAGCCGCCCTTGAGGACGCCCGCGCCTCGCTGAAGGCCATCAAGGACCGCGCGGCCCGCGCCGAGCTGGAGGCCCTGCTGTCCGGCGAGGCTGACGGCAATGACGCCTATCTCGAGGTCAACTCGGGGGCCGGCGGCACCGAGTCCTGCGACTGGGCCGGGATGTTGCTGCGGATGTATTCGCGCTGGGCCAAGGCCCATGGCTATGAGGTTGAGCTGGAGGCTTCGGAAGACGGCGACCAGGCCGGCATCAAGTCCGCCACCATCCTGATCTCGGGGCCCAACGCCTATGGTTGGCTGAAGTCGGAATCAGGCGTGCACCGGCTGGTGCGCATCAGTCCCTATGACGCGGCCGCCAAACGCCACACCTCGTTCGCCTCGATCGGGGTCTCGCCCGTGGTCGACGACACGATCGAGATCGAGATCAACCCGTCGGACGTGCGGACCGACACCTACCGGGCCTCGGGCTCGGGCGGTCAGCACATCAACAAGACCGACTCGGCCATCCGCCTGACCCACGTCCCGACCAATACCGTCGTGGCCTGCCAGGCCGGCCGGTCCCAGCACCAGAACCGCGAACAGGCGTGGAAGATGCTGCGCGCCCGTCTGTACGAGCTGGAACTGCAGCGGCGTGAGGCGGCGGCCCAGGCCGTGGCCGACGCCAAGACCGACATCGGTTGGGGTCACCAGATCCGCAGCTACGTCCTGCAGCCGTACCAGATGGTCAAGGACCTGCGCACCAACGTCGAGACCTCCGACACCCAGGGGGTGCTGGACGGGGACCTGGATGCCTTCATGGGCGCGGCCCTGGCCGCCCGGGTCGGTGAGACCCGCGACGCCACCGGCCAATAGAAAAAAGGGGCCCCGGATCACTCCGGGGCCCCTTTTTTCCTGGATCGACGCTGGTCGACTAGTGCGGCTTCATGTCGATGACCTGGGCCGCAGGCGGCTGCGGGATCGGGGCCAGGTCGGACGCCGGTGCGGCCGCGGGCTTGGCGGCGGTGGCCGCCGGGGCGTCGCGACGGCCCTGGACGCAGCGGCCCTGGAAATAGGCCCCGATGTCGATCGACAGCTGTTCGGCGGTGATGTCGCCGTCGACATAGGCGGTCGAGACCAGCTTGACCTGTTTGCCCGAGGTGGTGCCGACGATACGGCCGCGAACCTCGATATAGTCAGCCGAGACATTGCCTTCGACGGCACCGGTCTCGCCGACGATCAGCCGGCCGACGCGCACGTCGCCCTTGATCTGGCCGTCGATCTGCAGGTCACCGGCACCGCTGATGGTGCCTTCGAATTTGAGATCTGACGACAGGGTCGACAGACCCCGGCTCGAGGTAACCGGCGTGGCCGGCTTGGCGCTTCCGGCCGACGGCATGTCGGGCAGGGGCGGGATGGCGGCCGCAGTCGTGGGACGGGGCTGCGGCGACGGGGCGGGGGATTTATTCTTGTTGAACAAGTTGGTCTCCGGCTTTCATGAAGCGTGCGGGATTCTGGGGGCGGCCGTTCATCCACACTTCGTAGTGCAGGTGAACGCCGGTGGAGCGTCCGGTTGTCCCCATGGCGCCGATGCGCTGGCCAAGCGCGATCTGCTGGCCGGATGTGACGGCCATGGAGTTGAGATGGGCGAAGCGCGTCTTGAAACCGCGACCATGGTCTATCTCAACGGTGTTGCCATACCCTGAACGGACACCGACAAAAGAGATGACGCCCGGTGCCGTGGCATAGATGGGGGTGTTCAGCGGGGCCGCAAAGTCCTGCCCCTGGTGCAGGGCGGGGCGGCGGTTGAACGGATCGAAACGCACGCCAAAGCTGGACGTCGTCCGGGCCTGGGTCGGCCGGCGGAAGGGCAGGCCCTCGGCCGCGTCGGCGAGGCGGCGCATGTCATTCAGATTGTCGGCGGCGTGGCGGATGCGCACGGCGAAGGCTTCATCAACGTCGAGGACGGCGGCCAGGGCGCGGGGATCCCTGGCCTCGACCAGCGGGCCGCCGAGGCCGGGGCCGGTGGCGGCATAGGCCGAGGGGTTGAGGCCGGCCAGGCGGAAGGCGAGGCGCAGGCGTTCGGCGCGGGTCTGGGACACTTCCTCGGCCCGGGCGATCAGTCGTTCCTGGTCCAGCCGGACGGCGAGGATACGCTGGACCGGACTGCGACCGGCCGTGTTTTCCGGCAGGGCGGGACGCAGGGCCATTTCGGCCCCGTCGACCCCGTGGAACATGCCCATGACATTGGTCAGGGCGGCATGGCGACGTTCGACCATGGTGGCCATATCGTCGATCGAGCCGGTCGTGGTGGTCATCCGCACGACGGCGCTGTCGAGCCGGGCCTGGAGATCGGCATTGACCCGTTCCGAGGCGGCGCGGGCGCGGATCACCGCGCTGTCGGCCTGGCTGTTGGTAATCAGGTCAAAGATCAGGCCGCCCGAGGCGATCAGGGTCCAGGCCGAGAACAGGACGGCGGCAACTGCGATCAGACATTGGCGACCGGGGGACAGGGCACAGGCGCGGACGTCGTCCCCGTTCCTGAGATACAGGTAGCGGACCGGAAACCAACGCTCGATCAAAGAGCGCTTCGCAGCGATCTCTTCGTCGTTCATGCCCAACGCCCCCAAAACATAAGGCAAATATGCGGCAACGCGGATGGGGCATCAAGACGATTCACCTGCGGTTAACCATCCCGGCAAGGATTCAGGCGAATAATGACCTGAGCGCGGGCAAAAATCGCCTGTGAGGCGAAAAAACGAATCTATCGCGACCTTGTCGAAGCTTGTCAGAGAACCGCGTTACACACCTTGAAGCGTGCGCACGACTTCCAGAACAGCCATGGCGTGTGCCTTGACCTTCACCTTGTGCCAGATCTGACGGATCGTGCCCTGACCGTCGATCACGAAGGTGGCCCGTTCGACGCCCATATATTCCCGGCCGTAGAGCTGCTTCTGCACCCAGGTGCCGAAGGCCTCGCAGACGGTGCCGTCCTCGTCCGAGCCGAGAATGACCTTGAGGTCGTGTTTGGCCCTGAACCGTTCCAGCTTTTTAACGGCATCCCGCGACACGCCGATGACGACCGCGTTGGCGGCGGCGAATTCGTCGAACAGGGCCGAAAAGTCCTGGCCCTCCGTGGTGCAGCCGGGGGTATCCGCCTTGGGATAGAAATACAGGACCACTGTCTTGCCAGCGAAGTCGGACAGGCGAGCGCGACCTTCGTTGTCGGTTGCCATGTCGAAGGCGGGGGCTTTCGATCCCTCGGTAATTTCCGGCATTCTAATTCTCCGATCGTCCCCCCGAAGGCGGGAACCCAGTTTTTGTGTCGCTGCGCGGGTTCGACGGCGCGGCTCGCCGGTCCCGTTGATCGCCCGAAGACCCGGGACCCGGCCTGCGCCGGGATGAACGGATTGGGTCAGATCGGGCGGACCAGAACGATCTTCTTCTTGCCGGCGGCCAGTTTGAACACGCCGTCGGCATTGATGTCGGCCTCGGCGACCAGTTGAGCCCCGTCGGCGACCACGGCGTCGTTCAGGCGCAGGCCACCGCCCTGGGCCAGGCGGCGCGCCTCGCCGTTGGAGCTGGTCAGTCCGGCCTTTGTGGTCACGGCGGCGATCATGGCCCCGATCACCTCGTCGCGCGGCATGTCGACCGTGGGCAGGTCGACAGAGAGCTTGCCCTGTTCGAAGGCGGCCTCGGCGGCACCGCGCGCATGGGCCGCGGCGTCCGCGCCATGCAGCATGGTGGTGGCGGCGTCGGCCAGGGCCTTCTTGGCGTCATTGATGGCGGCCCCGTCCAGCGCTTCCAGGGCGGCGATTTCGTTCAGTGGCAGGTCGGTGAACAGGCGCAGGAATTTGCCGACGTCGGCGTCGTCGGCGTTGCGCCAGAACTGCCAGTAGTCATAGGGGCTGAGCTGTTCGGCGTTCAACCAGACGGCACCCTGGGCCGTCTTGCCCATCTTGCCGCCCGAGGCCGTGGTCAGCAGGGGCGTGGTCAGGCCGAAGGCCGCCTTGTGGTCGACCCGGCGCACCAGATCGACGCCCGAGACGATATTGCCCCACTGGTCGGAGCCGCCCATCTGCAGGGTGCAGCCGTAGCGGCGGTTCAGCTCGAGGAAGTCGACCGACTGCATCAGCATGTAGTTGAACTCGAGGAAGGTCATCGGCTGCTCGCGCTCGAGCCGCAGTTTCACCGAGTCGAAGGCCAGCATCCGGTTGACGGTGAAATGGGTGCCGTAGTCGCGCAGGAATTCGATGTAGCCGTATTGCGAAAGCCACTCGTCATTGTCGACCATGAGGGCGTCGGTCGGGCCGTCGCCGAAGGTCAGGAATTTCTCGAACACCGTCTTGATCGAGGCGATGTTGGCGGCGATGTCGGCCTCGGTCAGCTGCGGGCGCGAGGTGTCCTTGCCGGTCGGGTCGCCGACCTTGGTGGTACCGCCGCCCATGATGACGATCGGCCTGTGCCCGGCCTGCTGAAGACGGCGCAGCATCATGATCTGGATCAGGCTGCCGACATGCAGGCTGGGGGCGGTGGCGTCGAAGCCGATATAGCCGGTGACGATCCCCGTCGTGGCGGCCTCATCCAGCTCCACCGGATGGGTGATCTGGTGGATGTAGCTGCGCGCCTGCAGCGTCTTGAGGAAGTCGGACTTGAAGACAGGATCGGTCATCGGGATGGGCTTTGCCTGGAGAGAGGAGGGCGTGTAGCACGAGCCTATGCAAGCGCGAACCACCGGTGCGCCGGGGCCCCTTCTCGACCTGATCTGCCACCCCGTCGGGTCCGCCGGGCCGGTGGCGCGGCTGACGGTCAGTGCCTTCCGCCCGGAGCCGTCGGTGCTGGCGCTGGACTATGTCCTGACCGGTGACCTGTTCCGGGTGCTCGTGCCCGGCCCGACAGCCCCAGGCCGGGCTGACGACCTGTGGCGGCACACCTGTTTCGAGGCCTTCATTCGCACGGGTGACGGGCCCGGCTATCATGAGGTCAATCTGTCCCCGTCGGGCGAATGGGCTGTCTATGGCTTCGACGGCTACCGGCAGGGCGGAACCGCGCCGGCCGGGGTGGCAAGCGAGTCCGTCCTGCGGGCATCGGATGACGATCATCTGGCCCTGACCGCGATTCTGCGTCTGGACGACCTCGATCCCGCCCTGGCCTGGTCCGTCGGTCTGTCGGCAGTCGTTGAAGACGCCGACGACGGCCTTTCCTACTGGGCCCTGGCCCATCCGTCGGACACGCCCGACTTCCATCATCCCGACTCCTTTGTCCTGACCCTGCCGCCCCCGGAGCCCGCATGAAATTCGGCCTCGACCGCCTGCTGTCCGATCCTGAATTGCGTGCCCCCCTGAAGGGGCGGCGGGTGGCCCTGCTGGCGCATCCGGCCTCGGTCACGGCCGACCTGACCCATGCGATCGACGCCCTGACAGCCTGTACGGACCTGACCATCACCGCCGCCTTCGGGCCGCAGCACGGCATGCGCGGCGACCTGCAGGACAATATGATGGAGTCCCCGGACTTCACCGATCCGGTGCACGGCTTTCCGGTGTTCAGCCTGTACGGCGAGGTGCGGCGACCGACCGAGGCGTCGATGCAGACCTTCGACGTGATGCTGGTCGATCTGCAGGACCTGGGCTGTCGCATCTACACCTATGTCACGACCCTGCTCTATGTGCTGGAGGCGGCAGCCAGACACGGCAAGACGGTCTGGGTGCTGGACCGGCCCAACCCCGCCGGGCGTCCGGTCGAGGGGCTGACCCTGCTGCCGGGCTGGGAGAGTTTCGTCGGGGCCGGGCCGATGCCGATGCGGCACGGCGTGACCCTGGGCGAACTGGGTCACTGGTTCATCGACCACTTCAAACTGGACGTCGACTATCGCGTCATCGCGATGGAGGGCTGGTCGCCGGAGCAGGGGCCCGGCTTCGGCTGGCCGCTGGGTGAGCGCAGCTGGATCAATCCCAGCCCCAACGCCCCGAACCTGTCGATGGCGCGGGCCTATGCCGGGACGGTGATGCTGGAGGGCACGACCCTGTCCGAGGGGCGGGGCACGACCCGGCCGCTGGAGCTGTTCGGGGCCCCCGACATCGACGCCCGGGCCGTGATCGCCGAAATGCAGGCGTTTGCGCCGCAGTGGCTGAAGGGCTGCCGGCTGCGCGACTGCTGGTTCGAGCCGACCTTCCACAAACACGTCGGCCAGCTGTGCAGCGGGGTCCAGATCCATGTCGACGACCCGGCCTATGATCACGACGCCTTCCAGCCGTGGCGGGTCCAGGCCCTGGGCTTCAAGGCGATCCGGCGGCTGTATCCCGACTATGAGCTGTGGCGGGATTTTCCGTATGAATACGCCTTCGGCAAGCTGGCCATCGACGTGATCAACGGCGGGCCGGGCCTGCGGGAATGGGTCGACCGGGCGGATGCGACGCCGGACGAGCTGGACGCGATGACCGGGCCGGACGAGCAGGCCTGGGCGAAGACCCGCAAGCCGTTCCTGCTGTATTGAGTGCCTTTGCTTTCGTCATCCTCCGGCGAGCGTAGCGAGACCGGGGGACCCAGCGGCGCCGAAGCGTAGCGAAGGCGATGACTCACCCGGCCGCGCTCTCGACAGCTTCGCGCTCTCGCGCGCCGCTGGGTCCCCCGGTCTGCGCCGCGAAGGCGCGGCTTGCCGGAGGATGACGAAAGAAAGGGTTGTGCGGCCGGCTTACGCCGGGCGTTCTTCCAGCCGCTTGTCCAGATACAGGCCGACGCGGCGGTCGACGGCGTCGATATGGTCCTGCCAGAAATGGCTCGCGCCCTCTTCCAGCTCATAGTCGATGACGATGCCCTTCTGGGTGCGCAGCTTGTTGACGACGCGCTCGACCTCGACCGGCGGCACCACGGTGTCGGCGGTGCCGTGCAGGAACAGGCCCGAGGCGGGGCAGGGGGCCAGGAAGCTGAAGTCGTACATGTTCGAGGGCGGCGAGACGGAGATGAAGCCGTCCGTCTCGGGCCGGCGCATCAGCAGCTGCATGCCGATATAGGCCCCGAACTGGTAGCCGGCGACCCAGGTCTGGGTGGCGGCCGGGTTGTTCGACTGCAGCCAGTCCAGGGCGGTGGCGGCATCCGCCAGCTCACCGATACCGGAATCGAACTCACCCTGGGACTTGCCCACGCCGCGGCTGTTGTAGCGCAGCGTCGCGAAGCCGCGCTTCTGGAACAGCTGGTACAGGGTGACCGTCACCGGGTTGTTCATATGCCCGCCCGCCTTGGGGTGGGGGTGCAGGATCAGGGCGATGGGCGCATTGGGGCGCTTGCCGGGGGAATAACGACCTTCGATACGGCCGGAGGCGCCGGGCAGGATGACTTCAGGCATGGGGGCTCGAAAAATCCGTTCAACTGTCGTTTCGCGGCTGCGTAATACTTGACTGCGCTAGTGGGACTTTATATGTCCGGCAAGCGCGCCGCAGCCTTCTTGAAGGCGCGGGTTCTAGCACAACAGCCCCGAAATGCGCGCGATTTTTGAAGGTGGACCATGCGTCTGTCGACCAAGGGACGATATGCGGTGATGGCGATGGCCGATCTGGCCCGGAACGGGACCGATCGCGCGGTGTCGCTGGCCGAGATCGCCACGCGCCAGGAGATCTCGCTCAGCTACCTCGAACAGCTGTTCGCGCGGCTGCGCAAGAGCGGTCTGGTCAAGAGCGTGCGCGGGCCCGGCGGCGGCTATCGTCTGGCCAAGGGGGCGCATGAGACCGTGGTGGCCGAGATCGTCTTTGCCGTCGACGAACCGATCCGGGCCACCCGCTGCACCGGTCATACCTCGCCCAAGGGCTGTATGATGGCCGGGGAACGCTGCATCACCCACAATCTGTGGGAGGATCTGGGCGACGAAATTCACCGCTTCCTGGCGCAGGTGTCGCTGGAGGATGTGGTCTTGAACCGAACCGGGGCGCGGCGACGCAATGCCGGTGATGACAGTGTTGGAGCGGCGGCGTGAGCGCGATCTATCTGGACTACAATGCTTCCGGCCTCGTGCGCCCCGAGGTCCAGGCCATCATGGCCGCGGCCCTGGCCGACAACGGCAACCCGAATGCCGTCCATGCCGCCGGGCGTCGCGCCCGGGCCCGGATCGAGACGGCCCGGGCCCAGGTGGCCGAACTGGTCGGGGTCGATCCGACCGCCGTGGTGTTTTCGTCGGGCGGGACCGAGTCCAACGGCCAGGCCCTGGTCAGCGCCCTGGCCGCCGGTTGCGAGCGGCTGATCATCAGCGCTACCGAACATCCCTGTGTCGCCGAGACGGCCCTGACCTTCGGCCATCCGGTCGAGACCCTGCCGGTCGACGACCAGGGGGTGATCGACCTGGCCTGGCTGGCCGAGGCCCTGCAGCGGCCGGGTCGCGCTGTGGTCGCCGTCCATCATGCCAATAACGAGACCGGGGTGATCCAGCCGATCGCCGAGGCCGCGCGTCTGGTCCATGCCGCCGACGGCTGGATGCATGTCGACGCCATCCAGTCGGCGGGCAAGATCCCGGTCGATATGGCGGCGCTGGACGCCGACACCCTGACCCTGTCCGGCCACAAGCTGGGCGGGCCGCAGGGCATCGGGGCGCTGATCTCGCGCGAGGGCCTGCCGGTCGTGCGCATGGTGCACGGCTCCAGCCAGGAGCGCGGCCTGCGCGCCGGGACCGAGAATACCCCCGGCATCGCCGGCTTCGGTGAGGCCGCGGTCTGCGCCCTGCGCGACCTGCCGGAGAGCGTGAGCCACGCCGCCTGGCGTGACGCCGCGGCCGAGGCAGTCACGGCGGCCGGGGCCACGGTTCTGGGGGCCAAGGCCGAGCGTCTGCCCAACACCCTGTTCATGGCCGTGCCCGACTGGGACAGCCCGCAGCAGTTGATCACCCTCGACCTGCAGGGGGTGATGGTCTCGGCCGGATCGGCCTGTTCCTCGGGCAAGACCAAGCCGTCCAAGGCTGTCTCGGCCATGGGACTGTACGACCTGGAGACCGGCGGGGTGCGCATCTCCGGCGGCTGGGGCACGACCGAGGCCGACTGGCAGCGGTTCGCCGACCTGTGGGTCGCCGCCTACGCCCGGCACCGTGCCCGGCTGACCGAACGCGCGAAGGAAACCGCCTGAGCCATGGCCGCTGTCCAGAAGACCATCGACGCCGTCGCCGCCCTCGAGAAATACGAGCACGGCTTCAGCTCGGACATCGAACAGGAGTTCGCCCCCAAGGGGCTGAACGCCGACATCGTGCGCTTCATCTCCGAGAAGAAGGGCGAGCCGGCGTGGATGCTGGAATGGCGGCTGGCCGCCTATGAGCGCTGGCTGGCGATGGAGGAGCCGACCTGGTCGTCGGTGAAATACACGCCCGTCGACTATCAGGAGCTGTTCTACTACGCCGCGCCGAAGAAAAAGGACGGGCCCAAGAGCCTGGACGAGGTCGATCCGGAGATCCTGGCCATCTATGCCAAGCTGGGCATTCCGCTGGGCGAGCAGGCGGTTCTGGCCGGGGTCGAGGGTGCGCCCCGCTATGCGGTGGACGCGGTGTTCGACAGTGTCAGCGTGGTCACCACCTTCAAGGCCGAGCTGGCCAAGGTTGGCGTCATTTTCATGCCGATTTCCGAGGCCTTGCGCGAACATCCTGAGCTGGTGCGCAAATATCTGGGCTCGGTCGTGCCGGTCTCGGACAACTATTTCGCCGCCCTGAACAGCGCGGTCTTTTCGGACGGGTCCTTCGTCTACATCCCGCCGGGCGTGCGCTGCCCGATGGAGCTGTCGACCTATTTCCGCATCAATGCCTCCAACACCGGCCAGTTCGAGCGCACGCTGATCATCGCCGACAAGGGGGCCTATTGCTCGTATCTGGAGGGTTGCACGGCCCCGATGCGCGACGAGAACCAGCTGCACGCCGCCGTGGTCGAACTGGTGGTGCTGGACGACGCCGAGATCAAATATTCGACGGTGCAGAACTGGTACCCCGGCGACGCCGAGGGCAGGGGCGGCATCTACAACTTCGTCACCAAGCGCGCCGACTGCCGCGGCGACCGGGCCAAGGTGTCATGGACCCAGGTCGAGACCGGCTCGGCCGTGACGTGGAAATATCCGTCCTGCATCCTGAAGGGCGAGGACAGCTCGGGCGAATTCTATTCGATCGCCATCACCAACGGTCACCAACAGGCCGACACCGGCACCAAGATGATCCATCTGGGCAAGAATTCGAAGAGCCGGATCATCGCCAAGGCCGTGTCGGCGGGCAAGTCGGACTCGACCTATCGCGGCCTGGTCTCGGTGCATCCGAAGGCGACGGGGGTGCGCAACTTCACCCAGTGCGACAGCCTGCTGATCGGCGGCGACTGCGGCAGCCACACCGTGCCCTATATCGAGGCCCGCAACGGCTCGGCCCAGCTGGAGCATGAGGCGACGACGACGCGGTTGAGCGACGACCAGATGTTTTATGCGCAGCAGCGCGGGCTGAGCCAGGAAGAGGCCGTGGCCCTGCTGGTCAACGGCTTCGTCCGCGACGTGATGCAGAAACTGCCGATGGAGTTCGCCGTCGAGGCGCAGAAGCTGGTGGCGATTTCGCTGGAGGGATCAGTCGGATGACCGATGGGCAAGCAGGCGATCGCACCAGTGCTGGAGGAGACCTGATGGAGACCATCGCCGTTCCGTTCCAGTCCGATGCAGCCGACCGCCTCAAGCGCGCGGCAGCGGAAATCGGTATGCCGCTGGAGGCTTTCATCGCCTCGGCTGCCGAGCAGTTCGTCACCGACAATGAGGCCCGTCTGGGCGACCCGCTTTCGCCCGAACAGGTCGCTGCGATCGAGCAGGGACTGGCCGATGTCGCGGCCGGGCAGACTTCTTCCCACGCCGAGGTTTTTGAGGAGTTGAAGGACCGCTTCGCTCGATGAGACAGGTGCGATGGTCAAGGGAGGCCCGGGATGCGCAGCGCGCCTGGCTCGACCACCTTGAGACCATCGACCCACGCCTGACTGATCGCGCCCTGGCGGAAAGTGAAGCGCTTTCGACCAGTACCGGAAAGCGCCCCTATAGCTTTCGCCCCTCACGTTGGGGCGGACTTCGGGAAGCAAGCCTTATCCGGTGGCACAAGATCATCGTCTTTCAAGTGACGAAGGACGCAGTTGCCATCATCGCCTTCTACGACGCGCGGCAGAATTTGAGCCGCGTTCACCCCACGACCGAGTCCAACTGAATGCTCTCTATCCAAAACCTCCACGTCGCCATCGGTGACAAACCCATCCTCAACGGCCTGACGCTCGACGTTCCGGCGGGGGAGGTGCATGCGATCATGGGGCCGAACGGGGCCGGCAAGTCGACGCTGGGCTATGCCCTGTCGGGGCGGCCCGGCTATGAGGCGACCGAGGGCGCGGTCAGCTGGAAGGGCGAGGACCTGCTGGCGCTGGACCCGGCCGCGCGGGCGGCGCACGGCGTCTTCCTGTCGTTCCAGTATCCGATCGAGATCCCCGGCGTGCCGGCGCTGACGTTTGTGCGCACGGCGCTGAATGCGCAGAAGCGCGCCCGCGGCGAGGAGGAGGTCTCGGCCCCCGCCTTCCTGAAACAGGTCAGGGCGGCGTCGAGCGCGCTGAAGATGGATTTCGACATGCTGAAGCGGCCGCTCAATGTCGGCTTTTCCGGCGGCGAAAAGAAGCGGATGGAGATCCTGCAGATGGCCCTGCTGGAGCCGTCGCTGCTGATCCTGGACGAGACCGATTCCGGTCTGGACATCGATGCGCTGCGGATCGTCGCGGACGGGGTCAATGCGATGCGCTCGCCCGAGCGGGCCATGCTGGTGATCACCCACTATCAGCGGCTGCTGGACTATATCAAACCGGACCGGGTGCATGTGCTGGTGGCCGGCCGGATCGTCGCCTCGGGCGGGCCGGAGCTGGCGCATCAGCTGGAGGCGGAGGGCTACGACCAGTACCTTCCGGCGGCGGCGTGAACGCGCCCGTCCGCATCGATCTGACCGACGCCACCACCTTCCCGAACCGTCGGGTCGAGACGTGGAAATATTCGGACCTGGCGCGCGGGCTGCGCGATGCGCCGCCGCCGTCGCCGCCGGGGCTGATCCCCGGGGGCGGGCCCTTCTTCGCGATGGACGGGGACGGGGTGGTGTTCGCCAACGGCCGCGCCGTCGGGCCCGATGCCTATGTCGCCTATGGCGAGAAGACCCTGCGGCTGCGGTTCGTCTCGGACGCGGTCGGGACCGGTCATTCGACCGCCGTGCGCATCGCGGCGCGACCGGATGCGCACCTGCTGATCCTCGAGAGCCATGAGGGGCGGGGCTCGGCCTATGCGGCCCACAACCGGCTGACCATCGATCTGGCCGCCGGGGCCCATGTGACCCGGATCGTGCTGGTCGATGAGCCTGAGGACGCGGTCTCGATCACCGAGGCCACGGTCAATGTCGGCCAGGGGGCCACCTATCGGCAGACCGTGATCACCACCGGGGCCCGGCTGCAGCGGCTGGAGACGCGGGTCGTGCATGACGGCCACGGGGCCGATGTGCGGCTCGACGGCCTGTATCTGCTGACCGGCGGTCGCCAGTCCGACCAGACCACGGTCGTCGACCATGTCGGGCCGAACGGCCTGACCGCGCAGCTGACCAAGGGGGTGGTGCGTGACACCGCCCGCGGCGTCTTCCAGGGCAAGATCATTGTCGAACGCGGGGCCGACGGCACCGACGCCCGCATGGGCCACCACGCCCTGATCCTCGGCGAGCGGGCCGAGGTCGACGCCAAGCCGGAACTGCAGATCTATGCCGATGACGTGCAGTGCGCCCACGGCAATACGGTCGGCAATCTGGACGCGGACGCCCTGTTCTATCTGCAGCAGCGCGGCCTGCCGCTGGATGAGGCCACGGCCCTGCTGACCGAGGCCTTCCTGCGGGAGGTGACCGACCGGATCGAGCCCGAGGCGGTGCGGGATCTGGTTAATCAATGGTTGACGGAGCGGCTGTGAGCTCATGACCGAGTCTTCGGTGATCCCGGGTGCCGTCGTGCCCCCACCCCCATCCCAACCCTTCCCCCCTCGAGGGGGAAGGGCTTTTGAGTTCGACGCTCATGCCGCCCGGGCCCAGTTCCCGATCCTGTCGCGACGGGTCAACGGCAAGCCTCTGGTCTATCTGGACTCGGCCGCCTCGGCCCAGAAGCCGCGGGCGGTGATCGACGCCATGACCGGGTTGATGGAGACGTCGTACGCCAATGTGCATCGCGGCCTGCACACCCTGGCCAATGAGACGACCGAGGCCTTCGAGGCCGCGCGTGAGACCGTGGCCCGCTATCTGAACGCCGAGACCGCCGACCAGATCGTCTGGACCAAGGGCGGGACCGAGGCGATCAATCTGGTCGCGGCCGGTCTGGGCCAGTCGATCCGGGCGGGCGACGAGATCGTCGTCACCCAGATGGAGCACCACGCCAATATCGTGCCCTGGCACATGCTGCGCGAGCGGTTCGGGGCGGTGCTGAAATGGGCCCCGGTTCTGGACGACGGATCGCTGGATATGGATGCCCTGGCGTCTCTGATCGGGCCGCGCACCCGGATGGTGGCCGTGACCCATATGTCCAATGTGCTGGGCACGGTGAACGATGTCCGGGCCATCGCCGACCTGGCGCACAAGGCCGGGGCGCTGCTGCTGGTCGACGGTTGCCAGGGGGCGGTGCATTGCGCTCCGGACGTTCAGGCGCTGGACGCCGACTTCTATGTCTTTACCGGCCACAAATTGTACGGCCCGACCGGGATCGGCGGCCTGTACGGCAAGCGCGCGGCGCTGGAGGCCCTGCCGCCGTATCAGGGCGGGGGCGAGATGATCGCCACCGTCGAGGAAGACCGGGTCAGCTATGCCGGGGTGCCGCACCGGTTCGAGGCCGGCACCCCGCCGATCATCGAGGCCATCGGCCTGGGCGCGGCGCTGGACTGGCTGTCGGGTTTCGACCGGGCCGCGATCGCCGCGCATGAGCAGGCGCTATACGCCCACGCCCGCGACCGGCTGGCGGATTTCGACTGGCTGGGCATCCTCGGCACCGCGGAAGGGAAGGGAGCTATCCTGACCTTCACCGTCGACGGGGCCCACGCCCATGACGTGGCCCAGATCATGGATCGCTACGGCGTGGCGGTGCGGGCCGGCCTGCACTGTGCCGAGCCGCTGGCGAAACGGTTCGGGGTCAGTTCGAGCGCCCGGGCCAGTTTCGCCCTATATAATACGGTGGAGGACGCCGATGCCTTCGTCGATGCGCTGATCAGGGCGCGCGAGTTCTTTGTATGACGGATAAAATGGACGACGGACCCATCACCACCAGCCCGGCCTTCGCCGAGAGCTGGGACGAGCCCAAGGCCAGCGCCCTGTCGCAGGCCGAGCTGGACCAGCTGACCGACGATCTGATCACGGCCCTGAAGACGGTGTTCGACCCGGAGATCCCGGTCGACATCTACGAGCTGGGCCTGATCTACAAGGTCGATGTGTCGGACGAGAAGGCGGTCCTGATCGACATGACCCTGACGGCCCCCGGCTGTCCGGTGGCCGGCGAGATGCCGGGCTGGGTCGAGGATGCGGTGATGACGGTGCCCGGGATCACCTCGGCCCGCGCCAGCCTGGTGTTCGACCCGCCGTGGGATCCGTCGAAGATGAGTGACGAGGCCAAACTGGCCCTGAACATGTTCTGAGGAACACGCCTTGACCGAACTGCAGACCACCGCCCGTCCGCGCCGCCCGCGTCCCAAGGCCGTCAGCCTGACGGAGGCCGCGGCCGCGCGCGTCAAGGACATCATGGCCCGGGCCGAGACGCCCAGCGTCGGCCTGCGCGTCGGGGTCAAGAACGGCGGCTGCGCCGGACAGGAATATACCTTTGCCTATGCCGATGCGATCGGGCCGATGGACGAGGTGGTCGAGGACAAGGGGGTCACCATCCTGATCGACCCCAAGGCGATCCTGTTCCTGATCGGCTCCGAGATCGATTTCGAGACCTCGACCCTGTCGTCGAAATTCGTGTTCCGTAATCCGAACCAGACCGACGCCTGCGGCTGCGGCGAGAGCGTCACCATCATCCCGGCGACCGCGCTCGAGGACTGAGGGCTTCAGCCGCGGCGGCCCGCGCGATCTCGTCGGGTGCCATCACCAGCACCGCCGGCGTCACCGGCCGGCCCGTGGCCTCGGCGATCAGTTCGGCGGTGCGGTCCTCGACCGCCGCCTCCAGACGGGCCAGGAATTCCGCCTTTTCGAGGCCGGTGGGGATGGGGGCGAGGAATTCCAGCGTCGCCGTGCCGGGAGTCTTGCGATAGGCCTCCTGCGGCCAGAACAGGCCGAGGTTGCTGGCCAGGGGCACCACCGGCATGTCGAAGTCGCGGTACATGTGCCAGACGCCGGCGCGATAGCGGAATTTCTCGCCGACCCGGGCCAGATTGCCCTCGGGATAGATCAGGATGCGCCGGCCCTGGGCGTGGGCGTCGGCGGCGCGTTGGGCCAGGGCCTGGCGCGCTTCGTGGCCGCCGCAATTGTTGACCACGATCGCGCCCAGCTTGCGCAGCACCGTGCCCAGCAGCGGGAATTTCTCCAGATGGTCGCCGGTGACGAAGGCCAGGTCGTCGAACTGGTCATAGGTGGCGAAGCCGTCGCCCCAGGACTGGTGTTTCGAGGCGATGATGAAGGCCCCGGCGGGAAGATGTTCCTGGCCGCGGGTCTGGATTTGGATGCCGGCGAAGATCCGCATCGCCTGCACCATGCGGCGCACATAGCGGCGGATGATCCAGCCGGTCGCGGTCTGGCTCGGTGTCAGGGCCGCGAAGGCCGCCGCGCCCGCATAGGTGATCGACAGGGACCAGTAGGCGAGGCTGAAGGTGAAGCTTCTCATCGGGCGACTATGCCACCGCGGGCGGCGGATACAGCAGCAAATGCTGGACCGCTATCAGGCGGCGACCTGTTCCTGGCTGCGGGCCCGGGTGGTCATGTCGCGACCGCCGTGTTTGGACTCGTAGAGGGCGGCATCGGCCCGTTCCAGCAGCGAGATGGCGGTCTCGCCCGGGAGGTGTTCAGCGAAGCCGATCGAGATCGTGACCGCGCCGAGATCGTCATTGGTCGAGCGGCGTCGCAGGGCGCGGGAGCGGATTTCCTTGCGGATACATTCCAGCGCGGCCAGGACCGAGGCGGTCGTTTCGGCCGGGAAGATCACGGCGAACTCCTCGCCACCGTAGCGGGCCGCGAAGCGGGGGGCCGGCGACACGCGCGCCAGAACACTGGCGACATAGCGGAGCACCTGATCGCCGGTCTGGTGGCCCCAAGTGTCGTTGAACCGTTTGAAATGGTCGATATCGAGCACGGCCAGGGCCAGGGGGGTCCCGGCCGACTGGGCCGTCGCCGTGGCGGCGTCGAGCTGGATGTCGAACGCCTTGCGGTTGGCCAGATTGGTCAGGGCATCCGTCATGGCGTCGCGGCGCACCTGTTCCAGGTGTTCGCGCAGCCGGGCCACTTCGCGGGTCGAGGTGTCCAGCCGCTGTTCGAGACTGGCGTTCTCGGCCTGGACCTGATGGGTCGCGGCCGTCAGGCCGGTGACCAGAACCTTCAGCTGTTCCGGGTCGTCGGCGCTCTCGATATTGGCCGAAGCCTCGGCCAGGGTGGCGCTGAAGGCGACATTGCTGCTGTGGGCGTCGGAGATGGCCTCGGCCACGCTGGTCAGCTCGCGATCCAGTACGCGTCCGGCGTCACGGATTTCTTCGGACAGTCGGCCGCGCGGCAGATATTCGGCGGCCAGCATCTCGGCGGTGGCTTCGCTGAACGGCTCGCGCGTGGCCAGCAGACGGGTGATTTCGCGGCCCAGCTCGCCTTCGGGTTCGCTGAGGTAATAGACCCAGAGTTCGAAATTGACCGGCGTCGGCCAGACCTCGGCCGCTTCCATCGCCTCAATGACGCGACGCGCCAGAGCGTAGGAATTCGGTCCCCGAAGCGTGGTTTCCACCTGTGCAGTCATTCTCAGCCCCCGCGGGCCACCGAAGCGGCCCCTGATGCGCAGAGCCTAGCCCGGGTTTCCGTAACGCCGGGTTAAACCGGGGGCGGAATCCGCCGGTTCGACGTGCTTCAACCCCTGGTCGTGACGGGGCGGCGCAGGAAGGCGGGGACGTCGGATTCGCCGAAAGCCTTGCCGGTTCCGACCGTAGCCGGTTCGGCGGCGTCGGCACCGGGACGCCGGTCAACCTGGCGCAGCCGGGGCTCCTGGGTCGGCCGCGCGGGTGCGGGTTCCGCCGGGGCGGTCGAGGGGGCCGGGGCGACGGCGACAGTCGCTGCCGGTTCGGCGCGCGGGGTCCGCTCGTTGCGGCTGCGGTCGTTGCGGCTGCGTTCCGGACGACTGCGCTCGGACCGGGGGCGTTCGGCGCGGACGGCTTCGGCACCGGCCTCGACGTTGACCGGGGCCGGAGCCTCGGTCGTTTCCGCCCGGGCGGCGGTCGCGGTGCGCGGCGTGCGGCGGCTGCGGGCGCGACGCGGTGCGTCCTCGGTACCGGTCTCGGGCGTTGCGGGCGTTGCGGACGGGGCGGCGGGCCGGGCGGCAACCGCTTCGGCCGCGACCTCGGCGACAGGCGTTTCGGCGGCCTTGACGCGGGGCGCGCGACCGCTGCGGGGCTCGGCGCGGGGTTCGCTGCGACCCCGGCCGGCGCGGCCTTCGTCACGACGCGGCGCGCCGCTCTTGATGGCTCCGAAATCGAGGTCGAGTACCAGTTCCTCGGGGTCCATCTTGATCAGCTTCAGCACCTTATCCAGCGACTTGTCGTCGCCGGGGGTCACGATCATGAAGGTCTGACCCTTCTTGCCGGCCCGACCGGTGCGACCGATGCGGTGCACATAGTCGTCGGCATGGTGCGAGACGTCATAGTTGAACACATGGCTGACGTCGGGGATGTCGAGGCCGCGCGCGGCCACGTCCGAGGCCACCAGGATCTTCAGCGCGCCCGAACGGAAGTCGGCCAGGGTCTTCATGCGCAGCGACTGGTCGAGGTCGCCATGGATCGGGGCCGCGTCGAACCCGTGCTGGCGCAGCGATTTGGCGACGACGTCGACTTCGGATTTGCGGTTGCAGAAGACGATGCCGTTCTTGACGTCGTCACGCCCGACCAGGGCCCGCAGCGCCGCGCGCTTGGCCTTGGGGTCGGAGGAGGGGATGCGCACCAGATACTGGGCGATGGTCTCGGCGGTCATGGCCGGACGCGAGGCCTCGATCCGGGTCGGATCCTTGAGGAACTGCGTGGTCAGCCGGGTGATCTCCGGCGGCATGGTGGCCGAGAAGAACAGGGTCTGGCGCTTCGGCGGCGTCAGTTTGAAGATGCGCTCGATGTCGGGGATGAAGCCCATGTCGAGCATGCGGTCGGCTTCATCGACCACCATGATCTCGACGCCGTTCAGCATCATCTTGCCGCGCTCGAACAGGTCCAGCAGACGGCCCGGTGTGGCGATCAGCACGTCGACGCCCTTGTTCAGGGCCGCGACCTGCTCGCCCATGGAGACGCCGCCGATCAGCAGCACCCAGGTCAATTTGGTGCCCTTGGCGTATTTCTCGAAACTGGAGGCCACCTGGTCGGCCAGTTCGCGGGTCGGGGCCAGCACCAGGGCGCGGGGCATCCGGGCGCGGGCCCGGCCCTTGGACAATTTGTCGATGAGGGGGAGGGTGAAGGCGGCGGTCTTGCCGGTGCCGGTCTGGGCGATGCCCAGCACGTCACGTCCGGCCAGGGCGACCGGAATGGCCTGCTCCTGAATGGGGGTGGCCGTGGTGTAGCCGGTATCAGCGACCGCTTGGAGGGTCGTGGGCGAGAGGCCCAGTTGGTTGAAATCTGTCATGAATCCTTGGGAACAATAGGCGCCCCTCGCTACGGGACGACGGCAAAGGCTCGGAACCGCCCCTCAATGGGCGAGCGGGCGGCGCGGATTCGCCAGACCTGTTCCGGATGTCAGCGGTATAGAAGGCCCCACGTCTAAGTCAAGTTTTGCCCCCGGTTCACGCTGCCGCGAGCCGGGTTGCATTTCCTAACAGATCGTTAATAGTCACCTCAACCGGATGGAAGTGGGGGCTTTAATCCATGCGCCTTTTCGCCTTGATGATCGCCTTGGCCGGATGCCTCGTGGCCTCACCGGGTCATGCCGGTATCGACGTCGTCTTCGGCAATACCGTCGTCACCCGCTATCCCGACGGTGGCTGGGTCAAACACTGGTTCAATCGCGATGGTTCCTATCTGGCCCGGTTCTCCGACGGCCGCGAGCTTCGGGCCCGCTGGGCCGTCAGCGGTGACCGGGTCTGCCTGAACCAGATGCAGCCCAGCATGATCATTCCCCGCTTCTGCACGGCCATGATCGACGCCTCGGTCGGGGAGACCTGGCAGTCGCGCGATCCGCTGGGCCGTCGGGTGCAGAACATCCTCGTCGCCGGCCGGTCGGGCGACAATGCCGCTGGCGGCAGTCAGTAATTGACCCGGGTAGTATGGGGGCGGTTTTGCGGAGCGGCAGTGCGGCCAGAGCCGCGGCGGCAGCCGGCCCCTCTGCCACCGCATGCGATCGTTGTCCCGGCCTGATCCGCGGTCAGTGAAAGTCGCAGCTGATGTCGCGGATACAGTCGCCGTCGACCGCAAAGACCTTCTCGCCCGCCATCACATAGATCGGGATCCGGTTCTGAAGCGACAGGAAGACATGGGTCTCGACCGGGCCAGAGGACACGAGCTGGGTGACCGTCAGACCGACGGGACTGTCAGGGTGTTCGGGGCTGGTCAGGGGCATGTTCAGACACCCGACTGACAGCTGATCGCGGCGAACCACGGACAGGCCGTCGGCGCTGATGCGAAAGCGATAGTGGCCGCCCACGGGGATGATATTGGCGTCGGTTGTCGCCGTCAGCAGCCAGACCAGCCAGTTGTCGCTGTCCGGGTCGGCGACGACGACCGCGTTCAGACTGGCGGAACAGCGCAGCGTCCCGATGTTGGCGATGGCCGTCTGCCGCGCCTGCCATTGCGCCGTCTCCGCGGGGGTCAGGCTGCCGTCGGCGGGCTCGACCACCGGTCCGGCCCTGTCCCCGGTGACGACCACGTCCCAGCCGATCTTGTAGCCGGAGGGGCCCTCACGCAGGAAGCGGACCTTGAGGCCGTCGCCCGCAGGCACCACGATCCAGCCGCGCAGCCCGGGCAGGCTTTCCGGGCTGTGGACGGCCAGCAGGGCATCGGTGGCCAGCCAGGCGGCGGTGTCGTGGCGATAGATCTCGCGCCCCATGGCGGTGATCCTGGCCAGCGACCACTCTTCGATCGGAACCGGGGCGGGGGCCTGTTCGGCGGCGGTTGACGCTGTGGCCGGGGATGCGTCAACGGCGGCGGCGACGGCCGCCCCGCCGGGCAACAGGGTCACCGCAAGGGCGGCCAGAATCGTGGTCATGCGCATCGTCATCTCCCGTCCTGCGGGAACAGACTAGGCTCACACGTCCAGGTCGGCCACCGCGAACTGGGCATTGTCCTGGATGAAGCGAAAGCGGGCGTCAGCCTTCTTGCCCATCAGCCGTTCGACCAGATCCTCGATCTCGTCCTCGCTCTCGGGCAGGGTGACGCGGGCCAGGGTGCGCTTCTTCGGATCCATCGTGGTCTCCTTCAGCTGCGAGGCCATCATCTCGCCCAGACCCTTGAAGCGGCCGATCTCGACCTTGCGACCCTTGAAGGTGGTGGCCAGCAGCTCGTCGCGGTGGGCGTCGTCGCGGGCATAGTCCGACAGGGCCCCGGCGCTGATCCGGTAGAGCGGGGGCAGGGCCATGTAGAGCCGTCCCTGACGGATGACCTCGGGCATGGCGCGATAGAAGAAGGTGATCAGCAGGGCCGCGATATGGGCCCCGTCGACATCGGCGTCGGTCATGATGACGATCCGCTCATAGCGCAGGTCGTCGATGTTGAAGCGCGGCCCCGTAGTCACGCCCAGCGCCAGCTGCAGGTCGGACAGTTCGATGTTCTGGCGCAGCTTGTCGGCCGTGGCCGACGCAACGTTCAGGATCTTGCCGCGCAGGGGCAGGATGGCCTGGGTGGTGCGGTCGCGCGCCTGTTTGGCCGAGCCGCCGGCCGAGTCGCCCTCGACGATGAACAGTTCGGTGCCGTTGGCCGACTGGCGCGAACAGTCCGACAGCTTGCCCGGCAGGCGCAGCTTGCGCGTGGCCTGGGCCCGCTGGACCTCCTTGTCCTTGCGGCGGCGCAGGCGATCCTCGGCCCGTTCGATGACGAAGCCCAGCAGGGTGTTGGCCTGTTTCGGGCTCTCGGTCAGCCAGTGATCGAGCGGATCGCGCAGCAGCTGTTCGACCAGGCGCTGGGCGTCCGGCGACGACAGTCGATCCTTGGTCTGACCCTGGAACTCCGGTTCGCGCACGAAGACCGAGATCATGGCTCCGGCATTGGCGATCACATCCTCGGCCGTGATCAGGCCGGCGCGCTTTTCGTTACTCAGCTCGCCATAGGATTTCAGCCCCTTGACCAGGGCGGCGCGGAAGCCGGCCTCATGGGTGCCGCCGTCGGGCGTGGAAACGGTGTTGCAGTAGGACTGGACGAAGCCGTCGGACTCGCCGAAGCCGATCGGCGACCAGGTCACGGCCCATTCGACCGCCCCGGCCTCGCCCTTGCGTTCGACCCGGCCCTCGAAGGCGGGGGTCACCGTCTCCAGATCGCCGACCCGCTCAGCCAGGGCGTCGGCCAGGCCGTTGGGGAAGTGGAACACGGCCTCGGTCAGGGTGTGGTCGGTGATCCGTTCCGGGGCGCAGCTCCAGCGGATCTCGACGCCGCGGAACAGATAGGCCTTAGACCGGGCCATGCGGAACAACCGGGCCGGCTTGAAGGCCGCGCCGGTGCCGAAGATCTGTTCGTCGGGGCGGAAGCGGATCAGGGTGCCCTTCTTCTTCGACGGCACGCTGCGTTCGATCGGGCCCAGCGGCAGGCCGCGACTGAAGGACTGTTTCCACTCATGACCGTCGCGCCAGACGGTGACGTCCAGTCGCTCGCTCAGGGCGTTGACGACACTGACGCCGACGCCGTGCAGGCCGCCCGAGGTCTCATAGGCCTTGCCCGAGAATTTGCCGCCCGAGTGCAGCACGGTCATCACGACTTCCAGCGCCGACTTGCCGGGGTGTTTGGGGTGGGGGTCGACCGGGATGCCGCGCCCGTCGTCGCGCACCGACAGGAAGCCGTCGGCGTCGAGGTCGACGGTGATCAGCTTGGCATGGCGGGCCACGGCCTCGTCCATGGCGTTGTCGAGGACTTCGGCGAACAGATGGTGCAGAGCCCGCTCGTCGGTGCCGCCGATATACATGCCGGGGCGTTTGCGGACGGGCTCCAGCCCTTCCAGAACCTCAATCGACGAAGCCGAATAGCTGCCGGGGACAGGCGGGGCCGAGGGGGTCGAAGCGGCGCTGGACGCGGCGGGCGGCGCAGTCGGGGCTGAGGCCGTCGCCGCCGCCGGGGCCGGGGCCTGGGCCGGGGGCGTGGACACAGGCGTAGCGGCCGCAGGGGTTACCGGCGTCGGCTGGTCGTCGTCAAAGGCGGAGAAGAGGTCTGCGGGCTGGCCCATGGGCATACTGTGCGGCGATTCGGGAACGGGTCTGGTAGGCCGCATGCGGGTTCGGGGCAAGCGATGTGGATATCGCCGCCGTCCGGGGCGACAGGGCCCGCGCCAATATGGCCAGGAACAGGGCCCAGGGCAGGCTGGCGTGGCTGAGCAGCACACTCTCCGACAGGCTCAGCAGCAGGAAGACTCCCAGATAGGCGATGGCCCAATAGCCCTCGCGCACCCCGGCCGAGCCCAGCCGGATCAGGGTCACGGTCACGCTCGTAATGAACAGGCCGCCGACGGCCACGGCCCCGGGCCAGCCCAGCTGGACCAGCAGGTCGATCCAGCCATTGTGGGCAGACGGAACGAGCCAGCCGGTTTCCTGCCGGACGAAGGCGGCCGGAATCGACTCCCGGCCCCAGAAGGCGCTGTAGCCATAGCCGGTCCACGGCCGTTCGCCGACGCGGCGCATCAGACTGTCCCAGATATGGGTGCGCCCGGTCAGGGACGGATCCTTGCCCAGGGCCGCCAGGATCGATTCCGGCTCGGTCAGGAAGACATAGAGGCCGATCCCGGCCACCACGATACCCAGCCAGACGCAGACGATGGTGAAGACCGGGCCGCCGCGCCGCATGGTCCAGAAGGCCGAAACCAGACCCAGGCCGATCAGCAGGCACAGCAGGGAGGTCTTGGACTGGGTCGCCAGCACCAGGACCGAGGTCAGCACCAGGGTCAGGGCCGGAGCCTTCCAGCGGCCGTCGCCGGCGGCCAGACAGGCCGCTGCCGCCGTGGCCCCGGCGACCATGACGATGCCCATCTGGTTTTTCTCGTACCAGAGGCCGCGCCACAGCCCGGCGTTGTCCGCCTGGTGCACACCGATGGTGGGGAAGGCGAACACCATCACCAGACTGCCCAGGGCCATGACCAGGGCGGTCTGCATCAGCAGGCGCGGCAGGCGTTGGCCGTCGTAGGCCGTGCCGAGGTAGAGGGCAAAACTGCCGGTCATGGCCATGGCGATGACCCGCCGTCCGGTCACGGCCGGATCGATCGACCAGTATTTTGAGGCATAGGCCAGGCCGACGAGGCCCAGCAGCGCCAGCCAGGCCGGCCAGGCCCGCATGACCCGCTGGAACCGGGCCGCGATCAGGCCGAGGATGATGGCATAGACCGGCAGCCAGATCAGCCGCAGCATCGGGGTCTCGCCCTGGTCCGGCGCGAACACCGGCCCGATCAGAGCCCCGGTCAGCATGATGATACAGATCATCGCCCCGACCCGCTCCCACAGGGGCGGTTCAGGATCGCTCAGTCGGGAATCAGAACGGATCGGGCGCACGGAAGCAGGGTGGGCGGTCGTGCTTAACGAAGGGTTGGGACGGGGATGTGTGCGCGAGGCATTTCAGCGTTTGACGGCACCGGGTCAGGCGCGGTCCTGGGCCCCGTGGAAGACCCGGATGATGACCACCTCGTCTTGCCGAACCTCATAGCGAACGACAAAACCGGACTGGCCGAACCGCACCTGGGTCTCGCGCTCACTACCGGCGATGACACGCCCCGAGCGCGGGTGGCTTTTGAGCCGACCGATGGCGTCGAAGATTGCGCGTATTGCCTTACGGGCGGAACGCGGCGACCGGTCAGTCAGTCGATCTGGAGGCGGAGGTCGAGATTGGCCCGGCTGGTCAGCCGGACCTTCAACGCCGTGCCTTCAGCTTCTCCTCGAGATAGGCCTCGAGTTCCGGCCGCACCTCATCCCAGTCCCGAGCACCGTCCTCGATAACAGGTTCGGCGATCGCCGTGCGGGGGTCGCCGCCCTCGGGCCATCCGCTCCCCCAAGCGGGTATGATCGCGGGATCAACTCACCCCGTCTTCTCCACGAAGCTGTCGATGACCCGTTTCTCGCCGGCCTTTTCGAAATCGACCAGCAGCTTGTTGCCCTCGATGATGCGGACCGCGCCGTAGCCGAATTTCTGGTGGAAGACGCGTTCGCCCTTGGCCCATTTCGAGCCGGCCTTGGGGTCGGCGGTGGCGACCAGGCGGCCGCTGCCCTCGATCACCGTATTGCGGGCCTGGCGCTCGCGGGGGGTCGAGGCAGCCGTGAAACCCTGGGCCCGTTTCCAGCCGGGCGAGGAATAGCCGGCCCCGAAGCTGGGGGCCTCGTCCCAGCGGCTCTTGGCCTCCTTCATCCCGTCCGACGCCCCGTAGTAGCCGGTGTCGCTGCGCGCCTCGACATGGGCCAGCGGCAGTTCATCGACGAAGCGGCTGGGCAGCTGGCTGGTCCAGCGACCATAGACCAGCCGGTTGGCGGCGAAGCTGATGCGGGCGCTGGCCTTGGCCCGGGTGACGCCGACATAGGCGAGGCGGCGCTCCTCCTCGAGGCCCTTCTCGCCCTTCTCGTCGATCGAGCGCTGCGACGGGAAGACGCCTTCCTCCCAGCCGGGCAGGAAGACCAGCGGGAACTCCAGCCCCTTGGCCCCGTGCAGGGTCATGATCTGCACCGCGTCGTCGCCGGCCCCGCGGTCGATCTCCATCACCAGGGAGACGTGCTCGAGATAGGCCCCCAGCGTGTCGAACGCCTGCATCGCCTGGGTCAGTTCCTTCAGGTTGTCGAGCCGGGTCTGGCCGGTGGCGCGGTCGGCCTTCTGCATGTCGGTATAGCCGCTCTCCTCCAGCAGGGTTTCGGTCACCTCCCAGTGGGGCGAGTCGACGGCCATGGCGCGCCAGCGGTCGATGTCGCGCACGAAGTTTGACAGGGCGGTGCGGGTGCGGGCCTGGAGCTCGTCCGAGGTGATCAGGTCGCGCACCGCGGCCATGGCCGGGACGCCGGACTGGCGGGCGATCGACAGTACCTTCTGCACACTGGTGTCGCCGATGCCGCGCTTGGGCACATTGACGATCCGCTCGAAGGCGAGGTCGTCGTCCTCGGAATTGAGCAGCCGCAGATAGGCGTGGGCGTCGCGGATCTCGGCCCGCTCGTAGAAGCGCGGTCCGCCGACCACCACATAGGGGATGGCCAGCATGACGAACCGTTCCTCGAAGGCCCGCATCTGGAACGAGGCCCGGACCAGCACGGCCATGTCGCCGTATTTCATGCCGGGTTCGCCGGCGTGGGGGCGGCGCGCGGTCTCGATCTCGTCAGCGATCAGCCGGGCCTCGGCCTCGCCGTCCCAGACACCGCGCACCTGGACCTTGTCGCCGCTGTCGTCCTCGGTCCACAGCGTCTTGCCCAGCCGGTCGCGGTTGGCCGCGATCAGGCCCGAGGCGGCCCCGAGGATGTGTTGCGTCGAGCGGTAATTCCGCTCGAGCCGGATCACCTTCGCGCCGGGGAAGTCGCGCTCGAAGCGCAGGATGTTATCGACCTCGGCCCCGCGCCAGCCGTAGATCGACTGGTCGTCATCGCCGACGCAGCAGACATTGCCGGTCGAGGAGGTCAGCAGCCGCAGCCACAGATACTGGGCGACATTGGTGTCCTGGTATTCGTCGACCAGGATGTAGCGGAACCGCCGTCGGTATTCCTCGGCGATATCCGCATGTTGCGACAGGATGGTCAGGTTGTGAAGCAATAGGTCGCCGAAGTCGCAGGCGTTCAGGCTGCGCAGGCGGGCCTGATAGGCGGCGTACAGGCCGTGCCCCTTGCCGTTGGCGAAATCCTCGGACGGCGGCAGGGTCTCGGGCGTCCAGCCGCGGTTCTTCCAGTGGTCGATCAGCCCGTTCAGCGACTTGGGCGTCCAGCGTTTGGTGTCCAGATTGGCCGCTTCCAGCAGCTGTTTGCAGACGCGCTCCTGATCATCGGTATCGAGGATGGTGAAGCTGGACTTCAGCCCGACCAGTTCGGCATGCCGGCGCAGGATCTGGGCCGCCACCGAGTGGAAGGTGCCCAGCCAGCGCAGTCCCTCGGCCGAGGGGCCGATCAGATGGGTGATCCGCTCGCGCATCTCGCGCGCGGCCTTGTTGGTGAAGGTGACGACCAGCAGGTCCCACGGCTTCGCCCGGCCGGTGGCGAGGATGTGGGCGAGGCGGGTGGTCAGGACCCGGGTCTTGCCGGTCCCGGCCCCGGCCAGCACCAGCACCGGGCCGTCGACCGTCTCGACCGCCAGCCGCTGCTCGGGATTCAGCCCGGCCAGATAGTCGGGCGCGGCGGACGGGCGGCCGTCCGGGCCGTGCGCGCGGGCGAGGTCGGAAATCCTGGGGGCGGGCAGGTCGGTCACGGGCGGCGGGGTTCCGGATCAGGCAGGGGGCGGGGAGGCCGTTGTCTAGAACAGAATGAGCACATCCGTCGACCGGTACGCCCGCACCGATCGTGCCGGAGGGGCGTGGGGAACCGCAAAGCCGGACCGTCGTTTGGTTAGAAATCGAACGACAACAGGATTTCAGAATGACCGAGAACACCAACAGCGGCGGCGGCAACGCCGGTCTGGCCTTCATCGTCGGCGGCGTCGTCGTCGTTCTGGCCATCGTAGCCTATTTCGTCTTTTCCGGTGCCGCGCCCGAACCGAAAACGGTTGATGTCAACGTGAACCTGCCCGAGGTGTCCGCGCCCCAGGTGCCGTCGCCTACGGGCGGCTGAGACCCAGGATGACCGCGCCGCGCGCTTCCCCGAGCGGAAAGGGGCCGGGTCGAGCCTGGCTGGGCCTTGTGGTGGGCGGGGCGGTCATCATCCTGGCGATCGTCATCATAACCCTGGTCATCACGGGGTCGACGCCGCCGCCCTTCCATGGACCGGCCCGCCTCGGCGTCACCCTGCCGGAGCCCGTCCTGCCGGATGTTCCCCGTATCCCCGAGCGGCCGGTCGTGCCGCCGGTCGACCCGCGCGTGGACACGGGTCCGGCCGGATCGCCGGCCGGCTGACGACGGCGCGCTAGCGCAGGCGGTAGCTGATCGTCGTCACCACCCGGACCTTCTTGTCCGGCGACTGGCTCTCGTCGCCGATCTCGTCCCGCGCCAGAATCTGGAACGAGCCCTGGTTGGCCTGGCTGATCGGGCCCAGCGGCGCGCCGGAATCCTTGGCGAACTGTTCGGCTCCGGTCCGGGCCGATGCGGTCGCCTCGGCGATCATGGCCGGGCGCACATCATTCAGCTTGCTGAAGATATAGCTGGGTCCAGCGTAGTCCTGCAGCACCACGCCCTGGCGCACCAGTTCGTTCAGGGCCCGGCTGGTGGTCTGGACCCGGTCGACGTCGGTGCTGCGCACCACCACCGTCTGGGCCAGGATGAAACGTGGCCCGCCGGTCTGGCTGGCGTATTCGCGTGAGCGGGTGTCGGCGACCTCAAGCCGGCCCAGTGACACGGCGTCGTCGGCATAACCCTGGGCCGTCAGGAATCGACGCACGATGGCCAGATCGCCATCGATCCGGGCCTGGACCTCCGACAACACATCCCCTGAGGCGGTAAAGCGCAACGGCAGGACCGCGAGATCGGCGCGGACATCCCGCTCGGCCAGACCCCGCACCGTGACCGACCGGTCGCCGATCCGGGCATTGACCAGCCCCTGACCGACGAAGGCCCCGCTGCCGATCAGGCCGACGGCCAACAGGGCCCCCACGATAAGGGCCGGCAAAAGGGGATGGTCACGCATGGCAGCCTCCGGGTCTGGCCCTCAGGATGCGCCGATGCCGGGGCCTGTCAATCGGCCTGCGCATCTCCAGGGCGGGCGGCATGATCCAGCGCCAACAGGCGACAGGCCGAGGCGAGGGGGCGGCGGCCGCGGGTCTCGTCGACCCAGGCCAGAAGTCCGGCATGGCTCAGACCGCGCGCGTCGGCGATCCGGTCGAGGATAATCCAGAACTCGGGTTCCAGGGCCACCGAGGTGGCATGGCCCGACAGCATCACCGACCGTTTCTTCAGCATCAGTTCCGTTCCGACAGCGCGCCTTCCTCGACCCGCACGCGATGCCGCACCAGTAGCGCGTTCGCCACGCTCCAGACCAGCGCGATCCAGATCTGGCCGAAGGCCAGCGGCAGGACAGCCAGCTCCAGCGAGGCGATCCAGTAGTTGGGATGGCGCACAAACCGGTAGGGGCCGCGCCGCACCAGCGGGGCACCGGGCAGGGTGATGATCCGGGTCGTCCAGAACCGGCCCAGGGTGGCGATCACCCAGACCCGACCCAGTTGCAGCAGGACGAACAGGCCGACCAGCCAGGGGTTCGGGAAAGTCGTCCACGGCGTGAACACCGTCAGGGCGACCAGCCAGCTGCCGTGCAGCAGTACGAACAGCGGATAGTGGCCCGCCCCGATCTCGATCGCACCGGCGGCTTTCAGCCGGCGGGTATTCTGCCGGGCCAGCACCAGTTCGCCGAGACGCTGGGCCGCGACCAGGCCCAGGACCAGCGGCACCCAGATCATGGATGCACCAGCATCAGGGCCGTGGTGAAGCCGGGCCCCAGGGTGGTCAGCAGCAGCGGCCCTTCGGCCCGCTCCGCCCTATCCTCCAGCGTCGCCTTCAGCACGAACAGCACGGTGGCGGCACTCATATTGCCGTGGTCCCGCAGCACCTGCCGCGTATGGACCAGCGCCCCGCGTTCCAGGGCGAAACAGTCCTCCAGCGCATCGATGACCCTGGCCCCGCCGGGATGGCAGACGAAGCCGCCGATGTCGGTCGGGGTCAGGCCCTGGCCTTCAAGAAAGGTCTCGGCGATCGGACGGAAATCGTTCTGGACCAGGGTCGGAATGTCGCGACTGAACACCACCTTGAGGCCGTCGTCGGCGACCTCCCAGCCCATCACCTCGAGGCTGTCGGGCCAGGTGTGTTCATGGGACACGCCGAGGGCCGGGCCGGTGACGTCGTCCCGACACGAGATCACCGCCGCGGCGCAGCCGTCGCCGAACAGGGCGGTGGCCACCAGATTGCTCCTGGACCGGTCCTGGGCCCGGAAGGTCAGGGCGCACAGTTCGATGACCAGCAGCAGGACCCGGTCGTCCGGATGGGCCCGGGCCATGTCGGCCGCGCGGGCCAGGCCGACCACGCCTCCGGCGCAGCCGAGGCCAAACACCGGCAACCGCTTCACATCCGGCCGGAACGGCATCACCTGCATCAGTCGGGCGTCCAGGGCCGGGGTGGCGATGCCCGTGGTGCAGACCACGACGATACTGTCGATCTGGTCGGCCGTCAGACCCGCCTGGTCCAGGGCCTTGCCCGAGGCCTCGGCCAGCAGGACCAAGGCATTTTCCAGAAACAGGTCGTTCCGCTCCGAGAAACTGTGCCGCTTCAGATACCAGTCGATCGGTACGCAGGAATGCCGGGTTTCGATCAGGGCGTTGCGATAGATCGGGGCCAGTCGCGCGAACCCGCCGTGGGTGGTGGCGAACATCTCGGCCCCGTTGGCGGCCACGTCCTCCTGCCTCAGAACATGCGGCGGCCAGGCGACGGCCAGGGCGGCGAGACGGGCAGGGGTCTGGGGCAAGCGCTGTGGTCCTGTTGCTGTCCCCCCCTTAAAGTCCAGCCGGGCTTGGCCGTTCCCGCCGGGCGCGAAACCGGCTATATTGTCAGCGATCAGGAAGGCCTCCGCCATGACGATGACCACTGCGACCGGTTCCGACGATTTCATGCGCAACCGCTCGGAGCGCCTGCGCCCGATCAAGGCCATCCAGGCCTTTGGTCGGCTGATCCGCGACAAGGAGGACACCGCCCAGGTGTTTGAGATCATGAAGGCCCTCAGCGGCCGGTCTGTGTCGCGCGGCTACAATCAGTTACTGAAGACCACCGAGGGCGGCCGGCAGGCCTTCCTGCGCGACGAACTGGCGCACAAGCTCGACGATCCGGTCTGGCTGGCGCGGTTTCCCGAGGGCAGTGTCGGCGGGGCCTACCGCGCCTTTCGCAACGCCCGCGGCTTTACCGCCGACGGTCTGGCGGCGGTCGAGCGGGAGGTGGTGCCCTTCATCGACGCCCCGCATCCGTTGATCTGGTATTCGCGCCGCCTGCGCGACGTCCACGACATCTGGCACGTCCTGACCGGTTATGAGACCGACGCCCTGGGCGAGGCCTGTGTGGTGTCTTTTTCCTATGGCCAGACCCGCAATCTCGGCTTTGCCTTCATCGGCTGGGGCGCGGCGCGCGAGGTGCAGCGCGAAAACCGCAGCATCCCGGCCCGCAGGGCGGTGTTGCAGGCCTGGCGCAACGGCCGTGCGGCCCGCTGGCTGCCGGCACTGGACTATGAGGCGCTGTTCGAGCAGCCGCTGGACGAGGCGCGCCGGACCCTCGGCATCCGGCCCCCGACCGTCTATGACGCCGTGCCGGTCGAGGCCCGCCAGAAGCTCAGACTGCGTTCGACCTGAGCGGTCGATCACCTGCGGCCCTGACAGGGGTTGCACCCTGCGGCGGGTCGGTTCATCGCTCCGCCGTCCCTGTTCCGTGAGCGCCCCTTGACCCTTTCCGGCTTTCGTCGACCCTCGGCCGGTGTGCTGGCCCTGCTGGGCGTGGGCGTCTGCGCCGTGATCTGGGGCACGACCTGGTTCGCCATCACCCTGCAACTGGGCACGGTTGATCCGATCGCCTCCGTGGTCTGGCGATTCGGCCTGGCCGCGATCGTGCTGTTCGCCGGCTGCCTGGTGACGGGGCGGAAAATCCGCCTGACCCGGGCCCAGCATCTGGCGGCCCTCGGGCAGGGGGCCTTCGTCTTCGCCCTCAGCTATGCCTTCGTCTATGCCAGCGAACAGCGGGTTGCCTCGGCGATCGTCGCGGTGATTTTCGCCGCCCTGGCCTTTCTGAACCTGGTGCTGTTCCGCGTCGTGGCCGGACAGAAGGCGGCGCGGGTGGCCTGGGCCGGGGCCTGTCTGGGACTGCTGGGGGTCGCTGTCCTGTCGGCCAGCGAGATCGTCGGGGCGCATCTGGGCACCGCCGCCCTGATCGGAATCGGCTTCGCGATCATCGCGGTCACCAGTTCGACCGTCGGCAACTATTTCGCCTGGCGCGGCCAGATCGCCGGGGCGGCGGTGATCCCGGCCACGGCCTGGGCGATGGCCTATGGCACGGGTCTGCTGGTTCTCTATGGACTGGCCACTGGCGTGCACTGGCGTTTCGAGCCGACCGCCGCCTATCTCGGATCGCTGCTCTATCTGTCGATCTTCGGCTCGGTCATCGCCTTTGTGATCTATTTCACCCTGGCCCGGTCACGCGGCTATGCCCTGGCCAGCTATATCTCGGCCCTGACCCCACCGATCGCCATGCTGGTGTCGGTGCTGTTCGAGGGGGCGCATTTCGGCTGGCCGGCCCTGGCCGGTCTGGCGCTGGTGCTGTCCGGGCAAGCCCTGCTGATCCGCGCGCCGCGGCCTAGCTGAACCAGCGGAGGCGTTTGCGCTTCGGCGGCCTGTCGTCGGGGCTTCGCGCCGCCTCGCGCGCGGCCTTCCTGGCCTCTTCCTCGCGCCGGGCCATGACCCGCATCGCGACCATCAGCGGGATCAGGCCATGGCGGATACGCCGGTTCTTGCGCGGATCGTCCATGGTCAGTCCTCGCGCTTCTGACCGTCCAGCAGACGGGCGGCGCGGGCCTTTTCCTTTTCGACCGCCGCACGCTCCGCCTTCGTGCGTCCGCCGGCGACGCGGTTGGTGGCGGCCTCCGCCTTCGCCCGGGTCTTCGCCCGGGCCTTGCGGGCCTGGTTCAGATTAATGATGTCGGCCATCCGGGTCTCCGGGCTCTGTGCGACAGAAGATCGACAGGCTGGGCGCAGACGGCTCCGGGATCAAGGCCGGACGGCTTACCGCGAATTCATGGCGGTGCCGCCGGTCGCCGTGCATAATCCGCAGGTCGCGCCGCCCCGGCACCGAGGAGACGATCCGTGATTCGCCTGATCCTGAACCTGCTCTGGCTGTTTTTCGGCGGCTGGCTGTCCGGCCTGCTGTGGCTGCTGGGCGGGGCGATCCTGGCGATCACCGTGGTCGGCCTGCCGTGGAGCTTCGCCGCCTGGCGCATCGCCAGCTATTCCTTCTGGCCGTTCGGGCGCGAGGTCGTCTGGGCCGGCGAGGCGACGGGCAAGGACGTCGGCTGTCTGGGGATCGGGCTGAATGTGATCTGGTTCGTCTTCGCCGGCTGGTACATCGCCCTGTCGCACCTGATCATCGCGGTCGCCGAGGCCATCACCATCATCGGCATCCCGTTCGCCCTGAAGGATCTGGAACTGGCCAAGCTGGCCATGCTGCCGGTCGGGGCGACGATCCGCGACAAGCCCTGATCAGAAGCTGGTGAACAGGCGGTCGAGGGCGCGGCGGATGTCGTCTTCGTACGGCACCACGCTTCCTGCCGCTCGCTTGAGTGCGGAACGCAGGATCGGGGCCATTTCCGCCAGGGAGAGGTGGAGCGTTTCATCGTTCAGCCGGATCGGGATCGAGACCTTGGTGAAGTCGCCGCTGCGCGGCTCGCGGATCAGAGGCGCGATCAACGCCGTCGGCATCAGGTCCATGAAGTGGGACTGCATCAGGACGATGAAGGGTGCGGCGACACCGGAACGCGGGGACGGGTTCGGAAACACGTCGAATTGACGCATCACCAGGTCCGGAAATCCTCGCCGAAAACACCATCCCGCTCGATCCGGGCGCGGTAGGCCTCCAACGCCTCTGCGTTCTCCTCGGCCCAGCGCCTGGCGCGGGCCTCGGCTCCGGCGGGATCGACCTTCTGAAGGTACAGGCGCAGGCTGCGCTCATCCACGCCGGTGACGTCGATGCCGAGCCGCGCGGCCTGTTCCAGCAGTGCCGGCTCTATCTCGATCTTCTTCAATTCGGGTTTGGCCATGAGGCGAGGTTACGCCGAAACCCGCGGCCTCGCTACCAACCCGAAGTAGGTACCCCTCACCCCGGTGAGATCATCTTCCCGGGCTGCACGGCCTCGTCGAACTCGGCGTCGGTCAGATAGCCGCCACCGACGGCTTCCTCGCGCAGGGTGGTGCCGTTTTTGTGCGCCGTCTTGGCGATCTTCGCGCAGGCGTCGTAGCCCAGCTTGCCGTTCAGGGCGGTAACCAGCATCAGCGAATTGTCCAGGCCGCGCTTGATATTGTCCTCGCGCGGTTCGATGCCGACCACGCAGTTGTCGGTGAACGACACCGCCGCATCGGTCATCAACCGCACCGACTGCAGGAAATTGTAGGCCATCACCGGGTTGTAGACGTTCAGCTCGAAATGCCCCTGGGAGCCGGCGAAGGTGATGGCGGCGTTGTTGCCGAACACCTGGACGCAGACCTGGGTCAGGGCTTCCGACTGGGTCGGATTGACCTTGCCCGGCATGATCGACGAGCCGGGCTCGTTCTCGGGCAGGGCCAGCTCGCCCAGGCCCGAGCGCGGGCCCGAACCGAGGAAGCGAATGTCGTTGGCGATCTTGAACAGGGACGCGGCGACCGTGTTGATCGCGCCGTGGCTGAAGACCATGGCGTCGTGGGCGGCCAGGGCCTCGAACTTGTTCGGTGCCGTGGTGAAGGGCAGGCCGGTGATGGCGGCGATCTGTTCGGCGACCTTTTCGGCAAAGCCGATCGGGGCGTTCAGCCCCGTGCCCACGGCCGTGCCGCCCTGGGCCAGTTCCATCAGTTTCGGCAGGGTCTGTTCGATCCGCTCAATGCCGTTGGCGACCTGCTGGGCATAGCCGCCGAACTCCTGACCGAGGGTCAGGGGGGTGGCGTCCTGGGTATGGGTGCGGCCGATCTTGATGATATGGGCCCAGGCCTTCGCCTTGGCGTCCAGCGCCGCGTGCAGATGCTTCAGCGCCGGGATCAGGTCATTGACCAGTTGTTCGGCGCAGGCCACGTGCATGGCCGTGGGGAAGGTGTCGTTCGACGACTGGCTCATATTGACGTGGTCGTTGGGATGGACCGGCTTCTTCGATCCCATCTCGCCGCCCAGCATCTCGATGGCGCGGTTCGAGATCACCTCATTGGCGTTCATGTTCGACTGGGTGCCCGAGCCGGTCTGCCAGACCACAAGCGGGAAATGGTCGTTGAGCCTGCCGGCGATGACCTCGTCGGCGGCGGCGATTATGGTCGCGCCCAGTGTCGGGTCCAGCTTGCCCAGCGCCATATTGGTCTCGGCCGCGGCGCGTTTGACGATGCCCAGGGCCCGGACGATCGGCAGGGGCTGTGTCTCCCAGCCGATCTTGAAGTTTCCGAGGCTGCGCTGGGCCTGCGCCCCCCAGTAGCGGTCGGCGGCGACCTCGATGGGGCCGAAGGTGTCGGTCTCGGTGCGGGTCTTGGTCATCTGAACGGGCTCTTCAGGCGTGGCTTGAGGGGTCGCGGCGGTGTAGCACGGGCAACCGGCAGGGCAAGGTGAGGAAAGCGGCATGCAGGCGGACTGGATCGGCACGGGCAAGGTCCGCGCCCGGGAGACCGGCGATGTGGTCGAGATCACCATCGACGGCCTGACCACCCAGGCCAAATACTACAAGCCGCTGGCCTATGAGTTCTTCCGCAAGGAATGGAGCTCGCGCCCCAGCTATGGCGACTACACGGTCGAGATCGTCATGGAGCACGTCGGCGATCCGCCGTGGATGGACCTCGACAACCTGGCCAAGGCCCTGCTGGACGCGATCAAGGGCTATCTGTTCCACGACGACAGCCAGGTCGCCCGCCTGCTGGTCGAGCGGCGACAGGGCGAACGGGAGCGGATCACGATCCGGGTTTTCCCCCGGGTCACGGCCGACGGCTGATCCGCCGGCTATTTCTTGCGGAACTGGTCCAGCGACACGACCTTGGGTCCGTCATCGCCTGACGGCACCGGCGGATTCGGCTCGGGCTCGGCGGTCAGTTCCTCGACCGTCTCGGGGGCCTCGAACTGCAGCATGAACTGCACCGCCGGGTCATAGAACCGGGTCACGGCCGAATAGGGCACGTTCAGAACCTTGGGCATGCCGCCGAATTTCAGCATCACGCTGAACCGGTCGGCATCGACGCTCAGGTCCCAGTACTGGTGTTGCAGGATCACCGTCATCTCGTCCGGATATTTGGCGAGCGTGTCCGGCGGGATGCTGACGCCGGGGGCCCGGGTCTTGAAGGTGATGTAGAAATGGTGGGCGCCGGGGATGCCGCTCGGGCCGGCCGCCAACTCGAGGGCAGAGCGGATCACGCCGCGCAGGGCGTCCTGCGCGAGTTGCTCATAGTGCATCTCGTCGACCGGGGGGGTCTCGTCAGCCATCGTCACCTCGGGTGTTCGTGTGACTGATAGCCGTGCAGACGAGGCGACGGAAGACGGTGACGAAAGGAAATGTCGGAGAGACGGTCCGGACCGGGGCCCAAAACCGGAAAAGTGCCAGGGGTTCTGTTGGCGGGCCCCCTGGCGGCCCCGCCCCAGGAACTGATCCCTGAGGACTTAAGAGTTCGAAATCAACCGAACCGCATTACGCGGCGAGGCGGACTTCTCCAGCGAAGTTATCGTTCGCAGTTAGAAAATGGCCCGATACGGTAGGCCAGGACGGGCGAAAGAAACCTTTTTACACGTCCGTCGATGCTAGTCGGCCCCATGCTCGCTCCGCCGATAACGCGGGGAAGGAATGGTGGAGCCGCCGGGAATCGCACCCGGGTCCGGTCCGCTTATTACAAGCACGTTTATCGCCATATCCGGAGCAAGCCCCGGCAACTCCAATATAGGCGGTCATGCCGCCGTTTCCAAGGGTCAGGTGAAGCCGGGATGACGCGGCCAGTCCGGCGTCTGGTTCCTGAACCAGGTCAGCTGGCGTTTGGCATAGTTGCGGGTCGCCTGCTGCACGGCGGTGACGGCCTCATTCAGGCTGACCTCGCCGCGCAGATGGGCGGCGAAATCGCGCACGCCGACGGCCTTCATGGCCGGCAGGGTCGGGTCCAGTCGCCGGGCCACCAGGGCCCGCACCTCATCCAGCGCCCCCTGTTCGACCATGGTATCCACCCGGGCGTCGCAGGCGGCATAGAGGCGATCGCGCGGCGGTTCGACCACCACGGCCTGCCAGCTGCCCTCGGCCAGCACCGGGCGGGTGTCGGCGCGCCAGACGCTGAGCGGTTGCCCGGTGACGGTCAGCACGGCGAGGGCGCGGATCAGCCGTTGCCGGTCGCCGGGCGCGATGGCGGCCTCGGACTCGGGGTCGGCCTCGACCAGGCGGCGCCGGACCGAGCCTTCGCCGGCTGAGTCGTACAGCGCGCCGATCTCGTCGCGCACGGAATCGGGAATGTCGGGAATGTCGGCCAGTCCGCGCGTCAGGGCGTTGAAATACAGGCCGGTGCCACCGACCAGCAGGGCAGGGCGACCCTCGGCAGCCAGTTCGGTCAGCACCGGCATCACCGCCCGGCTCCAGCGGCCGACCGACCAGGCGTCGGCGGCGTCGGCGATTCCGTACAGCCGGTGTTCGGCGCGCGCCTCATCTTCGGCCGTCGGCCGGGCCGACAGGATGCGCAGGTCGGCATACAGCTGCTGGCTGTCGGCATTGAGGATGACCGCCCCCGTCCGCTCGGCCGTTTCCAGCGCCAGCCGGGACTTGCCCGAGGCGGTCGGGCCGGCGATCAGCTGGATCAGGGGGTGGGTCAAGATGGCAGGCTCGCGGTTTGTGTCCGGGGGCGATAGAACGCCCCGGCCCCCGCCTCAAGGTTTGTCGGAGTTTCCCCTTGGTTGACCGTGCCGCCGTTCTCTCTGCCCTCGAGGCCGTGATCGATCCGAAATCGGGCAAGCCCCTGTTCGAGGCGGGTCTGGTTCAGGGTCTGGTGGTAGCAGAAGACCGGGCCGGATTCGTCATCGAGGTGCCGGCCGGCGAGACCGGCCTCTATGCGCCCGTCCGCGACGCGGCCGAGGCGGCGCTGGCCGCGGTGCCCGGTATGGCCCGGGTATCGGTCATCCTGACCGCCGAGGCCGTCGCGACCCCGGCCCGGCGTACGGCCGGCCTGTCGCCCAAGGCGATGGACCAGTCGCGGGCCAAGGCCCCCGTGGCCACCGACCGCCCGGCCCATGTGCGGCGGGTCGTCGGCGTGGCCAGCGGCAAGGGCGGGGTCGGCAAGTCGACCGTGGCCGTCAACCTGGCCTGCGCCCTGGCGGCGCGCGGCCTGCGGGTCGGCCTGCTGGACGCCGATGTCTACGGCCCCTCCCTGCCGACCATGCTCGGCGTCTCGGGCAAGCCGGACTATGTCGACGGGGCCCTGATCCCGCATGAGGCCTTCGGGCTGAAGGTGATGTCCGTGGGTCTGCTGACCAAGGCCGAGGACGCGATGATCTGGCGCGGACCCATGGCCTCCCAGGCCCTGACCCAGATGCTGACCCAAACCCGCTGGGGTACCGAAGACCAGCCGCTGGATGTGCTGGTCGTCGACCTGCCACCCGGCACCGGCGATGTGCATCTGACCCTTGTGCAGAAGACCCTGCTGGACGGGATGGTCATCGTCTCGACCCCGCAGGAGGTGGCCCTGGCCGACGCGCGCCGGGCCCATACGATGTTCGAGAAGGTCGGAGCTCGGACCCTGGGCCTGATCGAGAACATGAGCGGCTTCCCGGATCCGGTGACCGGCAAGCTCATTCCCATCTTCGGCCATGGCGGGGCGCGCGACGAGGCCGAGCGTCTGGGGGTCAGCTTTCTCGGCGACCTGCCGCTCAGCCAGGCCCTGCGCGAGGGCGGCGACGCCGGACGCCCGCTGGTCGCGGTCGAATCCGATGGAGACATGGCGCGCCGTTTCGGGGCGGTGGCGGGGACCCTGGCGGAAAAACTCGGTTTCTGAGGGTTTCCAAACGCAACTCTAATCGCCACCTTGTCGGTTCCAGTATCCCACGAGGAAGCCCGATGAGCGTCGACGCCCTGTTCCAGCCCTTCCAGGTCAAGTCCCTGAAGATGCCCAACCGCATCGTCATGGCGCCGATGACGCGATCCTTTTCACCGGGCGGGATTCCGACCGACGACGTCGCCGCCTACTACCGCCGCCGCGCCGAGGGTGGCGTCGGCCTGATCGTCACCGAAGGCACGGTCGTCGACCGGCCCGCCGCGCGCAATGACGCCAATGTGCCGGTCTTTCACGGCGAGGCCCTGCCACAATGGAAGAAGGTCGTGGACGAGGTTCACGCCGCCGGTGGCCTGATCGCGCCGCAGATCTGGCACGTCGGCTCGGCCCGCGGGCAGGGCGCGGACTGGAAGCCGCTGGGCAAGGTCGACAGCCCGTCCGGCATGACCACGCCGGGCAAGCGCGGCCTGGAGCCGATGACCGAGGAGGACATCGCCGACACCATCGCCGCCTTCGGTCGCTCGGCCCGCGCCGCCCGGGACCTCGGTTTCGACGCCGTCGAAATCCATGGGGCCCACGGCTATCTGATCGACCAGTTCTTCTGGAGCGGCCTCAACGACCGCACCGACAAATGGGGCGGACCGTCCATCGGCGAGCGCGCCCGCTTCGGGGCCGAGGTGGTCAGGGCCGTGCGCGAAGGCGTGGGTGAGGACATGGCCCTGATCCTGCGTCTGTCGCAGTGGAAGCAGCAGGATTTCGATGCCCGTATCGCCGGGACGCCGGACCAGATGACCGAATGGCTGGCTCCCCTGTCCGAGGCCGGGGTCGATGTCTTCCACTGTTCCCAGCGCCGCTTCTGGGAGCCGGAGTTCGAGGGTTCGGACCTGAATTTCGCCGGCTGGGCCAAGAAGCTGACCGGCAAGCCGACCATCACCGTCGGCTCGGTCGGTCTGGACGGCGAGTTCATCGCCGCCTTCGGCGGCGCGGGATCGAAGCCGGCCTCGCTGGATGGTCTGATCAAACGTCTGGAAGCCGGGGAGTTCGATCTGGTCGCCGTCGGCCGTGCCCTGCTCGCCGATCCGCAGTGGGTTCAGAAGATCCGCGATGGGCGGATGGACGAGCTGAAGGATTTCGATCGCAGCGCGATGGCGGTCCTCAGCTGAGCCACGGGGCGTGGCCGCTCGGCAGCCTCACAGCTTGCCGAAGGCCACGCCCTTCCAGCCCCAGCCGCCCTCGGCCGCAGCCTTGTGCAACGGCCCTTTGATTTCGCCGGTATTGAAATGGTAGCTGTAGATTTCGCCCCATGACCCGTCCTCGCGGAAGGCATGGACGCTCTCGTAGCTGATTTCCCATTGCTGGCCGCGGAACGCCGATCCCGCCAGGCTCAGCGTCGGCACGCCGGCGGACCATTCCACCGACCACTCCTGGTCGGTTGAGCGGACGACGCCGAGCGTTTCGTCTAACTTCATCAGCACCTTGAAGACCCGTTTGATCCCGGCCCTGGCAAAGGTCTCGTGCCACTGTGCGTCGACGATCTTCCATTCGGCGACCAGATCGACGCCCTCCGGCTTGCCGTTGCGGATATGGAACGGCGCGCTGTCGCGGTTCAGCGCCAGCAGCCGTTTACGCAGCGTCGCCACCGGCTCGCGCGCCACGCCTGCAGGGGCCGGTCGGCTGCCGGTCAGCCAGCTGAAGAGGCTCATGTCAGTTTCCCCAACGGCCCTGTCCGCCGGGCCCCGGAGAGGTTGGCACGCCGCTGCCCGGCTCACCACTGGTCATCGTCGGAAACCGGCCGCGTGATGGCCGCCGGCCACATCTCTGATGCCTGCCGGTAATCAGGGCCGCCCAGCCGCCCTGGCCGTTCAGACCGGCTCCACCACCACGGCGGTGCCATAGGCCAGGACCTCGGTGATGCCGTCCATGATCTCGTTGGCGTCATAGCGCATGGCCAGGATGGCATTGGCCCCCTGTTCCCGGGCGTGGGTGATCAGATGGTCCAGCGCCTCCTGCCGGGCCGTCTCGGCCAGGGTGACGTAGATCGACAGCTTGCCGCCGAACACCGACTGGATCGCCCCGCCCAGATTGCCGACGATGCTGCGCGAGCGCACGGTGATGCCGCGTACCAGCCCGACCTGTCGCACGATGCGATAGCCGGCGAGGTCGTTGGTGGTTGCCACGATCATCGTTTCTCTCCGGATGGTTAGCGCCGTTTCAGGACGCGGAAGGTGAAGGCGTGGTCGTCCTTCTCGCCGGGCTCGTGGCGCTCGGAGGCGACCTCCTCGAAGGCGGATTCGTCGAAGGGCGGGAACAGGGCGTCGCCTTCGGGCTCGGCCTCGACCTCGGTGATATACAGGGTCTTCGCCCGCCCCAGCGTCGCCGCGAACAGGGCGGTGCCGCCGATCACGCAGATCTCGTCGACCTCATCCTCGGCCCCGTGCTCGCGGGCGATGTCCAGGGCCTCGTCCAGGGTGGTGCAGACCAGGGCCCCGCGCGACTTGCCGTCGGCCTCATAGCCCTCGTCGCGGGTCAGGACGATGTTGAGCCGGCCGGGCAGGGGCCGCAGCGGCAGGCTCTCCCAGGTGTTGCGACCCATGATGCAGGGCTTGCCGACGGTGATGGCCTTGAACCGCTGCAGGTCCGAGCGGAGCTTCCACGGCAGGTCACCGTCGCGGCCGATCACCCCGTTGCGACCGCGGGCAACGACGAGGGCGAGGGTGGGGATGGGCATTCAGCGCGGCTCCAGCCAGTGCAGCCATTTGCGCTGCATCGCGGTCTCGAGATCGATGCCCGCGCGGTCGCAGTATAGCAGCAACATCCCCAGCACGTCCGCCGCCTCGTCGCCGAGCGCCGATGCATCCGGCGTGCCGCGCGCCCGGCCGGTCAGGCGCAGATGCTCGGCGGTCAGCTCGCCCAGCTCCTCCTGCAGCTTCAGCAGGGCCCAGTCGCGGTCGCGGTCGATATTGTGCTCGGCGGCGTAGAGGTCGGAGATGCGCAGGACGTCGGCCGTCAACCCGGCCAGGGACAGCGCGCGTTTGCCGTCCGTCATCACACCGCGACCGCGGCCTTGATGTGCGGCCAGGGGGCATAGTCGCTGAGCACGAAATCGGCGGGTTCATAGGCGAACAGGTCGTCGTGCGGGGTGAGGGTCATGACCGGCAGGGGCAGGGGCTGGCGCGTCAGCTGCAGCTCGGCCTGTTCGACGTGGTTCAGATACAGGTGGGCGTCGCCGAAGGTATGGACGAACTCGCCCGGCTCCAGACCGCACACCTGGGCCACCATCAGGGTCAGCAAAGCGTAGGAGGCGATGTTGAACGGCACGCCCAGGAAGACGTCGGCGCTGCGCTGGTACAGCTGGCAGCTCAGCTTTCCGTCAGCGACAAAGAACTGGAACAGACAGTGGCAGGGCGGCAGGGCCATGTCGTCGATGTCGCCCGGGTTCCAGGCGGACACGATGTGGCGACGGCTGTTGGGATTGGTCTTCAGGCCTTCGACCAGTCGCGTGATCTGGTCGATCGTCTCGCCGTTCGGCGTCGCCCACGAGCGCCACTGTTTGCCATAGACGGGGCCGAGGTCGCCGCTCGCGTCGGCCCATTCGTTCCAGATCGAACAGCCGTTCTCCTGCAGCCAGGCAATGTTGGTGTCGCCGCGCAGGAACCACAGCAGTTCGACGAGGATCGAGCGCAGGTGCAGCTTCTTGGTGGTCAGCAGCGGAAAGCCCCGCGCCAGGTCGAAACGGATCTGGCGGCCAAACACCCCCAGGGTCCCGGTGCCGGTCCGGTCGTCGCGCCTGACCCCGTTGTCGAGGATGTCGCGCAGCAGGTTCAGATACTGGAATTCGGGATGATCCGCCGACGCGGCCGGAACCGCCCCGGTGCGGGTCTGCAGGTCAGCGATCTGGGCCAGGGCGTTCATCACGCCAGATTGCCTGATTCGCGGCCCGGCGAATCATCACGAACGCGCTTTCCTGTGGATCAGCCGCCGAAACCGCCGCCGTCGAGGAAAGCCTGTTCCTCCGGCGTGGTTTCCCGCCCGAGGGCGGCGTTGCGATGCGGGAATCGGCCGAAGCGGACGATGATGTCGCGATGGATACGGCCCCATTTTTCGCTGTCGGCGTCACCGGCGACCAGGGCCAGATAGCGGTCCTGATCCTCCAGCCGCTCGGAATGTTCGAACGGCAGCAGCAGGAAATTGCGCAGGGCCGGGGCGACCGCGTCATGGTGACCGCGCGCGACCGCCGCATTGGCCAGGCTGAGGGCCAGCGGGTCGGTGGCGAAGGCGTGGCCGGTGTCGCGGAACACATTGCGCGGAAACTGGTCCAGCAGGATCAGCAGGGCCAGGGCCCCGTCCGGCGTCGCCATCCAGTCGTCCAGCTCGCGACGGGCCGCGGCGAAATGGGCGGTTTCGAAACGCTGCCGGAATTCGGCGTCGAACGCGTCATCCTTGGCGAACCATTTGCCGGGTCCGGCCTGCTGCCAGAAGGTGACGACGGTTTCGGGGGGGATGGCGCTGATCATGCCCTGAACATGGGGGACCGCAGTGCGCGGGTCCATAGACGGGTCAGGCTGTGTGGCGGGGCGGTGAGGATTTTCAGGACGATGCGGTGGACAGAAGCCGGGCGCGTCCAAGGTCCGATCCGGGGGGAAACCGGATAAATGGTCGGAGTGAGAGGATTCGAACCTCCGACCCCTGCCTCCCGAAGGCAGTGCTCTACCAGACTGAGCCACACTCCGACTTAAGGAGGCGGCTTATAGCGAGGGCATTTGGCTGTCGCAAGCGGGGATATCGGCCCTGCGAAAATTGTCTGAAAAGCGGGTGTTGCATCGCCCGCAACGTTCGCGTATCCCGACCGCCTCCTGACGCACTGTCGTCAGGGATGCCGGACCTGCTGGGGAATGGTGTAATGGTAACACAGCGGTTTTTGGTACCGTCGTTCAAGGTTCGAGTCCTTGTTCCCCAGCCATCCGTCCGCCGCGAGTGGCGGCGTCGTCCGCTCCGCGGCACCCGCGCTTTCCCACTCCGGGCTCCGATGCCGGGCCTGTATGGTCAATGAGCGTGAACCAATCCGCCTGACGCGCGTTCAGACTGTTCGCTGTCCGACATATCTGTGCGTCGATGCGTTGTTCGAGTTGGAATCGGCTGTTGCCCGCAAAGCCTGACCTCCGGGTCATGATCGTTGAAGACCAGGCCCTGCTGGCCATGGAACTCGAGCTGGTCCTGGCCGACTCAGGCTGCGCCGTCGTGGGCTGCGCCATGGACCGGGCCGGGGCTCTGGTCATCGCCGAGCGCGAACGGCCCGATCTGGCGCTGGTGGATGTGAATCTTCTCGACGGCATGACCGGCCCGCTGGTGGCCGAGACCCTCGTCAAGAAATACGGCGCGGCCGTCGTCTTCCTGACCGCGAATCCTGAACAGATCCCGGAGGGGTTTGCCGGTGCCCTCGGGGCGATGTCCAAGCCTGTCGATGAGCGGACCGTCAATGATGTCGTGGGCTTCGCCCGCGAATTCATCGACCATCACACCGTGGGTGAGATCCCGCGCCGGTTCCGGCTCGCGCCGTGGATGACGCGGCTCGAGCCCGGCAAGAGCCCCCACTGATCCGGGGTCAGGCCGCCTCCCAGCCCCTGTCGATGGCCCAGACGGCGAAGGCGTAGTCGTGGGCGACCTCCTTCAGATAGTCGAACCGCCCGGATGACCCGGCGTGACCGGCCTCCATGTTGATCTTAAGCAGAACCGGCCTGCCCGAGGTCGTCGCCGGGCGCAGCTTCGCCACCCATTTCTCGGGCTCCCAGTAGGTGACGCGCGGATCGGACAGGCCGCCGGTGGCCAGCACGGCCGGATAGGCCTTGGCCTCGACATTGTCGTAGGGGCTGTAGCTCATCATGTAGTCGTAGGCTTCGGGGTCCTCGATCGGATTGCCCCATTCGGGCCATTCCGGCGGAGTCAGCGGCAGGCTGGTGTCCGACATGGTGTTGATCACATCGACGAACGGAACCTGGCCGATGACGCCGGCCCAAAGGTCGGGGCGCATATTGGTCACGGCCCCGACCAGCAGGCCGCCGGCCGACCCCCCCTGGGCGACGATATGGCCGGCCTTGCCGTGGCCGCTGCCGATCAGGTGTTCGGCCGCCGCGATGAAGTCGGTGAAGGTGTTCTTCTTGGTGAAGCGCCGGGCGTCGAGGAACCAGCCCCAACCCTTGTCCGAGCCACCGCGAATGTGGGCGATCGCATAGATCCAGCCCCGGTCGACCAGCGACAGCCGGTTGGTCGAGAAACTGGCCGACATCGGAATGCCGTAGGAGCCGTAGCCGTACAGCAGCAGCGGGGCCGAGCCGTCAACCGGCGTCGATTTGCGGCGCACGATGGTGACCGGCACCAGCGCGCCGTCGGCGGCGGGGGCGTTCAGCCGCTCGACCACATAGTCGGCCGGGTCGTGGCCCGACGGCACCTCCTGCACCTTGCGCAGGGTCCGTTCGCGCGTGGCCAGATCATAGTCATAGGTGGAGCTGGGCGTGGACGGCGAACTGTAGCCATAGCGCATGACCGTGGTGTCGAACTCCGACGCCCCGCGCAGTGACAGGGCATAGGCGGGTTCGTCGACGGCGATCTGGTGCTCGCTGCCCGAACGGTCGCGGATGACGATGGTGGTGTTGGCGTCGGCCCGCTCCTGACGGCCGACGAAATCCTTCACCAGGGCCACCCCCTCGATGTAACGCCCCGGCGCATGGGCGACGAGGTCGGTCCAGTGGGCCTTGCCGGGTGTCGCGGTCGGGGCCTCGACGATCTTGAAGTCGATCGAGTCGTCGGCATTGGTGCGGATGACCCAACGGTCGCCCCAGTGGTCGGCGTCGTACAGGCGGCCGGTGTGGCGCGGTTCCAGCACGACCGGCGTGGCGGTCGGGGTCGCGGCCGGGATGACCCGGGCCTCCGACGTCTCCTGGTTGGCGATCGAGATCAGGACGAAGGCGTCGTCGGACGTCCGCCCGACGCTGATGAACATGCCCTCGTCGGCCTCCTCATCGACCAGACTGGTCGCGCCGCCGCGGACGGGCCGACGGAAGATCTTGTCCGGCCGGCCGTTGTCGTTGCGGTTGGTCCAGAAGATCCACTGGCTGTCCGGCGAGAAGGTGAAGTCCCCGGTCGCCGAACCGATCGGGTCGGGCAGGACGTCGCCCGTGGCCAGGTCCTTCACATAGATCTGGTGGACCTCCGACCCCTGGGCGTCCTCGGCATAGGCGAACAGGGTGTGGTCGGGGCTGTGGTCCGCACTCGAGACCTGGGAATAGGCCTTGCCCTCGGCCAGGGCGTTGGTGTCGAGGAGGAGTTGGGGCTCGACGTGGTTCGGGTGGAGTTCCGTTCCATCCGGGAGCTTCAGCCTCGGCTTGCGCATGAACCGCGGGTGCTGGTCCCCCGTCTTGAATTCGGTAAAATACTCCCAGCGACCATCCGGTGACGGGACCGAGCTGTCGTCCTCCTTGATCCGCCCCTTCATCTCCTCGAACATCGCCGCCTGCAGCGGCAGGGTCGCGACCATCATCGCCTCGCGATAGGCGTTCTCGGCAGTGAGATGCTCTTTCACATCGGCCTTGATCAGGGTCGGGTCGCGCAGCACGGCCTGCCAGTTGTCGTCCTTCATCCACTGATAGTCGTCGGTCCGGACCCGGCCCAGCTGTTCGATGGTCACGGGAATCTTCTTCGCGACGGGGGCTTGCGGACGGGTCATCGAGGCTCCGGGAGTCTGGCGGGCAAGGGCAGGGCCGGCGACGGCGGTCGCGGCGGCGGTGGCGATCAGTTGACGGCGGTTCATGGGCCAGGCTCCTGTCGGTGTCGGCCGACCTTGTGCGCGGTGCCCCCGCGCCGTCAAATGAAGTTCAGCCGCCCTGGCCGCCGGAGTGTCCATGTTCGCGATCCAGATTCCGCCCGAGCCCTCGCCGGTTCCGGCCCCGGTCATGGCCCCGAGCTGGGACCTGACGCGCGGCCTGATCGACGCCACGGTGCAGCTGGACCAGCCGGACGGCAACGGGCGGCGCACGGTCGGGACCGGCTTCCTGGTCGAGGCTCCCCGGCCGGACGGCACGCCACGCACCGTGCTGGTCACCGCCGCCCATGTGTTTGAGCGTATGCCCGGTACCGAGGCGCGGATCGGCTGGCGCACGGCCCTGCCGGACGGGGCCTGGCGGTTCACGCCGGAACCGCTGCGCATCCGAGAGGCCGACCTGACACCGGACTGGACCCGGCATCCCGATCGCGACATCGCGGTGATGGAGATCGTCGCCCCCGAGACCTTCGCCCGGGCCGCCATCCCGCTGGGCTGGCTGGCCGGATCGACGGACTTTGACACCTGGCAGGTCGGGCCGGGTGACGAACTGCTGTCGCTGGGCTTTCCGCGCGGCCTGTCGGCCAACCGGGCCGGGTTTCCGATCCTCAGGGTCGGGCGGATCGCCTCATGGCCGCTGACGCCGATCGCGGCCTTCCCGACCTTCCTGCTGGACTTCCCGGTCCATGCCGGGGACTCCGGCGGGCCGGTGTTCTGGACCCCGAGCGCGCGTCGTCTGCCGGACACGCCGATGCCGGACCACCCGTTCATCGCCGGGGTGCTGGTCCAGACCGTCGAGGTCGATGGACAGGACCTCGGCATCGGTGTCGTCGCCCACGCCCGCTATGTGCTTGACGCCATCGCCCTGATGGACGCCGCGCCGGGGCCCTGAGGCACCGGTCGCGACCCGTACCCGGAGCATGGGTCACCGGTCCGTCGCGGACTCTTGTCCGATCCGCAGCCGGACCGTGATGCGCTTGCCACCGACCACCCCGAGGGTCCGGCCGGGGTCGCGGGGGGCGATCCCCGGTGACGCATCACGGATGCGGTCGCCGTCATCCCGGATCGGGGGACGGGATGCTCAGGATCGTCCTGATGACGCTGGCGGCGCTGCTGCTGACGGGGCTTGCGCGGGCGTCGATGCTGACGACGGCGGCCGAGTCCTTCGCCGGCCATGTCAGCACCGACGGCTATTTCGACTATACGGGGCTGGTGCACCTGCACACCGAATATTCCGGGGACGCGTCCGGCACCTATACGGCCGTGGCCCGGGACGCGGAGGCGGTCGGGGTCCGCTTCCTGATCGCCACCGAGCATGAGAATCTGGACGCCCTGCGGGACGGGCGCGAGGGCTGGTACGGGTCGACCCTGATGCTGAGCGGGGCGGAGAGTACCCGGCCCGAGGGCTCCCTGCTGGGCCTCGATATCGACGCCTATCCGGTCACCCGGGAGGATGCGACGGCCAGCTTCCTCGACTCGGTCACGGCCCAGGGCGGCATGGTCATCCTGGCCCATGCCGACAGTCCGCGCTGGGCCTGGCAGGGGCCGCTGGACGACCGGGTCGCGGGGATGGAGATGCTGGACCTGGCCGACCTGTTCCATATGGCCAGCCTCGGCGAGAAATTGACCGCGGTGGCCCTGCTGCCGGTCAACCGGACCGCGGCCTATCTGGAACTGGGCCGTAGCGCGGGCTCGCCGTTCGACATCTGGGACGGCGTCGGGAAAAAGCGCAAATTCGTCGGTCTTTACGCGCCGGATTTCCACCAGTGCCTCGAGATCATCAATGACCGCTGTTTCGCCTTTCCCCGGGCGCGGGACATCATGGGTCTGGTGCGCAACCACATCCTGACGCGGACCCCGTTCACCGGCGACGCCGCCGTGGACCGGCAGACGGTCTATGCAGCCATCGCCGCGGGACATCTGTATGTGTCGCTCGACGTCCTGGCCGATGCGACAGGCTTCATGTTCTCGGCGGTCCAGGACGGACGCAAGGTGGTGATGGGGGACGAGCTGGACGCCCGGGCCGGGGCCCGGTTCACCGTGACCCTGCCGCCCACCGCGCGCGCGGTGAAGCCGACCGTCCATCTGATCAAGGACGGGATCCAGATCGCCGTGCTGGAAAGCCGGGACGGCACGGTGCGGTTCTCCGACCGCGGGCCGGGGGTCTACCGGATCGAGGTCCGGACCGACATCCCCACCTTCTTCGGCCGGGATCGGAACGCGGTCTGGATCTATTCCAATCCCATCTATCTGCGGCAGCGGGGCTGAGGCGCGGATTCAGCCGGCCAGAACCTCGGCCGACATCCGCTCCAGCAGGGCCCCGCCCTGGCCGATGGTGGCCAGACGGCTGGAGACATGGCCCAGCACATTGGCGGCATAGACCTCGTACAGGGTGATCTTGCCGTTGAGCCAGACCGTGTCGCTGTCACCGGCGTCGAGACGGGTCTTGGCAGCCAGGGCCCCCTTGGCCAGCATCCAGCCCCCGATCACATCGCCCAGCAGCTTCAGATAGGCGTCAGCGGCGGCCAGCACATCGGCCCCGCCGTCCTCGGCGGCCTTGCGGTCCAGGATCCACAGGGTGGCGTCCTCGACGGCCTCGATGGCATTGGCGAAGCGTTCGACCGGCTTGCCCTCGAACAGACGCGGCAGGTCCAGCAGGGTGGTCTTCATGGCCAGGATCACGGCCTTGGCCGAGGCTCCGCCGTCCTGGCCCAGTTTGCGCCCGACCAGGTCGATGGCCTGGATGCCGTTGGTGCCTTCGTAGATGGGGGCGATGCGCGCGTCCCTGTAGTACTGGGCCGCGCCGGTCTCTTCGATGAAGCCCATGCCGCCGTGAATCTGCACGCCGAGTGAGGCGACCTCGCAGCCGACATCTGTCGACCAGGCCTTGGCGATCGGGGTGAACAGGTCCTCGCGACCCTTCCAGGCCTGACGCTCCTCTTCGGTGGCCGCGTGACGGGCCAGGTCGGCGGCGACGCCGGTCGCCAGGCAGATGGCCCGGGCGGCGGCGATCTTCGCCTTCATCACCGACAGGGTGCGACGCACGTCCGGATGATCAAGAATCGGGGCATTGGCCTCACCGGTCCAGATCGAGCGACCCTGCCGCCGGTCGGCGGCATAGGCGAGGGCGTGCTGATAGGCGCGTTCGGCGATCCCGACTCCTTCCACGCCGACGGCGAGGCGGGCGGCGTTCATCATCACGAACATATGCGACAGGCCCTGGTTGGGCCGGCCCACCAGTTCGGCGGTCGCGCCCTCATAGCTCATCACACAGGTCGGCGAGGCGTGGATGCCCAGCTTGTGTTCGATGCCGACCGGCTTGAACGCGTTGCGCGCGCCCAGCGACCCGTCGGGAGTGACCGCATATTTCGAGGCCAGGAACAGGCTGATGCCCTTGGGTCCGGCGGGCGCGTCCGGCAGGCGGGCCAGCACCAGATGGACGATGTTGTCGGTGGCGTCGTGGTCGCCCCAGGTGATGTAGATCTTCTGGCCGTTGAGGGCATAGGTGCCGTCGCCGTTGGGCGTGGCCGTGGTCGTCAGCGCCCCGAGGTCGGAGCCGGCCTGGGGCTCGGTCAGGACCATGGCCCCGGTCCATTCGCCCGAAACCAGCCGGGTCAGATAGATGGCCTTCTGGGACTCGGTACCATGCGCTTCCAGCGCCTCGATCGAGGCCAGGGACAGCATCGGGCACAGGCCGAAGGCCATATTGGCCGAGTGGACGGTCTCATAGGCCGCCAGTTCCAGCGCCTTGGGCAGGTGCTGGCCACCGGAGTCGGTCGAGGCCGTCAGGCCGGTCCAGCCGCCGGCCGCAAACTGGCGATAGGCGTCGGCGAAGCCCGGGGCGGCGGTGACGTCACCGTCGGCAAAGCTCGATCCCTGCAGGTCGCCGATGCGGTTCAGCGGGGCCAGGACCCCTTCGGAGAACTGGCCGGCGGCCTCGAGCACGGCCCGCATCAGGTCGCCGTCATAGTCCGGAAACGCCCCGCTGGCGGCGACCATATCGATGCCGGCGATGGCTTCGAGGGTAAAGGCGAGGTCGCGGACGGGCGCGCGGTAGGTCATCGAGGGAATCCTGGACAGATATCTTCTGTATATCGGGCGGTATGTGCCGGTGTAGACAGGGACGACGCAAGCGGCTTGGCATAAACCGGCTGTTGGCTGCAATCTGAAGCCCTGCCGTTGCGGAATGGAAGAGATATGGCCGAACCCCGTCATCGCTATTCGACCGTATCCCTGACCCTGCACTGGGGCATTGCGCTTCTGGTCGCGGTCCAGGTCGGGCTGGTCACCGTCCACGAAGCGACCGAGGGGCCGATGTCGCGGGCCATGATCGACTGGCACAAGTCGGTGGGGATGACGATTCTGGTCCTGACCCTGGGGCGAATCGTCTGGCGGCTGATGAACCCGGCCCATCCCTTGCCGGTCGACGCGCCGCGCTGGCAGAACCTGCTGGCCCGCACCACCCACATCCTGTTCTACGTCCTGCTGATTGCCCTGCCGCTGGGCGGCTGGGCGGCATCGTCGGCAGGCGGCCGGGCCGTGGAATGGTTCGGCCTGTTCAGCTGGCCCGCCCTTCCGGTGCCGCTGGACAAGTCCCTGGCGCGGACCTTCATCGACCTGCACGGGGCCGGGGTGAAGGTGCTTTACGTGCTGCTGGCCCTGCACGTCGCCGGGGCGCTGAAGCACCATTTCATCGACCGCGACAACATCCTGTACAGGATGCTGCCGATCCTGCGCCGCCGGCCGTGACACGGGGCGCAGTCCTGCTGGCCGGTCTGTTGGCCCTGACGACGACGGCGATGTCGCCGCCGCCGTCAGTCTGGACGGTCGCCCGGGAGACCTCGACCATTGATCTGCGGGTCCATGCCTTCGGCAGCGAACACGCCGGCCGGTTCGAGACCTGGCAGGGCGATATCCGCTTTGATCCGGCGGCACCGGTCCGGACCCGGGCCACCGTGGTGGTCCAGGCCGCCTCGTTGAAGATGCATCCGGCGATCGCCACGCGCCGGGCCACCGGCCCGGCCTTTCTTGACGCCGCCCACCATCCGCAGATCCGGTTCGAGCTGCGGTCACTCGATACCGTCGGCGCTGGGCAGTTCACCGCCCATGCCGATGTGTCGATCAAGGACCACACCCGGGCGATCACCTTTCCGGTGCGGCTTGAGGTCGAGGGCGACACCGCCCGGATATCCGGCGACTTCAGCCTCGACCGTGCCGATTTCGATCTCGGCACCTCGGGTCCGCTGAACCGTCTGGTCGGCCCCCGGGTCCAGGTCCGGGTCGCGCTGCGGATGCAACATGTCGTCTGACGCGACCGACCGTGAGGCCGCCGACGCCCTGCGGGCCGGGCAGCTGGTGATCCTGCCGACCGAGACCGTCTATGGTCTGGCGGCGGATGCCGCCAGTCCGGATGCCGTGGCCGCCATTTTCGAGGCCAAGGGCCGGCCGCGCTTCAATCCCCTGATCGCCCACGTCGCCGATGCGGTCGAGGCCGAGCGGATCGGTGTGTTCGATGATCGGGCCCGGGCCCTGGCCGCGGCCTTCTGGCCCGGCCCCCTCACGCTCGTCGTGCCGGTGCGCGACCGTGACCGGGTCTGCGATCTGGCCCGGGCCGGGCTGGACAGTGTGGCGATCCGGGTCCCGGGACACCGCCGGGCCCGCGATGTGATCGCCGCCTTTGGCGGGCCGGTCGTGGCCCCCTCGGCCAACCGCTCCGGCCGGCCCAGCCCGACCACCTATGCCGACGCCGTCGAGGAGACAGGATCGTCCGCCGCCGCCGCGATCGACGGGGGCGACTGCGCCGTCGGGGTCGAGAGTACCGTGGTCTCGGTGCTGGACGGACGGGTGGCGCTGCTGCGACCGGGGGCGGTGACCCGGGCCGAGATCGAGGCCCTGGTCGGGCCGGTCGATACGGCCGGGGAGGGGCATCGCTCCCCGGGACGGCTGACCCTGCACTATGCGCCGGACGCCCCGGTGCGGATCGAGGCGATGCAGGCGCTCGACGGCGAGATCCTGCTCGGTTTCGGCCCGGGCAGTGGCGAGGCGCGCTGGAGTCTGAGCCCGACCGGCGACCTGCGCGAGGCGGCGGCCAATCTGTTCCGGCACCTGCGTGAAGCGGATCGCGAACACCCGGTCGGCATCGCTGTCGCCCCGGTGCCCGACCACGGATTGGGCGAGGCGATCAATGACCGGCTCAGGCGGGCGGCGGGGTTTGTCGGCTGAAGCCTACTGCGCCGTCCAGCCGCCGTCGATCGAGAAGCTGGCCCCGTTGGCCGAGGCCCCGAGGTCGCTGACCAGATACAGGAACAGGCCCGCCAGTTCGTCGGTGGTGACGAACCGTTTGGTCGGCTGGGAGCCGAGGATGATGTCCTTGAGGACCGCCTCTTTCGACATGCCGCGGGTGCGGGCCTGGTCGGCGATCTGCTTTTCGACGATCGGCGTCTCGACGAAGCCGGGGCAGATGGCGTTGCAGGTGATGTTGTCCTGGGCCAGTTCCAGGGCCACCGTCTTGGTGAAGCCGAGGACCCCATGCTTGGCGGCGACATAGGCCGATTTGAACGGGCTGGCGACCAGGCCGTGGGCACTGGCGATGTTGACGATCCGGCCGCGGCCCTGGGCCTTCATGATCGGGATCGCCGCCCGCGTCGCATAGAAGGTCGACGACAGGTTGATGGCGATGATCTGTTCCCATTTGTCGGACGGGAATTTCTCGACCGCCTCGACATGCTGGACGCCGGCATTGTTGACGAGAATGTCGAGCCGGCCGAGGTCATGCCGGGCAAAGGCGACCATGTCGGCCACCTCCTCGCCCTTGCGCATATCGGCCCCGTGATAGCGGACGCGCACGCCGCAGGCGGCTTCCATCTCGGACCGGGTGCGTTCGATTTCGGACGGGTCGCCGAGACCGTTCAGCACGACGTCGCCACCGCGCGCCGCGACCGACCGGGCCAGGGCCAGGCCGATGCCGGAGGTCGATCCCGAGATGACCGCTACCTGTCCCTTGAGGTCGCCGATGTCGCGAAAGGGAGCCTGTCCGGCGTCAGAGCCGTCGCCGCGTTTGGGCCACTGGAACATGGAGGTATCGTCCGTCTTGTCTCGGGAAGTCAGCCTAGCCCTTCGCGGGCGCGAAGGCGACAGGTCCGGCTCAGGAATTTCCTGATCGGGTGAATATCCAGTCGGTGGCGGTGGAGGCGGTCTTGTCGAAGCGGTAGCCGTCGCGGTCATAGGCCTTCAGACCCTCGCTTCGATCAATTCGTTCGTCGATCGCGAACCGGGCCATGCCGCCCCGGGCCTTCTTGGCGAAGAAGGAGATGATGCGGCTCTCGCCATCCTTTTCCTCGCGGAAATGCGGGGTCACGACCGGGATTTTCAACGCCTTGGCGTCGACCGCACCGAAATATTCCTGACTGGCCAGATTGACCAGAACCGGATCGGCCTGGCCTGCGGCATCGGCGTTCAGCTGCTGCGAGATGCGGTCGCCCCAGAAGTCATACAGGCTGCCGCCGCGCCGGGTCTTGAGCCGGGTCCCCATCTCCAGTCGATAGGGCTGGATCCGGTCCAGCGGACGCAGCAGGCCGTACAGGCCTGACAGGATGCGCAACCGGTCCTGGGCCCAGGCCAGTCCCACGGCGTCGAGGTCGCGGGCGGCCAGCCCCTCATAGGTGTCGCCGGCGAAGGCCAGGGCGGCCTGAACCCCCAGGTCGTCGGCGGGTTCGGGATCGAAGGCCTGGAAACGGTCGTGGTTCAGGTCGGCCAGCTTGTCCGAGATCGACATCATCCGGCGCAGGTCGGCCCGGGTCAGGCGGCGGGTGGTCTTCGACAGGGTGGCCGTGTCCTCGGCGAATCGCGGCGTCGTGGCGGGCAGGGACGGGTCGGCTTCGGTGAAATCCAGCCGCTTGGCCGGGGACAGGACGATCAGCAAGGCGAGGCTCCGGGCGGCGTGCGCCGTCTCTTAGGCGGGTTTGATGACGAATTGAACCGGGTGTGCGACGTCACAGCGCCGGAACGCCCGGGGACGCAGGGGGTTGGTTATGTATCCCCGCAGCAAGGAGCACGTTCCATGACCAGCGAGACAAACACCCCGGACACGACCCAGCCCGACACGACCCAGAAGGATCTGGCGCAAAAGGCGATGGACCTGAAGTCCAGGGCCGCTGACGTCCCGCATCCGCAGTCCGGCCGCACGGCGGACGACGGCATGAATCCGACGCCGCGGGCGGGCATCGCCCCCTCCGGCGCGTTCGGGGCCGAGGGGCAGCGCCCGGTGCTGGAACGGTCGCGCAAGGTGCGCTGAACCGGCCCGATTCCGCCCAGACCAACCCACGCTCAACACCGACGGAGACTTCATGCAGGTCCAGATCAACACGGCCAATAATATCGACGGGCGCGAAGCCCTTGTGTCCGCCATGGAGACGGACGTCCGCACCGGCCTGTCCCGCTTTGACGGTCGGCTGACCCGCGTCGAGGTTCATCTCGGCGACGAGGCCAATGTCCAGCACGGCGGGGCGGAAACCCGCTGCATGATGGAGGCGCGTCCCCAGGGGCTGGATCCGATGACCGTCACCGACCATGCCGCCACCCCCGACCTGGCCCTCAGCGGGGCCCTGCGCAAAATGACGACGGCGCTTGATCGGGAGTTCGGCAAGCTGGATGCCCACCGGGGCCGCTGAGCCCCGGTTCCGGCCCGGCCCCCGGGCCGGTTTGATGGGCAATTGAATCGGTACCGGGATTGTTGCTTACTGCCTTCGGGCCCGGCCGGCCCGGGAGTCGTGACGATGACGCAGAGGCGCCTGGCGCGCGGGGATTTTCTCGGGGCGCTGCGGAAGTCCGTCTCGGGTGGCGGATTTTGCGTCGAGCTGCGCATCGCCACCCTGCCGCCCGAGGCCGTGGTCGAACACGCTCATGACGAGGCCCATTTCATCCTGCCCCTGGATGAGGGTTATCGCAGCCTCGCCGACGGCGACCGGTCCGGGCGAGGGGGGGCGGTCCGGGCCGGTGCGCTGATCTACAATCCGCCGGGTACGACCCATCAGGACTGTTTCGACGAGGCGGGCGGCCGGTTTCTGTCGGTCTCGACCCCGGCGTCGGCAGCGATCGGCGGCGACCGGCCGGTCCTGCTGGACGATGCCGTGTCGACGGCGGCGGTGCGGCGGCTGGTCGGGGGCTGTATCCGCTTCGAACCCGGCGATGACCTGGCGCTGGAGGACCAGGCCCTGGCCATGGTGGCGGTCGCCGGGCAGCGCGGGGCGGGAAAATCGACGGGCACGCCCGACTGGCTCGAAACCGCCCGGGACATGATCGCCGACCTCGCCTGCCGGCAGGGGTTGGAGGTGCGCGGCATCGCGGCGGCGGTCGGTGTGCACCCGGTGCATCTCGCCCGCACCTATCGGCAGTGTTTCGGTATCAGTCCGGGGGATGCGATCCGCCGCCGTCGGGCCGATATCGCCATGGCAGCCCTGGCGCGCGGCCTGCGCCCGATCGAGGCGGCGCAGGCCGCGGGCTATGCGGACCAGAGCCATATGACCCGCGAACATGGACGTATCTATGGGGTCAGCCCGACGGTCAGCGCGGCCGCCCTCGTCTGAAAATGTTGCACCGGTTCAAGACAGTGGGTGATGAACCGGGTCATTGGTCCGGTGAAACCGGAGTGTCCCATGCGTAATCTCGTCCTCGCCGCCTGCCTGTCCCTGCTCGCCGCCGCGCCCGCCCTGGCGCAACAGACGGATGACTGGCCGATTGTCGTTCCGGCCGCGGGGTCAGCGACCGCCGAGGCCTTCACCCGGTTGGACACGGCGGTGCGCGCCGGCGAATTCCAGAAGGTGACCAGTGTGCTGGTCGCCCGGCACGGCCGGGTCATCCACGAGAGCTATTTCGATGATGCCGGGGCCGAGGGACGGCGCAACACCCGTTCGGTCACCAAGACCGTGACCGCCATGCTGGTCGGGGCCGCCATCGCACGGGGGTCGATCAGCAGCGTCCAGGCCCCGGTTCTGCCGTTCATCGCCGACCATGGCCCGTTCGACAATCCGGACCCCCGCAAGGCGCGGATCACGATCGAGGACCTGCTGACGATGAGTTCGCTGCTGGAGTGCGACGACGACAACCAGTTCTCGCGCGGCAACGAGGAGCGGATGTATCTGATCGAGGACTGGGTGAAATTCGCCTTTGATCTGCCGATCCGCGGATTCGCTGCCTGGGTGCCCAAGCCGGAAGACGCCCCCTACGGCCGGTCGTTCAGCTATTGCACGACCGGGGTGACCACCCTGGGGGCCGTGGTGCAGTCGGCGACCCACGAGGCTCTGCCCGACTTCGCCCGTGAGGTTCTGTTCACGCCGCTGGGCATCACCGGTGAGGAATGGCAGTTCTCACCGACCGGGCTGGCCCAGGGCGGCGGCGGCCTGGGGTTGCGCAGTCGTGACCTGCTCAAACTGGGCGAGATGCTGCTGGACGGCGGGCGCTGGCATGGGCGTCAGGTGCTGCCGGAGGCCTTTGTCACGGCGATGACCACACCCCACGCCTCGGCCGGCGAGGGGCGCGGCGACTATGGTTACCTGACCTGGCTGCCGTCCTACACGGTCAAGGGCGTGAGCTATCCGGCCTGGGCCATGGCCGGGACGGGTGGCAACAAGGTCGTGATCATTCCGGCCCTGCAGGCTGTCGTGGTGGTGACGACCGAGAACTACAATGTCCGCAATCCCCACGGCATCGCCGACCGCCTGATCAGCGAGCACGCGCTGGCGGCGCTGGTGCCCTAGAACAGGACCGCCGGGTTCATGATCCGCTGCGGGTCGATGGCGGCCCGAATGGCCTGCATGGTGCTGATCTCCAGCGGCGACTTGTAGCGGCGCGCCTCGTCGGTCTTCAGCCGGCCCAGACCGTGTTCGGCGCTGATCGAGCCGTCATAGCGGGCCACGATGTCGTGGACGATCTGCGAGCCTTCCTCCCAGCGGGCGAGGAAGGCTTTCAGGTCCCCGCCCTTCGGGCACAGCACATCGTAGTGCAGATTGCCGTCACCGACATGGCCGAAGGCGCTGACCCGGGCCCCGGGGTGGAAGCGTTCGACCGCGGCCGTGGCCTCTTCGAGAAACGCGGCGATGCGTGAGACGGGGACGGAGACGTCGTGTTTCCAGCCGCCACCCTCGGGCTTCTGGGCCGCCGACTGTTCCTCGCGCACCTTCCAGAAGGCGGCGCGCTGGGCGTCGTTCTGGGCGATGGCGGCGTCGGTGATCAGCCCGGTCTCGAAGGCGTGGGTCAGCAGCCGCTCCATCGCCGCATCGGCCGCGCCCGGCTCGCCGGACACCAGTTCGATCAGCACAGACCAGGGCGGGGTGCTGTCCAGCGGCTCGCGGGTGTCGGGGATGTTGGCCAGCACGAATTCCATGCCGATCCGCTTCATCAGCTCGAAGGCCTCGACCCCGCCGCCGGTCTCGGCCTTGGCCCGGGCCAGCAGCTGGATGGCGGCGGCCGGATCGTCGAGGCCAACCACGGCCGTGGCCCGGCTGCGCATGACCGGGAACAGTTTCAGCGTCGCCGCCGTGATCACGCCCAGCGTGCCCTCGGCCCCGATCAGCAGCTGTTTCAGATCATAGCCGGTGTTGTCCTTGCGCAGCCGTTTCAGGCCGTTGAACATCTGGCCGTCGGGCATGACCGCCTCGATCCCCAGCACCAGATCGCGCATCACGCCGTAGCGCAGCACGGCCGTGCCGCCGGCATTGGTCGAGATCACCCCGCCGATCGTGGCACTGCCCTCGGCGGCGAGGCTGAGCGGGAACATCCGGTCGACCGCGGCGGCGGCCTGCTGCGCCTCCAGCAATGTGACCCCGGCCTCGACCGTCATCGCGTCGTCCAGCGGGGTCACGTCACGCACGGTGCGCAGCCGACGGGTCGACAGCAGCACCTCGCCGAACGGGATCTGACCCCCGACCAGACCCGTGTCCCCGCCCTGGGGCACGACGGCGACGCCGTGTTCGGCACAGACGGCCACGGCCCGGGCCACCTCGGCCGTCGAGCGTGGCATCAACATCAGCGGGGTGTGGCCGTTCCAGCGGCTGCGCCATTCGGTCAGCCAGGGGGCGATCTCGGACGGATCATCGGTCCAGCCGCCATCGCCGACGGCGGATTTCAGGGCGGCGAGGGCGGCGGGCGAGGGGAGGGGCATGGCCTGTTGTGCCAAGGCCCGGCGGCTTGCGCCAGTCCGCAGAGCGATCGGGGCGACAGGGCCGGGGACGCCGCGCTAGAGGGAGGGGATGAGCCAGCCCCTGCCAGCCCCCGTGCCCGCCGTCGGCGTCGTCTGCCTGAAGGGTGACCAGGTGCTGTTGATTCGCCGTGGCACCCCGCCGATGCGAGGCAGCTGGAGTCTGCCGGGCGGCCGCATCGAGCCGGGCGAGCGGGCCGTGGACGCGGCCCTGCGCGAGCTCCGTGAGGAGACCGGGGTCGTGGCGGAGCTGACCGGTCTGATCGATGTGGTCGACGGGCTCTTTCCCGGCTCCGGCCGCCACTATGTTCTGATCGACTATGCCGCGCGCTGGCTTTCCGGCGAGCCGGTCGCCGGGGATGATGCCCTGGACGCGCGCTTCGTGGCCCTGTCCGAGGTCGAGGGCCTGGTCGACTGGTCCGAGACCCGGCGCGTTATCGCCGAGGCGGTGCGGCGGGCGGTGATCGCCGTCCAGGCCGATCCGCGCCACATATAACGGCGATGTCATCCGGAAGAATTCCGGTTTCGGTGGCGTGGGAACCGCCCGGGGGATACCCTTGGTCGTAACTGGAGGACGACATGAGTTATTTCGCTATTGCCTTGGTGGTTCTGGCCTTTGTGCTGCTGTTCAGTGTGGTCAAGATCGTGCCGCAAGGCCGTGAATTCACAATCGAACGCTTCGGTCGCTACACCCGGACCTTGAAGCCCGGCATCACCTTCCTGGCCCCGTTCATCGAGCGCACGGGCCGCCGCATGAACATGATGGAGCAGGTCCTGGACGTGCCCCAGCAGGAGGTCATCACCAAGGACAACGCCATGGTGAAGGTCGACGCCATCGTCTTCATCCAGGTGATGGACGCCGCCGCCGCGGCCTACCGGGTCGAGAACCTGCCCTATGCCATCACCCAGCTGTGCTCGACCAATCTGCGGACCGTGGTCGGCTCGATGGACCTGGATGAGGTGCTGTTCCAGCGCGACAACATCAACTCGCGCCTGCTGACCGTGATCGACGCCGCCACCGAGCCGTGGGGCGTCAAGGTCAACCGGATCGAGATCAAGGACCTGACCCCGCCCGTCGACATCACCAATGCCATGGCCCGCCAGATGAAGGCCGAGCGCGAACGCCGGGCCGTGATCACCGAGGCCGAGGGCGAGAAACAGGCCGCCATCGCCCGCGCCGAGGGGGCCAAACAGTCGGCCATCCTGCAGGCCGAGGGCCGCAAGGAGGCCGCCTCGCGCGACGCCGAGGCGCGTGAGCGTCTGGCCCAGGCCGAGGCCAAGGCGACGGAAATGGTGTCCAACGCCATCGCCGCCGGTGACGTCAACGCCATCAACTATTTCGTGGCCCAGAAATACGTCGAGGCCTTCGGCGAACTGGCCCGCAACCCGACGGCCAAGACGGTCATCGTTCCCGCCGAAATGGGGGCCCTGGTCGGCTCCATCGCCGGTATCGGCGAGCTGGTCGGCATGGCCCGTGGCCAGCAGGCGTCCCGGGTCGAGGCCCGCCGTGAGCCGGCACCGGCACCGACCACCACCCGGTCGGCCCCGCCGGCCCAGACCCGTGCCCCGCGCCGCCCCGGCGGTTCCGTGCCGACAACGGAGTAGGACATGACCCCGATCGTGGACCTGTATGTCGCCCAGCCGTTCTGGATCTGGCTGGGCGTCGGCGTGCTGCTGCTGGCCGTCGAGGCGGCCTTTTCGACCGAATGGCTGTTGTGGCCGGCGGTCTCGGCCGGGGTTGTGGCCGTGCTGACGGCCCTGGGTCTGCGCTTCGGCTTCGGCGTCGAGCTGGGCATCTTCGCCGGCCTGACCCTGGTCTCGACCCTGTTGTCGCGGCAGCTGATCCAGCGGGTCAATCCGACCGATTCGCCGGACATCAATGACCGCGACCTGCGTCTGGTCGGACTGAAGGCCCAGGTCGTCGAGGCCTTCGTGGGCGGGCGCGGGCGGGTCTTCATCTCGGGGGCCGAATGGCCGGCCATGATCGAGGGCAGCCAGCCCCTGGCCGGCGAAACGGTCATCGTCGAATCGGTGGCGGGTCCGATGCTGAAGGTGCGGGCGGTCTAGCCCCGCTTCGCCGCCAGCACCTCATCGACGCCCCGGTTGGCCAGGGCGTCGGCGCGGTCGTTGAGCACGTGGCCCGAGTGGCCCTTGACCCAGCGCCAGTGGACATTGTGCCGCTCGCGGGCGGTGTCGAGCCGCTTCCACAGATCCTCGTTTTTGACCGGCTTCTTGTCGGCCGTCTTCCAGCCGCGGGCCTTCCAGCCGTGGATCCACTGGTCGATGCCCTGCATCACATATTTGCTGTCGGTATGCAGCTCGACCTTGCAGGGGCGGGACAGGGCCTCCAGCGCCATGATGGCGGCGGTCAGCTCCATCCGGTTGTTGGTCGTCAGGGCCTCGCCGCCCCACAGGGTTTTCTCGTGACCCTGGCCGGTCTGCAGGATCGCGCCCCAGCCGCCGGGGCCGGGATTGCCCTTGCAGGCACCGTCGGTGTGGATGATCACGTGACTCATGACCGCGTCCCTACAGGGTCCCTTGGCGCGGCGCCATCAGGTGGCCTATATGGCGGGACAGATTTGACGCGGACCGGGTTGGTCCGTCTGAGGAGAGCGTTACGTGGGCAGTTTGAGCATCTGGCACTGGGCCATCGTGATTATCGTCGTGGCCCTGCTGTTCGGCGGGCGCGGCAAATTGTCGGGCCTGATGGGCGACGCCGCCAAGGGCGTGAAGGCGTTCAAGGACGGCCTCAAGGACGACGACAGCAAGGACGGCCCGTCGGGCGGCACCAGTTCGCTGCCGCGGACCGATGCCGAAAAAGAAGACCTGAAAAACTAGCCCCCTGAACGTCGGAGTCTGACGCATGGGTGGTCTCGGCCCCGGTCTCGGTGGCACGGAAATCCTGGTAATTGGCCTGGTGGCCCTGCTTGTGGTGGGGCCCAAGGATTTGCCTGTGCTGATGCGAAAGCTGGGCAAGCTGATGGGCAAGGCCCGCGGCATGGCCAATGAGTTCCGGGCCAGCTTTGATGAAATGGCCCGCCAGTCGGAGCTCGACGAGCTGCGCAAGGAGGTCGAGGCACTGCGCTCCAACCAGGGCATCCATGCCCTCGGAGCCGATGCCGACGCGGCCTTCCGCGAAATCGGCAGGGATCTCGACTCCGGACTGGCCCCGAGCCCGGTACCGACGATGACTCCCGCCCCCGATGAATGGCCCGACGCCGGACCGGCGATGATGCCGCTGGCGGCCCCGGCAGAGCCAGACAGCGCCCCCCCGATCAAAACCGGTGCCAAGGCCAAGGCCCCGGTCAAGGCGCGCGTTTCCAAGGCAAGCAAACCTGCGGCATCCAAGGCCGCAGCCAAGCCGACCGCGGCCTCGAGGGCCAGGGCTGCTGCCCGCCCCCGGGCGGTGCGTACCAAGAAGGCTGAACTGTGAGCGCCCCCGACCGCGACGAGGCCGAGATCGAGGCCTCGCGCGCCCCGCTGATGGATCACCTGATCGAGCTGCGCGGGCGGCTGCTGATCTGCGTCATCGCCTTCATCCTCGGCTTCATCCTGTGCTTCGCTTTCGCCGAGCCGCTCTACATCTTCCTGGTCAAGCCGTTCGCCGTGGCCGCGGCCTTCCACCAGAGTCTGGCCCCGGGCACCCATGTCTCGCCGATCGACCTGATCCTCGGCACCGCGGGCCTCAAGGCCCTGCCGTTCGTCGACGGGCAGACGGTCGAGTTGATCTATACGGCCCCGCTGGAAATCCTGTTCACCAAGATGAAACTGGCCGGTTTCGGGGCCTTCATCGTCTCCTTCCCGATCCTGGCCTGGCAGATGTACCGGTTCGTGGCCCCGGGCCTGTACCGCAACGAGAAGGGGGCCTTCCTGCCCTTCCTGTTCGCGGCACCGCTGCTGTTCCTGCTGGGCACGGCGCTGGTCTATTTCGTCATGCTGCCGTTCGTCATGTGGTTCTCGCTGAGCCAGCAGATCGCCGGGGGCGGCGTCTCGGCCCAGCTGCTGCCCAAGGTGTCGGACTATCTCAGCCTGGTCACGGCCCTGCTGCTGGCCTTCGGCCTGTGTTTCCAGCTGCCGGTCGTGATGACGCTGCTGGGGCTGGCCGGGATCGTCAATTCGAAGATGATGGCCCAGGGCCGGCGCTATGCGATCGTCGCCGTGGTGGTCGTGGCCGCCGTGGTGACCCCGCCCGATCCGGTCAGCCAGCTGATGCTGGCCGTGCCCCTGGTGCTGCTCTACGAGATCAGCATCTGGTGCGTGCGGCTGATCGAACTGGGCAAGCGCAGGCGGGACCCTGTCGAAGGGCGCCCCTGACCGGAACCGACGTCGAGCGTAGCCGTTTGGGCTGGACACCATCCCCCAGGAGCCTACCCATGAACCCTCGCCATTTCGCGATCGTCGCCGCCGCGCTCGCCGCCGTTGCCCTCGGAGCCGGAGCCTGCACCCAGCCGGCCGAAACCCAGCCCGACACCGTCACCCACACGGTCGTTGAAACCCGTGAAGTCCCCGGCCCGCCCGTCGTCATCGAGCGCCAGGGCCCGCCGGTCGTGATCGTCGACGGCAACGGCCGCCCGGCCGACCAGGACTCGACCACCATCCGCGCCGACCAGAACGGCATCTCGGTCGAAACCAGGCGCTGACCGCCCGACCGGTCCTGAACGGAATTGAAAAGGCCCCGGACGGTTTCCCGTCCGGGGCCTTTCTCGTTGGTCTCGGCCGTCGATCAGCAGCTGTAGTACATGTCGAACTCGACCGGGTGGGGGTGCAGTTGCAGGCGCAGCACCTCTTCCTGTTTCAGCGCGATATAGCTGTCGATGAAGTCGTCATCCATCACGCCGCCCTTCTTGAGGAAGGCCCGGTCCTTGTCGAGGCTGTCGAGGGCCTCCTGCAGGCTGCCGCAGACCTCGGGGATGTTGCCGCGCTCTTCCGGCGGCAGGTCGTAGAGATTCTTGTCGGCGGGCGCGCCCGGATCGATGCGGTTTTCGATCCCGTCCAGACCGGCCATCAGCAGGGCCACGAAGGTCAGATAGGGGTTGCCCATCGGATCGGGGAAGCGCGCCTCGATACGCTTGGCCTTGGGGCTGGTGACGTGCGGGATACGGATCGAGGCCGAGCGGTTTCGGGCCGAATAGGCCAGTTTCACCGGGGCTTCATAGCCGGGCACCAGACGCTTGTAGGAGTTGGTGGTCGAGTTGGCGAAGGCGTTGATGGCCTTGGCGTGTTTGATGATGCCGCCGATGTACCACAGACACATGTCCGACAGACCGGCGTATTTGTCGCCGGCGAACAGGGGTTTGCCGTCACGCCAGATCGACTGGTGCACATGCATGCCCGAACCGTTGTCGCCGTACATGGGCTTGGCCATGAAGGTGGCCGACTTGCCATAGGCGGCGGCGACATTGTGGACGACGTATTTGTAGAGCTGCAGCCGGTCGGCCATGGTCAGCAGGTCGCTGAATTTCAGACCCAGTTCGTGCTGGGCCGGGGCGACCTCGTGGTGGTGCTTTTCGGGGTCGAGGCCCAGTTCCTTCATCACGCCCAGCATTTCGCCGCGCAGGTCCTGGGCGCTGTCGACCGGATTGACCGGGAAATAGCCGCCCTTGGGTCCCGGGCGATGGCCCATATTGCCTTCGGAATATTCAGCACCGGTATTGGCCGGCAGCTCGATCGAATCGAAGCTGTAGCCGGTGTCGTGGGCGGCGGTGTTCCAGCGCACGTCGTCGAAGATGAAGAACTCGGCCTCGGGGCCGAAGAACACCTGGTCGCCCACGCCCGACGACTGGACGAAGGCCAGGGCCTTCTTGGCCATCGAGCGGCTGTCGCGGTTGTAGGGCTCGTTGGTGTCCGGGTTCAGCACGTCGCAGAACAGGAACATCGTGGTCTGCTGGTAGAAGGGGTCGATATAGGCTGTCGTCAGGTCCGGCTTCAGCAGCATGTCGGACTCATTGATCGCCTTCCAGCCGACGATGGAGGAGCCGTCGAACATCGTGCCTTCCTCGAGGAACTCCTCGTCGACCAGGTCGATGTCGAAGGTCATATGCTGCAGGCGACCCTTGGTGTCGGTGAAGCGGAGGTCGACGTAACGAACGTCCTTTTCCTTGATCTCCTTGAGGATTTTATCGGCGCTCATGATCTGGGTCCTGTTCGTTCGGGGAGGAGGGGAGGACGCCGTCCGGTCGGGCGGCGCGGGACGGCTCAGACAGCCTGGGGGCCGGTCTCGCCGGTACGGATACGGATGACGTCGGCGATGTCGGAGACGAAGATCTTGCCGTCGCCGATCTTGCCGGTGCGGGCCGCGGCCTGGATCGCCTCGACCACGGCCGGGGCCATGTCGTCGGGAACCACGACCTCGATCTTGATCTTGGGAAGGAAGTCGATGACGTACTCGGCACCGCGGTAGAGTTCGGAATGCCCCTTCTGGCGACCATATCCCTTGGCCTCCAGCACAGTCATACCTTGCACGCCCACGTCCTGGAGCGCTTCCTTCACTTCATCGAGCTTGAACGGCTTGATGACGGCTTCGATCTTCTTCATGGCGACCCCGGGACGGGCTTGCTGAATGCCCCGTCACTCGGGCACCAAAGGGACATTGCATTGCACAATAAGGCAAGCCTCTTTTCGATTTTGTCGTCATCCGTGAACAGAGGAAGCCGATGACCGGTGATCAGAAGCCCCACGACTGGCGGACCGCGATGCCCTGGCCGGGCCCGGAGACGCACAAACACGCCCGCGGCCGGCTGGGGGTTGTCAGTGGTCGATCCAGCCAGACCGGGGCGGCCCGGCTGGCGGCCCGCGGCGGTCTGAGGATCGGGGCCGGGGTGGTCAGTCTGCTCTGCCCGGTCGAGGCGGTGGCGGTCCTGGCCCCGGCGGTCGAGGCGGTGATGCTGAAGCCGTTCGGCGATCCCGAGGTGCTGGCCGAACTGGCCGAGGGCCTGGACGCGGTCGTGATCGGCCCGGCGGCCGGCATCAATGACGCGACAGTGGCCCACGTCCAGGCCCTGGCCGGGACCGGGGCGGCCCTCGTCATCGACGCGGACGGACTGACGGTATTCGCGGGATGGCCGACGGATCTGTTCGCCGTTCTGGACCGCGATGACGTCCTGACCCCGCATGAGGGTGAATTCCGCCGGCTGTTTCCCGATCTGCTGGCGCTGGGGCGGGAGCAGGCGGCGACCGAGGCCGCGGTCCGGGCCGGGGCTGTCATCGTGCTGAAGGGGCCCCGGACGGTCATCGCCGCCCCGGACGGGCGCAGGGTCATCAATGACAATGGAACGCCCTGGCTGGCCACCGCAGGCAGCGGGGACGTACTGGCCGGGATGATCGGCGGCCTGCTGGCCCAGCGGATGGACAGTTTCGACGCGGCCTGCGCCGCGGTGTGGATCCATGCCGAGGCCGCCGCCGGGTTCGGCCCCGGCCTGATCGCCGAAGATCTGCCCGACCGGCTGCCCGCGGTCCTGGCCCGGCTGTGGCCGGGCCAGTGAGGCGAATCTAGTCGGCGGCCGCGGCCTTTTTCGCCGCCGGTTTCTTCGTGGCCGGCTTCTTGGTTGTCGCAGCCTTGGCGGCCGGCTTCTTCGCCGCGGGTTTCTTGGCAGCGGCCTTCTTGGCCGGAGCCTTCTTCTTCGGCGCGGCCCCGGCCTTGGCGGCCAGCAGGGGCAGGGCCTGTTCCATCGTCAGGTCCTCGGGCGTGGTGCCCTTGGGCAGGGTGGCGTTGATCTTGCCCGATTTGACATAGGGGCCGAAGCGCCCGGCCATCACATGCACTGGATCGCCCGTTTCCGGGTGTGCGCCCAGGTCCTTCAGCGGGGCCACGGCAGCCCCGCGTCCGCCGAACTTGCCCGCCCGTTTCTCGGCCAGCAGGACCACGGCGCGGTTCAGCCCGACCTCGAACACCTCATCGATGTCGGCGACATTGGCATAGGTGCCGGCGTGCAGGACGAACGGCCCGTAGCGGCCCAGGCCGGCGGTGATCATCTTGCCGTCCTCGGGGTGTTCCCCGACCTCGCGCGGCAGGGCCAGCAGGCGCAGGGCCTGCTCCAGCGTCAGGGACGCCGGCGACCAGCCCTTGGGCAGGGACGAGCGTTTCGGCTTCTCCTCGCCCGGCGGGGTGGTTTCGACATAGGGGCCGAAACGGCCGATCTTCAGATTGACCGGCTGACCCGTGACCGGGTCGACACCCAGGTCGCGATCGCCGCCGTCCGCGCCGCCACCGTCAGCGTCGGGTGACGCCACCGGCCGGGTGAATTTGCAGTCGGGATAGCGTGAACAGCCGACGAAGGCCCCGAAGCGGCTGGTCTTCAGGGACAGTTGCCCCTGTTTGCACAGCGGGCATTCGCGCGGATCGCCGCCGTCCTCGCGGGCCGGGAAGATGTGCGGGCCCAGCGACTCATTGAGGGCGTCGAGGATGGCCGTGGTGCGCAGCTCGCCGGCGGCCTGGGCCGCGACATGGAAGTCGGACCAGAATTCCCGCAGCAGGACCTTCCAGTCCAGCTTGCCGGCCGAGACCTCGTCGAGCCGGGTCTCCAGCGCGGCGGTGAAATCGTATTCGACCCATTTGGCGAAGAACTGTTCGAGGAAGGCCGTGACCAGCCGTCCCTTGTCCTCGGGATAGAAGCGGTTCTTGTCGGTGCGGACATATTCGCGGTCGCGCAGGGTGGTCAGGATCGAGGCATAGGTCGACGGACGGCCGATGCCGAGCTCTTCCAGCTTCTTGACCAGGGTGGCTTCCGAGAAACGCGGCGGCGGCTCGGTGAAATGCTGATCGGCGCGCACAGCCTCGACCCTGGCTGTGGCCCCTTCCTTCAGGGTCGGCAGACGGGTGGAGTCGTCGTCCTCCTCGGTCTCGGTGCCCTTCTGGCGTTCGTCGCGGCCTTCCTCATAGACGGCGAGGAAGCCGTCGAAGGTCACCACCTGGCCGGTGGCGCGCAGGCCGGTCTGGCCGTCGGGCGTCTCGACCTCGACCGTGGTCCGGTCGATGCGGGCCGATTCCATCTGCGAGGCGACCATCCGTTTCCAGATCAGCTCGTACAGCCGCTGCAGGTCGCCATCCAGGCGCAGGGACTCCGGCGCGCGGGCGATGTTGGTCGGGCGGATGGCCTCGTGGGCCTCCTGGGCGTTCTTGGCCTTGGTCTTGTAGTAGCGCGGCTCCGACGGGACGAAGGCCGGACCGAAGCGGTCGGCGATGACCTCGCGGGCCTGGGCGATCCCCTCGGGACTGACGAACAGGCCGTCGGTCCGCATATAGGTGATCAGACCGCCGGTCTCATCGACGCCCTCATACAGTTTCTGGGCGGCCTGCATGGTGCGCTGGGCGGTGAAGCCCAGCTTGCGGCTGGCCTCCTGCTGCAGGGTCGAGGTGGTGAAGGGCGGGGCCGGGCTGCGCTTGATCGGCTTCTTCTCGATCGATTTGATCGTGAACTGGCCGCTGTTGATCGCGTCGCGGGCGGCGAAGGCCACGGCCTCCGACGGGATGTCGAGACGCTGGATCCGCTTGCCCAGATGTTTGACCAGCCGGGTGGTGAAGGGCGGGCTGTCGGCGGCCAGATCGGCCTCGACCGACCAGTATTCCTGGGCCTTGAACTTCTCGATCTCCATCTCGCGATCGACGACGATGCGCAGGGCGACCGACTGGACCCGACCGGCCGAGCGGGCACCGGGCAGCTTGCGCCACAGGACCGGCGACAGGGTGAATCCGACCAGATAGTCCAGCGCGCGGCGGGCCAGGTAGGCGTCGACCAGTTCCATGTCGATCTGACGCGGGGCGGCCATGGCCTCGAGCACGGCGGCCTTGGTGATGGCGTTGAAGGTGACCCGTTCGACCGGGGTGTCCTTCAGGGCCTTCTTCTTGGTCAGCACCTCGAGCACGTGCCAGCTGATCGCCTCACCCTCGCGGTCGGGGTCGGTCGCCAGAATGACGCGGCTGGCGCGTTTGGCGGCCTCGGCGATCTCGGACATCCGCTTGGCGGCGCGGGCGTCGATCTCCCACGACATGGCGAAATCGTCGTCCGGCAGCACCGAACCGTCCTTCGACGGCAGGTCGCGAATGTGGCCGTAGGAGGCCAGGACCTCGAAGTCGGACCCCAGATATTTGTTGATGGTCTTGGCCTTTGCGGGGCTTTCGACAATGACGAGATTCATGATGGACGGGTTCTCGGAAAGGGGCCGGGAACGTGGTTGGCCGGACGGCCCGTGTCAATCGACCATCTGAAACCAGCGCCCGGACAGGGGGGGGGGACGGATCAGAGCGAGGCCAGGCCTCCCGGCAGCAGGGTGGCGCGCCCGACCAGACTCAGCTCCAGAAGGGCGGCGGCGACGGCCCCGACCGGGGCGTTCAGGGCCCGCGCCAGCTCGTCACGCGGGGTCGGGGTCGGCGACAGCAGCGCCGCGACCCGCTCGATCAGGGCCGTATCGACATCCTCTGCCCCGTCGCCGAACGGGTTGTCGACCGGCGGCTCGCCCAGCGACCTCAGGGTCTCGAAGGCGCGTTCGATGTCCTCGATCCCCTCACACAGGATGGCCCCCTGACGCAGCAGTTCATTGGGGCCGCGCGAGCGGGGATCCAGCGGCGATCCCGGTACGGCGAACACGTCGCGCCCCTGTTCCGCCGCCAGCCGGGCGGTGATCAGCGAGCCCGAGCGCAGTTCGGCCTCGACCACCACCACCCCGCGCGACAGGCCCGAGATGATGCGGTTGCGGCGGGGAAAGTCCCGCGCCTGGGCCCGGGCCCCCATCGGACTCTCCGAGACGACACAGCCGTCGGCGACGATCTGTTCGTAGAGTTCAGCATTGTCGGGCGGATAGACGTCATCGACCCCGCCGCCCAGCACGGCCACGGTCCCGGTCGGCAGGGCCCCGGCGTGGGCGGCACCGTCGATGCCCCGGGCCAGGCCCGAGACCACCACATGGCCGGCTGCCCCCAGCTGGGCCGCCAGACCCCGCGCGATCCTCTGCCCCCCGGCCGAGGCGATGCGGGCCCCGACCACGGCGACACAGGGCCGCGACAGCAGGGTCGGGTCACCGCGCGTCCACAGCACCGGTGGCGGCGGATCGACGGCGGCCAGTCGTGGCGGATAGTCCGGATCGCCGATCACCATCAGCCGCGCGCCCACGGCTTCGCCGGCGGCCATCTCGGCCTCGATCCGCGCGGCGGGGGGAGGGGTGAAGCCGGTGCCGCCGGCCCGGCGGGCCAGGGCGGGCAGGGCCTCCAGCGCGGCGGCGGCGCGGCCGAACCGTTCGAGCAGTTGCCGGAACGTGACGGGACCGACGCGCTCGGCGCGGGCGAGCCGCAGCCGGGCGAACCGTTCCGCCGCGTCCGGCGCGCTCACGTCTTCTTGGCGCCCAGCCGGGGTTCGGTCCCCTTCAGCAGCCGGGCGATGTTCTGATGGTGACGGATCCAGATCAGCGCGGCGGTGCCGGCCGACAGCAGCAGGATCGGGGTCGGGGCCGGAAGGTGCAGGGCCGGAACGGTCAACATGGCCAGGATCGGGGCCATGGCCGCCGCGACCAGGGCCGCCAGTGACGAATAGCGCAGGGTGAAGGCGACGATCAGCCAGCAGGCCCCGGCCATCAGGCCCAGCGGCCACCAGGCCGCCAGCAGCAGGCCAAAGAAGGTCGCCACCCCCTTGCCGCCCTTGAAACCCAGCCAGACCGGGAACAGGTGGCCGATGAAGGCTGCGCCCCCGGCGATGGCGGCCAGCGACGGCACGCCCGGAAACAGGGCCTGAACGATCAGATAGGCCGCGGCCCCCTTGCCGGCGTCCAGCAACAGGGTGGCCAGGGCCAGGTCCTTGCGGCCCGTGCGCAGCACATTGGTCGCGCCGATATTGCCCGAACCGATGGTCCGCACGTCACCGGCCCCGGCGGCGCGGGTGATGACCACGCCGAACGGGATGGAGCCCAGCAGATAACCACCCGTCGCCACGAGGGCGAGGGTCAAAAGGGCCGGGGCAACCAGATCCTGCACGTTTGAGTCTCCCGTTTAGCGCGCGTCATGGACGATGCGTCCACCGACGAGGGTGAGCAAGACCCGACCTTGCAGACGGCGGCCATCGAACGGCGAGTTGCGGGATTTGGACTTCAGGGTCGCCGCGTCGACCACGATCGGGGCCCCGGGATCAAACAGCACCAGATCGGCCGGGGCGTCGGCTTCCAGCACGCCCGACTCGAGGTCCAGCAGGGTGGCCGGGCCGTGGGTCAGGGGACGCAGCACGTCCAGCAGGTCCAGTCCGTCCTCATGGTGCAGGCTCAGGGCGGCGGCCAGCAGGGTCTCCAGACCCACGGCACCCGGCGCGGCCTCGGCAAACGGGCGACGCTTGTCCTCGGCCGGGGCCGGAGCATGGGCCGAGGTGATCACATCGATCAGGCCGTCGCGCACCGCCTCGATCAGGGCCAGCCGGTCGCTCTCGGCCCGCAGCGGCGGGTCCAGCCGGTAGAAGGTGCGGTAGTCGCCGATGTCGAGCTCGTTGAAGCACAGATGGTTGATCGACACCGAGGCGGCGACCTCCAGCCCCTTGGCGCGGGCGCGGGCCAGACTGTCCAGCGCGCCCTCGGTCGAGATCTGGTCGACGAGGAACCGCACCCCGGTCTGTTCGACCAGGGCCAGGTCCCGTTCCAGCTGGATACGTTCGCCGATGGCCGGCGATCCCGACAGGCCCAGCCGGGTGGCCAGTTCGCCCGAGGTCGCCACCGTGCCCTCGCTGAGCCAGGGCTCGCTGGGGCGGCAGGCGATCAGGGCGTTGAAGGCGACCGCATAGCTCATCACCCGCTGCAGGGTGCGGCTGTTGGTGATGACCCGGTCACCGTCGGTGAAATACAGGGCCCCGGCCTCGGTCATCAGGCCGATCTCGGCCATGCGCTGACCGTCCAGCGCGCGGGTCGCGGCCCCGGCGGCCCGGACATTGACCAGGTTCAGCGCAGCCCCGCGCCGCTGGATGAAATCGACCATGGCCGGGTCATCAACAGCGGGATCGGTGTCAGGCTGGATGACGATGGTGGTCACCCCGCCGGCCGCGGCCGACAGGCTGGCCGACTTCAGCGTCTCCTTGGGCTCGGCCCCGGGCTCGCCGGTCTTGACCCGGATGTCGATCAGGCCGGGGGCCAGGCACAGGCCGTCGACGTCAATGACCTCGGCCCCGGACGACAGGGGCGCGGCCGTGCCGCGGATCACCTCGATGATGCGGCCGTTCTCGATCAGCAGGGCCCCCGGACCGTCATAGTCGCTGGCCGGGTCCAGCAGCCGGGCATTGACCAGGGCGAGGACGCTCATCGGGCATCTCCGTCGAGGCGGGCGGACAGGGCGGCGAGCACCGCCATGCGCGCGGCGACACCCATTTCGACCTGGTCCTGGATCAGGGAGATGGTCAGGTCGTCAGCCACGTCGGAATCGATCTCGACGCCGCGGTTCATCGGGCCGGGGTGCATGACCTTCGCTCCCGGATTGGCCCAGGACAATTTCTCACGGTCCAGACCCCAGAAGCGGAAATATTCACGGGTCGACGGCACCAGCGCCCCCTCCATCCGCTCCAGCTGCAGGCGCAGCATCATGACCACGTCGCAGCCTTTCAGCCCCTCGCGCATGTCGTGGAACACTTCGCAGCCCCAGCGGTCGGCGTCGCCCGGCACCAGGGTGGGCGGCCCGATCAGCCGCACCCGGGCCCCCATCATCGACAGCAGGGCCACGTTCGAGCGGGCCACGCGGCTGTGGGCCACGTCGCCGCAGATGGCCACGGTCAGGCTGGTGACGTCGCCGAAGGCGCGGCGCAGGCTCAGCAGGTCCAGCAGGGCCTGGGTCGGATGTTCATGACGGCCGTCCCCGGCATTGACCACGGCGCAGCCGACCTTCTGCGACAGCAGGTCGGCGGCCCCCGAGGCCCCGTGGCGCACCACCAGGATGTCGGGCTTCATCGCGTTCAGGGTGACGGCGGTGTCGATCAGGGTCTCGCCCTTGGCCACCGAGGAGGTGCGCGGGCTCATGGTCACCACATCGGCCCCCAGCCGGCGGGCGGCGATCTCGAACGAGGCGCTGGTGCGCGTGGAGTTCTCGAAGAAGACGTTCATGACCGTGCGGCCGCGCATCAGGTCCAGCGTCTTGGCCGAGGAGCGGTTCAGCGCGACGAAGGCGTCGGCCAGATCCAGCAGATCGCGGGCGGTCTGGGCGTTGAGATCGCCGGCGGACAGGAAATGCGATCGGGGGAACGGCACCATCCGTTCGGAGATCAAATCGGTGACGGCGTTGGGCTGGGTCATCGAGGCCCGCCTATACGGCTGAGTCAGAGGAAATGGAACAGGCCGAGCAGGATCGGGATGGTTATCGCACTGCCGACCGTGGTGAAGGCCACCACACCGGCCATCAGCGGGGCGTCGCCGCCCATCTGCCGCGCCAGCACATAGGAGGCCGCCGCCCCGGGGGCCGAACCGGCCAGCAGGGCCACGCCCTGGGCCAGCCGGTCACCGCCCAGCAGACCCGCCGCATAATACATCCCGACCGGCAGCAGGATCAGCTTGATCGCCGAGATGGTCACGATCAGCAGCGGCCGGGCGGCGGCATAGCGGAAGCTGAGCCCGGCCCCGGCCGTGATCAGGCCCAGCGCGATGGCCCCGGGTCCCATCAGGTCGAAGACCCGGGTCAGCAGGGGCGGGGGTGCCAGCCCCGTCAGGTTCAGGGCGGCACCCAGACCGCAGGCCCAGATGATCGGGTTGCGCGACAGCGAACGCAGGGCCAGCCGCCAGCCGCCGCCCTGGCCGGCCCCCCAGCGCGACAGCACCAGCACGCAGATGACATTGAGGGCCGGGGCCAGCACGCCGAAGGCCATGGCCGCGGTGCCCAGGCCCGCCGGTCCGAACACGGCTCCGGCCACCGGCAGGAAGACGAAGCCGTTCCAGCGGATTACGCCCTGGAAGACGCTGGTGAAGCCCGGATCGCTGACCGGCAGCCACGGCCGGGCCAGCAGCGTCAGCCCGGCGACGGCAAAGGAGACACCGATGGTGGCGGCCGCGACCGGTCCGGCGGTGCCCGCCCCGAAATCCGCGCCCCAGACGGCCGGCACCAGGAAGGCCGGATAGAAGATGAAATAGGTCAGCCGTTCGACCGCGCGCCAGCCATCGTCGGCCAGGAAGCTGCGCATCTTCAGCCCCCAGCCGAGGGCGATCATGGCGAAGACCGGCACGATGCCGGTGAGCAGGGCGCTCACCTCTGTTCGGCGACGCGGAGGCGGTCCAGCGCCCCCTGCAGGATCCAGGCGGCGGCGGTGCGGTCGACGACGTCGGCGCGGCGCTTGCGGGTCAGGTCCAGCTCACCGATCAGGAAGCGTTCGACCGCGCTGGTCGACAGCCGCTCGTCCCAGAAGGCGATCGGGATGTCGCGCAGCCGCAGCAGGTTGCGGGCGAAGGCGCGGCAGGACTGGGCCCGCGGCCCCTCGGTGCCGTCCATATTGGTCGGCAGGCCGATGACCAGGCCGCTGACCTTGCGATGCCCCATCAGCTTGAACAGATGCTCGGCCTCGATTGTGAATTTGGATTTGCGGATCAACTCCAGCGGGCTGGCGATCATCCGGGTCACGTCCGAAACGGCGACGCCGATCGTCTTTTCGCCGAGGTCCAGACCCATCCACGCAGTTTGCGGCGGACAGGCGGCAGGCAGGTCGAGGAGCGGAACGATTGACACACTGTGGCGGTAGGGCTGGCGTCGCCGCGTGTCAAAGGACAAGATGGCGCAACGTCAAAGGGGGAGTTTTGACATGATCAGACATCCGTTGCTGCTTCTGGCCATCGCCGGGACCGTCACCGCCTGTGATTCCGGGGTGGAAACCCGCAAGAATGCCTTGCCGGAAGCGGGCTCCGCCACGGCCACCGCCGCCGCGACCACCCCGGCCACGGCCTCCGGACCGGCCCAGTCCGTCCAGGCCCAGTCTGACGACTATCTGCAATCGGCCGCCTCGGTCGTGGCCGTGACGCCGCTGACCGCTCCGGGGACCGATGCCAAGCTGTTCGGCCTGGCCGGGGGCGATCCGGCCCTGAACGGCGACCATGCCTATCTGGCCTTCTTCATCGATCCGTCCGAGGGCTGGCGCGTCTTCCCCCTCGGCGATTTCGAACGCTGGAGCGTGGGCGAACAGGGCCCCGGCCGGTTCGTTCTGGAGACGACCCAGGGCCGGATGGGCGACGACGGCGAGATGGTCACCGGCGAGGTCAAACGCTTCATCATCACCTGGGAGTCGGGCGGCCCGGACGCCCCGGCACCGTCGACGATTACCGTCACCCCCGCGACCTGAACGCCAAAGCGGGCTCTCCACCTTGTGAAAGGCCCGCCGGGCGGCTAATCCGCCCGCTTGACCTGTCACGTCTGGAGAGCCGCATGGCCATCGACGCTGCGACGGTGCGCAAGGTCGCGCACCTCGCCCGTATCAAGACCCCGGAAGACCGGCTGGAGCCCCTGGCCGGGGAGCTGAACGGCATCCTCGCCTGGATCGAGCAGCTGAACGAGGTCGACGTCGACGGCGTGGAGCCGATGACCTCGAACGTGGCCCAGGCCCTGCGCCTGCGCGATGACGTGGTCACGGACGGCAACAAGGTCGCCGATGTGCTGGGCAATGCCCCGCAGTCGACCGACGGCTTCTTCGTCGTGCCCAAGGTGGTCGAATAGATATGAGCGATCTGACCAAACTCACCCTCAAGGCCGCTGTCGATGGCCTCAAGGCCAAGCAGTTCTCCTCGGAAGAGATCACCACGGCCTTCCTGACCGCCATCGAGTCCGCCAACCCGACCCTGAACGCCTTCGTCACCGTCACCGCCGACAAGGCGATGGACATGGCCCGCGTCGCCGACGCCCGGCTCGCGAAGGGCGAGGGCGGCACCCTCGAGGGCGCGCCGCTGGGCATCAAGGACCTGTTCTGCACCGACGGGGTCCAGACCACGGCCGGCTCCAACATGCTGCGCGGCTTCGTGCCGCCGTATGAATCGACCGTCAGCGCCAACCTGTGGCGCGACGGGGCGGTCATGCTGGGCAAGCTGAACATGGACGAGTTCGCCATGGGCTCGTCGAACGAGACCAGCGCCTTCGGTCCCGTGGTCAATCCCTGGAAATCAACCGGTTCCAACGCCGACCTGACACCCGGTGGCAGCTCGGGCGGCTCGGCCGCCTCGGTTGCCGCCGACCTGTGCCTGGCCGCCACGGCCTCGGACACCGGCGGCTCGATCCGCCAGCCCGCCGCCTTCACCGGCACGGTCGGCATCAAACCCACCTACGGCCGGGCCAGCCGCTTCGGCATGGTCGCCTTCGCCAGTTCGCTGGACCAGGCCGGACCGATCACCAGGACCGTCGCCGACGCCGCCCTGATGCTGAAGTCGATGTGCTCGTTCGACGTGAAGGATTCCACCAGCCTCGACGTCCCGATCCCGGACTGGACCGCCTCGGTCGGCCAGTCGATCAAGGGCCTGCGTATCGGCGTGCCGAAGGAATATGTCGTCGACGGCATGCCGGCCGAGATCCAGAATCTGTGGGATCAGGGTATCGCCTGGCTCAAGGACGCCGGCTGCGAGATCGTGCCGATCAGCCTGCCGCACACCAAATACGCCCTGCCAGCCTATTACATCATCGCCCCGGCCGAGGCCTCGTCCAACCTGGCCCGTTATGACGGCATGCGGTTCGGCCACCGCGCCGAGGGCACGACCAGCCTGACCGACCTGTACGAGACCAGCCGCGCCGAGGGCTTCGGCGGCGAGGTCAAACGCCGTTTGATCATCGGGGCCTATGTGCTGTCGGCCGGATTCTATGACGCCTACTATGTCCGCGCCCTGAAGGTCCGCCGTCGCATCGCCGAGGATTTCGACAAGGTCTGGGGCCAGGTCGACGCCATCCTGACGCCCTCGACCCCGTCGGCCGCCTTCGCTCTCGGCGACAAACAGATCGATCCGCTGCAGATGTATCTGAACGACATCTTCACCGTCACCGCCAACCTCGCCGGCCTGCCGGGCATCTCGGTCCCCGCCGGCCTCGACAGCGGCGGCCTGCCGCTGGGCCTCCAGGTCATCGGCAAGGCGCTGGACGAGGCGACCGTGTTCCAGGTCGCCAGCGCGCTGGAAGGCGCGGCCGGTTTTGTGGCGAAGCCGGAGAAGTGGTGGTGATCCATGCCGTTCCCGGTTGATCCTGATCGCATCGACACAGCCGAACGCAGCCTCGCGTTTCGATTCCCGCCCGCTTGGAGACGCGCGCTCCAGCAGCGGAACGGCGGCGAGTTCGTCCTGAATGGAGAGGACTGGAGCATCCACCCCGTCTGGGACGATTCCGACCGGAAGCGGGCGGGTCGCACGGCGAACCATGTCGCACGCGAGACTGAGCAGGCGCGGAAATGGCATGGCTTTCCGGCCGCTGCGATCGCCTTGGCCAACAATGGTCACGGCGACCTGTTGATTGTCCTTCCGGGCTCGAGTTCAGTTTGCCGGTGGGACCACGAAGAAGCACTCATAGAAGAGCAGGGCGACCTCGACCCCTTAACGCTCGCGGACAACGACACTGATGACTGACGCCTCCAATCTCATCCAGGGCCGCACCGGCCCGTGGGAAATCGTCATGGGCCTCGAGATCCACGCCCAGGTCGCCTCGAAGGCCAAGCTGTTCTCCGGCGCCGCCGTCGGCTTCGGCGCGGGTCCGAACGAGCAGGTGTCGCTGGTCGACGCCGGCTTCCCCGGCATGTTGCCGACCCTGAACGGTCACTGTGTCGAACAGGCGGTGCGCACCGGCCTCGGCCTGAAGGCGCAGATCAACAAACGCAGCCAGTTCGACCGCAAGAACTATTTCTACCCCGACCTGCCGCAGGGCTATCAGATCAGCCAGCTGTATTTCCCCATCGTCGGGGAGGGCGAGGTCGAGGTCGAGGCCGAGGACGGCACCTTCTTCACCGTCGGCGTCGAACGCCTGCACCTGGAACAGGATGCGGGCAAGCTGATCCACGACCTGTCGCCCAGCGAATCCTATGTCGATCTGAACCGGGCCGGCACGGCCCTGATGGAGATCGTCTCCAAGCCGCACATGCGCTCGCCGGAAGAGGCGGTCGCCTACGTCAAGAAGATCAGGACCATCCTCGTCTATCTCGGCACCTGCGACGGCGACATGGAAAAGGGCAATCTGCGCGCCGACGTCAACGTCTCGGTCTGCCGCGTGGGGGGCTACGAGAAATTCCGCGCCACCGGCGACTTCAGCCATCTGGGCACGCGCTGCGAGATCAAGAACGTCAACTCGTTCCGCTTCATCAGCCAGGCCATCAACTACGAAGCCCGCCGCCAGATCGAGATTCTCGAGGACGGCGGCAAGATCGATCAGGAGACCCGCCTCTACGATCCGACGGCCGGCGAGACCCGCTCGATGCGCTCCAAGGAAGAGGCCAACGACTATCGCTACTTCCCCGACCCCGACCTGCTGCCGCTGGAGCTGGAACAGGCCTGGATCGACACCATCAGGGCGTCGCTGCCGGAACTGCCCGATGAGAAGCGCAAACGGCTGATGAGCCAGTACGGCCTGTCGCAGTACGACGCCGTGGTGCTGATCTCGGAACAGGCCAAGGCCGACTATTTCGAGGAAGCCGCCAAAGGCAGGGATGCAAAGCTGGTGTCCAACTGGGTCACCAACGAACTGTCGGCCCGTCTGGCCGCCGATCACCTCGACTTCTCGCAGAGCCCCCTGCCGGCCGCCCATGTCGCCGAACTGGTCGCCCTGATCGAGGAGGGGGTCATTTCCTCCAGGATCGCCAAGGAGGTGTTCGACCACGTCTGGGCCGGCGAGGGCTCGCCGCGTCAGGTGGTCGAGGCCCGCGGTCTGGTCCAGGTCAATGACACCGGCGCCATCGAAAAGGCCGTCGACGAGATCATCGCCGCCAACCCCGACAAGGCCGCCGCCGTCGCCGACAAGCCCCAGGCCATCGGCTGGTTCGTCGGCCAAGTGATGAAGGCCACCGGCGGCAAGGCCAACCCGGCCTCGGTCAACGACATCCTGAAGGCCAGGCTGGGGATTTCCTGAGCCCCGCCAACGCTCGACGCGCGGCGCCCCGGCGTCCGGGCGCATGAAAAAGGCCCCGCGGAGCGATCCGCGGGGCCTTCGTTCATTCCGCCGGGCCTACCAGTTCCAGGCGTCGTGGATGACGTCGATGATGTAGCCGTCATACTGGTCGATCAGATAGATCTGGTTGTCGACCACGACCCAGCGGGTTCCCGGCGGCGGATAGCCGAGGCCGAAGGTGCGCCAGTCGTCCAGCTGGTAGCGCCAGAACATCGACGGCAGATAGTCACCGACCGTCCATCGCTGGCCCCAGTAGGAGCGCGGCACGCTGTAGTAGCCGTGGCCGGGGGCGAAATAGAAGCCGATCCGCAAGCCCGTATAGCTGCGGAAGCGCCGGTCGTTCCGCCACCAGTCGGAGCGGTGGCTCCGGTTCCAGTTCTGGTGCCACTGGCTGCTGTTGAAGCGGTTGCGGAACTCGCGGTACTCGCGGCGATCGTGGCGCTGGTCACCGCGGTGATCGCGCCGGTCGTCCCGGCGGTCGTCCCGGCGATGATCGCGCCGGTCATCCCGACGATCGTCGCGGCGGTCCTGTCGCCGGTCATAGCCATTCCCGCCCCGATGGTCCTGACGGTCGTCCCGACGGGTGTCGGGGCGGCTGGGTCGTTGATCCGGTGTGGGACCGGAACGATCGTAGCGGTTCCCGCGATCCTGCGAGGTCGGACGGTTCGGCGCGTCCGGCTGGGCCGGGCGATCGGGCCGGTTGGGGCGCTGCGGCTCGGGCGGACGCTGGGGACGGTCAGGGCGTTCCTGGCGGTCCTCGCGGCGCTCCTCGCGGCGCTCCTGGCGACGCTCGGGCTGCTGCGCGGGCGGCGCGCTGTCCCGCTCGCGCTGGGCCTGGGCGGCGCGACGCTGCACGGCGGTCTGGCTCGGACGGCCTTCGCCCTCGCGCTGCGCCTGCCGGCCGCGGTCCTGGGCCTGGACGGCGATCGGGGCCGCCAGCGGCAGGAGGAGGGCGGTGATCGCGGTGAACACCATCAGATTGCGTTTCATGGTCTCTTTCCCCGCACGCCCGTATCGGGCGGCTCGATGACAGGATCGCGCCCCGCGCATGAACCTTAACTGAACGATAACGACGGGTCACGGTTCGCTCGCCGGTCATGAAAAAGCCCCCGCCGACACGCCGTCAGCGGGGGCTGTTCCGGAAGCCGGTCCGGTCTAGTAGGTGCCGGACAGGACGCTGACGATCAGGCCGGTGGCCACGGCCATCAGCACGATGTCATTGCCGGCGTGGACATAGCGATAGCCGCGCGGGGCCTGGCGCAGGCCGTAGACATAGGGGTCACGGACATAATAGCCGCGATAGGCGACGGGCAGGGTGTGGCCCCGCTGCCAGCGATGACGATTGTAGCGCGGGTTGACCCGATAGTAGCCGTAGCTCGGCGCATACCAGTAGCCGTTGCGGGCACCGCGATAGTCATTGAAGTCACTGCGGCCGCGGTACCAGTCGCGATTGTTGCGGTCATAACGCTGGCTGGACCGGTAGTCGCGGTGGTCATCGCGGCGGTCGGCCCGGTAGTCACGATGGTCGCTGCGCCGGTCCTGGCGATCGTCGCGACGGTCCTCGCGGCGGTCCTGCCGGTGATCGCGGCGGTCGTCACGCCGGTCCTGGCGCTGTTCGTGGCGGTCGCCGCGGCTCTGGGCCTGGGCGGCGAGGGGGGCGGCCGTGGTCGCCAGTGCGACAGCGATAACGGCGGCCCGGGTCAGGCGGTTCATGAGGAGTCTCCCGTGGCGGGCCGGCGGCGGGTTGGGTGTCCGGCCCCTGAATGTCCCGCACGGTGACGCCGCCCGGATGAACTCGTCCTGAATGCCTTCGTCAGCTTTGCCCGCCGGCCCGGTTGCGCCGGCCCCGTCGGTGCCCCAGATCAGGGGGCCGTTTCAGGACCCTCTCATGACCCAACCGATCGCACTCTGGTACTGGCCGACGCCGAACGGCTGGAAGGTCTCCATCGCCCTCGAGGAAATGGGAATCCCCTATGAGGTCCGGCCGGTGAACATCGGGGCCGGGGAACAGTTCGAGCCCGCCTTCCAGGCGATCAGCCCCAACGGCCGGATGCCGGCCATCGTCGATCCCGACGGTCCGGACGGCGAACCGCTGTCGATCTTCGAGTCCGGGGCCATCCTGCAATATCTCGGCAACAAGTCCGGCCAATTCTATCCGGCCGATGTGCGCACGCGGGTCGAGATCGACCAGTGGCTGTTCTGGCAGGTCGGCGGTCTCGGCCCGATGGCCGGCCAGACCCATCATTTCCGCCAGTATGCCCCGGCCATCATCCGCGACCAGCGCCAGATCGCCTATGGCGTCCGCCGCTATACGGATGAGACCCACCGCCTGTACGGGGTCATGGACCGCCGTCTGGCCGATCGCGACTATCTGGCCGGCGACTATTCGATCGCCGACATGGCCGCCTGGCCCTGGATCCTGCCGGAGTATCAGGGCCAGACGCTGGAGGAGTTCCCCAACCTCAAGGCCTGGATGGTCCGGGTCGGGGAACGGCCGGCCGTGATCGCGGGCCGCGCGGTCGGGGAGGCGATGCGGCGCAATCTGGCCGCCTCGGGCCAGTCGGCCGAGGCGGCGCGCAAGGTCCTGTTCGGCCAGCGCGGACGTTAACCTTCCGGCAAGGTGTAACCACAAGATTTCCAGGACATTTCCGAGGTGTGAACTGCCACGCCAGTATTCATTATTGCTTTACTGAAAAGATCGAATCGGCCCGCCGCTGTTAACTTTAACTTCAAACCGCGGGTATTTGATCAGGCCTCAGAAGACGGGGCCAGAACGGCCTCCGTTCGGAGGATACGGTAATGAACGCGCAAGAACTGGCGCCGGAAATCGGGATCGAAGCCGAGGCTGCCCTGCCTCTGCCGACCGCGGACATGGACGGCGATGCCCTGTTTCGTCTGGGCATGATGTACTCGACCGGCCAGGCCGGCTGCCCGATGGATCGGGTCTCGGCCCATATGATCTTCAACCTGGCGGCCATGAAGGGGTCCGTCGAGGCCCGGGTCTATCGTCGCGAGATGTCGCTGGAGATGGAACGGGACGAGATCGCCGACGCCCAGCGCGCCGCCCGCCGCTGGATCGACGCCGGGGTCGTTACCCTCGCAGCCTGACGCAAACCCGGACTGGATGCGCCTGCGTCCAGTCCCCGGAATGCCGACGCCCTAGAACGACTGGTACTGCCCGTTGAGCGCATAGGTGAAGCCGACGGGCAGGGCGTTGCGGATCTGGGTGACGAAATTGGCCACCTCGCCCAGGGTCGTCCGCGGCACGAACAATATGTCCCCGCGGCGCAGGGCGATGACCTCGCCGCGACGGGGCCTGAGATCGGCGGCCCGCATCATGCGCACGCCGCCCGGCCCGCGCCGGATCAGCGCCACCTCCTGCTGGCGGGCGGTCGGCAGGAACCCCCCGGCCATGATGATGGCCTGATAGGCGTCGATATCGCCCGGCATGTCATAGACACCCGGCGTGCGGACCTCGCCGTCCACCCAGATTTTCAGCGGCCCCGCCTGTTTGAGGGTGATCTCGACCACGGGCCGCAGCAGCTGTGAGGCATAGGCACCGGCCACATCCGACTCCAGCTCGGCGATCGTCCGGTCGGCAGCCATGACCTGACCAATCAGGGGCAGGGCGACCCGCCCGTCCGGGCCGATCTTCTGGGTCCGGGTCAGTTCCGCCGCCGTCGGCGTCGCCACCTCGATCTCGTCGCCCGGATACAGCAGATATTCCGGCTCGGCCTCGGTCCAGTCGGCGAAGGCGATCTCGGGGAAGCCGGTCTGGCCGACCGGCTGGACCCGGCCGCCGGCGGCTCCGGCCGCGGGCAGGGGCATGCGGCCGGCGTTCTCGCTGGCGCAGCCACTGAGGGCGGCGGCACCGAGGGACAGCAGGAGCAGGCGGCGGTCGATGGGCATGGGGCGGGAATCCGTGGCGGACGGGTGCGTTCGACACAGGGTCTCTGCTTATGGGTAACCAGTGGTTAACGCCGGTGAGCCAAGTCTGGACCATCAGTCACCGCGTTCAATGGAATCACCTGCCGCCCATGAGTTCGACGGCCTACGCCACAGCCCGCCCGCGCTACGGCCTCCTCGATATCGTGGGGCTGCTGTTCCGCGAGCTGCTGCCGATGATTCTGGTGTTCGTGCTGATCTTCGCGCTCGGCACGGCCGCGGTCCTGACCCTGAAGAAGACCTATACGGCCACCGGCAAGGTCTATGCCGGGGTCGGTCAGGAATATGTCTACCAGCCCCGGGTCGGCTCGGCCGAACGCGGCCAGGCCCCCGACGCCGACGCGGTGGCCGGGTCCGAGGCGGCCATCCTGAACAGCCTCGAGGTCAAACAGCGCACGGTCGCGGCCCTCGGCGTGGAGAGCTTCCTCGGGAACAGGCCGTCCAGCGAGACTGCGGCCAAGCGCCAGACCGACGCCCTGAAGGTTCTGGATGCGGGCCTCGGCGTCGGCACCACGCCGGGCAGCGCCATCATCGGCATCAGCTACGAGAGCGACAATCCCCAGACCGCGGCCCGGGTGCTGAATGCCGTCATCGCCGAATATCTCACCTATCGTCGCGAGGTGTTCCAGGACAACAAGACCCCGGCCATCGAACAGCAGCGCCAGGTGTTCGAGGACGAACTGGCCACCGCCGATTCGGCCTATGAGACGTTTCTGGCCTCGAACGACATCGGCGATTTTGCCACCCTGAAGGCGACCCTGGCGGCGACCTATCAGACGGTCTTCACCGAACGACTCTCGGTTCAGGCCCAGCTGGATCAGGCGCGGCAGCGGCTGGCGACCCTGGTGGCCCAGCAGGCGGCGATCCCGGCCCAGGTCACCCTGCAGCAGGATCTGAACATCTCGGCCCAGGACCAGGTGCTGCAGTTGCGCACCCAGCGCGAACAGCTGCTGTCGCGCTACCGGCCCGACGCCCAGCCGGTCAGGGACATCGAGGAACAGATCGCCCAGCTGCAGGCCTATGTCGGCACCGGCACCGCCGTGGGGGCCAAGGAGGTCCGCACCGGGCCCAATCCGGTCTGGATCCAGACCGAGAGCGACCGGATCGCCGCCGCGGCCGAGGCCGCGTCCCTGGGCGCGCGGCTGGCGGTGCTGGATCGTCAGGTTGGTGAACTGCGCTCGCGACAGGCTCTGCTGACCCAGATTGAATCGACCAACGCCACCCTGGCCGGCGACCGCGAGGTCCTGACCGCCAACATCCGCGACTTCCAGGAACGCGCCACCCAGAGCCGGGCCGACAGCGCCCTGGTCATGGCCGGGGCCGACAATGTCACCGTCATCGAACGGGCCCAGGCCCCGACCCGCGGCAAGAGCCTGAAGGCCCCGCTGCTGATCGTCGTCTTCCTGTTTGCGGGCTTCACCGCCCTCTGTGTCGGCCTGCTGCGGATCTTCACCCGGCGTCGGTTCGCCACCGCCGGCTCGGTCGGGCGGACGCTGGAAATGCCCGTGCTGGCCGTCGCGCCGATGAAGGCGCGGTGAGCCCTCATGGCAGTTTGTGGCCTGGCGAGTTAGGTGCGTAATCGAGTCGATGGTCGATCTTACCTCTGAAATGGCCGGCCTCTGGGCGGCACTGGGCCCGGCCCCGTCCCATCGCGGACGGGTGATCCAGGTCGTCGCCGCCAATTCCGGTGAGGGGGCCTCGACGGTCGCGCGCGAATACGCCCGCCTGGCCGCGGTGCGCGCCCGGCGTCCTGTCTGGCTGATCGACGGCGACCTGGCGCAGCAGGGGCAGCTGGAATCCATCGCCGGTGAGCCGGACCGCTTCGGCCAGATCGGTCGCCCGGCCCAGGCCTCGCCCGACGGGTCCTGCTTCTTCGCGGTGACGCCGCGCGTCACGGGCCCGGACGGCCGGCCGATCTCTCCGGCCCGGCTGTTGACGGCCCGGTCCTGCCTGGGCGGTCGTTTGTGGGTCAGCCGGTTCAACACCACGCGGCTGCGCTCGGGACAGCGGGCCGAAGCGGTGGCCGATTCCCGCTACTGGGACGCGCTGCGCAAACACGCCGACACCGTCGTCATCGATGCGCCGTCGACGGATCGCAGCGACATGGCCCTGACCCTGGCCCCGTTTGTCGATGCGACCATTCTGGTGGTTTCAGAATCGACCCGGGCTGCGGATCCGATGATCCTGCGCGACGAGATCGAGGCCGTGGGCGGACGGATCGCCGGCGTGGTGGTCAACCGCTCGACCTATCGCCTGCCGGGATTCCTCGCCCGTCTGGCCGGCTGACCGGCGGGCTCAGCGGGCGGCGGTGTTCAGCCTGACCAGTTCGTGTGATCCATAAAAATGGGGCTCCAGCCCCTTCATCCAGAACAGTTTTCCGAGGCCGCGCGCGATCCTGTCCAGGGCCCAGGCCCGGCGGGGACTGCGTACGATCAGATAGGGGACGGCGGCACAGGTCCACAGCATCATCTGCACGGCTCCGACCAACATCCAGCGCACCACGGCGATCCAGTCGCGTCGGGCCGCCGCCGTCTGGCTGGGCCCCTGGCCGAAGGCGAAGGCCCGCGACAGGGCATAGGTCAGGGTGGCCCGGTGGGCCGGGGCGATCTCGTCGACATGGGCCCCGGCGGCCCAGCCGAACCGCCCGCCTCGATCCGCCAGGGCGGCGAACAGGGCGTCATCCTCGCCGCCGGCCTGATCGGCGCCGACATCGAACGGCGCGGGGCCGGGCAGGGCGGTCCGGCGCACCATCAGGGAATTGCCGCAGCCATGGGGCTGGTCGATCAGCCGGGTGCGGGCCGGGCCGCTCCGGCCGAAAAAGTCCTCGAGATAGGGTTTGAGCCAGTCGGCGGCGTCGGGAGCCCGGCCCCGGATCGGGCCGAACACCACATCGGCCCCGGTCTCCACCTGGCCCGCCAGCAACTGGGCCAGCCAGTCGGGGGCCGCGACCTCGTCATCGTCCAGAAAGGCGATCAGCGGCGCATCGGTGGCCTGGAGGCCGACATTCCGCGCCGTGGCCACACCCGGCACCGGGGCGTGGCAATAGACCAGGGGCCAGGGCGACCGCCCGCGCAGGGACTCGATCGTGGCCGCGGCGGTTCCGGCCGGATCGTTGTCGACCACCACGATCTCGCGCAGACGGTCGGCGACCTCGGTCTGAAGGAACAGGGACTCCAGCGCCCGGGCCAGGCCTTCGGGCCGACGCAGGGTGGGAATGATGACGGCGACGGGCTCGGGGGGCGTCATCGGTCCAGCACCTCGCCGACGGTCTTCAGCGCGCATCCGGCGGCCCGGGCATGGGCGGCGAGCCGGTCCAGCGCCCCCGGCGTACAGCCCCAGGGTGACGGGCTGTCGCTCACATCATGGGTGAAGAGAATTAGCCAGCCCGCTGTTTTAACGGCGCGGTCGATCCACAGGCGTGCCACGGCCTCGCCGTCATCGCCCTCGATGCCGACCGCCGGCAACTGGTTCAGGTCCGCCCCGTCCCGGACCAGCCCCGCATGGACTCCCCGCAGCGAACCATAGCGATCCGCCAGTCGGGCCTTGGCCGCCGGCGAGACCTCGCCATAGGGAAAGGCGAAATGCCGGGCGCTGCCGCCGAGCGCGGTCAGGGCTGCGGTATTGCGGTCGCTGTCGGCCAGAAGCGCTGCGCCGTCGGTGCGGTGGGCGTCGACATGGCCATGGCTGTGGCAGGCGATCTCGTGCCCCCGCGCGGCCAGGTCGGCGGTCTCGGTCGCATCGATATAGCGACCCATATGGCCGGTCTCGCCGAACAGGCCGGCACACAGATAATAGGTGCCCCGGGCCTGATGGCGTTCGAGGATGGCGGCCGCTACGGCCGCGCTGGCCGGGGCATCGTCGAAGGTGAAGCTGACGGTCGGTCCGGTAAGGTCCAGCCGCGCGGGACGCCGGTGCACCAGTCGCGCATAGCGGCGGCGCAGCTTGGCCCGGAGTCCGGCGTCGGCGCTGTAGGGCTGGGGCATCATGCGATCGCCCCGGCATAGAGGGCCGCCCGGTACAGGCGCAGCGAAAAGGCCCGCGTCGGGACCGGCAGCCACTCGGTCTCGGCCGCCCGCCGCAGCAGGGGTCGCAGCTGGTCGATTCCGGGCAGACGCTTTAGCAACCGGGCGGCGCGATAGCTGGGATAGGTGCTGACGATGGCCGGATGGCGATCGACGACCCGGGCGAAATTGGGGGCCGACTGTTCGTATTTCCCGGCCAGGGCCGCGACGGTGTCCAGCCCCATATGGGTGGCCGGATTGTCGACGTGCAGGACCCGGAACCGGCCCGACACCCGCATCGCCCATTCCACATCCTCCCAGCCCCAGCCGCTGAAGCCGGGATCGAAACTCTCGGCCGCGAACACGTCGCGCCGCACCAGCAGGTTGGAGGTGTAGACATATTTCTCGGGCTGACGGGCGCGCACCGTATAGGCCACGCACTCCGACTTGGTGGCCATCGCCCGGTGCACGGCAAAGCGCGGCTCGACCGGGGCCTGCAGCAGGGAGATGCCGCCAAACGCCACCGGCGGATCCTCGCGCGCCACCAGATCGGCCCAGTCGCGCAGGAAGCGCCGGTAGTCGGGCCGCATGTCACTGTCCAGGAACAGCAGGCTGCCGCCCCGGGCCGCCGTCGCCAGCCGGTTGCGCCCGATCGAGCGGCCCTCGTTGCGGGGCAGGGTGATCAGCCGCGCCGGCAGGGTCATGGCCTTGATTACCGCCGTCAGCCGTTTGGTCAGCTCCGGATCGCGGGTGCCGTCATCCAGCACGACGATCTCGACCGAGCCGTCGACGGCCCCGGCCTCCTCATCCAGCAGTTTCAGCAGGACTGAGGGATCATCGCCGAGAAAGGGAATCAGCACCGAGACGACCGGGCTGGCGACCTTCCACGTCGGATTGGCAAAGACGCGGCCTTTGGCGGTCATGACAGGGCTCTCCGGGTTCGGGCCGTGGCGAGGAGTCGCCCGGCCACATCGCGGACGCCTGCCGCATTCAGGGTCAGGGCGACGACCGCATAGACCAGCGCCCCGACCGTCGCCTGCAGCATCAGCTCGACCAGCCCGCCGAGGCGGGGCAGGACCGAGACCGCCAGGGCCATGGCCGCCGTGGCCAGACCGCAGCGCGCCAGGGTCTCCCACGGCACCGGCATGACCAGCACCCGGCGACCGATGGCGATCGAGGCGATCAGCCCGAGTCCGAAACTGATCGCGGTGGACCAGGCCGCGCCCATCACACCATGACCGGGGATCAGCAGCAGGTTCAGCACGATATTGGCCAGGGCCGGCACCGCCATCGCGGCCAGCAACAGGCCGGTGCGCCGGCCCAGGGTGAAGGCCTGGTGGAAATAGTAGGTGGTCAGGCCCGACAGCAGGGCCGACAGGGCGATCCACGGCGTGATCGATGCCGCGACCCGGCGCAGGTCCTCGCCGATCATCACCTCGGTCAGTGGCCCGGCCACCAGGGCGACCCCGGCGGCGGCGGGCAGGCCGATCAGCAGGAAGGTCGAGGCCTGTTCGCGGGCCGCCGTCTGCAGGCGTTCGCCGCCGCCGCGCTCCAGCGCCATCACCAGGGCCGGGGTCCCCGCCGCCCCCAGCCAGATGAACAGCACGTCCAGCGTCCGGTTCGCGAGGCTGTAGCCCGCGTGATAGGCCCCGACCGCCGCCTCGTTCATGAAGGCCGCCAGCAGGAATCGGTCGGTCGAGGACAGAACGACCGCCAGGGCCAGCGAGGCGGCGATCGGATAGCCATAGACGGCATAGGTCCGCAGTCGGGTGCGGTCGACGCGTGCCCCGCGCCCCTGTTTCAGCTCGCCCGGCAGGATGAAGGGCAGGGTCAGCAGCGGGGCCAGCATCAGCCCGATCAGCGGCGCGGAGCCTCCGGCCCCGGCCAGGGCCACGGCCACCCCGATGGCCAGGCCGCCGATGGCGGTGATCATGTCGATGCGCGCGGCCCGGCCGACCTCACCGGCGGCGCGGAACCGCTCCATGGCCAGTTTGGCGAAACAGCGCACGGGAATGCCGCCGACCCCGACGGCCACGGCGATGCGGAAGGCCATATCCATCGGCCACAGGGCGATCAGGACCGCCGCGACCGGCAGGAAGACCAGGCCGAGCCGGAAGGCCGTCCGGTACAGGCTGGCGAAATGACGGGCCAGGCCCTCGGCGGTCTGTTCGGCGGCCCAGAACCGGGCCATGGCCGCCTCCAGCCAGCTGAACACCGCCACATGGGCCAGGGTCATGACCGAAAAGGCCAGGGCATAGCGGCCGAAATCCGCCGGGCTCAGCACCCGGGTGAAGATGACGATGGCCAGGAAGCCGACCACCCCCTGGACGATATTGGCCGGCAGATAGCCCCAGACCCCGCGCCAGAACATCAGTGTGCTCCGCTCAACGAATGGCCTGCCGGTCGCCCAGCAGAACGGGGATGGTGACCAGCATCACCCACAGGTCCAGCCACAGCGACTGGCGTTCGATATAGTCGATGTCCAGCTGCACGCGGCGGCGCACGTCCTGGGCCGAATGCAGCGGTCCGCGCGAGCCGTGGATGGCGGCCCAGCCGGTCATGCCCGGCTTGATGCGGTGACGATGGGCGTATTCCGCCACCAGTCGCGCCGATTCGATATGGCCGGTCTTCATGCCGATCGCATGGGGGCGGGGCCCGACCAGCGACATCTCGCCCTTCAGCACATTCAGCAGCTGCGGCAGTTCGTCGAGACTGGTGGACCGCAGGATGCGGCCGATCCGCGTGACCCGGTCGTCATCGGCCGTGACCTGGCGCGACGCGGTGGCGTCGGCGGTCTCGGGCCGCATCGAGCGGAATTTCCACACCACGATCTCTTCCTGGTTGAAGCCGTGGCGGCGCTGGCGGAACAGGATCGGGCCCGGGCTGTCGAGCCGGATGGCCAGGGCGACCAGCGCCATCACCGGGGCCAGCAGCACCGTGGCCGTCAGGCCGACGATCAGGTCCTGCAGTCGCTTGTGAAAAGCGCGGCGCTCGTCGTCGACCGGCCCGTCCAGCTGGGCCAGCGAGGTCCGGGCCAGCCGGTCGACCGCCTTGCCCCAGTCGGCATCGGCCGGTTCGACCAGCAGGGTCACCTCATTGGGCAGGGTCCGCAGCCGGGTGGTCAGATCGCGCACCCGCGCCTCGGCCTTGGGATCGATGGCCAGCACGATCCGGTCGACATAGGGGGTCATGTGATGGGTCAGCAGGTCGTCGGCCCGGCCCAGCACCGGCACGCCGGCGATGGCGCGCGGCGACCGGGCCAGCCGGTCGTCGAAAATGCCCAGCACATTGAGGTCACGCCGCGTCAGGGCCTCGCGGATCAGGCCTTCGGCGTGGCGGGTGGCCCCGACCAGGACGATGCTGGGCGTCAGGGCCCCCGAGGCGCGCCAACGGCCGACCAGATCGCTCCAGCCGATATGCAGGCCGTTCAGACTGATCAGGATCAGGCCGGTCCAGACCAGATAGGCTGACCAGGGGGCGGCGGCCCCGCGCATCAGGGCCCCGACGCCGATCGTGGCGGCGGCCCCGGCCAGGGTGATTGCGGCCACCGCGGCCAGGTGCAGGCCGACGCGATGACTGCGGGTGAACCGGTACAGGCCCAGCGACCGCATCATGGCCAGCACGGCCATGCCGCCGGCCACGAAGGGCAGGACCTGCCACAGCCGGGCCTCGGCCAGGGATCCGGGCACGGCGGCCCAGGCACACAGCAGGCTGACCGCGATCACCGCCAGCACGTCGAAGGCGCGGAAATAGTGGACCGCCAGCCGGGCCGTGTGCCGCTGGCGGGCATTCAGCCAGACCCCGGGCCGGAACGGGCCGCGCCGGGCAGCCCCGTCGGCGTCGATGCCGGCATCGCCGTCCCCGTCACCGTCGGGGGTCAGGGCGGCTCCGGCCAGGGCCTGGAGACCGGCCGCGTCCAGCGTCGCCGGCTCGCCGGACGGCGAGGACGATCGGGCCGGCGAACGGCTGCGGACGGCTTGGGTCATGGAACTCCTGCAATCGGGTAGCGGTGATCATGCACAGCGCCCCTCACTGTCCCGTTAACGGTGCCGCTGTTGCCCGCACCAAACCCGGTTGCGCCGCGCCCCGCCCTCGGCTATCTGCCGTGCCTGCTGGAGACGTGGCCGAGTGGCTTAAGGCAACGGTTTGCTAAATCGTCGTACCCTGTAAGGGGTACCCAGGGTTCGAATCCCTGCGTCTCCGCCAGAACCCTATAAAAAGGGGTTTCATAACAACATCTTGCTTGTTGCGGGTGGTAACCTCCCTAAATATGACCCTAAAGATGGGTCGGCTGGTAGTCGTAGCGACCCACCGCTCGATACGCGCCTGCGTCGCACCCGACTGGCCTCGCACTGGACATCGATCTCGTCACGCTTCGCCCGGTGGGGCGGTCAAACGATAACTTGTCTCCACCGAAGCGGGGCGCTGCTGTCAGACTGCCGCGCTGTGGCGCTTCGGGGCGGTGATGGAGCGGTTGTCGAAACAGGCGGCGACGACCCGGACGAGCCGACCCATGGCGTGCGGTATGCGGAGACGGCGGCCATCGATCCGGCACAGGCCGTCGGCCTGCAGGGCCCGGGCGGCCTTGATGGCCGGGTCGAGCGCCGAGACTTCGCGGCCGTGGTCCAGGCATACGGCCCCCACATCGACCTGGAGATCGCACATCAGTCGCTCGATCACGGCCCGGCGCAGGCGGTCGTCTGACGTCGTTTCCAGCTGGCGGCCGACAGGCAGCTGCCCTGCCGCGATGTCGGCCGTCCAGTCGTCGACCCGCAGTCTGTTCTGGGCATAGGCATAGGGCAGGCTGCTGATCGCCGACGGGCCCAGCCCGATCAGCACCGCGGACGGATCGTCCGTATAGCCCTGGAAGTTCCGATGCAGGCTGCCCTCGGCCAGGCGGGCGGCCATGGAGTCACCCGGGCGGGCATAGTGGTCCATGCCGATACGGACATAGCCGTGCGCCGCCAGCACCGCCTCGGCGGCCTCGGCCTGGGTCCAGCGACCCGATCCATCGGCCAGGTCCGCGTCGCGGATGACCGCCTGGTGCTTCTTCATCCACGGCACATGGGCATAGCCGAACAGGGCGACCCGATCGGGTTCCAGCGTGAGTGCGGTCTCCATGCTGGCCGTGACATTCTCCGGGGTCTGGCCCGGCAGGCCGTACATCATGTCGAAATTGATCGCATCGATCCCGCCGCCGCGCAGGGCCTGGACGGCCGTGGCGACCTGTTCAGAGGGCTGTATCCGGTTGACCAGGCGCTGGACCTCCAGATCGAAGGTCTGCACGCCCAGGCTGGCCCGGGTCACCCCTGCCGCGCCCAGACCCCGGGCGAAGTCGCCGTCCAGGGTGCCGGGATCCAGTTCCACGGCGACCTCGGCACCGGGACGCAGGCGGAAGCGTCCGGCGAGGAGGGCCAGCAGTCCGGTGAAGTCGTCGGTGTTGAGGCTGTTCGGACTGCCGCCGCCGAAATGCAGATGAGCCGTGCCGGCATGGGCGGGCAGGGCGTCGCCCCACAGGTCGATCTCGCGTTTCAGCTGGTCGAGGAACCGGGCGACCCGCGCATAGCCATTGGGCACGCTGGTATGGCAGCCGCAGTACCAGCACAGCCGCTCACAGAACGGGATGTGGACATAGATCGACAGGGTGTCGTGCGACTGGATATCGCCCAGCCAGCGGCGGAGGTCCGCGTCATCCGTTGCCGGCTGGAATGCCAGGGCCGTGGGATAGCTGGTGTAGCGTGGCAGGGCGCGGGTCGCGTGGCCCAGCAGACGGTCGGACAGGGGAGTCATAGCGTCATCGCCTCCGCATGAGCGAGGTCATCAGGCGTGTTGATGTTGAGGAAGGGATCCCGCGGGTCGATCGGCCAGTCGACGATGACGCGGCCGGCCGCCTCGCTTAGACCGTTCAGGGACAGCCGTCCGTTCCCGGCGCGCTGGACGAGAACGGGCAGGGTGGTGGTGCGCCACAGGGCACATATCGGATGCAGTCGCCCGCCGCTGGCGGCGACGGCGACCGCGACGTCATCCTTCAGGGCCTGATCGAGCCGGGCCAGAAGGTCAGGGGGCAGGAATGGCATGTCGCACGGGATAGTGAGCACGCGATCGGTGCCGTTGAGGTCAGCCCATGCCAGAGCCGAGGCCAGACCGCCAAGGGGGCCGGGAATGTCGGGGTCGTCAAGGATCACCGGCGCCAGCACATTGCTGACCTGTGTCGGGTTGCGCAGGACCAGGACCACCGGGGCAGCCCATCCGTGGGCTGCTTTCAGCGAATGGGTCAAAAGGCGGCTCCCGGCGAGGGGCCTGTCCGGCTTGGCCCCGCCGATCCGCTGCCCGTCCCCGCCGGCCAAAACTGCCGTGACGATACTCATGATGGCCGACCCTTGCCCGCGGCTCGCGACCGCGATCGCGGTTTGGGGCAGACAGGCTCAAGACGGCTGACGTCGTCGGGACCCGTGACCGTGGTCTCCATGTCCCGGACCAGACCGTCGCGAATGGAGTAGATCCAGCCATGGATCGACAGGGGCTGACCCCGTTTCCAGGCGTCGGTGATAAAGGGGTTGCGGGACAGGGCGCGGACCTGGGCCAGCACGTTCTTCTCGCAGATGAAATTGATCCGCGCCTCATGATCCTGGATGGCCGCGAGTTCGTCGTCATGGTCCTCGCACAGCCGTTGAACGCGCTGCATCCAGTGGTCGAGGATCCCGTGGCGCTGCCCGTCGAGCACGGCCCGGACGCCGCCACAGCCATAGTGGCCGCAGACGATGATGTGGCGAACCTTCAGCGACTCGAGGGCGAACTGCAGGACGGCCAGCAGGTTCATGTCCTGGGCGGGGGCCAGGTTGGCGACGTTGCGATGGACGAACAGTTCGCCGGGTTCCAGACCGACGATCTCATTGGCGGGAACGCGACTGTCCGAACAGCCGATCCAGAGATATTCGGGCGACTGCTGCGCCGATAGCCTTCGGAAAAACTCCGGATCGATCCGGGCCTTGGCCGATGCCCATTTGAGATTGTTTCGAAGGAGGTCCTCGATCACGGCGTCGCTCCCGCCGATCCGGGGCCATCCGGTGGGAACGCAGGATCAGGGCTGTCCAGGAATACCCCCCGTCGGGCCGCCATCCGGGTGCTGAGGGCGTGCAGGTCCCGGGGTGTCAGGCGCAGGCGCGCGATCGGCAGGATGACCGCATTTTCCAGCGCGATATGGCGACGCTCGTGCAGGGCGAAATCCGTGAACAGGCGGCGCGTTTCCAGATCATGACCCGGTGGTTGCCCCGCGATCAGCGCCCGTTCCAGCAGGGTGCCCAGGGTCCGGGTCTGCTCCATGTCGTCGCGATGCTCGGCCGACAGCGCGCCCAGCAGGGGGCCGAGTTCATCTTCCGGCAGGCAGCGACGGCGCAGCAGGGGGAACAGGTCCTCTTCCTCGTCGATGACGTGAAGGGCCATGTCGTGGCGCAGGAAGGTCAGAATTTCCTCCGCCTCCTCGCGCAGCAGCACGGTCGCGGTGCCGACGCGCTCGATCAGGCGGCACAGCTGACGGTGGCGATAGTGTTCAGCGAACAGCCAGTTCAGCGGTTCGTGAGCAAGGCCCGCGGGCAGGGGCTCGATCTGAGGTGTCTGGCTCATCCGGAATGACCTTGTTGCCCCGCCATGACATCTAGAACCGGTATTCCGCAGCGACCCAGACCTTGGTGCGATCGGGGAAGGCGACCTGGGCACCGTCGAAGCGGGCGGCCTTGATCTCGATGGCCCGACGCGGGTCCAGAACCAGCCGGCCCGACAGGTCGAGCTCCTGGCCGTATCGGCTCGATCCGTCGGCGTCGCGAATATCGTGCCAGGAGGCGGTCAGCGTGGCGCTGGTTCCGACGGGCGGGTGGGCGATGGCATGGCTGACCGTGGCGGACACATCGCGCAGCCCGTCCCCGGGCGTATTCAGGAACACATCCGCCCAGCCCTGGAAGGCGTGCAGGGTCGCCAGCGGGGTCTGGAAGGCCCGGGTTCCGTTGCCGTCCATCCGCTCTACGGCCAGGGTGCCTGTCAGAGACCCGCGCTTCAGGCCCGCGGAGACCAGTCCGTAGTCCAGGTCGAAGCTGGCGGGATTGCTGCCGTAGTCAGACTGGCGCGCATAGTCGACGGCATACAGGGCCGACCAGTCGGCAGACAGGGCGTGGCTGCCCTCCAGTCGCGCGCCCCAGGTCGCCGAGGATTGGGCCGGAGCATTGGAGAAATCGAGCAGATAGCCATAGGCCGTCAGCTTTCCGACCGGAGTCGGGGCCTCGACATTGATCAGGTGACTGTCGGAATTCCATTCCCCGACGGGGCTGTCGTTCCCGAAGATCCGGTGGACCCGATCGATCCAGACATAGGTCACCGTCATCGGCTTCAGGGTGCGGGTCGTCACCTTGACGGCGTCGAACGTCTGCTCGTTCTGACGGAAGCCGACATTGCCGACGAAGCGGGCGTTGCCGAGAATGATGCGCTGGCGGCCCAGGACGACCTCGGTGTCCGGGAGGCCGGTCCAGGTCAGCTGCAGGCGGTTCAGTTCAATCCCTTCCGGGTCGGCCACCACCGGATAACTGGCCGGACCGTGGATGGTGTCATTGTAGTCGTCGACCAGGGCCACGACCCCCTCACCCTCGACCAGCAGTTTGAACCCTGACCAGTCCGGGCTCTGCCAGCCAAGGCGCGCGCGGAGTGTTACGGCCGTGGCATCGTCAAGCCCGTCCTGACTGACCCCCTCGTAGCGCAGGCGGCTGTCGAACAGGATGTCGCCCGCTTGCGTCGAGGCGACTGCGGGGCCGGTGGCCGGGGTCTGGGCATGGGCCATGGCGGGGGCTGCCGCCAGGGCCAGGGCCAGCAGGGCGGGGCGGGAAAGGGTCTTCATCTCAATTTCTCCGGATGAGGGTGAAGGTCTTCACCGGCACCGTCAGTTTTGATTTCAGGATCGCCCGCACGCAGGCCAGCGCCGGATCACCGGAGCCCTGGGCAGCCGAGATCAGTCGGGTCCAGCTTTCGTCGCCGGCACCCTGGGCAAAGTTGGAAATCTCTCGCTGAACAAAGGTCGCGAATCCGATCCCGGCCGCTTCAGCGACTTCACGGGCCCGGGTGGCCAGGGCCGGATCGGCCTCGTCCAGCCAGGTCTCGAGTCGGGCCGCGACGGCCGCCTGGTCGTTCAGGAGGTCCCCGAGGGACAGGGCCCCGTTGGACACGGTGCCGTCGATGGTGACGCTGAGCGCCACGCCGCGTTCCCGGGCTTCGGCCGCAAGTCCGGACACATAGCGGGTCGCCGCTGCGGTCCAGGCGCGGCTTTCCAGATGGAGGGAGATCTGGGGCTGGACGTGTTCGAACGGCAGCCGTTGGCCATCGATCCGCCGGTCGAGGCGCAGGATGTGCCAGCCGAAGCGGGACTGGACCGGTTCGGTCGCTGTCTCGCCGGCCAGGAGCCTGTCCAGTCCGGCCTCGACCTCGGGGGCGAGATCCCCGGGCGAGAGTTGGCCGAGAGAGCCTCCGACTCCCTTGGACGGGCAGTCCGAGAGTGAGGCCGCCAGGGCCGCGAACCGCGACGGATGTTCAGCCAGTTCGGCAATGGCCGCCAGCGCGATCTCCCGGGCATCGGCCCAGGCGGCGTCGTCGGCACCCTTGGGCGCGCACAGGATGTGGGAGGCCTGGGTCAGCCGGGGTGTCCGGAACCTGTCCGGCGCGCCGTCATAGACCCGGCGACATTCGCTTTCGTCGGGGCGCTCGACCGTGATCTCGGCGTCGAGAACGGCGCGGACGAGGGCTTCTTCCGGCGTCTCTTCCCGACCGTCATCGTCCAGCTCTGCCTCGGCCTGCAGACCCAGTTGATGCGCCCGATCCAGCAGCAGGGCCTTGATGGCCAGGGCATGAGCGGCCGCGTTCCGGGCCGCCTCAGCCGTGGCGGCCGGGTGGTTCTGGGCCTCCTCGGCGACGAGACGCTCGGGGAGTTCCACCCCGTCGACAACGATGACGGCGTTCATTTGATGCGCTCCGCGGTACGGCGGGTCACCGGCATCGGGCGCTTGCTGCGCACCAGCTGCCAGCCCCGGCGGTTGAGGTACCAGACCGGTGCCGACAACATGTGGACCAGCCGGGTGAACGGGAAGACCAGCAGGATAGTCAGGCCGAGGGTGATGTGGGTCTTGAACACCCAACTGACGTCGGCAACGAAGCCGGCGCTGTAGGGGTTGAAGGTGAAAATGCCTTGGGCCCAGCTCATGAATTTGATCATTTCAGAGCCGTCCCGGTGTCCCAGCGACAGCGGTATGGTCGCCAGTCCCAGGCACAGCTGCACCATCAGGATCACCAGGATGGCGATGTCGCCGAAGCTGGAGGTGTTGCGGATTCGCGGATCAAACAATCTCCGGTGCAGCAGCAGCAGGCCTCCGGCCAGGCAGAAGACCCCGGCGACACCGCCCGCGACGATGGCCAGCATCTGTTTGAAACTGTGGGTGACCCCGAGGAAGTCCCATACGGCGACCGGCGTCAGCAGGCCGACGAAATGGCCGCCGAAGATAGCCAGGATGCCGAGGTGAAACAGCACCGAGCCGAGCATCAATTGCTTGCGCCGAAGCAGCTGGGACGATCCGGTGCGCCAGGTGTATTGCTCACGGTCGAACCGCAATACCGATCCGATCGCCAGCACAGCCATGGCGACATAGGGGTAAACCCCGAACGCGATGAAATTCAGGTCCATGACGGAAATCCTCAGGCAGCCGCGCCGGAACGGCGGCTCTTTTCTGGCGGTGGGGCGGCGTTCATCGCGGACAGGATGGAATCGGCCTTCGGACAGCCGACCTCTCCAGGTCCGAAGCTGACGGCCGTTTCTTCCCAGGACTTGTCGAGCGCCTCGAGGTCGTCTGGGTCCTCGTCCGGCTCCTGCATCAGGGCCGCTACGGCGTCGGTGTCGGGCACCGCATCGGCCAGATTCGACAAGGCTCCGAAGACGGCGCGATAGGGACTATCCCGCTTGTGCAGCCGCTCGGTCAGGGCGGCCAGCACGTGGGCCCCTTCACCAAGCAGGGAGGCCGCTTCAGCGTCCGGCAGGGTGGACAGGAAGTCCAGGAAGACCGGTAGGTGATCCGGCAGTTCCTTGGCCGACAGCTCGAGCCCGTAGGAGGCGTAGAGCTCGACCAGGGCGGCCATGGCCTGACCCCGGTCGCGGCTTTCACCGTGGATGTGTTCGTACAGGTTCAGAGACAGCGACCGGGTGCGGTCGAACAGCTGCACGAACCCCTCCTGCAGATCATAGAGATCGTCGTGTTCCAGCATCCCGGCCAGTTTCTCCAGCGACCGGACGATCGGATCGGGGACCAGGCCTTCGTTGCGGATGGCGTCGATGGCCTCGGGGGCGGCGGCCTGGATCTCAGCGGTCGGATAGCTGAGCATGAGCGCGAGGGCGCGATAGGTCAGGGCCATGATCAAGCCACCTCTGCTGTGGGTTTGGCGCGTGAGCGCTTGTCAGGCCCGAACAGGCCCAGCTCGGTGCGGCCGCCGGAGCAGCCGTTGCCGAAGGTGAAGCCGCAGCCGCCCCGGATGTCGAAGGAGTCCTCGGCGGTCTCTCGGTGGGTCGAGGGGATGACGAAGCGGTCCTCGTAATCGGCGATGGCCATGATCTTGAACATGTCGTCGATCTGCGCCGCGGTCAGACCGACCTTGGCCGCGAGGGTGTGGTCGATACGACCGTCGATGGTCTTGGCCCGCATGTAGGCCCGCATGGCCAGCATCCGCTGAAGCGCCAGCGTCACCGGGGCCTCGACGCCCGCCGTCAACAGGTTGGCGAGGTATTTGACCGGGATGCGCAGCTTGTTCACGTCCGGCATTTCGCCGTCCATCTCAAGCGCCCCGACGGCCGCCGCGTTCTGGATCGGCGACAGCGGCGGCACGTACCAGACCATCGGCAGGGTCCGGTATTCGGGGTGGAGCGGGAAGGCGATCTTCCAGTCCATGGCCATCTTGTAGACCGGGCTGCGTTTGGCCCCCTCGATCCAGGCATCGGGCACGCCGTCAGCCCTGGCCTGGGCGATCACCGCCGGATCGTGCGGATCGAGGAAGACGTCGAGTTGGGCCTGGTAGAGGTCTTTCTCGTCGACGCTCGCGGCCTCGCTGATGCGATCGGCGTCATAGAGCAGCACCCCCAGATAGCGGATGCGTCCGACGCAGGTTTCGGAACAGACGGTCGGCTGGCCGACCTCGATGCGCGGGAAGCAGAAGGTGCATTTCTCGGATTTGCCCGAGTCCCAGTTGTAGTAGATTTTCTTGTAGGGGCAGGCCGAGACGCACATGCGCCAGCCACGGCATTTGTCCTGGTCGATCAGGACGATACCGTCTTCTTCCCGTTTGTAGATCGCGCCTGAGGGACAGGCCGCGACGCAGGTCGGATTCAGGCAGTGCTCACACAGCCTGGGCAGGTACATCATGAAGGTGTTTTCGAACTCGCCGTACATCTCCTTTTCGATGTCGGCGAAATTGTAGTCCTTGGACCGCTTTGCGAACTCGCCGCCAAGGATTTCCTCCCAGTTTGGACCCCATTCGATCTTCTCCATCCGCTGGCCGGTGATGGCCGAGCGCGGACGAGCGGTGGGGAAATGCTTCATCTCCGGCGCGGTCTGGAGATGAGCGTAGTCGAAGTCGAACGGCTCGTAATAGTCGTCGATCTCGGGCAGGTCCGGGTTGGCGAAAATCTTGGCCAGGATGCGCCATTTCGGGCCCATCCGCGGCTCGATGTCGCCGTTCTTCTTGCGCCGCCAGCCGCCGTTCCAGCGTTTCTGGTTTTCCCAGTCCTTGGGATAGCCGATGCCGGGCTTGGTCTCGACGTTGTTGAACCAGGCGTATTCAACGCCCTTTCGGCTGGTCCAGACGTTCTTGCAGGTGACGGAGCAGGTGTGACAGCCGATACATTTATCGAGGTTCAGCACCATGCCGATCTGGGCGCGGACCTTCATTGGGCTGGCTCCTTGGCCTGAGAAAAGTCGCCGAGCGGCTCGTCGAGCCAGTCGACCTTGGTCATCTTGCGGATGATCACGAACTCATCGCGGTTGGAGCCGACGGTTCCGTAGTAGTTGAAGCCGTAGGACAGCTGGGCGTAGCCGCCGATCATGTGCGTCGGCTTGGGCACGATCCGGGTGACCGAGTTGTGGATGCCGCCGCGCCGGCCGGTGATCTGGGACCCCGGCGTGTTCACGATCTTTTCCTGGGCGTGATACATGAAGGTCGTGCCTTCACGGATGCGCTGGGACACGACCGCCCGGGCCGTGATGGCCCCGTTGGCGTTGAACAGTTCGACCCAGTCATTGTCGACCACACCGATACGACGGGCGTCGGTTTCCGAAATCCAGATGACGGGACCGCCCCGGTTAAGGGTCAGCATCATCAGGTTGTCGGAATAGGTCGAGTGGATCCCCCATTTCTGGTGCGGGGTGATGAAGTTCAGCGCGATTTCGGGCTCACCGTTCGGCTTCAGGCCCTTGACCGACAGGGTCTTCATATCGAGCGGCGGACGATAGACGCACAGTGCTTCCCCGAACGCCCGCATCCACAGGTGATCCTGGTACAGTTGCTGACGGCCGGTCAGAGTGCGCCACGGAATCCGCTCGTGCACATTGGTGTAGTTGGCCGTGTAGCAGACGTGCTCGGATTCCAGCCCCGACCAGATCGGTGAGGAGATGATCTTGCGCGGCTGGGCGACGAGGTCGCGGAACCGGATCTTCTCCTCCTCCTTGGGTTTGGCCAGATGGGTGTGGTCGATGCCGGTCTGTTTGGACAGGGCGGCCCAGGCCTTGACGGCGACTTCTCCGTTGGTTTCCGGGGCCATCATCAGCACGGCCTCGCAGGCGTCGACCACGTCGTGGATCGAGGCCCGGCCCTGGGAAACGCCCTCTTCGAGGACCTCGCCGTTCAGGGCCCTCAGCAGCTCAACCTCATGCTCGGTGTTCCAGGCCAGCCCCTTGCCGCCATTGCCGATCTTTTCCATCAGCGGACCGATGGAGGTGAACTGCTTGTAGAGGTTCGGGTAGTCGCGCTCGACGATGGTGATCTGCGGCATGGTGCGGTTGGGGATCGGCTCGCACTCGCCTTTCCACCAGTCGTGGACCTCGGACGCCTGGGCCAGTTCTGCCGGGCTGTCGTGCTGGATCGGGGTGAGGACGACGTCCTTTTCGACGCCGAGCACCTCGGGGCACACCTCCGAGAAGGTCTTGGCCAGACCGCGGAAGATGTCCCAGTCACTGCGGGCTTCCCACGCCGGATCCACGGCCGCCGTCAGCGGGTGGATGAACGGGTGCATGTCCGAGGTGTTGAGGTCGTTCTTCTCGTACCAGGTGGCCGTCGGCAGGACGATGTCGGAATAGACGGCCGTGGTCGACATGCGGAAGTCCAGCGTGACCAGCAGGTCCAGTTTGCCTTCCGGAGCCTCCTCGCGCCACGTCACCTCGGTCGGCTTCACGCCGCCGGACTCGCCCAGGTCAGCCCCTTGGACGCCGTGGCTCGCACCCAGCAGGTGTTTGAGGAAATACTCGTGCCCCTTGCCCGACGAACCGAGCAGGTTGGAGCGCCAGATGAACATGTTACGCGGCCAGTTGGCCGGGTCGTCCGGGTCCATGCAGGACATTTCGAGCGACCGGTCCTTCAGCGCCTTGACCGTGTAATCCTTCGGATCGACCCCGGCCTCGATGGCGTCACGGGCGACCTGGAGGGGATTGGTCTTCAGGGCCGGTGAGGATGGCAGCCAGCCCATGCGTTCGGCGCGGGCGTTGAAGTCGATCAGCGAGCCACCCCAGTCACCGGCGGGGGCCGTCGGCGACAGGATTTCGGCGGGCGTGACGGTCTCGTAGCGCCACTGGTTGGTGTGGGCGTAGAAGAAGGAGGTCGAGTTCTGCTGGCGCGGCGGACGGTACCAGTCGAGGCTGAAGGCCACGGGGGCCCAGCCGGATTGCGGCCGCAGTTTTTCCTGGCCGACATAGTGGGCCCAGCCGCCGCCGGACTGACCGACGCAGCCGCACATGACCAGCATGTTGATGACCGCGCGGTAGTTCATGTCCATGTGGAACCAGTGGTTCATCGCCGCGCCGATGATGACCATCGACTTGCCGTTGGTCTTTTCGGCATTGCCGGCGAACCCGCGGGCCACGGCGATGATCTGGTCGCGCGGGACCGAGGTCATGGCCTCGCCCCAGGCGGGCGAATAGGGCTCCGGATCGTCGAAGTCCTTGGGCATATGATCGCCGCCGAAGCCCTGGTCGACACCGTAGTTGGCCAGGAACAGGTCGTAGACGCAGGCCACCAGGGCCTCGCCGTCCTTCAGCTTCATTCGCTTGACCGGCACGTTGCGGACGAGGACGTCGGGGTGGTCGCTGGAGGCGAAGCCGTTGGTGGCAGTGTTGGCGAAATAGGGGAAGCGGACGCCGACAACCTCGTCGTGGTCGTCCTTCAGGCCAAGGCGCAGGCGGGTTTCCTTGCCGCCGGTTTCCTTCTCCTCAAGGTTCCATTTGCCGTCCTCGCCCCAGCGGAAGCCGATGGAGCCGTTGGGCACCACGACCTTGCCGGTGTTCTCGTCGAGGGCGACGGTCTTCCATTCCGGATTGTTGGTCTCGCCCAGGGACTTGCTGAAGTCGGACGCGCGCAACTGGCGCTCGGCAACCAGGCCGCCGTCCTGCGGGACCAGACGAACCAGCATGGGCAGGTCGGAATACTGGCGCAGGTAGTCGCGGAAGTACGGCACCTGCCGGTCGACGTGGAACTCCTTGAGGATCACGTGGCCGAAGGCCATGCCCAGGGCCGCGTCGGTTCCCTGTTTCACAGCCAGCCACAGGTCGGCGAATTTCGAGGCCTCGGAATAATCGGGGCAGATCACCGCCGACTTGGCCCCGCGATAGCGGGCCTCGGTATAGAAATGGGCGTCGGGCGTGCGCGTCTGCGGCACGTTCGAGCCCCAGAGCAGCAGGAAGCCGGAGTTGAACCAGTCGGCCGATTCCGGCACGTCGGTCTGCTCGCCCCAGGTCTGGGGCGAGGCCGGCGGCAGGTCGCAGTACCAGTCATAGAATGAGCCGCAGACGCCACCCATCAGCTGCAGGTAACGGGCCCCGGCGGCATAGGAGAGCATCGACATGGCCGGGATCGGCGAGAAGCCGAACACCCGGTCCGGCCCCCAGGTCTTCACGGTATAGGCGTTGGCCGAGGCGATGATCTCATTGACCTCGTCCCACTCGGCGCGGACGAAGCCGCCCGAGCCGCGCATGCTGATGTAGTCGGCCCGCGCCGCCGGATCATTCTGGATCGAGGCCCAGGCCGCGACCGGGGGCAGGGTGGCCCGCGCCGCGCGCCAGTGCTTGAGCAGACGCGAGCGGATCAGCGGGTATTTCACCCGGTTGGCCGAATACAGATACCAGCTGTAGCTGGCCCCGCGAGCGCAGCCGCGCGGCTCATGGTTGGGCAGGTCGGGCCGGGTGCGGGGATAGTCGGTCTGCTGGGTTTCCCAGGTGACGATCCCGCCCTTGACGTAGATCTTCCACGAGCACGACCCGGTGCAGTTCACCCCATGGGTCGAGCGCACGATTTTGTCGTGGCGCCAGCGGTTTCGGTAAGCTTCCTCCCAGCTGCGGTCATCGTCGTTCATGACGCCGTGCTTGTCCGAGAACAGCTCGGTCTTGCGTGTGAAGAAGGCGAGGCGATCTAGGGTATGGCTCATGATCAGACTGCCGCTTTGAGGGAGAGATTCAGGATCGAGCGCGGACGGGCGTAGTAGACCCAGTTGACGATCGCGCATGTCGCGTAGAAGGCGCTGAAGATGTAGAGGGCCGTAACGGGGCCGCCCGTTGCCTTCATCGAGTTGGCAAAGGCCAGCGGGATGAAGAATCCGCCGTAGGCACCGAGGGCCGAAGAAAAGCCGACGATAGCTGCGGATTCCAGTTCCGACTGTTTCCGGCGCTCTTCCGGTGAACCGTCAGGCATCAGGCGCGGCATATCAGTCCGCACGAGGGCCGGGATCATCTGGAACGTCGAGGCATTGCCGACGCCGGTCCAGAAGAACAGCCAGATGAAGCTGGCGAAGAACAGGTTGAAGGTCGGCTCGCCCCCGAAGGCACCGACGCTGTAGAGGACGCCCAGCACCCCTGCGATCAGGGCGTAGAAGACGATCTGGGTGACGTTCTGGCCGCCCCAGCGATCCGAGACCCAGCCGGTCATGGCCCGCGAGGCCGCGCCGACCAGGGGGCCGAGGAAGGCGATCTGCAGGATGTTGACGTCCGGAAACAGGGTTTTGCCCAGAAGGGGGAACGCTGCCGAGAAGCCGATGAAGGAGCCGAAGGTGCCGATATAGAGGTAGCACATCAGCCAGTTGTGCTGGCGCTTGAAGATTACCGACTGGGTCTTGAAGGAGGCCTTGGCCGAGGTGATGTCGTTCATGCCGAACCAGGCCGCAGCCGCTGAGGCCAGCAGGAAGGGGATCCAGACGAAGCCGGCGTTCTGCAGCCAGATCTGGCTTTCGACGCCGTTGCTGACGGCGACCTGGGGGGCACCGACGACGGGTGCGAACAGACCGAGCGTGATCACCAGCGGTACGGCGAACTGCATGACGCTGACGCCCAGATTGCCAAAGCCGGCGTTCAGCGCCAGCGAGTTGCCCTTTTCGGCCTTCGGATAGAAGAACCCGATGTTGGACATGGACGAGGCAAAATTACCGCCCCCCAGTCCGCAGAGCAGGGCGAGGGTAACGAACACCCAGTAGGGCGTGTCGGGGTTCTGGACTGCGAGCCCGATTCCCGCCGCCGGGATGACCAGCGACAGCGTCGACAGGGCCGTCCAGCGACGGCCGCCGAAGATCGGCACCATGAAGCTGTAGAAGATGCGCAGCGTCGCGCCTGAGAGGGCGGGCAGGGCCGCCAACCAGAACAGCTGGGAGGTTTCGAACTTGAAGCCGATCAGCCCGAGCTTGGCCACAACCATGGACCAGACCATCCACACCGAGAAGGCCAGCAGAAGGTTGGGCACCGAAATCCAGAGATTGCGGGCGGCGATCTGTTTGCCGGTTGAGGCCCAGAAATCGGGATCTTCCGGATGCCAGTCGTTCAGAACATGACGGGACATGGGTGTCTTTCTCTAGTTCGAGCGTGAGGAGGCGAGGGCGGCCTTGTCGGGTCCGACGCCGGCCAGTTCAGGGAATTCCGGGAGGGTCGCGAGGTCGGGGGAGCGTCGGCGCTCCATCCGGCGCACGGCCAGGTGCATCCAGAGCAGGGCTCCGGAGACGAGCAGGAACAGCAACATGAAGCAGCTGGTCCAGACGCCGGTCAGGTCGTTCAGGGCCCCGAAGGCGATCGGCATGACGAAGCCGCCGAGGCCACCAATCATCCCGACAAGGCCGCCGACCGAGCCGACGTGGTCGGGGTAGTAGACGGGGATGTGCTTGTAGACTGCGGCCTTGCCCAGGCTCATCGCGAAGCCGAGCACGAAGACCAGCGCGACGAAGGCCGGCAGGCTCAAAGCGAGTTTGAACTGGATCGGCCCTTCAATGCCGTCGACCACATAGGTCGTTGCCGGATAGGCGAGGATGAAGGCGCAGGCGGCGCTGATTGCGAAGGTCAGATACATGACCTTGCGTGCACCGATCCGGTCCGACAGCCAGCCGCCGAACACCCGGAACAGCGAACCGGGGATCGAATAGGCGACAGCCAGCATACCGGCCGCGCCGATCCCGAGGCCGTAGGCACCGGTCAGGTAGTGCGGCAGCCAAAGGGCGAGGGCAACGAACCCGCCGAAGACGAAGAAATAGTAGAGCGAGAAACGCCAGACGCGGATGTCCTTCAGCGGCGTCAACTGCATCCAGGCTGTTACAGGCTTTTCGCCGGTGCGACGGCGCTCGGCGACTTCCGGCTCATCCTGCGTGAGCAGGAAGGCGAGGATCGCGATCACCAAGAGGACGCTTGCCCACACCTGTGCCACCGCCTCCCAGCCGAAGGCCAGCATGACGAATGGGGCCGAGAATTTGGTTACGGCCGCCCCGACATTGCCGGCTCCGAAAATACCCAGCGCCGTACCCTGCCGGTTAGCGGGGTAGAATTTTGACACATAGGCGACGCCGACTGCGAATGCGCCGCCCGCCAGGCCGACGCCGAGCGCCGCAACCAGGAACTGGGCATAGGTCTCGGCATAGGACAGCAGGAAGGTCGCCGCAGCAGCCAGGACCATGACGATCAGGTTGACGATGCGTCCGCCGAACTGACCGGTCCAGACACCCAAGAAGATCCGCGACAGCGATCCGGTCAGGATCGGTGTGCCGACCAGAAGGCCGAACTGGGCCTCGGTCAGGCTGAGATCGGCTTTGATCTGGACCCCGATGATCGAGAAGATCGTCCAGACTGCAAAACAGGCGGTGAAAGCGAATGTGCTGACCCAGAGTGCAGATGTTGCCCCGGGGGCAGGCGCTTCGGAAACGGAGACCATTCCGGTCTTCTCCATCGAGCTGGGCCGCCGTCCGGCCCGTCTGCGATGTTCATTATCTCCGGTGCAGCGCGCGAAGATTGATCCTTGTCAATTCGAGGCTGCAGAAGGCTCTTTATATTGTGTATTTGACTGATAAACGTAAGCAAACAGACCCTGTTTGGGCCCTTGATTGCTTAAGGTTTCTATTGCGATTGATAAAGGTCAAATGGTAGGTCACTCTGAACGGAGGGCATATGCTTCTCGTTCTGATTCCTGCAGGCGAGGCCAAGCCATCCTGACCCAGATTCGGAGTCCATCATGACCATGCGCGAGTCCGACCTCGATCGGGTCAAGGCCCTGCCGCTGTTTTCGAAAACCTCGCCCGAGGTATTTCGGGACGTAACCGGCGGGGCCTTTCTCCAGCGCTTTCCGGCCGGGACGACCTTGATGATGGAAGGCGATACGGTCGACTTTCTCTATGTCCTGTTGGACGGCATGGTCGAACTTCAGGGCTCGTGGAAGGAGAAGGAGACCACGCTGGCGCTGTTGCGCCCGGTCTCGACCTTTATCCTCGCTGCGGTGGTCCTCGATGCCGACGCCCTGATGTCGGCGCGCACCCTGGAGCGGTCCGAGATCCTGATGCTCTCCGGCGAGGCCCTGCGTCGGGTCATGCGACAGGATGCCGACTTCAGCTTCGCCGTGGCCCAGGAATTGTCCGGTTGTTACCGCGGTCTGGTTCGTGCCGTGAAGAATCAGAAATTGCGCGGCGGCGTCGAGCGGCTGGCGAACTATCTCGTAACCCAGCGCATTCGCCAGGACCTGATCGAGACGATTGTGTTGCCGCATGAAAAACGGGTTCTGGCTTCGCTGCTGGGCATGACCCCCGAAAACCTGTCACGGGCGTTCGCCAGCCTGGCCAAGTATGGCGTGGTCGTGCGGGGTGGTGAGGTGACCCTGAACCGGCCCGACGCCCTCGAACGGCTGGCCCGCCCGTCGCCGCTGATAGACAATCACATGCCCCCTGCAGATGGCGTCGTCGGCAAGGCCGAGAGCGAGCGCTGGAGTTCGGCGACCGGGCGCAGCTGCGGCTACGTCTCGAGCTGATCAGCCGCCGAGCTGGGCCAGGTTCTTCAAATCTCCCGACAGGCCCTGGGCCAGCTGATGACTCCAGGTCTTGCCGGTCAGGCCAGAGACGATGCGAGCATTCAGAAGGTCGCGATCATCGTCATCCTGAAGTAGGTCGCGCAGATCGACGCCGCCGTCACCGAACAGGCACAGGCGCAGCTTGCCGCGTGAGGTCACCCGCAACCGGTTGCAGCTGTCGCAGAAGCCGGGCGAATAGGGAGCGATCAGACCGATGGAGCCGGCGTAATCAGGGTGACGATATTCGAGGGCCGGACCGGCATCGACGGCTCGCGGTCCCGCGATCCAGCCATTGCGATCCAGCCAGTCGCGCAGGCCCTGAGCCTTCACATGATGCGTGGCGAAATAGTCGTGATTGTCGGTGGTCTTCATCAGTTCGATGAACCGGACGGAGACGGGTCGGTCCCGCACGAAGTCGGCCCAGGCTTCGAACCCGGCCTCGGCCGTCTGGCGCAACAGCACGGCATTGACCTTCACGGCGGAGAAGCCCTCGGCAAGGGCCAGGTCCAGTCCGGTCAGGACCTGGTTCAGCTTGTCGTGCCCGGTGATCTGACGAAATATCTCCGGGTCGATCGAGTCGATGCTGATGTTGATGTGGCTGAGGCCCGAAGCGCGCCAGTCGGCGACATGACGAGCCAGGTTCCAGCCATTGGTCGTTACGGCGACCTTGGCGACGCCGGGTGAGGCCGCGACGGTGCTGATGATGTCGTTGAAGTCCTTGCGCACCGTCGGCTCACCGCCGGTCAGACGGACCTTGCTGAGCCCGAGGTCCGAAAAGCCCGCGACCAGACGTCGAATTTCATCGACGGACAGAAAGGACAGCGGTCCGCTCTTCTTCCAGCCGTTCGGCAGGCAGTAGGTGCAGCTGAAATTGCAGACCTCAGTCACAGACAGACGGAGATAGTGAAACCGACGCCCGAAGGTGTCGGCCGCGGGGGCGGCATCGAGTGCCATGGAAGCTCCTTTCCAATGCGGGAGGCGAAGGGATTTCTCCCGTCGCCCTCGATCCTTGCGGACCCGGCGACCGGGCCATGGCGTGATGCGCTGTAGACCGGGCCGCTCGGAGCGAACTCACCGTGAGGCATAGGCCTTCATCCCGCCATTCACTTTGATGCGGGCTCGGTAGGGGCTTGATGAAAATCAAGATCGATCCCATGGCCGTTGCACTGATCGACGACCCGATCATGCTAGGCATTAAGGATGGCGGGCCGGGGAGACTGGCCAATGGGGAACCTCGACCGATGAGGCAGGCAGGAACTGGTTTGGCAAGGCGCGAGGGGCTGATGCTGCTCGCCGCGTCCGTCCTGACAGCCTGCGCGCCGAAGGGGGCAGGGAAGACACCGCCGATCGACCTGTTCGCGGCGGCCAGCCTGAGAGAGGTTCTGGATGCTCTGGCCGCCGACCATCTGCAGCAAACGGGCCGAACGGTTCGGACTACCTACGCCGGTAGCGCCCAGCTGGCCCGTCAGATCGAGCAGGGGGCACCCGCCGATCTGTTCATTTCGGCGGATGAGGCGTGGATGGACTGGCTTCAAACGCGCGGCCTGCTCGAGACCGGCACTCGACGCCGGGTCGCGGGGAACGCCCTGGTGCTGATCGCCCCTATCGGCACCTCCGACGAATCCATGGACCTGACCTCAACTTCGGCCCTCGAGCGACGACTGGGGGATGGCCGACTGGCCGTGGCCGATGCTGGCGTTCCGGCCGGTCGCTACGGCCGGCAGGCCCTGACCCATCTGGGACTGTGGCCGACTGTCGAGAGCCGGCTGGCACCCGGAGATAGTGTCCGGGCCGCCCTGGCCCTGGTGGCGCGCGGCGAGGCCCCTCTGGGTATTGTGTATGCGACCGATGCGCGGGCCGAGCCGCGGGTTCAGGTAATGGCGACCTTCCCGGCCACCAGCCACGTGCCGATCGTTTATCCGGCCGCGCGGCTTCGACGTGCGCGCGGTGGTGGTGATGCGAGGGCGGCACAGGCCTTTCTCGATCGGATGTCCAGCGCTCAGGGGCAGGCGGTGTTCCAGCGGTTCGGCTTCATCCGGCTACCGTCTTGAGCGCGCCTGCATGAGTCCGCTCAGTCCTGAAGAACTGCAGATTATCGGCCTGTCGTTGAAGGTCGCCCTGACCGCGACGGTGTTCAGCCTGCCGCCGGGGATCGCGCTGGCCTATCTGCTCTCGCGCTACAGTTTTCCCGGTAAGGCGCTGCTATCGGGCCTGACTCATCTGCCGTTGATCCTGCCGCCGGTGGTGACCGGCTACGCCCTGTTGCTGCTGTTCGGTCGCAGCGGGCCGATCGGCGGCTGGCTGGAGCCGTTGGGGATCGTGTTTGCCTTTCACTGGACCGGGGCGGCGCTGGCGGCGGCGGTGATGGGGTTTCCGCTGCTGGTGCGGGCTGTCAGTCTTTCGTTTGACTTGATCGACCCCCGGATCGAGCGGGCGGCCGAGACCCTCGGGGCCGCGCCCGCGATCCGGTTCCTGACCATCACCCTGCCTCTGGCCCTGCCGGGGATTGCCGCTGGGACTGTGCTGGCCTTTGCCAAGGCGCTGGGCGAGTTTGGGGCCACCATCACCTTCGTCTCCAGCATTCCGGGCGAGACCCGTACCCTGCCTCTGGCCATCTACAGCCTGACCCAGGTCCCCGGTGGCGAGGCGGCGGCGCTCAGGCTGGTGCTGATCTCCGTCGGAGTGTCGATCGGGGCCCTGCTGGTCTCGGAATGGGTCGCCCGGACGGCCGCGCGTCGGGTCGGGAGGACGGCATGACGCTGGAAGTCTCGGCCCGGATCGTCCGCGATGACTTCTCTCTTGAGGTCAACTTCTCAGCCGACGACCAAATCACCTGTCTGTTCGGCCGCTCGGGGGCCGGCAAGACCTCCGTGGCTGAACTGGTTGCCGGTCTGATCCGGCCTGATCGTGGGCGGATAGCCCTCGCTGGGGACGTCCTGTTCGACAGCGACGCCGGTGTGTCGGTCCCGAGCTGGAAGCGGCGCATTGGCTATGTGTTTCAGGATGTGCGTCTGTTTCCGCACATGACAGTGCGGGACAATCTCCTGTACGGCGCGCGCCGGGCGGGCGACATCAGTCCCGCGCTGGATCAGACGGCGATCCTGCTCGGTCTTGACGGTTTGCTCGAACGTCGACCGGGATCCTTGTCGGGCGGCGAGGCGCGTCGCGTGGCGATCGGACGGGCCCTGCTAACCCGGCCGCGCCTGCTGATCCTCGACGAACCCCTGTCCGGACTGGACGGCGCGCGACGCGGCGATCTTTTGCCGTATCTCGATCGGCTGGCCCGGGACGGTCCGCCCATCCTCTATGTCAGCCATGCCGTTGACGAGGTGGCGCGTCTGGCTGACCGGGTGGTGTTGGTCGGAGACGGTCGGACGCTTGAGGCGGGGCCGCCGGACGAGGCCTTTGATCGCCCGGAGGCCGAGGCCGCCGCCGGGTTGAGCGCGCCCCTGTCGATCCTGAACGGACGCGTAATCACGCATGATCCTGCGGGAAATGCCACCCGCATAGACCTGGCCGGGACACCGTTTCTGTCGCCGCTTCTGGACCTAGTGCCCGGCGAACGGGTGCGTGTCATCGTCGACGCTCGCGACGTCGCCCTGGCCCTGACCGACCCAGTCGAGGCCAGTTTCCAGAACCGGCTGCGGATGCGGATCGCCGCGCTGGAGGCCCGCCCGGATGGCGTGCTGGTTCGCCTTGAGGCAGGGGCGCTGAGACTGAAGGCCCTGATCACCCGACGGGCATGCGAGCAGCTGGCGCTGGAACCAGGGCGTGAGGTGATCGCCCTGGTCAAGGCCACCGCCTCGGCGCGCTACGCCTGAGTCCGATCAGCCCCGGCCCAGTCTGGGAGTCAGCAGGATCGGCGCGTAGCTGATGACGAAGGCCAGGAAGGCTGCGGACCAGAGCCCGACGGAGGTGATCAGCAGCGGATGGTAGGCGACCGGTATCAGGCCGCCCGCCACGCGGGTCAGGGCCGCGGCATTGATCAGACCATAGATCAGGACCTCGGCCGTTCCGGCGGTTAGCGGCCGTCCGGTATGACCCCGGCTGGAGCGGGTCATGATGGCCAGGGTCATCACCCCTATGGCCCCGGCGGTCAGGGCATGGACCCCCACCGAGGGCAGAACCTGGGTGGGTGCGACGGCCGCCAGCCCGAGCAGGACCAGACCCGTAGTCAGCCACAGATAGCCGAGGTGTAGGATCGCCACGAGCGGCTCGGCCAGGGTCGCCTCGCCACGCCACCGGGCCAGTCGGATCAGGTTCAGCACCCCGGCCGCCAGCAGGATCATGCCCGCCGTCGGATACGCCGGGGCAAAGCTCCAGGCCAGCAGCCCTGCTGCTGTGACGATCAGGGTCATCGTGTCGAACCGGCCGGTAACCGCCGGTAGCGGGCCGCCGCGCTTGAGCTGCCAGTTGCGGGTGAAGCTCGGGGTCACGCGACCGCCGATCAGGGCGATCATCAGGGTCACAACCGACAGGCCCAGACGGGTGGACAGATTGGCGACGCCGCCGGCACCGGCCTCGAGGTGAAAACCCGCGTTGGCGAGGGCCAGCACGGTGACCATCATGGCGACAGGCAAATTGCGCCAGTTGCGCCCGGCCAGGACCTCGCGCCAAACCACCGCGGCCATGACGAACAGGAACAGGCTGTCGATGGCCGCGGGCCAGGCCGCCGCGGCGACATCTGCGTTCAGCGCCACGGCCAGCATGGCGGCCCGTCCCGCCAGCCACAGGCTGAACAGCAGGGCCAGCGGCAGCCCGACTACCGGCAGACGACCGGTCCAATTGGGAACGGCGGTCAGCAGAAAGCCGACGATGATCCCGCCCGCGTAGCCAAACAGCATTTCATGGACATGCCAGCCCAGTCCCACCGGTCCGCCGTTGAGGAAGGCATAAACCCAGAGTGGCGCGGCGATCGCGGACCACAGGGCGGAGAACAGAAAGAAGGGTCGAAGGCCGATGCTGAAGACGGCGGGGCCGCGATAGGCCCGGATGGCGGCGGCTGTGCTCATGATGGGTTCCGTGGAAATGACCGTTCCTGAATAGGCGTTCGAAGCGGCCCCGGCCTTGATGGATGTCCTGTCGCTTCATCGCCTTGGTCAAGGGGGTTGTGCGAGACGTCCGACCCACGCAAAAGCGCTTGCTGCGCCAGGGCTGACCGCTCGAGCAGCTCGCGCCAGACCGGGATGGCGATCGCCTCGTCCAGGCCGAAGCGCCGGGCAGCACCCCGGACGCGCTCGAGAATGGCAGCGATCCGCTGCGGATCACGAACGCCGTCCGGGCCGCATTTGAGGTGCGCGATGTGCGCGACCTGACGTTGGCGGGCGGCGATGAGTCGCACTAGAAGGATATCAATCCGGTCTATCCGCGCCCGCCGGACGGACAATTCCGGACGACTCATACGGCTGACCTTTCACCGATCGCGCGGGCCCCGGCGGCACCATGGAGATAGCCGCTGACCAGAGGACCCGGCGGCCCCAAGGCCTCGACGCGACGGGCCAGTTCGTCCGCCGCGATATGCCCATCTGCATAGAGCCGGAACGCTTCGGCCACGGTGACCATGTCGAGCGTATGCGGGGACAGGCGCAGGGCTGAAATGCCCGCCTTCGTCAGTGTTTCGACCGATACGTCCACCAGTTGGCATCCGTGCGACAGGGTCTGCAAACCGTTTACGGCGAGGAAGTCCTGCCCCTCGACCGTGGCCACATCCATGCCGTCGGGATGACGGTCGCAGACATAGCGGCAGGCGTCCCGGTGCAGGCCCTCCATCCTGGCCTGGGCGCAGCGGCTCGACAGCGCCAGCGGCAATCGGCCGAAGGCGAACAGCTCCAGGGTCAGGTCAGGACAGGCGCGGGCGATCTCGCTGATCGAGGACAGCGACAGTTCGATATTGGCGCACAGGCGCACGCACCCCAGTCGCATCAGTTCGGCCGCAGCCGGGGCGCTGTAGACGTTCAGCAGCGGCCCGGCGACGAAGGGGGCGGGGGCCCGGCTCCAGACCGCCGACATATCTCCGGCCTCGATCAGATGGTCGGGATCGGCGACCAGATCCACCGCCAGCCGGCGTTCCCTCGGCGTGGCCGGCAGGGCCAGCGTCGACCAGATCACGGTCTTGCCGGCGTCCTCCAGTCGTTCTGCCGACCGCGCCAGGGCGTGCTGGAGCAGGGGTTGACGCTTTCCGCAGACCACCTCGCCCAGATAGACGGACCTGACAGGGGCCTCGTCGGCAATCCGGGCGTAGAAAGTCTCGACCCGCTCCGGGCCCCAGTTGAACAGCAGGGGGCCGATGGCCAGTTCCATCGGAGCGCTCATCGCCAACGCTTCCTGTAGGCACCGGTCGTCTCGCGTGCGCCTTCTGCGAGGTCGTTCAATAGGGATTCATAGGGGGCCGGGGATTCGCCACGCCCGATCGCGTCGATGGCGGCGCGGAAGGCGGCGGTGACGCGCGCCACATAGGCTCTGCCCCTCTGGCGACCTTCGATCTTGACAGCGGTGATCCCGGCACCGGCCAGACCGGCCAGGAGGCTCATGGCATTCAGGCTGACCGGATCCTCGAACAGATAGCCGGCCTCGTCTGACGTGCCGCTGCGGAACCGGCCCTTGCACAGGGTTGGATAGCCGCCGGCCTCGCCCGCCGGCAGACGGTCGACAGCGAATCCGGAGAGCCGGGTGGTGCGTTCGCCGTCGGCATCGCTGAAGCTCACCGCTTCGGGCGGGGAGCAGACACCCGACAGGTTGGGCGAGCGCCCCGACGCATAGGACGACAGGGCACAGCGACCCTCGGCCATGACGCACAGGCCTCCGTAGACGAAGGCCTCGGTTTCGACGGTGATCTCCCGGGACAGGGCCTTGATCTCCTCGACGCTGAGAACCCGCGGCAGGACGACGCGCTTCACTCCGTATTCGCGCGCGTAGAAGGCAATGGCCTCGGGGGTGCCTGCTGCGGCTTGGACCGACAGGTGCAGGCGCAAGTCGGGATGCTGGGTGTGCATGTGCGACAGCACGGCCAGGTCTGCGGCGATGATGGCATCCACGCCCGCCAGAGCCGCCGCGTCCGCCGAGGCGCGCCACAGGTCGGTGGCGTCGGCCCGGGCAAAGGTGTTGAGTGCCAGCAGGACCCGGGCTCCGCGTTCATGAGCCCAGTCGGTCGCGGCTCGCAGTTCCTCGGGCGAGAAGTTCAGCCCCGGGAAATTGCGCGCATTGGTCTCGTCGCGGAAGCCGCAATAGACACTGTCGGCTCCGGCCTCGACCGCCGCCTTCAGCATGGCCGGTGACCCGGCCGGGCAGACCAGTTCGAGCGGCGGAACCGACGCGGCGATCATGCCCGGACCTCCGGTTCGCGCCAGCGCCGGACGATGGACAGCACGGTCTGCAGCGGCGGGTCGAACTGTCGTGGAAGGCCCAGAATGTCCGCCATCGTCAGTTCCGAGGCCTCCAGCGCATTGTGCAGGGCCAGGATGGCAGCGGTGTCGCCGTCGACGTCGATGCAGCGCTGAAAGAAGGCTCCATCGGCATCCCCGCGTCCGTCGAACAGGGCCAGAAGCGTCAGCAGTGGACCGCTGATCCGCGCCGAGGCGTCGCCGGGATCGTCGGTCGGGCGCACGACGCGGATCGAACCGGTTTCACCGTCCGGTCGCATCTCGAAGGCGACGGGCAGGTCCACCGGGCTGATGCGGATGGTGGCGTGACGTACCGGGCCTAGCCGGTCGAAGGCGTCGGGCTGGCGACGGGCGATACTGCGCAGCGAGGCCGTCAACAGAAGCTCGACCGGTCGCCGGGCCCCATAGAAGACGTCCGTCCACGACCGGGTAGTAGGCGGACGGCGCACCGGGGCTACCCGCATCGGGAATAACCGCAGTCGAGACAACTGTCGCAGCCCTCCTTGCGCACCAGTCCGGGCGTTCCGCAGCGGGGGCAGGCAGAGGGGGAGGGGGGGGCTGCCGTGACGGTCTCCCGGGCCGTTGCCGGTGTCGGTTCGACCGCTGTCGGATCGTCGCCGGCCGTCAGGCCGAGATGGCGTTCGATCACCGCCCCGATGGCCGCCGGCAGGGAGGGTGTGTAGCGCCCCTCCATCCAGGTGCCGCCGCCGGGATCGAACACGGCCTTCAGCTCTTCCGCCACGAAGGAGACATCGCCGCCGCGCCGGAACACAGCGGAAATCATCCGGGTCAGGGCCAGGGTCCAGGCGTAATGGGCCATGTTCTTGGAGTTGACGAAGATCTCGAACGGCCGCCGCTCGCCGCCGTCCTCGTCCTCGGAGTCATTGATGGTGACGTAGACGGCATGAGCGTCCAGCGGCCAGCGCACCTTGTAGGTCGCGCCCTCCAGCCTGCCCGGTCGCGGCGTCAGGACCGGCGCGGTCGGCGCTGTGGCGGCCGGGGTAGTCGGCGCGACGCTGAGCACCGAGCCCGTGATGGCATTGGGTCGATAGGTGGTCAGCCCCTTGCAGCCCATCCGGTAGCCCTGGCGATAGACATGGGAGAAGGCGTCGAAAGGAATGTCTTCCGGACAGTTGATGGTCTTGGAGATCGAACTGTCGATCTGGGTCTGGGCCGCCGCCTGCATCCGCAGATGATGTTCGGGGGTCAGGGTCTGGGCGCTGACGAAGGCATTGCCCGGCGCGCTCTCCAGCGGGGCATCCGCCCCCTTGAGCCGATGCCAAAAGGACAGGGCATAGTCCTCGACCGCCTCGTCGCGCTTGCTGCCGTCCGGCTGCAGGACCTTGCGGTTATAGGCGAAGGCGAACACCGGCTCGATGCCAGACGAGACGTTCCCGGCCAGCAGGGAGGTCGTGCCGGTCGGGGCGATCGAGGTCAGGCAGCCGTTGCGAAGACCGTGGCGGGCGATCAGCTCGCGGGTCTCCGGATCCAGCCCGGCCAGATTGGGCTGCTCCAGCATGATCGGGTCGTAGAGCGGGAAGGGGCCCTTCTCGGCGGCGAGTTCAGCCGAGGCCCGATAGGCCTCCCGGCGGATCACACCCAGCCAGCGTTCAGTCAGGGCTACGGCCTGGGCCTCGCCATAGCGTGCCCCACAGAAGATCAGGGCGTCAGCCAGTCCGGTCACGCCCAGGCCGAGGCGGCGCTTGGCTTTGGCTTCGGTTTCCTGCGCGGGCAGGGGAAAGCGCGAGATGTCGATGACATTGTCCAGCATGCGAACCGCTGTGCGGGTCAGGGCACCCAGCTCCGCTTCATCCATGGCCGCGCCGGCTTCGAACGGGGCGGTGACCAGCCGGGCCAGGTTGATCGACCCCAGCAAGCAGGCCCCGTAGGGCGGCAGCATCTGCTCGCCACAGGGGTTGGAGGCGGAGATGACCTCGCAATGGGCCAGGTTGTTGGCCGCGTTGACGCGATCGATGAAGATCACACCCGGTTCGGCCGCGTCAAAGGTGGCGCGCATCAGCCGGTCCCACAGGTCTGCCGCCGGGACGCTGCGCCGAACCTCGCCGTTGAAGACCAGGGGCCAGTCCGCGCCCGCGTCGAGGGCGGTCATGAAGGCGTCCGGAACCAGCACCGACAGATTGAAATTGCGGAACCGGGTCGCCTCGCGTTTGGCATTGATGAAGGCTTCGATGTCTGGATGATCGATCCGCAGGCAGCCCATCATCGCCCCGCGCCGCTGGCCCGCGGACATGATGGTGCGGCACATCGAGTCCCAGACATCCATGAAGCTGAGGGGCCCCGAGGCCTCGGCCCCGACCCCGCGAACCGGGGCCCCGGACGGGCGCACGGTCGAGAAGTCCATGCCGACCCCGCCGCCCTGCTGCATGGTCACGGCCGCTTCGCGCAAGTGCTGGAAGATGCCGTCCAGATCGTCGGGCACCGTGCCCATGACGAAGCAGTTAAACAGGGTCACCGACCGGCCGGTTCCCGCCCCGGCCAGGATCCGGCCTGCGGGCAGGAAGCGATAACCTTCCAGGGCCTCCCGAAACCGGGTGCGCCAGCGTGCGCGTGATTTGGCGGGCTCGGCCTCGGCCAGGGCTGTGGCGACCCGGTCCCAGGTGGCTTCGACGGTCTTGTCGCCCTCGCCGTCGATTGGCTTGAAGCGGTATTTACTGCTCCAGATTTCTCCGGCCAGCGGATTGTCGAACGCCATAGTCTGTTCCCCTTGAAAGCGGTGGTCAGACTCGGTGATTCCCTGCGGCGTGCGGAAGTCGCACCGGCTTGTCGCAGGCGCAGACCCCCATCAATGGAAGGCTTGACGGGGATCAAGAGCCGAGCGCGTCGAACGGTCTAGGAAGACGCCGTCACCCGCGGTCGACGGGCGGGCGAGTTGCCGATCAGGAGAGCCGGACGATGACCTTTCAATATCTTTCCGTAGGCGACATCGCGGTCATCCTGCCCGGCGCGACCACTGTCTTTCGTCGACACAAGATCGACTTTTGCTGCAATGGCGGTGCGCTGCTGTCGTCGGAAGCCGAGCGCCGCGGACTAGACCTGTCAGCCCTGGAAACGGAATTGCGCAGTCTCGGGACCCCGGGGATCGCCGCCCCGGCGGAAACCGCCGATCTGGTTGCGCACATCATCGAGCGCTATCACAAGGTCCACCGCGTCGAATTTCCGGAGGCCATCCGCCTGGCGCGCCGGGTCGAGACTGTCCATCAGGCGAAAGCCGACTGTCCGCGTGGTCTCGCCGAGCTTCTGACCCTGATGTACGATGATCTTGAGGATCACCAGCACAAGGAGGAGGCGGTCCTTTTTCCGGCGATGGTTCACGGTGGATCGCCGACGTTGCGCTATCCGGTCGCCCTGATGATGGAAGAACATGTCGAGCTGGGCGAGCAGCTGGCCTTCATGGGTGACCTGACCGACGACTTCACCCCGCCGCAAGGGGCCTGCACGACGTGGCGGGCGCTATATGCCGCGTGCAGCAAGCTGGATTCAGATCTGCGCGAACACATCCACCTCGAGAACAACCTCCTGTTCCAGCGCTTCATCTGACGGTGTCAGAAGTCCAGAATATCGGCCGTGTCGCCCGCTGCGAGCGCGGGGGCAGCGGAGCGTCGCCGGATCAGGACATCAGCTGACGCCAGGGCCTTCTGGGAGCCCGAATCCTGGGTGCCCAGAATAGCGACACCTCCATCGATCAGACGGCCGCGCTCGAAGGTTTCGCGGTCGCCGCAGGCTTTCAGCGCCGTGGTCAGCGACATGGGCCGCCAGTCCAGCATGGACGCTGCGTCCCGGCCCGCCAGACCGGCGATCAGCGGTGCGAGGAACAGGCGGGCGGTGACGATCGCCGAGGTGGGATTGCCGGGAAGCCCGATGATCCATTTGCCGTTGGCCCGCCCGAACCAGACCGGCTTGCCGGGCTTGATGGCGACCTTGGAGAAGATCAGCTTGAGGCCGAAGGGGGCGAACATCGCCCGGGCGAAATCCTTCTCACCCACCGAGGCTCCGCCCGTGACCACGATCAGGTCGGCCTCATCCAGCGCCTGACGGGCGGCGGCTTCCAGCCTGTCCGGCGTGTCGGGCAGACGACGACGGGCGATGACCTCGGCTCCGTATTGCCGGGCCAGGGCGGCCACGCCGAACGAGACGCTTTCCGGGATACTGCCGGGCGTCTCCAGTGCCTGTCCGGGCTCGGCCAGTTCATCGCCAGTCCCGAGGATGACGACGCGTGGGCGGCGCACAACGGACAGGGTCGCGACATCGGCCGCGGCGGCGGCGACCATGGCGCGGAAGCCCAGAACGGTCCCGGCGGGCAGCAGCACGTCGCCGGATGCGAAGTCCGACCCGGCAGCGCGGATGTGGCGACCGTCACCTGGAGTGGTCTCGAACAGGGCGTCGTCGCCGTAACGGCCGACGATCTCCTGAACCACAACCCGATCCGAGCCGTGGGGGACGGGGCCTCCGGTGAAGATGCGGGCGCAACTGCCGGCAGGAAGGGAAGGGACATCGGCCCGCCCGGCAAAGGCGACTTCGGCGATCGGCAGCCGCGCGGGCAGGGTCGTCAGATCGGCGTCGCGCACGGCATAGCCGTCCATGGCCGAGACCGCGGTGCGCGGCGCGTCACCGCGGGCCTTCAGACCTTCGGCCAGCACGCGTTCGCCTGCGAACTCCAGCGCCACGGCCTCAGCCCCGAGAGGTCGAGCCGCATTCAGGATCAGGCGGATGGCTTCGTCGAAATCAATCACGCGCCGGCCCCGTCCCCGGCGGTCCAGTCCCCCGACCGCCCGCCCGACTTTGACAGGAGCCGGACCCGGCTGATGACCATGCCACGGTCGGCCGCCTTGAGCATGTCGTAGAGGGTCAGGCAGGCCACGGAGACGGCGGTCAGGGCCTCCATCTCGACCCCGGTTGGCCCACTGACGCGGGCCTCGGCGGTGACGACGAAGCCGGGCAGGGCCTCGTCCATGACCACCGTCACCGAGACCTTGTCCAGGCCCAGGGGGTGGCACAGGGGGATCAGGTCGGCGGTGCGTTTGGCCCCCATGATCCCGGCCAGTTCAGCGGTGGTGATCACCGCACCCTTGGGAGCCCGGTCATCGCGCACCAGGGCCAGGGTTTCGGGCGCGCAGATCAGAAGGCCTTCGGCGACGGCCCGTCGGCTCGTCGTGGCCTTGTCGCCGACGTCGACCATATGGACCCGGCCGCCGCTATCCAGATGGGTCAGGGCGCTCATGGACAGATACCGCGGTAGCGCGGAATCTGGCCAACCAGAGAACAGGGCCGGAAGCGGCTGTCCAGCTCCTCGGCCAGCACGAGGTCCCAGGCGTCACGGCAGGCCCCGGTCGATCCTGGGACGCAAAAGACGAAGGTGTCCTCCGCCTGTCCGGCCAGGGCCCGCGACTGCAGCGTCGCCACCCCGACCGTGCTGAGGCTTTTGAGATGGAAGACGACCGAAAACCCGTCCAGCTCGCGGCGGAACAGGGGCTTGACCGCCTCGGGGGTCACGTCGCGCGGCGCGAACCCGGTACCGCCGGTGGTCAGGACCACGTCGATATCGGCGTCGGCGATCCAGACTTTGAGCTGGGCGCGGATGGCATCGACCTCGTCGTGAACGATGGCCTTGCCCTTCAGGACGTGGCCGGCCGTGGTCAGGCGCTCGACCAGCAGGCCGCCCGAGGTGTCGGTGGTCTCGTCGCGGGTGTCCGATATGGTCAGGACCGCGATGTTCAGCGGGTGGAACGGCAGATCTTCGTTGATTCCGGCCATCAGGGCGTTTCGTCCTTCCAGCGCGCCAGGGCGGCGCGATCTTCGTCTACGGGTTCGATCCAGCGGGTTCCGGCGGGACCGGTCTCGCGTTTCCAGAACGCCGCTTCGGTCTTGAGTCTGTCCATCAGATAGTCGGCGGCCTCGAAGGCGACGCGTCGGTGCGGCGCGGCGGCGGCGACGAAGACGATGGTCTCGCCCGGGACGATGTCGCCGCAGCGATGGACTACAGCCAGATCGCTGACGGGAAATCTTGCGGCGGCGGCCTCAGCGATGTCGACCATCGACCGCTCGGTCATGCCCGGATACCAGTCCAGCGTCAGGGATTCGATGGTCGAGCCGTCCTTGCCGACCCCCCGGGCCAGGCCGGTGAAGGTCACGACCGCCCCGTCACCGGTGCGGCCCGAGAGAAAGCGCTCCAGCTCTGACGGGGCGGACAGGGTTTCAGTCGCAAGCCGGACGTCGAGGGCCAACTCAGCCTCCGGAAAAAATCGAGAAGAAGGCGATTTCCTGATCAGGCCGGGCCAGGGTGTCTTCGCCGACGACGACCTGGTCCAGCGATCCGCGAACGTCGACGCGAAGCAGGGCGGCAGCGGCGACCTCGTCCCGGGCGGCCACAAGGTTGCGGATTTCACCCATCGTGGCCCCACCGGCCGGCAGATCCAGGCGGCAATTGGCTCCTAGTCGTTCCGCAACGCGGCCGAAGAACAGGATTCGGGTCATGATTGCCTCCATTTCAGGCCGCCTGCGACCGGTCGGCGTCGGCCAGGGCTTCGCGCAATTCCTTGATAAAGCGCGGAAGCAGGTCCTGTCGAACCGAAGGTTCGGACCAGTAGGGATTCATGAAGACGCAGCGGATCACCAGCAAGCCGCCATGTCCGTCCGGTACGTCATCATGGCCGTCATGCCCGGCCAGGACAGCCGCCATCAGGGCCGCGTTGTCCCGACCCAGCTTGGTCTTCGACACGGCGAAATCGGGTGAGGTCTGGAAATGGTCGAAGACCGCGCCGGTCCGAGCATTGGAGCAGCTTAGTGCCTCGCCGGGACGCGCCAGAGAGAAGCAGGCGATATTGCTGTCTGCGGGCAGGAAGCGAGCTTCGGGAATGGCTTTCCGGACGGCGGTCTGGAAGACCTGACGGGCATCGAGCGTGGCGGCCATCAGGGCTCCGAAGCCGTCAGCCTCGAACCCGATGGTTTCTGCCGTCAACCAGGTCGCCGCCGCCCCGGCCGCCGAGCGTGAACCCTCCAGCGTTGAGGACCATTTGCCCTGGCCCAGTTCCGGACGGTCCAGATAGGGGGCATCAAAGGCCGAAACGGCATAGCGTTCGGCGTCTGGTGTCAGAAAGGCCCCGCAGGCATAGGGCACATAGCCCAGCTTGTGCGGGTCGATGGTGATGGAATCCGATCGCCCCATCGCCCGCAGGGCCGCAGCGGTTTCCGAAGTCAGGGTCGCCTCGGATGGCCCGTCCAGCATGGCCGCGAGAAACCCGCCGTAGGCCGCATCCACATGTCGCCAGATGCGCCAGCCCCGTTCCGATCGCCAGTGATCCATCCGGTCATAGAGCCGGTCCAGCGGGTCCACGGCTCCGGTCTCGGTCGCACCGGCCACTGCGACCGCCATCAAAACCGGTCGTCCCTCGGCTTCGGCACGGGCGACAAGGCGTTCGAAATCGGCCAGGTCGAGACGGCCGCCGGCATCGAGGGCGATACTCCAGATCGCCTCTCCGCCCAGACCAAAGACGTTGGCCGACTTGCTCCAGGAATAGTGTCGATTGCCGGGGACCAGCATCACTGGCCCCATATAGTCCTGACCCGAGGCCCGGCTGATGCGCCGCCAGACGTCGCCGGGATTGGACGCTGCCGCGCTGCAGGCTTTCAGGTCAGCCTCCGAGAGCGTGTGGGAGGCCAACAACTCACGGAATCGCGTCCAGCCCATGTGGGCAGCGGCAAAGGGGTCGAGGCGTGTGCCGGTCGTCTCCGCGATGTGCAGGGCCAGGGCCAGCCAGTGATCCAGCCGGTAGCGGGCGCGCCAGACGGCCTCGAAATTAGCGACCGTTCCGCCAGAGGTGAAATGGCCCTGGGCGGAGGCAGGATCATAGCCCAGCATTCTGGCCAGGACGGCGATGGCCTGGGTCTCGATGACGCTGCCGGCCCGGCTGGCGTCGCGCGAGCTGTTGTTGGGATTGTGCAGCATGGCCGCAAACCAGCCCAGCAGGCCCGGCAACGACAGGTCCGACTTCATATGGGCGATGTAGCGGGGGGAAAACGTCGGCGTCTCGGCCGTCATGGCGTCGCACAGCGCCAGCAAACGACGCCCCAGCCGGTCGTCGGCGCGCGGGCCACCCGTGGCGGTCTCGACACGCTCCGGTCCGACCGGCGCGCTGTCCTCGAACCGGCCCGAACGCCAGCGAAACCAGTGGTCGAGCGTGGCATCCATCTCGCCGCGCAGACGGCTCTCGTTCTCGGAGCGCGCGCCGGGAAAATACGTCCGGGCGATCTCCCGGGCCAGGTCAGTGGTCATCGCTTCGTCGGCTAGCTCTGTGCCCGGAAGCGGGCTTACCCGCCCGGCCATACAGCCTGCGCTCGCAATCGCGATTGCCAACTGTCAATCGGCCTCCCGACTCCCGTCAATGCGACGGCGGCAAGTCGACTGGGACACAATCCGCATTTTCTCCTAGCCTGTGCCTCATGGACCGCAATGATCATTTCCGGCAGCTGCTGGCCACTGCCGCCGCCCAGCCCGCGCCGCAACGTCTGTTGTTTGTCTTTGCCGTAGCCGAACTGCCAGGGAATGCCACGCCCGAACAGACCGAACGGTTTCATCGCGGTGAGGGCGGATCCCTTGCGCCTCAAATGTGTGTCGACAAGGCCCCCGGGGATCTGGCGGATTTTGCGGCCCTGGTGACGGAATCCCGAAAAGCAGGGCCTCCCTGGCAGGTGGTGTTTGCCGCCAGCCTCTCCGGTCAGGCGGGACAGCCGCCGACCCAGGACCGGATTGATAAAGCCCTGCAAACCATGGTCGAGGCCGTCCGCGGCGGCGGGATTGGTGGCTTCGCCGCCTATGGACCGCAGGGTGAGTTCCTCGAAATCGCCTGATGCAGGGAGGTCCGCTTCAGAGCGAACCAAGCGGGGCCCTGACCCGGCATGATCTCATACCGATTGACAGCGCGCCCCTGTGGTGACCAGCGTTATGTGACCGCAGCGGGCGGCCGGAATGGCCTTGCGGGAAAAACACCATGGCGTCTGGATTCAGACTTGCTGCCATCATCAGCCTGGTGCTGGCGGCGTCGGTTGCGATTGGGATCGCTCATGCGGGCGAGCCGATACCCGGGGTCGATATCTACCTTGGCAAAAACCCCGGTGGTCGGGCGATCGTGGTTGCGACCACGGACCGGGAAGGTCGGTTCTCGGCCCAGGTGAGGGTGGAGCCGGGCGAATATGCGGTCACCACAGCCTGCGCGCCGCGACGGCCGTGCCGGCCGAACCGGTTGCTGACCCTCAGTGTTGATGGACGTGAGATCCGGCCAAACACCAGGGGAATCCACTTGTTTCCGGTCGGTTCGAGTCTGGGCACGGTGATGATCAGCGGTCGGGTTGAGACCCTGGAAGCGACATCGACACCGCGATAGCCGGGGCTGCGGGGCCGGCGGGTATTCGCCTCTGATCATTCAAGCTGGAGAGACCGGGATGAAACTGTTCGTCGCCATCGTCGCCGCCCTGCTGCTGGGCGCTTCCGTCGCCCATGCGGAGCCCGGCACCCCCATTCAGGGGATTCCGGTCGGGCTCGAGGGTGACCCCGGGAGCATCGTCGCCCCTCGGGTGACCGATCGCGAGGGCAATGTCGTGTTCGCCGACCTGGCCCCCGGCCGCTACGCTGTCTTCATCCCGGATGCGTCCCGGCTTCAGGCTCCGATACGCCTCCGCATCAGCGCCGACGTCTCGACACTTCGAATCCAGAACTACGTCATTGTCGCACAACCCGGGCGCGGGCGGGCCTACACCCTCGACGACAGGGGGCAGCGGCTGGTGGTGACAATCCCCCGGGCCGGTGGCCGCATCGCGATCAATGCCTCGTCGATCTTCGACCGCTGGGGGCGCGGGGGTCAGACGCCCCGCTAGCGGGCCGCTTCGCGGGTCAGCACTCCAATGACGACGATACCATCGTCGGCAGTCTTTGGTCGCCGCTAGCTGCTTAATGACTTTAAGCTAATCGAATCAAATACATTTAAACCCGAGCGTTTCATTTGCTGTGCGGCCTAAATATTATATTTGACAAATATTCATGGCAGGTCGAGCGTTCAAAATTAGTGTGAATAGTTGCCACTTGCCGCGACTTGTCTCCGGGATTCGAGTCCAGTTTTCAGTTCCTCCAGTCTGGTTCAACGCACATGATCGTTCTGACTCCGAACCGACGCTGGGTGCTGACCGGCACGACGCTGGCCATGGCGGGAGTCGCCGGACCGGTCCTGTCCCAGGACCGTGCCCGCTACGACGGGCTGAAGAAGACCATCGCCGTCGACCTGTTCCGGGCCACCGAGGCCGTCGGTGGTTCGGTCACGGCGGACGGTATGACCGCCATGTTGATTCAGGCCCTGGTCGAGGACGGTCGGTTCCTGGTCGTCGAGGGCGATGGCGGTCCGATGGCGGCCAGTGCCCTGGTGCGGGGCGCGGTCACCAAATATGAAGCGGCGGCTGGCGGCAGCGGCCTGAGCATCAGTGGTGGCCCGCTGGGCGGCCTGCTGGGCGGTCGCGCCGGCACCCGCAGCCAGACCGCCGTCATCGAGATCGCGCTCAGGCTGGTCGACACTTCGACCGGTCAGGTCATTTCGACGTCCAGCGCCGAGGGTCGCGCCTCATCGCGCACCACCGAGGCCGGACTGGTCGAGAGCTACGGCGGGGCGCGACTGGGTGGCGAGATTTTCCGAACCACACCGATCGGCCAGGCCGGCCAGGACGCCATCGTCAGGGCGGTTGAGCAGATCGCCTCGGGCATGCGCAGGGTCACCTGGTCGGCCATCGTCGTCGATGCGGGCCCGTCCGGCGTCTATCTGAACGCGGGGACCGACCGGAATGTAGTGCCGGGCCTGACCCTGAATGTCTGGCGGCCCGGCCGCACCCTTACCGACCCCGGAACCGGCGAGGTTCTGGACGTCGAAATGAGCCGGATCGGGCAGGTACAGGTCGCGACCGTGCGTGATCGTCTGTCCATCGCCACCGTGACCGAGGGCGGCGAGCCCATGCGCGGCGACGTGCTCAAGACCGACTGACGCTGGCTGTTTCTGAAACCCATTCCCCAAGGACACTTGCGATGAAGACCACTGTTGGAACCCTCGTCATGCTCGGTGCCGCCCTGACCGCCGGCCTGGCCCTGGCCCAGACGCCGCCACAGTCGCGGAGTGGCCAGGCCAGGACTGAACCGGGCGCTGGCGCGGGGGAGACGCGGGCGCACGTCAATTCCTCGGGCGCAACCCTTGCCATGGAGACTATCTCCCCCCGGACCGGGCCGGTGCCGGTCCCCGGCTGCGGACCGGTTGCCCCAACCCCGACCTCACCGTCGACCCGCTCGACGACGACGCCCGTCAACGGCATCGGCGGTCTGGGAGGGGGACGGCTGTCAAACCGCGACCATATCGACCAGGACGCCCAAGTTGACGCCAGAGTGCTCCGCGTCATCAACAACAGCGAGACTGACACAGCCCAGGTCGAAGGGACTGCTGCAAGGCCGGGAACCGCGACCGGCAGCGGTTCTCCAGCCACGCCGGCCTGCATCCCGCCCCCGACCGGCCGCCGCTGAAGCAACAGGACCGACCCCAAGACCCACGGCAGGATCATCCGTCTCACCCGCCTCAATATACCCAGGAGCAGACACCCCAGCATCACCGTGCCGGGAACTATCGCAAGCGTTCACGTTGAAACCCGGCTGACCCTGATCGGCTACAGACTTCGCAAGGACCCTCCCGATGAAACGCAGAACCCTCATCCTGTCGGCTGCCGGTATTGGCCTGTCACTATTGGTCGCCCCGGTGGCTTCGCAGACGCGCGCACGACTGTCGATCGCCAGCGTCATCGACGGTGAACCGCCGATGCGCGGCGACGTGCTGAAAGCGGATTAGCGGGCTCGGCCTGTACACGGAGAGATGACCATGACCGTCAGACCTGTCGCCATCGCCGCCATCGGCCTGCTGCTCGCGGCCTTCGGGCAAGCCACGCCGAACACGCCGATTTCAGATACACCCATCGGCCTCGAGGGCGAGCCCCAGTGGCTCGCCGCCCCCATCCGGACCGACGCCCGCGGCGAGGCCGTCTTCTCCGTCGGACCCGGCCGCTATTCGGTCTTCCTGACCAATCCCACGGCGCCGGCGGTCGTGACGGTCACGCCGGTCAACGACGCGCCGTCGATGACGTCCGCGCCGATCAGGCCCGGCCGGGGTCGGGTCTATGCGGTCGATTCTTCCGGCCGCCGGCTGACGACGGTAGTCCCGCGCGACGGCGGCCGTGTTCGTGTCACCCTGAGCGTCTGGGATGATACCGATATCGTGCACCGCCAGGTCGATGACGCCGCCGGGGCCTCGGCCCCCGTCAACGGCATTGGTGGAACCGGCGGCGGCCGGCTGTCGAACAGGGGGCGCCCGGAAAACGGAGAACCGCGGGCGACCGCCAACCCGTCCGGCGGACCCATCGACATTGAGTCGTGGTCATGGGGGAGAATCGACCGCGTGAATACGGTCCAGGCGTGTGCAGCGCGAGGCGGGGCAGTCGTCCTGCACGAGGGTGTCCAGCAGTGCCGCCTGCCGGTGACGCCCCGCCGCTGAGAGGCCAATTCGGCAATGGGGGCAGTATCGACCACGCGTTTGACCGACCGGGCTCGCAGACGGGCCACCCGTCCCAAGGACAGCAACAAGGAACTGGACACCATGCGGAAAGCAGCGATCATTCTGGCCGGCGCGGCCATGTTCGACCTCGGCGTCGTCGTCGTATCGGTCCAGGCGCAGGAGAGCTTGCGCCCGGCGCCAGGGGCCGTCGTCACGGCGCCGGGAACGACCTCGAACCGGGATCACATCGTCCAGGACGCCCGGATCACGGGCTGCGCCAACGGCAAACACATTCCACAAGCCCCT
>NZ_JAQSDK010000034.1 GCF_029945885.1 Brevundimonas sp.
CGGTCTCCCGCCCGCAAGCGCGGGCGCTCGCCGAAGGATGACGACAGCAGGGGGGCACCTGCCCCCGGGATGACGACAGCCGGGGGGCACGGTTTGACGGTCTCGATAATTCCATTATCGTGGAAATATGGAATCAGAAGTCGCGATCCCGGCCTTCGCGGCCCTGGCCCAGGCGACGCGGCTGGACGCGTTCCGGCGGCTGGTGGCGCATGGGCCCGAGGGCATGGCCGCCGGGGAGCTGGCCGACCGGCTGGGTGTGCCGGCCAATACGCTGTCGGCGCATTTGAATGTATTGGCGCGGGCCGGGCTGGTCAGTTCGGAACGCCGCAGCCGCTCGATCCTGTACCGGGCCAATATCGACCAGGTGCGGGCCCTGGTGCTGTTTCTGGTGGCCGACTGCTGTGGCGGCGAGGCCGGGCGGTGCGCGCCGGCGCTGGCCGATCTTTTGCCCGACTGCGTCTGAGAGAGTCATGGACTTCATCATCTATCACAATCCCGCCTGCGGCACCTCGCGCAACACCCTGGCCCTGATCCGCCATGCCGGGATCGAGCCGCACGTGATCGAGTATCTGAAGACACCGCCGGACCGGGCCATGGTGAGACAGCTGGCCGCGCGCATGGGGCTGACGATCCGGGACCTGCTGCGCGAAAAGGGCACGCCCTTCGCCGAGCTGGGGCTGGACGATCCGGCCCTGACCGACGAGGCTTTGCTGGACGCCATCGCGGCCCATCCGGTGCTGTTGAACCGGCCGATCGTGGTCGCCCCGGCCGGGGTGCGGCTGTGTCGGCCGTGCGAGGTCGTGCTGGACCTGCTGCCCGACGGACCACTGGCCCCCTTCGCCAAGGAGGACGGCGCGGTCGTCATCGATGCCGCCGGCCGGCGGGTGAGGCGATGACCGCCGAATCGCCGCCCCGGCGCCTGTCCTTCCTCGATCGCGGCCTGACGCTGTGGATCTTCATGGCCATGGCGCTGGGCGTCACCCTGGGCACGCTGGTGCCCGGCCTGCCCACCGCCCTCGACAGCCTGTCCATCGGCTCGACCAATATCCCGATCGCCATCGGCCTGATCCTGATGATGTATCCGCCGCTGGCGAAGGTGAAATACGAGGCCCTGCCGCGCGTGTTCGCCGACAGACGCGTGCTGGCCCTGTCCCTGTTCCAGAACTGGGTGCTGGGTCCGGTGCTGATGTTCGCCCTGGCGGTGATCTTCCTGCGCGACCAGCCGGAATACATGACCGGGGTGATCCTGATCGGCCTGGCCCGCTGTATCGCCATGGTGCTGGTGTGGAACCAGCTGGCGCGTGGCGACAATGACTATGTCGCCGGTCTGGTCGCCTTCAACTCGATCTTCCAGATCCTGTTCTTCAGCCTGTACGCCTGGCTGTTCCTGACGGTGCTGCCGCCGCTGTTCGGCCTGCAGGCCAGTGTGGTCGACGTCAGCGTGTGGACGATCGCCGGGGCCGTGCTGGTCTATCTGGGGCTGCCGTTCCTGGCGGGGTTCGTGACCCGGCGGGTACTGATCGCCCGGCGCGGGTCCGACTGGTACGAGACCCGGTTCCTGCCGCGCATCGGGCCGATCACCCTGATCGCCCTGCTGTTCACCATCGTCGCCATGTTCAGCCTCAAGGGCGGCGAGGTGGTGGCCCTGCCGCTCGACGCCCTGCGGATTGCCATTCCGCTGACGATCTATTTCTTCGTCATGTTCGTGGTCAGCTTCCTGATGGGGCGGCTGATCGCAACCGACTATCCGCGCACCACCGCCCTGGCCTTCACCGCCGCGTCGAACAATTTCGAACTGGCCATCGCCGTGGCCATCGCGGCCTTCGGCCTGGCGTCACCGGTCGCCTTCGCCGCCGTTATCGGCCCGCTGGTCGAGGTGCCGGTGCTGATCCTGCTGGTGTCGGTGGCCCTGTGGCTGGGGCGGCGCTTCTTCCCGGCCACGGCCCCGGCTGTCGAACCGAAATAGGCCGTCCGATCAGGCCCGGACGGCCCCGCGGGCGGCGTCGATACCAAGGGTGACCAGGGCGCTGGCGGCGATCTGCTGGGCGTTGAGGCCGGCGGTCGTATACATGGCCATCGGACTGTCCTGATCCTGGAAGACGTCGGGCAGGCACAGGGTGCGGACCTTGAGTCCGGCGTCGAGTGCGCCCTTTTCGGCCAGCAGCTGGAGCACGAAGGCCCCGAAGCCGCCCATGGCCCCCTCCTCCACCGTGATCAGGGCCTCATGCTCGCGGGCCAGACGCAGGATCATATCGGCGTCCAGCGGCTTGGCGAAGCGGGCGTCGGCCACGGTGGCCGAGACACCGCGCGCCGCCAGCAGGTCGGCGGCCTTCAACGCCTCCTCCAGTCGGGTACCCAGCGACAGGATGGCCACGGCCGTACCCTCGCGGACGATGCGGCCGCGGCCGATCTCCAGCGGGGCGGCCAGGTCGGGGATCTCGACCCCCACGCCCTCGCCACGCGGATAGCGGAAGGCGCTGGGGCGGTCGTCGATCTCGAGACTGGTGGCGATCATGGCGGCCAGTTCGGCCTCGTCGGCGGCGGCCATCAGCACCATGCCGGGCAGGGCCCCCATGAAGCCGATGTCGAACGAACCGGCGTGGGTGGCCCCGTCGGCCCCGACCAGGCCGGCCCGGTCCATGGCGAATCGCACCGGCAGTTTCTGGATGGCCACGTCGTGGACGACCTGGTCATAGCCGCGCTGCAGGAAGGTCGAATAGATGGCGCAGAAGGGCTTCATCCCGTCGGCGGCCAGGCCGGCGGCGAAGGTCACCGCGTGCTGCTCGGCGATGCCGACGTCATAGGTGCGGTCAGGGAAGACCTGGCCGAACAGGTCCAGGCCGGTGCCCGAGGGCATGGCGGCGGTGATGGCCACGATCGACGGGTCCAGTTGGGCCCGCTTGATCAGCTCGGTGCCGAACACCTTGGTGTAGCTGGGGGCGTTGGAGACGGATTTGGACTGTTTGCCCGACACCACGTCGAACTTCGCCACCGCGTGGAGCTTGTCGGCGCTGGATTCGGCCGGGGCATAGCCCTTGCCCTTTTGCGTGACGACATGGACCAGCACCGGCCGGTCGTCGATGGCGGCGGCGTTCTTCAGGATCGGCACCAGGTTGTCGAGGTCGTGACCGTCGATCGGGCCGATGTAGTAGAAGCCCAGCTCCTCGAAGAAGGTGCCGCCGACGATCATGCCGCGGGCATATTCCTCGGCCTTGCGCGCGGCGTTGCGGAACGGGCGCGGCAGGTGTTCGGCGACCGATTTTCCGAAGCGGCGGAAATTGCGATAGGTGCCGCCCGAGACCTGTTTGGCCAGATAGGCGCTCATCCCGCCGACCGGCGGGGCGATCGACATGTCGTTGTCGTTGAGGATGACGACCAGCTGTTTGGTGGTCTCGGCGGCGTTGTTCATCGCCTCATAGGCCATGCCGGCCGACATCGAGCCGTCGCCGATCACGGCAACGACCTTGTTGGTGTCGCCCTTCTGGTCGCGGGCGGCGCAGAAGCCGAGGGCGGCGCTGATCGAGGTCGAGGCGTGGGCCGCGCCGAACGGGTCGTATTCGCTCTCGCTGCGTTTGGTGAAGCCGCTGAGGCCGCCGGGCTGGCGCAGGGTGCGGATACGGTCGCGCCGGCCGGTCAGGATCTTGTGCGGATAGCACTGGTGACCGACGTCCCAGATCAGGATGTCCTTCGGGGTTTCAAAGACATGGTGCAGGGCGACCGTCAGTTCGACCACGCCCAGACCGGCCCCCAGATGGCCGCCGGTGACCGAGACGGCATCGATGGTCTCGGCGCGCAGCTCGTCGGCCAGTTGCCGCAGCCGTGGCGCATCGAAGGCGCGCATATCGGCGGGAACATGGACGGTATCGAGCAGCGGCGTATCTGGCATTCGGGGACCCTGGACCCAGGAAAGACTATCTACCAACCCGCCTTAGACCATTTCGCTGCGGGTCAGGTCGACTCCCGTTGAAAAATCCGTGCAGGAACGGTGCATCCAGCACGGACAACCGGCCCCGGCGAGGGGGCACGGTGTCGCTGCCGGCGGGGATTTCAGGTCCGGCGCTTCAGCACATAGTCGACGCTGGCCTTGAGGATTTCGGCGTCGTGGCCGAACACGTCCAGATGGGCGCGGGCCTGGTCGGCGAGGTGGGCGACCCGGAGACGGGCCGCGTCGACGCCCAGCAGGGTGACGAAATTGGTCTTGCCGCGCGCCGCGTCCTTGCCGCCGGCGGCCTTGCCCAGCAGGTCCTCGTCGCCCTCGACATCCAGCAGGTCGTCGACGATCTGGTAGGCCAGGCCGATGTCGTGGGCGAAACTGGTCAGGGCCTGACGGTGGTGGTCGCGGGCCCGGGCGATGATCAGCGGGATCTCGAAGGCATAGGCGAACAGGGCCCCGGTCTTGAGCCGTTGCATCCGGGCGACGCCACCCAGATCGTCGCGCACGCCCAGCAGGTCGATCATCTGCCCCCCGGCCATGCCGCGCGCGCCCGAGGCCAGCGACAGCCGCGCCGCCAGTTCGCAGCGGATGGCCGGGTCCTCATGGGTGTCCTCGTGCAGGACGATGTCGAAGGCGGCGGTCTGCAGGGCGTCACCGGCAAGGACGGCGGTGGCCTCGTCATAGGCCCGGTGCAGGGTCGGGCGGCCGCGGCGGATGTCGTCGTCGTCCATACAGGGCAGATCGTCGTGGACGAGGCTGTAGGCGTGGACGCACTCGAGAGCGCAGGCGGCGCGCAGCACCGGCCGTTCCTCGATGTCGAACAGATTGGCCGCCTCCAGCGCGAAGAAGGGCCGCAGCCGCTTGCCGGGGCCCAGCGCCGCATAGCGCATGGCCTCGGTCAGCCGAATCTCGGGGCCGTCGGCGCGGGGCAGCAGTTCATCGAGGGCGACGGTGACCAGGTCGGCGACCTCGGCCACCCGGTCGATGACCGTCTGCTCGCACGAGTTGGCGGCGCAGGGGATGACGGGCGGGTGTTTCAGAACAGCCTCCCGCCGACAGGGGTCTCGCGGTCGACCCCGACCAGCACCACCTCGCCGTCGGCATCGGGGAAGCCCAGGGTCAGGACCTCGGACATGAAGGGGCCGATCTGGCGCGGGGCGAAATTGACCACGGCGGCGACCTTGCGCCCGACCAGCTGGTCCGGGGTGTAGTGGCGGGTGATCTGGGCCGAGGATTTGCGCACGCCGATATCGGGGCCGAAATCGATGGTCAGTTTGAACGCGGGCTTGCGCGCCTCGGGAAAGGGGTCGGCGGCGATGACCTGACCGACGCGGATATCGACCTTCAGGAAGTCATCAAAGGCGATGCGGTCAGTGACCGGCGCGGCGGTCATCAGCCGAACTCGGCCGGTTCGCTGCCCTTCGCCTGGCCGTCGGGACCGACGACGATCTTCTCGACGCGCAGCTGGGCGGCCTTGAGCCGGCCCTCGCAATGCGACTTCAGGCGGGCCCCCTCCTCATAGAGGGTGATCGATTCCTCGAGCGGGGCCTGGCCCGATTCAAGGCGGGAGACGATCGATTCCAGCCGGGCGAGGGCGTCCTCGAAGCTGAGATCGGCGGGGATGGCGGCTGTGTCGGTCATCGGTTCGTTCTACAGGACGCGGCGGGCGCGCCAACCCTCGGAACGGCTGTCCCGGGACTCAGGCCTTCTCGTAACGCCGCTGGGACCAGTATTTGAAGCCCTGGTTGTGCACCAGACGCCAGCCGTCGGCCTTCAGCCGCGTGCCGACCATATGGTTGAAATAGCCGTGGGCGAAGACCAGCACATCCTCGCCGGTCGCGGCGCGGGCGATCAGGGTGCGGGCGGCCATTTCGGCGCGGGCCTCGGCCTGGCGGCGGGTTTCCTGCCCGTCGTGGTGGTTGAACACATGCCACCAGAAGCGGGCGACCACGCCCCAGTATCTGGGCGGCAGGCGGAACCACTCGGGCAGTTTCGGCGGCGGCAGGGGGGCTTCGATGAACAGGGCGTCGACCATGACCTCGCGCCCGCCGGAGACGGCGGCGGCGGTTTCCCGGGCGCGGGCGCGGGTCGAGGCATAGATGGCCCCGGCTCCCTGGGCGGCGACGATCAGGGCCGGTGGCGGGGTCTGGCCGGCCAGCAGGCCGCCGACCTCATAGCGGGCCCACCAGTCGCGGTACTGGCTGGCCGAGATCAGGCATTTGCGTGACAGGGCCGGCTCGCCGTGACGGGCCAGGATAATGGCCCCCGGACGGGCCGGGACGGCGACGGCGACCGGCGGGGTCAGCGGCGCGGGCCGCGGACGGGCGGGGTCGATGTCAGGCTGGGAAGCGGTCATGGCTACAGGGGGCGGGCGTGAAGGCGTTACGCCGTAAGCTGTCCCTAATCCTCCCCCAGAGCCTGAACATGGGCAACCGCGGAACGGCCCAGCCCTTCAAGGTCGTAACCGCCCTCGAGCGAGGACACAACCTTGCCGGCGCATGTGCGGCGGGCGACCTCAAGCACGGCGCGGGTGGCCCAGGCGAAGTCGTCCGCTTCAAGCGACTGATGGGCCAGCGGATCACGGCGGTGGGCGTCGAACCCGGCCGAGATCAGGATCAGGTCCGGGGCGAAGGCTTCGAGGGTCGGCATCAGGCTTTCGGCGAAGGCCGACCGCCATGATTCGCGCGCGGCATGGGGGGCGACGGGCGCGTTGACGATATTGCCGACCCCGGTTTCTGACGCCGCGCCGGTGCCCGGGTAGAGGGGCGACTGGTGGATCGAGGCGAGGAACAGGCTCGCGTCGTTCTGGAAGGCCGCCTGGGTGCCGTTGCCGTGGTGGACGTCGAAATCGACCACGGCAACGCGGGCAAATCCCTCGGATTGCGCGACGCGGGCGGCGACAGCGACGCTGGAAAACAGGCAGAAACCCATGGGCTGGTCCGGCTCGGCATGGTGGCCGGGCGGACGCACGGCGGCGAAGGCACGATCCATGTCGCCGCGGGCCACGGCGCGGACGGCGTCGATCACCGCCCCGGCGGCGAGGCGGGCGGCGCGAACACTGCCCGGCGACAGGACCGTATCGGCGTCGAGGGCAGCCAGTCCCTGCGTCGGGGCGGCGGCGAGGATACGGGCGACGTGGGCGGCCGGGTGCAGCCGTTCCAGATCGGCGACACTGGCCTCGGTCGCGGCGCGGCGGTCGCGGTCAAGCCCGGCGTCGGCCAGCGCATCAAGCACCGCCTGCAGCCGCTCGGGCCGTTCAGGGTGGCCGACCCCCGGCCGGTGGTCGATCATGTCGGGATGGGTGAACAGGGCGACGCTCATGGGGTGAGATTACGCATCCTCGAACGCAAACAACACCCGATCATCCCGGCGAAGGCCGCGATGATCGGAATTGGGGTTGAGTCGCGAGGGCCATGGGTCAAAACCAGGCCATGACCGAACCGCTGATCCGCCCGGCCCGCCCCGACGACGCCCCGGCCCTGTCGACGCTGGGCCGGGCCACCTTCATCGAGACCTTCGTCGAGGGGTTCGCCATCCCCTATCCGCCGGCCGAGCTGGAGCCCTTCCTGCGGGCGTCGTTCGGGCTGGAGACGACCACGGCGCGGCTGGCCGATCCGACCGAGGCCTGGTGGGTGGCCGAGGTCGACGGGGCCGTTGTGGCCTTCGCCACCACCGGGCCCAACGCCCTGCCCCATCCGGATGGACGCCCGTCCCACGCCGAGCTGAAACGGCTGTATGTGGCGAAATCGGCCCAGGGGCTGGGTCTGGGCACCCGGCTGCTGGCGGTGGCCCTGGACTGGATGGCCGCCAACGGTGACGGGGCCGAATGGATCGGGGTGTGGAGCGGCAATCTGAAGGCGCAGAAACTCTATGCCGCCCATGGCTTCGAAAAGGCCGGGGAGTATGAGTATCCCGTCGGCAGCTGGCGCGACCACGAGTTCATCCTGAGGCGCGGATAGGCTATGCTGGCGTCATGACCCGCGATGAACTGCTGACCAAGCTGCGCGACCTGAAGCCCTGGCTGGAAGAGCAGGGCATCGTCAATGTGCGCCTGTTCGGCAGCTATGCCCGCGATGAGGCCGGGCCGGACAGCGACGTGGACCTGCTGGTGGAGATGACCCGACCGCTGGGCTTCAGATTTTTCGGCATCGAGGAAGATCTTTCGAAGGCCTTGGGTGCCAGGGTGGAAATGGGCACCGCCCGGGCCATGACCCCGCGCGTTCGGCTGCACGCTGAAAGCTATGCCATTGCTGTCTGAACGGGATGACGATCTGGCGCTGTTGGACGTCATGATCGAAGCGCTGGACAAGGTCGCGCGTTACACGGCCGAGGTGACCGCCGACCAGTTTCTGGCGAGCACGCTGGTGCAGGATGCCGTGGCGCTGAACTTTCTGGTCGTGGGCGAATGCGCCAACCAACTTAGCAATGACGCCAAAATGCAGGCTGGAGATGCTCCATGGCCCAGGATCATCTCGCTACGTAACCGGATCGCGCACGGGTATCAGTTCGTTGATCGCCTGACGATTTTCGGTTTGGCGATAGAAGATGCCGACGTACTCCGAGCCACCCTCGGTGCCTTGCGTACCGAGCTGGAAGCGAACTGATGCGCTTCCTCCTCCTTGCCGGCAAAGGTCGCCGGGCACCATTTCGCCATATTTTGGCTCCCCTGGTGGGCGTTGGCGCAGCGTTCGCTTGCGGCTGTGCATCGGCCCAAACACGGTCGGAGTGGGTGATCGTGGCCAGCAACGCCGAAGCCGCCCTGGGGATCGACCGGCACTCTGTGACTCGTGACGGAGATGCAGCGACCGCGTCTATCCTGATGGGCACGTTTGGCCTCGAAACCTTCGAGGACGGGTCCAAAGTCCAATACTATCTCAGCCGGGAGATGTTCCGGTGTGACGTCCGGACAAGAAGCGAGCTTGAGGTCAGGATGTTCGGATCGGCGGCGGACCTTATCGGTGTCATTCCGTCGCTTGAAATTGACCGCCCGGTGCGTCCGGGGTCCATCTATAACGACATATTGATCGCCGCCTGCGATGGCGAGACGGGGCTGGGCGGCCGGGGATTCATCGAACCGCGGAGCGCTATCGAAGCCGAACGCCAGAGGCGATTCCGCGACGGACTGCCGGTCGAAGACTGATGCTGCTGCCCTTCTTCACTGCCCTGCGAGATGCGCGCGTACCGGTCTCGATGAAGGAATGGCTCCACCTGATGGAGGCCATGGACAAGGACGTGGCCGGGCGCAAGGTCGACGACTTCTACCATCTGTCGCGGGCCCTGCTGGTCAAGGACGAGAAACACTATGACCGGTTCGACCAGGTGTTCGGCAAGGTGTTCGCCGGGGTCGAGACCGTCGGCGCGGGCGAGGACCTGACCACGGCCATTCCCGATGACTGGCTGAAGCTGCTGACCGAGAAATACCTCAGCGACGAGGACAGGGCCGCGATCGAGGCCATGGGCGGGTTCGACAAGCTGATGGAGACGCTGAAACAGCGGCTGGAGGAGCAGAAGGAGCGGCACGAGGGCGGGTCCAAATGGATCGGCACCGGCGGCACCAGTCCGTTCGGCCACGGCGGCTACAATCCCGAGGGGGTGCGCATCGGCGGACCGGGCAAACACGGCCGGGCGGTCAAGGTCTGGGAGAAGCGCGAATACCGCAATCTGGACGACACGGTCGAGCTGGGCACGCGCAACATCAAGGTGGCCCTGCGCCGGCTGCGGCGCTTCGCCCGCGAGGGCGCGGCCGAAGAACTGGACATGGACGCCACCATCGACGGCACGGCCAGACAGGGCTGGCTGGACATCCATATGCGGGCCGAACGGCGCAACACGATCAAGGTGCTGCTGTTCCTCGACATCGGCGGCTCGATGGATGGCCATGTGAAGCTGTGCGAGGAGCTGTTCTCGGCGGC
>NZ_JAQSDK010000035.1:0-36295 GCF_029945885.1 Brevundimonas sp.
GGCGCGGTTGGAGGTGGGGCGGGAAGTTTGGGTGGGGAAACGGTCAGGGGGTTGATGGGGTTGGGGTTTGGGGAGCGCCGATAGGGGAATTGTTGCGATTCATCTGGCGTTCTCGGGCTGACCCGGCACCAATCTGCATTGCATGGATCCCGGCCTTTGATTTCCGTTCATCCCCGCGAAGGCGGGGACCCTGTGCTTTCGCAAGGCACCGGCGGGCCTGTGAGCGTGATCCCGGTCGCACCGGATGAGCCCAAAACCTGGGTCCCCGCCTTCGCGGGGATGAACGGAATTTGTGGGAACCTCTCCGGGCCGTGCCTGAACAGATCGCGCGACCGCGCCGCCGGGTCCCCCGGTCTGCGCCGCAAGCGGCTTGCCGGAGAATGACGACAGCGGAGAGGAAGCGCCGGTGCGACCGGGGTGACACCGCAAGCCCTCTCCCCAACCGATGGCTCCCGCCGGGAGAGGGGTTATGCGTCAGTCCCCGCCCGTCAGAAACGCGACCAGGGTGGCGTTGAAGGCGTCGGCGGCGAGTTGGGGGAAGGCGTGGCCGCCCCAGGGGGCGAGGTCGAGGGTGGCGTTGGGCAGGGCGGTGGCCAGCCAGCGGGAACAGCGGGGCGGGACCAGCAGGTCGTCGGCGGCGGCGCAGACGAGGACGGGCAGGTCGATCTCGTCGAGTCGGTCGTCGATGTCGAAGCGCAGCAGGGCGTCGAGCCGGGCCAGGATCACTCCGGTGGCCGGCAGGGCGATGATCTGGCGTGCCGCCTCGGCGCGCAGCCGGGCGTCGTTGCGGGAAATCCAGTCCGCCGGATAGTGGAACAGGGGCGCGGCCTCGACCCAGGCGGCTGGTCCGAAGGCCTCCAGCAGCCGGGTCTGGGCTTTGAGGACACGGGTCAGATGCGGATCGGCATGCGACCAGCCACTGACCACCACCAGCCGCTGCAGCCGTTCGGGACGGTCGAGGGCGAGGGCCAGGGTGGCCATGCCGCCGGCGGCCTGGCCGACCAGATGGGCCCGGAGGGTGTCGGTGGCGTCCATGACGGCGAGGATGTCGCGACCCATGGCCTCGACCGAATAGGGGACGGTCAGGGCGGCGTCGCTGCGGCCGGTGCCACGCTGGTCATAGCGCAGCACGCGGAATCGGGCGGTCAGGGCGGCCATCTGCGGCTCCCAGACCGCGCCGGTGCCGCCCAGACCGGCGGACAGGATCACCGTCTCCGCATCGGCGGGGCCGTCATGAATCTCGTAGTGGAGGCCGTCGGTCGTGCCGGTGTGCAAGGGGGTCAGGGTCCGCGGTTGATCGCAGCGGCCAATAGCACAGGCGGCGGCGGTGCCAAGCGCTGCCGCCGGGGGACTGGTGCCGCGCCGTTGCCGCCATGGCCGACCAGATCAAGGCCATCCGGGCGGGTCTGGACCGCCAGGCCGCACCGGGCGACAGTGCCGGGGTCCGGCCCCGCCGGACAGGGGCAGGGAGGCGCAAACCATGCCGGCCAGGGACGGAACGATCGTTGCGGGGGTGGCGCTCACCCATCCCGGCAGACTGCTGTGGCCGGCCAGTGGTGAGGGGCCGGCGATCACCAAATTGGACCTGGCCCGCTATGTCGAGGCCGCCGCCCCGCGGATTCTGCCCCATGTCGCCGGGCGGCCGCTGTCGGTGATCCGGGCCCCGGCGGGCCTGGCGGGAAAGATCTTCTTCCAGCGCCACGCCCCGGCCCGCGCCGCGGCGGGTCCGGACCGGATTGTGGTCGCAGGGCAGCGGCCGTTTCTCGCCGCCCGCGACGTGCGCGGACTGGTGGCCCTGATCCAGTGGGGGGTCGTTGAACTGCATCCGTGGCCCTGCGCCCCGGATCAGCCGGAGGTCCCGGACCAGATCATCTTCGACCTCGACCCCGGCGAGGGGGTGGGCTTCAGCGCGGTGGTCGCGGCGGCCGGGGCGGTGCGCCGGCGGCTGGAGGCCCTGGGCCTGACCCCGTTCGTGAAGACGACCGGGGGGCGGGGGCTGCATGTGGTGGTGCCGATCCGGACCGACGCCCGCCGCCGGGTGGATCGTGACCAGGCCCTGGGGTTTGCCCGGGCGGTCTGCGAGGCCGTGCGCGACGAGGCCCCCGACCGGCTGACCACGACCGTGGCGAAGGCGGCGCGGGACGGTCGGGTCTTCCTCGACTATCTGCGCAACGGCCGGATGGCCACGGCGGTCGCGCCCTGGTCGGTGCGGGCCCGGCCGGGCGCGGGTCTGGCCTGTCCCGTGGCATGGGGGGAGCTGGACAGCGGGTTCGACCCGGCGGCGCTGAATTTCCGGACCCGCGCGGCGGTGCTGGCCCGACCGGATCCCTGGGGGGATTTCCGCCAGGGGGCGACTGGCCTGCGTCCGGTCCTGAAGGCCGTGGGCCTGACCGGCTAGCGATACCGCGCGTCCCGGGTGTCGCCTCTGACCGGTGTGACGGATCGCCGGACGCCCGGTCGCGAAACGCCTGCGACGGGCAGTGCAGCCCGCAACCTCGACGGGAAGCCTTTCCCCTGGTCGAGTACCGGTGTTGGATTTGAAAATATATCAAAGACTTATTTCGGGCGGCCCCGGCCGGATCCGGGGTCGGTCGTCGTGCTGATCGGGGCGCTGTCCCGTGAGGCGAATGGGTGGGCCCACTGTCATGACATCAATCAATTCCCGCGCCGTTGTCGACGCGCGCGCGTCCGTGCGTGCCGCCCGCCCGACGCCCGCAGCGCTGATCCGCCCGGGGCCTGCTGGGCTCGACCGCCCTGGTCGGGGTCTCGAGCGGTGCGACCTTCGACGTCAACAGCCGGACCGAGACGATCGGATCGCTGTTCGGCGCGGGCAATGTGGCGATCGGCTCGGGAAGGCTGACCCTCGGTGGCGCGGACTCGGCCTTCGGCGGCAGCCTGTCGGGGACCGGGTCCCTGGTCCACACGGGCGGCCTGTTCATCCTGTCGGGTAGTCACAGCCTGCAGACCCTGAGCAACACCGGCGGCGAGCTGCGCTGGCTGGGCAGCAGCAGCGGGAGCGTCGCGGTCAGCAGCGGCAGTCTGACGGGAGCCGGCACGATCGGTGGGGCCCTGACGGTGTCAGGCGGCGCGACCCTGTCGCCCGGTCTGGCCGGTCCCTGCGCGGTCGGCACCTTCGCGGTCGGCAGTCTGACCCTGAACGGCGGCACCCTGGCGCTGGACGTGCTTGGCACGGCCGGCGGCAATCTGATCGACCGTCTGGTCGTCTCGGGCACCGGCAACCAGGGGGCCGTGGGCGAGGCCCTGTCGGGCGGGCAGCTTGAGGCCTCGGAAGACTGGGTCGGGGTGCTGAACCTGCTGGGTGGGCTGGACGGCCCGCAGCGGCATGCGGCCCTCGACAGCCTGGGGGGCGAGGCCCTGGCCGATGTGTCAGGATCCATGCTGGCCGCCAATGCCGGCTTCGTCGGGGCGCTTCGTGGCCAGGGTTCCACCGGTGGCTCCAACCAGGGGCCGCTCAATTTCGCCAGCGCCTTCAGCTTCGTCGGCGGCCGCGACGGGACCTCGGCCATGGTCACCGGCGTTCTGGATGCCTTTGATCCCGCCGCCGTGACCGGCCAGGGACGCGGGGGCTGGATTTCGGTCTATGCCAGTGACGTCGATCTGGACGGCAAGGCCGGCCAGTCCGGGGTGCGGGCCCGGATGAACGGCTTCATCGGCGGCTTTGCCATCGAGGGGGCCGAGACCCCGCCGCTGGCCGGGGTCGCCGAACTGGGACTCGCATATGAGCCCCGGGAGGGTCTGACCCTGTCGGCCGGTTATCGTGGCGTGTTCAGCAACCGCCTGCGCGACAACCAGCTCGGGGCCCGGATGAGCATCGAATGGTAGGCTGACCGGTCCCCCGTGCCGGAGGGCGGCGGGGGACCGGTCTAGTCGGCCGGTCCGGTGCCGGACGCACCGCGAACGCGGCTGCCGTCCCGGATGGCGTCGCCCGGAAAGAGGATGACCCGCTCACCGGCGGTGAGGCCCTCGAGCAAGGTTCGGAAGCGATCGTCGCCGGTGCCGATGCGGATCGGTGTCAGGCGGGCGCGGCCGTCGATGATGCGGAACACGGCCCAGCCGGTGCTGTTGCGCACCAGGGCGTCGGTCGGGACACGCAGGGCGTTCGGGGTTTCGCTGACCACGACGCGCACATCCAGGCGGAATCCGTGCCCCAGCGGCGGGGCCGCTTCCGGATCGGACAGGTGCAGGATCACATTGACGCGCTGTTCCTCGATCCCAAGCGCCGAGATCCTGGTATGGGCAAAGGGCTCGATGATCGAGACCCGCGCCGGCAACACCGTCTCGCCGCCCCAGCCTTCGAGAAAGGCCGTTGCCCCCGTGGGGATCAGCATGGCGTCCTGGGACAGGAATTCGGCGACGACTTCCAGGTTGGCCGGGTCGCCGAGCTCGAGCAGGGGTGTGCCGATCAGGACGACACCCTGGCTTGGCCGCAGCAGTTGCAGCACCCGTCCGGAAGCCGGGCTCCGCACCGGTGTCGGAATCCCGGGCTGGGTAGCGCCCCCGCCTGCGGCGATGCGCGCCCGTTGCAGTTCGGCTTGGCGCGCTGACACTTCGGCCCGCGCGGCGCGTAGCGCCGCGTTGGCACCGTCAAGGGCGGCCGGGGCGGCGAAGCCCTGTGCGGCCAGACGGGCGACCCGCGTCCGGTCGCGCTGCGCCAGATCGGCACCGGCCTCGGCCGCGGCGAGGGCGGAGCGGGCGGCGGTGACGACGGCGGCGGCTTCCTGTGCCAGCCGGGCATCGAGCAGGGCGGGATCGGCCGGCAGGATGGTCGCCACAACCGCGCCGCGTGAGACGGGATCGCCGGGATGCAGTTCGATCCGCTGCAGGTTGCCGGCGACCGGGGCGGAGATGACGAAGACGTCGTGGATGCGGGTGCGGCCCTCGTCGATGATCTCGCGGCGCACAGGTCCGTGGTCGATCACGGCGACCTCGACCCGCAGCGGCCGGGGCCAGGCCAGCCAGACCAGGCCAATGACCAGCACCAGACCGGTCGCGGTCCACAGCCACCGGGCGAGGGACAGGCGGGGGAGGGAAGGGCGGGGGAGGGAAGGGCGTTTCATCATCTAGTCCCTGGCCTTGAGCACGGCGACCATGTCGAGGCGATCGACATCCCGTCTGACAATAAGGGAGGCCACGGCGACGCAGACGAGGGCGAAACCGATGGCAAAGGCGTAGCTGCGAGGATCAAAGACGAAGGCGAAGCTGTACATGTCCGTCTGGAACAGATGCATCAGCCAGATTCCCAGACCGGTGCCGAGGACGCAACCGAGGGGGACGGCGGCCAGGGCCAGGACGAACAGCTCGCCGATCAGCACATAGGAGGCCTCGATCCGGGTGAAGCCGAGCACGCGCAGGGTCGCCAGGTCGCGCGCCTGTTCGGCCATGGTCACCCGGGCCGCGGAAAAGGCCACGCCGCCGGCCATGACCGCAGCGAAGGCGATGTAGATGTAGTTCATGACGCCCACGCCCTCGTCGAACGCGCGTCGCATCGAGCGTTCCGCCTGACGCAGGAAGCTGGCCCCGGCCAGGACCGGGGTGTCCTTGAGCCGCTGGTTGAAGGCTTCGTACTGCGCCGTATCGAGGACGATGTGGGCACCGCTGATGCGGCCCGGCTCGCGGAACAGCCGGCCGAGGGCGTCGAGGTTCATATAGGCGGATGAGCCGACCATCGGATCGACGATGCCCGAGACCCGGACGCGCACCTTCAGCCGCCGGCCTGCGACCTGTTCGACCTCGATCTCGTCGCCCGGTCTTGCGTCCAGCCTGGCCGCCAGGGCGCGCGCCAGGACGATGCCGGAGGCCGGGGGCTGAAGGGCGCGGCCGCTGCGGCCGATCAACCGGCTGAGGCGGGCATTGAACGGCAGGCCGAGCAGGGCCTCGCGCACTTCACGCCGGTTCTTGCGCAGGATCACGTCGTCGGCCCGGAACGGCTCGGCATAGATGACGCCGGGCAGGCGTTCGACGCTGTGCAGGACGCCGATCTCGCGGGGTGACAGGAAGGACAGGGTCGCGTCCTGACGATTGGCGATGGAGAAATGCACGTCCAGCAACTGGTTCATAACGGCCGGGAAGGCTCCGGATACGATCAGCAGGGCGATGGACAGGGCCACGCCCAGCACGGTGGTGGCTGCCCGGCGCGGAAAGCGTTCGATGCGCCTGAGAATGATGCGGCTCTTGGCGTCGAGCCGGCCGGCGAACCGGGCAATCGGGCCGGCGGATTGAAAGAAGGCCGCCGGCTGCGGCGGCGACAGGGCCTCGGCGGGGGCGAGGCGCAGGGCGCTCCAGACCGAAAAGACCGCGCCGATGCCGGCGGCGACGAACGACCCGATCCAGGCCCCGGCGAAGGTCAGGGGGCCGGCGGAGAATTCCAGCGCCGGGAAATGATAGTACGCCCGATAGATGTCGGCGATCGCCCGACCGAACAGGACGCCGGCGACCGAGCCCAGCGCGGCCCCGATGGCAGCGAAGATCAGGGCGCTCTTGGCATAGTGCCAGGCGACCGCCCGGTCGCTGTAACCGAAGGCCTTGAGCAGGCCGATGTTCGAGCGTTCGGTGGCGATGACCCGGCCGAGGGCGATATTGACCAGGAAGGCCGCGATCACGAGGAAGAAGGCCGGCAGGAAGATGGCCATGGTCGCCAGCTGCTTCAGTTCCTCGGTCAGGAACCGGTCCGACACCATCAGGTCGCGCCCGTAGGCACCGCCCGATCCGAACGGTCGCAGGACGGTGTTGATGGCGGGGATCACCCGGTCGACGTCGGCTCCAGGCGACAGACGGAAGACGGCCTCGTTGAAGGCCCCCTCCGTGTCGAAGGCCCGGGCCAGGGCGGTCCGGCTCATCCAGAGCACGCCGAAGCGTTCCGGCTGCGGGAACAGTTCGCCGGGGGCGGCCACGAATACGAACTCGGGCGAGTTGGCGATGCCGACGATGACCAGGGTGTGGCGGCGTCCATGGATGGTGGCGTCGACCCGGCTGCCGATGTCGAGGCCGAGCGCCCGGGCGAAGGCCTCGATGACCACGGCCTCCCCGGCCCGGGCCGGATCCGGCAGTCGGCCGCGCACGAGGGCCAGATCATTGATGCGCGGGCGGCCCTGCAGCGGCAGGGAGACCAGGCGGGCCGAGGCGGGCTCCTGGATCTGCGGCAGGTCGAGCACGGCCAGACCGGTAACCCGGGTCTCGACCGCCGCGACGTCGGCCACGCGCGCCAGGTCCGCGACGATCCGGTCCGGAGCCCGCACCACCGGTGCCGCCAGGTCCATCATCCGGTAGGCGGAGTAGTAGTCCGCGCGGGTCTGCTCCAGCGAGCCGCGCATGCCCACGGCCATCACATAGACCGCCAGGCCGCAGCCCAGAACCAGGGCGACCGCGGCCGCATGGACGCGCATGGTCCAGACGTCCCGCAGCAGCTTGCGGTCGAGGGGATGCAGGGACAGCCTCACCAGTTCAGCTCCGATGGCGGAACGCGGGTGGCGTTGGTTTCGACGCTGCGCACGCGACCGTCCGTGAAATGAATTACCCGCTGGCCGATCCGGGCGACGTCGGCATTGTGGGTGATGATCATCGTGGTCGAGCCGTAGCGGGCGTTGATCTCGACCAGCGCTTCCAGCACGCGCACGCCGGTCTTCAGGTCCAGGGCTCCGGTCGGCTCGTCACACAGCAGGACCGCCGGGCGTTTGGCGATGGCGCGGGCCACGGCGGTGCGCTGCTGCTCGCCGCCGGACAGCTGGGCCGGAAAATGATCCATCCGGTTGCCCAGACCGACGAGGTCGAGCGCCTCCTCGGCACTGAGCGGGTCGTCGGCGATCTCGCGCACCAGATTGACGTTCTCGCGCGCCGTCAGGCTGGGGATCAGGTTGTAGAACTGGAAGATGAAGCCGACGTTCTTGCGCCGGTAGTCGGTCAGGGCCCGATCGCTCATCGTTGTCAGGGATGTCCGGTGGAAATCGACGTCGCCCGAGGTGGCGCGGTCCAGACCACCAAGAATGTTGAGCAGGGTCGACTTGCCCGAGCCGGACGGTCCCAGCAGAATCACCAGTTCCCCCTCGGGAATGTCGAGGTCGATGTCCCGCAGCGCATGCACCGCTGTCGGTCCGGTGCCGTAGACCTTGGACAGGCCGCGCGTGCGGAAGGCCGGGACCGGGGCGCGATCGGGGGAGGAGGCGGGCGCGGGAACGGACATGGACACGGGCGGCCTTTCGGGGCGGGCGGTGTCAGTTTGCGCCGGGTTTGGCGGGAATTGTATTGATCAGGGTCAAGGACGGCGTGACGGACCCGTGCGATCCGGCCTGTCAGGCTGAAAAGGCGTCGCTGAAACCTCATGCCCGGATCTTCTCCCATTCGCTGGTTCGACACCCTCGGGCTGGACGACGTTCCGCAGGTGGGGGGCAAGACGGCATCGCTGGCGGAGCTGCACAGACTCCTGGCGGGCGGCCCCGTAACCGCGCCCGACGGATTCGCGGTCACGGCGGCGGCCTACCGCGAGGCGCTGACGGCGGCCGGGGCGTGGGAACCGCTGCGGGCCCTGCTGCAGGATCTGGATGTCCGGGACGTCACCGCCCTGGCCCGGGCAGCCACGGCCGCGCGGGCCCTGGTCTATGACGCGACGGGCGGGACCGGGCTGAGGGACGCGATTGCCGCCGCCTATCGACGTCTGCAGGCGCAGAACGGGCCCGGACTGTCGGTGGCGGTGCGCAGTTCGGCCACGGCCGAGGACCTGCCGACGGCCAGTTTCGCCGGTCAGCACGACAGTTTCCTGCACATCGCGGATGAGGACGGGCTGGTCGAGGCCTGCCGCCGCTGCTTCGCCTCGATCTTCACCGACCGGGCCATCGTCTACCGGGTCAACAACGGCTTCGACCACCTGAAGGTCGCCCTGTCGGTGGCGGTGATGCGGATGGTGCGCTCGGACGAGGCGGCCAGCGGCGTGGCCTTCACCCTGGACACGGAGTCCGGCTTCCGCGACGTGGTCTTCATCACCGGGGCCTGGGGGCTGGGCGAGAACATCGTTCAGGGGCGGGTCGGGCCCGATGAGTTCTATGTCCACAAACCCACCTACCGCCAGGGCTATCGGGCCGTGCTGCGCCGGTCGCTGGGCAGCAAGGAGACGCGACTGGCCCATCGCCGGGCAGACCCGGGCGGGGTGCTGCACAGTTTTCGCGTGTCGCGCCGGGATCGCGAACGCTACTGCCTGGACGATGCCGAGGTTCTGGACCTGGCCGGGGTGGCGATCCGGATCGAGGATCATTATTCGCAGCACGCCGGCGCGCCCATGCCGATGGATATCGAATGGGCCCGGGATGCCGGGGACGGCCGGCTTTATGTCCTGCAGGCCCGGCCGGAGACGGTGGCGTCGCGGCGCGATCCGGCGACCTTCGACACCTATCGCCTGACCGGCGAGGGGCCGGTGCTGGTCACCGGCAAGGCCGTCGGCGAGGCGATCGCCAGCGGCCGGGCGCGTCTGGTGCAGTCGGCTGCGGATCTGAAGGCCTTTCAGCCGGGCGAGATCCTGGTCGCCCCCTCGACCAGTCCCGACTGGCTGCCGGTGATGAGGATCGCCGGCGGTATCGTCACCGACCAGGGTGGGCGCACCTGCCACGCCGCCATCGTCGCCCGCGAACTGGGCGTGCCGGCGGTGGTCGGGGCGGCGGGCGCGACGGCGCGGCTGGAGACGGGGCGGATGGTCACCGTGTCCTGCGCCGAGGGCGAGGCGGGGCGGGTCCTTGACGGGGCTGTCCCCTTCGCGGTGGATCATCTGTCGCTGGACGCCATTCCGCGCCCGCGCACACCGATCATGGTCAATCTGGCCCAGCCCGACCTGGCCTTCCGCACCGGCCTGCTGCCGGCGGCGGGGGTCGGACTGGCCCGGATGGAGTTCATCATCGGTGAGCAGATCGGCATCCATCCGATGGCGGCGGCCCATCCCGAGCGGGTGACGTCGCTGCGGGAACGGCAGGCCGTCGTCAGGCGGTCGCGGGGCGACGCCTCGCCCCGAGATCATTTCATCCGCCTTCTGGCCGAGGGCGTGGGGACCATCGCCGCCGCCTTCCATCCGCGACCGGTGATCGTGCGTCTGTCGGATTTCAAGACCAATGAATATGCCCGTCTGCTGGGCGGGGCGGCGTTCGAGCCGGTCGAGGAGAATCCGATGCTGGGGTTCCGCGGGGCGTCACGCTACGCCCATCCGCGCTATGCCGACGGCTTCGCCCTGGAGTGTGAGGCGCTGCGCCGGGTGCGCACGGACATGGGCCTGACTAATCTGAAGGTGATGGTGCCCTTCTGCCGGCGGGTCGGCGAGGCCGAGCAGGTGCTGGCGGTCATGGCCGGGCACGGTCTGAAGCGCGGCGACAACGGGCTGGAGGTCTATGTCATGTGCGAGATCCCCAACAACGTCATCCAGTTCGACGCCTTCGCCGCCCTGTTCGACGGCTTTTCGATCGGATCCAATGATCTGACCCAGCTGGTGCTGGGGGTCGACCGCGACTCCGAGGCCGTGGCCTTCGATTTCGACGAGCGCGATCCGGGCGTGCTGGAGATGCTGCGGCAGGCGGTTGAGGGCGGCCGGCGTAACGGCTGCCCGGTCGGCATCTGCGGTGAGGCCCCGGCGACCTGGCCGGAGATCGCCGCCTTTCTGACGCGACTGGGCATCGGCTCGATCAGTGTCAATCCGGCCAGCCTGGCGCAGACGATGACGGTCGTGGCCGCGCATGAGGCGGCCATGGCCGCCGCTTCAGATTATCCGGTTTGATGGAGGTCAATGTATTCGGGGATCGTCCTGTTGCAGAATGCTGACGTTGTCCCCCAAACACGGAGAAGCGTCATGGCAAGCCAAGCAAAAAGCAAGCTTAACATTCCCGATTTGCAGCGGTCGGCTATCGGAACATTTGCGCCAATACAGCGCGAGTTCAACCGGTTATTCGATGAGCTCGGCAACGGCTGGAGCCATCTGACCCAGTTCGAGCTGACTCCGCGGACGGATATGACCGAGACCAAGGAGGCGGTCACGCTGACGATGGAGCTGCCCGGCATGACCCGTGACGACCTGACGATCGAGGTGGAGGATCATGTGCTGACGGTCAGCGGCGAGAAAAGGTCCGAGACGGAAACCGAGAAGGACAATTACCGGATTTCCGAACGCAGCTACGGGGCCGTTTGCCGGTCGGTGACCCTGCCGACCAGCGTCAAGGAGGACAAGATCAAGGCGACAATGGCGGACGGCGTCCTGACCCTCGTCGCGCCCAAGGACGGCAGCGCCACGACCCGGACCATTCCGATCCAGGGCGGAAAATAGCCGCGCCATCCTGTGGCAGGCGGCGCGCCGGGTGGGCCCCGGTGCGTCGCTGTCGCCCGTTTCGGGCGAGGCTCACCGGGGTGGCGGACGGTCCTGGCTCAGCGTTTCCAGCCAGGCCATAAGGTCGTCGATCTCGCTGGCGCGGAAGACATAGTCGGGCATGGCCGGATGGCTGGTGACCAGCCCGTCGGCGAAACCGTCGGCCAGGGACTCCGGGGCGCGGCGGGCGGCGATGTCGCGCAGCGGCGGGGCCGCAGCCAGCGGGCTGGCGTCGTCGCGGCCGATTGCATGGCAGCCGGAACAGGCGGTGACGGCGAAGACCCGGCCGCGCTCGACCGCCTCGAGCCGGGTCTGGTCGGCGGCAGGGCCCGGGGGGATGGCCTGGCGCGAGTCCGCGGCTCCGCAACCGGCCACCGCCAGAGCCAGCGCCGATGCCAGCATCCCGCCTGTTCGTCCTGTGATTTTCGCCATCGTGACCTCCAGCCCAACCTTGCGAACATTGGAGCCGGAACCGCCGGCTGACCTTGATCCTGATCAAGGCCCGATGGTCGCGGACGTGATGTCTGGTGGTACCTTAGGAGGATTGCGCGATGACCTGTCCGAGCCTGCTTGTCTATGTCGATGACAGTGAAGAGAGCGACGCCCGCGTTGAACTGGCCTGTGATCTGGCGGTCAGTTTTGATGCCCTGGTGATCGGGATGTCGGCCAGTCTGCCGCAGCCGCCGATGCTGGATCCGATCTCGGGCATGGGTGACGTCCTGGCCCTTTATCGACAGACCGCCGAGGCCGAGGTCGAACGGGCCGGGGTACGGTTCCGGGCGATCGTTGAAGCCCGGTCTGTGCGCAGTGAATGGCGCGCCGGGCTGGAGTCTCCCGGCTGGATGCTGTCCGAAGCGGCCCGGGCCGCAGACATGCTGATGCTCGGCCAGAAGGCCCCGGGTGTGCCGTTCCGGTCGCCCGATCCGGCCGACGTCATTCTGTCCGCGGGTCGACCGGTGCTGATCGTGCCGCCGGTGCGGGCCCGGTCGCCGGTGGGTGAGCCGGCGCTGGTGGCGTGGAAGGACACGCGTGAGTCCCGGCGCGCGGTGGCGGCGGCCCTGCCCTTGCTGCGCAGGGCCTCGCGGGTGGATGTGGTCGAGGTCGCGGCCACGACGGACATGGCTGCCGCCGAGGCCCGCGTCCGGGATGTCTGCGAATTCCTGGGTCGGCACCAGATCGAGGCGGCAGCGAACCCGCTGGACGATGCCGGCGAACCGACAACGGTGCGGATCCTTGCGGAGGCGGGCAGGCTCAAGGCCGGGCTGGTGGTCGCAGGCGGCTATGGCCACGGTCGGATGCGCGAATGGATGCTGGGCGGGGTGACCCGGTCCCTGCTGACCCACAGCGACGTCTGTGTGTTGATGGCCCACTGAAGCCGGAGGAGGATGGTCATGACCCTGCAGCGCGCGCTGTTCGCCGATCGTACGGACGCCGGACAGAGGCTGGCCGGGCGTGTGGTCGCGGCGGGCGTGACCGATGCGATCGTCTATGCCCTGCCGCGCGGCGGGGTACCGGTCGCCCTCGAGATCGCCCGGGCCCTCGACGCGCCGCTCGACCTGGTGCTGGTGCGCAAGATCGGCGCCCCCGGCCAGCCGGAACTGGCCCTGGCTGCGGTGGTCGACGGCGGGTTTCCCCAGATCGTCGTCAATGAGGCGGTGCAGCGCATGACCGGGGCCACGCCCGTCTATCTGGCCCAGGAAAAGGCCCTGGCCCTGGCCGAGATCGAACGGCGTCGGCAGCTCTATTTCGGCAACCGGACCCACCCGAACCCCCGGGGACGGACCGTGATCCTGGTCGACGACGGCCTGGCCACCGGGGCGACGGCGCGGGTGGCGGTCCAGCAACTGCGGATGCGCGGGGCCGGGCGGGTCGTCCTGGCGGTTCCGGTAGTGCCCGGGAGCAGTCTGGAAACGTTGCGGTCCGAGGTCGATCTGCTGGTCTGCCTGGCCCATCCGGCCGAGTTCCGCAGCGTCGGAGCCTTCTATGCCGATTTCCACCAGCTCTCGGATGAGGAGGTGCTGGACCAGCTGGCCGAGGCGGCCCGGTTCGGCGGCGGGGCCTGACCCGGATCAGCGCGACGCGCGATGCAGGTGGCCCAGGTGGTCGGCGAACCAGTCGCCGGCGATGCGGATGACCTGATCCATGGCCCCGGGCTCCTCGAACAGATGGGTCGCGCCGGGAACAACGACCAGACTTGCCGGGCCGCCGAGACGCCGGCCGGCCTCGCGGTTCCAGCCCAGCACCGGCTCGTCGTCCGAGCCGACGATCAGCAGGGTCGGGGCGCTGACCCGGTCGAGGGCGTCGGCGGCCAGGTCGGGCCGGCCGCCGCGGGACACGACGGCGGCGACCGCTTCCGGCCGGACGGCGGCGGCCTTCAGGGCGGCGGCCGCGCCGGTGCTGGCCCCGAAGAGGCCGACGGGCAGGGCCGCCAGGGCCGGCTGGGCCCGGACCCAGTCGATGGCGTCGACCAGCCGGCCGGCAAGCAGGTCGATGTCGAAGACATTGGCCCGATCCGCGGCCTCGTCCCCGGTGAGCAGATCGAACAGCAGGGTGTCGAGTCCGACTTCGGCCAGGGCCTCCGCCACCTGACGGTTGCGGGGACTGAGGCGGCTGGAGCCGCTGCCGTGGGCGAAGATCACGATGCCCGCCGGTCGGGGGACGCGTCGTAACTCGCCCGGAAGCCCGACCGGGGGAATGGCGACGGCGGTGACGGTCAGGGTGTCCGGCATGGCACAGGGCTCCCGCCGGTCGACGGACCGGCGACCTTCGAAATCTAGGCCCTTGACCGGCGGCTGCGTTGATCCGGGTCAAATCCGGCCCACCGGGGCTTCTGGTAAGGAAGCGGGTTCCCGAGATGGAGGTGTCCGATGACCGTCCCCGTCCAGTCGACCGGTGATCCGATCGTGGAGGTTCTGCGGCGACGGGCCGAGCCTCTGGCCGACATCGACGATCCGGCCTTCGCCGCCGCCTTCGACCGGTTCGGGGATGCCCGGGTGGTCCTGCTGGGCGAGGCCAGCCACGGCACATCGGAATTCTATCGGGCCCGGGCCGCGATCAGCCGGCGACTGATCGCCCAGCACGGCTTCCGGATCGTCGCCATCGAGGCGGACTGGCCCGACGTGGCGGATCTGGACAGGTTCGTCCGCAATCGCGGTGTCTGGGGCCAGGCCGACAGTTTCGTCAATTTTCCGCGCTGGATGTGGCGCAATGCCGAGTTCGCCGCCTTCGTCCGGGACCTGCGCGGCTGGAACCTGGAACGGGACACCCCGGACCGGGTGGCCCTGCGTGGTCTCGACGTCTACAGCCTGTCGCGATCCCTGACCGAGGTCCTGACCTATCTGGACCGGGTCGACCCCGGGGCGGCGGCCGACGCGCGCGAGCGCTACAGCTGTATCGCGCCGTTCCTGGCGGAACCCCAGCGGTACGGCGCGGCGGCCCATGCGGGATATGTCGACTGCGAGGATGAGGTCGTGTCCCAGCTGGTCGCCCTGCTCAGGCAACGGCCGGCCTATGTCCAGTCCGACGGCGAGGCCTTCGCCGACGCCGAGCAGAACGCCCGGGTCGTGGCCGCCGCCGAGGGCTATTACCGGGCCATGTATCGCGGATCCGTCGAGAGCTGGAACCTGCGCGACAGCCATATGTTTGACACCCTGGAGCGGCTGCTGCGGGCGGACGGCGGCGGGGGCAAGGCGATCGTCTGGGCCCACAACTCCCATATCGGTGACGCCTCGGCGACGGCCATGGGGGCTTCCGGGGAGTTCAACATTGGCCAGCTGTGCCGCGAGCGGTTCGGCCGTGACTGCGTGGCCATCGGTTTCGGCACCGACCGCGGCCGGGTCGCCGCGGCCGACGACTGGGGCGGGGCGATGCATGTCAAGACGGTCCTGCCGTCACGCGGCGACAGCTGGGAGCGGCTGTTCCACGAGGCCGGGGTGGATCGCTCCCTGACCGACTGGCGGTCCGATTCCGGCCTGGCCCGGGTCCTGGACCGGACACGGCTGGAGCGGGCCATCGGCGTGATCTACCGGCCGGAGACGGAACGACGCAGCCACTATTTCGAGGCCCGGCTGTCGCGGCAGTTCGACGCCTTCGTCTGGTTCGACGAGACCCGGGCGGTTCGGGCCCTGCCGGGACAGCCGCCCGAGGGGGCACCGGACACCTATCCATTCGGCCTGTGACGGCTGGGGACGGCGGGGGTCCGGACGCATGATAACGCTGGTCTTCGGCTTGAGGTCGGAGCCGGTTCCTGATGGTCTGGTCCGATCCGGTCGCCCCGTGATTCGGGGAGTCGGCCGACGGGGCCCCGATCCGGGTGATCCGGCCGGGATCGGCAACCAGGGGGACGAGACCGATGAGACGGATATGGGCAACGGCGACGGTTCTGGCGCTGGCGGCATGCAATCCCGCGAGCGAGACCGCGCCGGTCAAGGCTCCGGCCGAGGTGGCGGCGCACTGGACCTATGCGGATCAGGCGAATTGGGGCGGCGAGTGCCCGGTCGGGGCGGCCCAGTCACCGGTGGCCCTGACCGCCGCGGACGCCGTCGATCTGCCGGATCTGGCCACCGCCTATCCGGCGGGGGCGGGGACCTTCATCAACAACGGCCATACCCTGCAGTTCACGCCGGACGTGGCCGGCCGGGCCACGATCGGGACGGAGGGCTATGATCTGGTTCAGTTCCATTTCCATGCGCCGAGCGAGCACACGCTGAACGGCAAGGCCTATCCGGTCGAGATTCATTTCGTGAACCGCAATGCCGCCGGGGCCCTGGCCGTGGTCGGGGTCTTTGTCACCGAGGGGCAGGCCAATCCGGCCCTCGCCTCGCTGCTGACGGCCCTGCCGGCGACGACGGGCGATGCGGGCATGACCCGACCGGGCGTCTATCCCGTCCTGCTGCTGCCCGAGGACCGGCATTATTTTGCCTATGCCGGCTCGCTGACCACGCCGCCCTGCACCGAGGGGGTACGCTGGAATGTGCTGGCGACGCCGATCGAGGCCTCGGCCGAACAGATCGCGGCCCTGTCGGCGGCGCTGGGCAGGTCAAACCGCGCGGTGCAGCCGCTGCATGAGCGGGCGACCGCCTTCGGCGACTGACCAATCGGGCCGCCCCGTCAGTCGGCGGGGGTGACCAGTGAGGCCAGCGGGGCCAGTCCTGCGAACTCGCCGGGCTGTTTCAGGGCCCGGGCCTGGATGGCGGCCAGGATGTCGGCCGTGTTCCAGAGCGAGCCCTGCATGACGGCGGCCCATTCCAGGCCCTCGGCCACGGTGTGGTCGCGGGCGTGGACGATGGCGGCCTTGGACCCCGAGACGGCCAGCGGGGCCTTGGCGGCGATGGCGCGGGCCATGTCGAGGGCGGCGGCCAGCAGGGCCTCGGGATCGGGCAGGATCGCGTTGACGAAGCCCAGCCGCTCGGCCCGGTCGGCGGTCAGGCTGGTGCCCAGATAGGCCAGTTCGCGGACCACGGCGTCGGGCAGGGTCTTGGGCAGGCGCTGCAGGCTGCCGACGTCGGCCATCATGCCGATGTTGATCTCCTCGATGCGGAAATACGCTTCCTGCGAGACCAGACGGAGGTCGCAGGCAGAGACCATGTCGAGGCCGGCCCCGACGCAGGCCCCCTGGATGGCGGCGATGACCGGGAAGCGGACCCGCTCGAGCAGGGTCAGGGCGTCCTGCAGTTCGCGCGCCGACTGGTGGAAGGCCTGACGGGCGGCGGCGGTGTCGGTGTTGAGAATGGCCCCGCCCGAGAAGACCGAAATATCCATGCCGGCGCAGAAATTGCGCCCTTCGCCGGACAGGACCAGGGCCCGCACATCACCGGCCGCGTCCAGCGCCTTCAGCGCCGGCCCGAAGCTGCGCCAGAACTCCATGCCGAGCGCGTTGGAAGCCTCGGGCCGGGTCAGGCGCAGATGGGCGACGGCCCCGTCCCGGGTGATCTGGAATGCGGTCATGACGGCCTCTCGCTCGGTCTGGGGTTCTGTGTCTTTATGCACCTCATCCGTTTTCCAATGAAACCCACCCGGAGCAAAACCCGATGTCCCTGCAGGGCAAGACGCTGTTCATTACCGGGGCCAGCCGCGGTATCGGCCTGGCCATCGGCCTGCGCGCGGCGCGGGACGGGGCCAATGTCGTCATCGCGGCCAAGACCGCCGAGGCGCACAAACATCTGCCGGGCACCATCTATACGTCGGCGGCCGAGATCGAGGCCGCCGGGGGCAAGGCCCTGCCGCTGATCGTCGATGTGCGCGACGAGGCCTCGGTCAATGCGGCGGTCGAGGCGGCCGTGGCCCGGTTCGGCGGCATCGACATCTGCGTCAACAATGCCTCGGCCATCCAGCTGACCGGGACGCTGGCGACGGAGATGAAACGCTATGACCTGATGCACCAGGTCAATGCCCGGGGCACCTTCATGGTGTCACGCGCCTGTCTGCCGCACCTGCAGAAGGCGGCCAATCCGCATGTGCTGGCCCTGTCGCCACCGCTGGACCTGGCCCCGCGCTGGTTCGGTCCGCACGTCGCCTATTCGATGGCCAAATACGGGATGAGCCTGGCCATGCTGGGCATGGCCGAGGAGTTCCGTGGCGACGGGATCGCCTTCAACGCCCTGTGGCCGCGCACGGGAATCGCGACGGCGGCGATTGAGTTCGCCCTGACCGGCAAGGACGGCCTGGCCCATTGCCGGACGCCGGCGATCATGGCCGATGCGGCTCATGCCATCTTCTGCCAGCCGTCCCGTGAACTGACCGGGCGGTTCCTGATCGATGACAGCTTCCTGTACGAACAGGGGGTGAGGGATTTTGACGGCTACAGCGTCGATCCGACCAAGCCCCTGATGCCGGACTTCTTCGTGCCGGCCGACAGCGTCCCGCCGCCCGGCGTGGTCATCGGCTAGGGCCGGTGGCTGGTGGATTGACAACATTTAGTCAAAAAACTAATTGAAACGGATGAACACGGTTTTCAAAGCCCTGGCCGATCCGACGCGCCGTCGCGTGCTGGAGCTGCTGCGTCGGCGGCCGATGACCGCCGGGGAACTGGCCGATGAGTTCAGTTTCGCCAAGCCGACCATGTCGGCCCATTTCGCCGTGCTGAAGGCGGCCGATCTGGTCGAGACGCAGAAGGACGGCAAACAGGTCATCTATCGGCTGAAGCTGTCAGTGCTGGAGGACGCCCTGCTGGGCTTCGCCAGAACCTTCGGCATGGGCGGCGACGCCGGCGCTCCGGGGGGCAGGGGTCAGAAAACGCCCTCCGCCTAGACCTTTTCCGTCCCGGCCGGGTGCGGTCTGGTGCGGTGCCGGTGAAATGGTACGGGCAGAGGGCTGATTTCGCGGGCGGTTGGGCCTATCTCTGTCGCAGCGCCCGGTGTGTCCCGCCAACCGCTGTCTCACTGCCAAAAGGATCATCGCCATGTCGGATACGCTGGAACTGTCGCACTGGATCGGTGGCGAGAAGGTCGACAGTGATCGTCCCGGCGAGAGCCTGAACCCGTCGGACACGCGTGATGTCGTGGCGCGCACGCCCAGGGGCGGGGCCGCCGAGGTGGCCCAGGCCGTGGCCGCGGCCAGTGCCGCCTTCACCGACTGGTCTGAAGCGTCGCCCGAGGTGCGGTCCGATGTGCTGGACCGGGCCGGGACCCTGCTGCTGGAGCGGCGAGAGACCATCGGGCGGCTGCTGTCGCGCGAGGAGGGCAAGACCCTGGCCGAGGGGATCGGCGAGACGGCCCGCGCCGGCCGCGTCTTGAAATTCTTCGCCGGTGAGGCCCTGCGCCTGCACGGCCAGAACCTGGCCTCGACCCGGCCGGGCGTCGAGATCCAGACCTATCGCCAGCCGATCGGCGTGTTCGGCCTGATCACGCCATGGAATTTCCCGATCGCCATCCCGGCCTGGAAGATCGCTCCGGCCATCGCCTTCGGCAATACGGTGGTGATCAAGGCGGCCGGCCCGACCCCTGCCACGGCCGAGGCCCTGATCGCTATCCTGCATGAGGCCGGCCTGCCCGCGGGCGTGGTCAATATGGTCATCGGTGACGGCGATGTCGGCCGCGCCATCGTCGCCCACAAGGATGTCGTGGGCATCAGCTTCACCGGGTCCCAGGCCGTGGGGGCGGGCGTGGGCGAGAATGCGATGAAGCGTCAGGCGCGGGTGCAGCTGGAGATGGGCGGCAAGAACCCGCTGATCGTGCTGGACGACGCCGATCTGGACCGGGCTGTGGCCATCGCCCTGGACGGGTCCTTCTTCGCCACCGGCCAGCGTTGCACCGCCTCCAGCCGCCTGATCGTGCAGGACGGTATCCACGATCGTTTCGTCGCCGCCCTGGCCGAGAAGGTGAAGGGGTTGCGCGTCGGCGACGCCCTCGACCCGAACACCCAGATGGGTCCGGCGATCAGCGAGGCCCAGCGTGAACAGGCCTATCGCTATATCGACATCGCCCGCGAGGACGGCGGCCGGGTGGTCACCGGCGGCGAGCGGCTGAACATGGACAAGCCGGGCTGGTATGTGCAGCCGACCCTGATCGCCGACACCTCGGCCGGGTCGCGGATCAACAATGAAGAGGTGTTCGGTCCGGTCGCCTCGACCATCCGGGTCAAGGACTATGAGGAGGCCCTTGCGGTCGCCAATGGCGTCGAGTTCGGCCTGTCGGCAGGGATTGTGACCCAGTCGCTGAAATACGCCCGCGACTTCCAGCGCCGCGCCAGGGCCGGGATGACCATGGTCAACCTGCCGACTGCCGGGGTCGACTATCATGTGCCGTTCGGTGGCACCAAGGGGTCCAGCTATGGCCCGCGCGAGCAGGGCTTTGCCGCCGCCGACTTCTATACGCAGATCAAGACCAGCTATTCCGCCAGCTAGGCAGGACCGGCTCTGGCGACGCCACGGCCCGCCACAACAACGACTACAGCGATCCGGGCGTGACCGTCGGCCTGCGCCTGAAATACTGATCGATCCATCGAGGCCACAACAGCCGCCGGCGACGGCAAGGTCGCGGCGGTATCGTCAGGGGGTCAGTCGGTCGGGGCCGGGACGAACCGGCATCGGCCCGGCACCGCGCTGAGCATGCGGCAGGACGGACCGAAGGCCGCCGGATCGGGGGCCGTGCCGCTGGAAATCCAGTGGTCGAGCGCCAGCAGGGCCGTCAGATAGCCGGCCTCCTCAAGCTGGCTGTGCTGATCCTCATCCGTCGCGACCTGGACCAGCAGGTGCGATCGACCGGCGGCGGCGACGGTGGCGGCATAGACGGCCTCGACCCCGTAGCTGACAGTCGGGTCGTGCAGGGCATGCATGGTCAGGGTCGGCAGAACGATAAGCCCCGACAGGTCGGCGTCATAGGCCAGGCGCGCGACCGCATCCGGATCGGCAGAGAACCGCTCGACGCCCGCGTTCAGGGCCTCGTCGTCGCCGGAGCCATGATAGACGGTCGAGGCATTGTCGAACGGATTGAAGCCGCCCAGCCGCTGCTGGACCATGTCCTGGAACAGGAAGGTGGCCCAGGTCATATGGCTGACCAGCTGGGCCTCCTCCACACCGGTGACCGCGAGGATGTCGCGCAGGCGCGCTGACTGTTCCGGGGTCCGGCGCGTCGGCGGACGGTCCACGCCGGTGCAGGCATCGATCCGGTCGCGCAGCTGGCGTCGCGTCAGCCGGCTGTCGGCGGCCAGCCCCTGCCAGACCGGATAGGGGGTATCGTCCGTGGACGGATGGTTGCGGCAGTAGAATTGATAGACCGCCCGCAGGTCGGCGCGGAACCGGTAGGCCCGGGTGCCGCCGGACAGCACGCCGTTGGTGGTCAGGACGCCGTCGTAGTTGTTCCCGCCATCGACATCGAGCGCATAGAGCTCGGACGTCTTGGCCGCGACATTGCCGCCCCAGGACTGGCCGTGCAGGACCGTGCGTTCCGGTCGCCCGAACCGCGCCCAGAACAGACGGCGGCTGTTATCCGTGTCGGCCGCGGCCATGCGGACGCCATAGCCGCCGCGCCGGTAGGTCGAACCGATCCAGGCATAGCCGGCGCGCACCATGATCGCGAAGCGGTCGAGATCCTCGAGCGGGTCGGCGGCTTCGGGAGCGCCGGTCCGCGGTCCGCCATGGGCGTGGACGACCAGACGGCGGTTCCAGTTGGCCGGCATGGCGATGACATACCAGGCCCCGTTCTCATCCTGACCGGACACACAGCGGGTCCCGGCACCGGCCGAGGCCGGGCAGGGGATGGGGATCGTCGCCGGCTCGGGAGTCTGGGCCCGGGCCATGGCCGGCATCAGAAGCAGACCGGACAGGAGGATCAGATGTTTCATCGATCAGCGCTCACAAGGGCACGGCGCGGACCCGGAGGTCCGCGCCGATGGGCATCAGAAGCTCTTCGAGAGGCCGAGATACCAGGACCGACCATAGGGCCGCTGGACCGAACCCAGATAGCCATTTTCGGCCAGGGACGGACCCTCATCCGTCAGGTCGCGCACGCCGATCCGGACGCGCGTGCCGGAGGCGATGCCGGCGTCCTCGAACTCATACTGGCCATAGAGGTTGCCGACCAGTTGCGAGGCAACGACCCAGGGGGTGCCGGTATCGCTGAGCAGGCTGGTCTGCTCGACCTCGCTGACATACTGGGCCGAGGCCCCGACCCGCCAGGGGCCCTTGCGCCAGATGAAGGTGGTGCTGAGCTTCCACTCGGGGCGGCCGTTCTGGGCAATGAGCTGACTGGAGTCGGGCAGGGGCGTCAGGGCGTCGATGGTCCCGGCGTCACGCGCGGCATACAGGGAGTCGATGATGTCGCCCGGCTCGCGTGAGAAGGTCAGCAGTTGCGAGGCGTTGGCGCGGAAGATGAAGGTGCCCCAGGCCGTGCGGCGCTTCGACCAGCTGAAGCCGAAATCGATCCCCTCGACCGTCTGCGGCAGCAGGTTGATGAACTGGTCGTTGATCGACACCACTTCGCCGACCGGGTCCAGACCCGACCCGGCGAAGTCGAGAATGTCGTCCGCATTGGGCGCATTGCGCACGACGTTGGGATTGGAGCCGCCCTCGATCCGGTTCAGATAGTCGAGGGCCAAGGCGGCCTGGGCCCCCAGCAGGCCGACGATCTTCTCCTGCTGGATCTTCCAGCGGTCGACGGTGAAGGTGAAATCGCCCCAGGCTTCCGGAATGAACCGGGGCTGGAACACCAGGCCGATCGACTGGTTGGTGCTTTCCTCGGGCTCGAGGTCGGGATTGCCGGCCACCAGCAGGGAGGCGCTGGCCCCCTGGTTGCAGGCGCTCATCGAGGCGATGACGCCATTCCGGATGTCAGCCTCGCAGCGATAGTAGTCGGTGCCGCTGGCGGCCCGGGCGTACTGGGTCGCATTGACCTGTTCGAGGTTCGGCGCGCGGAACCCTTCCGAATAGGAGCCGCGAACGCGCAGGCCGTCGACGATGTCCCAGGCGATCGCCACCTTGGGTTTGGCCACGGAGCCGAAGTCGGAATACTCCTCGTAGCGTCCGGCAATCTGCATATCGAGACTGTAGACCAGCGGGACATTCATTGACGGCGACACGAGGGGAACCGCGAACTCGAGGAAGGCCCCGGTCACGGTGCGGTGGCCGCGGGTGTCGGGGTTCGGACTGACCGCGGCGACGTTGGAGATGCTGGTGTCACCGCTGACCATGTCGGTGAAGGTGAAGGTACCGTCGACGTTTTCGTCGCGGTCATCATACTGGGTCTCGCGACGGACCTCGGCCCCGATGGCGACGCCGACCGGGCCGCCCGGAAGCTGGAACAGGTCGTTGCGCGACATCTTGAAGTCGGCCAGGGCCAGGGTCGTCCGCGAGAAGCGGCGCATATCAAAGGTGATGGCGTCGATCGCGGCCTGGGACGAGGGCGAGCAGTCGCCGACACTGGGGGTGGCGATACAGCCGCCCGAGAACGGGTTGTAGGCATCGGGGGTCGACAGGGCCAGCTGCTGCTGCAGGGCCGTCATATTGATGTTGGGCGACAGGTCCTCGGCCTCGGCCACCGAGTAGAGGATCGCCGATTCCCAGTCGAAGCCGTGCCATTCACCACGCAGGCCGCCGAGGAAACGGGACTGGAAATTCTTGACCACGACTTCCTGGAAGCCGGTGTCGACGAAGCGGTAGTTGTCGAGCAGAATCGGCAGGCCGCCCACCGGCACATTGGTCAGGTTCGGCAGGCGGTTGGGGTTGGCGGCCCCGCCGGCGAAGGTGACCGGGCCGAACGGATTCCAGTAGTTGCTGGCCGGGATCCAGATGTTGTTCAGATTGACGACGGGCGGCTGGATCGCCCGGCTCTCGGCGCCGTAGAAGCCGATCTCGCCGAAAGCGGTCAGCGTCGGCGTCAGGTCGTAGTGGCCGGTGAGGAAGACATTGGTGCGTTCGATCGCCGACCGGACCGTCGTGCCGGCGCGGGTGTCGTAGCGAAGGTCACGGATACTGCTGTTGTAGGAGCCGGCTCCGTTGACGAGGCACAGGCCGTTGTTGAGGTCCGCGCCGACGCAGCCGAGGCTGGCCGGCTGGATGCGGAAGGCACCGGCCGAGGTCACCAGCACCACGCCATTTTGCCGCGGACGAAGCGCCGTGCTGCTGCCGGGCGTGCTCAGACGCGCCCAGGGCGTGTTCGAGGATCGACCGTCGGGGGCGTTCGAGGTTTCGTAGCCCGGCTCGTTGGCGAAGAACGGCCGCATGTCGTCGCTGGAGGTGAAGTCCTGCTCGTCGGCCATCAGCCGGCTGCGGTCGCTGTAGTTGGCGAACAGGGACAGGTTGCCGCGATCGAAATTCCTGCCGGCAAAGAGGCTGGTCTCGAACTCCCGCATCGCCGTGCCTTCGACGCCGCTGTATTCAGCCTCCATCCGGACGCCGTCAAAATCGTCCTGCAGCACGGTGTTGACCACACCGGCCACGGCGTCGGCCCCGTAGATGGCGGCCGCGCCGTCCAGCAGGACCTCGAGCCGTTCGAGGCCGGAGACCGGGATGGCATTGGAGTTGTAGCTGAGCACCGGGACCGTGCCGGTATCGGATGTGCCCTGGCTGGTCGGATGCTGGACCATGCGCCGGCCGTTCAGCAGGACCAGGGTGTTGCCGACGCCGAGCGAGCGCAGGTTGACCGAGTTCACATCGCCGCGCGCGGAGTTGCTGGTCTGCGGATTGTTGGCCGCCTCGAACAGGACGTCGCCCATCTGGGGGATCGAGCGGAACAGCTCGTCGCCCGAGGTCGCGCCGATGGCGTCGATCTGTTCCTGGTCGAAGACCACGACCGGCAGGGCCGCGGTCGTGCTGGCCCCCCGGATCTGGGAGCCGACAATGACGATATCCTCGACCTTGCTGGCGTCGTCCTGATCCCGTGCGGTCGCCGGGCTGGTCTGGGCCAGGGCCGGGCCGGCCATGGACAGAAGAACGGCCGAGGCCGTGGTGGCGAACAATGCCCTCTTTGAACTGATCATCTCATTCCTCCCGTATGTTGCCGTTTTCGGCTCTTGTTCTGTGGTTGTGGGCGTCAGTCGTCGGCCAGGACGGCGTCGTCGCCGGGTCCGGCCGCCGGGTCCGGCGATGCGGCCAGCGGCGGTGAGCCGCTGTCGAGGGCGAGCTTCAGGGCGTCGCGATCCAGTTCGCCCTCCCAGCGCGCCACGACGATCGTGGCCACGGCATTGCCGATGAAGTTGGTGAGGGCCCGGCACTCGCTCATGAAACGGTCGATGCCGAGGATCAGGGCCATGCCCGCGATCGGCACGCTGGGCACGACGGCGAGGGTGGCGGCCAGGGTGATGAAGCCGGCCCCGGTGATCCCGGCAGCCCCCTTGGAGCTGATCATGGCCACGAGAAGCAGCAGGATCTGGTCCTGCAGGCTGAGGTCGATGTTCAGGGCCTGGGCGATGAACAGGGCCGCCATCGTCATATAGATGTTGGTGCCATCCAGGTTGAACGAATAGCCGGTGGGGACCACCAGGCCGACGACCGATTTGGAGGCGCCCGCCCGTTCCATCTTATCGATCAGACTGGGCAGGGCCGCCTCGGACGACGAGGTACCGAGCACCAGCAGCAACTCCTCCTTCAGGTAGCGGATCAGCTTGAGGATGTTGAAGCCATTGGCGATCGCGACGAGGCCAAGCACGCCCACGACGAAGACGATTGCGGTCAGGTAGAAGGTGCCGATCAGCATGGCCAGATTGGCCACGGTACTGATGCCATAGGCCCCGATGGTGAAGGCGAAGGCTCCGAAGGCTCCGATCGGGGCCGCCTTCATCACGATGGCGACCAGTCTGAACACGGCGGCGCTGACCGATTCCAGGAAGGTCACCACCGGCTTGCCGACGTCGCCGGTCAGGGTCAGGGCAATCCCGAACAGGATGGAGACGAACAGGACCTGCAGGATGTTGCCGGTCGTGAAGGCGCTGACCAGGGTGTCGGGAATGATCCCGGTCAGGAAGCCCTGGATCGTGGTCTCGTGCGCGGCGGCACTGTACTGGCTGACCGCACCGGCGTTCAGGGTCGCCGGATCAATGTTGAGGCCGCGCCCCGGCTGGATCACATTGGCAGTGACCAGGCCGACGATCAGGGCCAGGGTCGAGAAGACCAGGAAATAGCCGAAGGCCTTGGCCGCGACCCGACCGACCTTGCCGATGTCGCGCATGCCGGTGATGCCGGTGACGATGGTCAGGAAGATCACCGGGGCGATGACCATCTTCACCAGTTTGATGAAGGCGTCGCCCAGCGGCTTGAGCGAAACGCCGACGTCAGGCCACAGATGGCCGATCAGGCCGCCGGAGACGATGGCGACCAGCACCATGAAATAGAGGCTGAGGTAAAAGGGGCGGCGCACGGCGGGCGTGGCTGGACCGGTGACGGGTTGCAACAAAGGACCTCCCCAGGGACCGGTACGCGGGACCGGCCTCGATACGCGCTCTCTGACGGAGCGCCTCGCCCCAATATCGCCATGTTGAAACGGCCGGAACAACCCGACGCAGGGCGCGATCTAATGAACTGTAAGTATTCACTAAAAGTGGAATGACTTGGCAGTGCGCCCTGCAAAATGTGCGGAATTCCGCACGCCCGGTCTAGGTTTTGTGCGCAATGTCGCATAGGTGGGATATGGCTGTTGTGACCTCTTCCTCGACTCAATGGCGACTCTTCGGCGTGGCCTGGCTGGTGATCGCCGTGGCGGCTGTCGCGCTCGGCGGCGAGGTCGCGCGCCGTGATGGCAAGGAGTCTGTGCGGCGACAGGCGACGACGGCCAGCGCCCTGCATGCGGCGGTGTTGCGCAGTGAACTGGAGCGGCACCGCTCCCTGCCGACCGTTCTGGCCCAGGATCCGGACCTCGTCGCGATGCTGTCGCGGCGCGATGCCGCCAGCGCGGACCGGCTGAACCGGAAATATGAAGGTCTGGCCCGGGATGTCCGTGCCGCCGCCATCTATGCGCTCGATGCCAACGGGCTGACGGTGGCGGCCAGCAACTGGCAGCTGCCGACCAGTTTCATCGGGTCCAGCTACCGCTTCAGACCCTATTACCATGAGGCCATGCGCGACGGTCAGGCGAGCTTTTTTGCGCTGGGAACGGTCAGCGGTCGGCCGGGGCTCTATCTGTCACGACGGGTCGACGACCCGGCCGGGCGGCCCCTGGGCGTCATCGTCGCCAAGGTCGAGTTCGATGCGCTCGAGGCCGACTGGCGCGCATCGGGCGAGCCAACCTATGTCACCGACAGTGACGGCGTTGTCCTGATCACGACCGTGCCCGGCTGGCGGTTTCATACGACGGAACCACTGACGGCGGACCGGCGTCGCCGCCTGGCCGCCGACCAGACGGCGGGGGCCACCGTCCCGGTGCCCCTGCCCTTCGAAGTCGGGGCGGACGGGCTTGTGCGTATCCAGGCCGATGTCCCGGCCGGCCTCTATGCCGAGGCCACCGATCCGATCGCCGATACCGGCTGGCGGCTGAATCTGCTGGTGCCGGCAGGGGAGACGATATCGCGCGGCGTGATGATGGCGCGGCTTCTGGCCCTGTTGAGCATCGCCCTGCTGGCGACCCTGAGCGGGATCGTCCTGCGCCGTCGTCAGCGGGCCGCGGCGCGGGCGGTCGAGGCGGAACGGGACCGGCTTGAGCTGGAGCACCGGATCGACCTGCGGACCTCGGAACTGCGTGCCACCAATGACCTGCTGAGCCATGAGATCGATGAGCGCCGACGGCTCGAGACGATCCGGCAGGATCTTCAGGATGAACTGATCCAGGCCAATAAACTGGCCACGCTGGGACAGATCGCGGCCGGGGTGGCGCATGAGATCAACCAGCCCATCGCCGCCATCCGCACCCATGCCGACAGCGCCTCGCTGCACCTGAAACGAAATGACGGGGAGGCGGCGCAACGCTCGCTGGCCAGTATCGACGGCCTGACCCAGAGGGTCGGGGCCATCACGGATGAACTGCGCGCCTTTTCCCGCAAGACCCGGTCGGAGACCGTGGCGGTCGGGGTGAACGCCGCCGTTGACGGTGCCCTGCTGCTCGTGGGGGGGCGGCTCAGGGAGAAGGGGGTGACGCTGGAGTGGAATGCCGCGCCCGCGGCGCTGGCCGTTCTGGCCGAACGCAATCGCCTTGAACAGGTGATGCTGAACCTGCTGCAGAATGCCATGGAGGCGCTGGACGGGGTCGCGGCACCGGTCATCGGCATCGGCGTGGATGTGAAGGGCAGGACGGTGTCGATCCATGTCACCGACAACGGGCCCGGCGTCAGCGCGACGGTACGCCAGCGGCTGTTCACCCCGTTTACGACCGACAAGAGCGACGGTCTGGGCCTGGGGCTGGTCATCAGCCGTGACATTGTCGCCGGGTTCGGCGGCGAGCTGACGCTGGAGCCGACGCTGAGCGGAACCCGGTTTGTCATCCGGCTGGCGAAGGCCCGATGAGCTTCCGGACCCTGAACCGTATTGCGCTGGTCGATGACGACGACGCCTTCCGCGACGCCCTGGCCGAACGGCTGGCGCTCGGCGGACTGGCGGTTTCGGCCTTTGCCTCGGCCGAGGCGGCCCTGCGATCGCTTGATGCCCGGTTCGACGGGGTCGTGGTCACCGACCTGCGCATGCCGGGCATGGATGGCCGGCAACTGGTCGAGCGGCTCGCCGCCCTCGACCCTGACCTGCCGGTGGTGATGATGACCGGTCACGGCGATATCGCCGAGGTGGTCGAGGCGATGAAGCGTGGGGCCTATGATTTTCTGGCCAAGCCGTTCGCGCCTGAACGGTTGGTCGAGACGGTGCGACGGGCGCTCGAGAAGCGGGCGCTGGTCCTCGACAATCGACGGCTGGCCGCCCTGGCCGCCGACGATGAGGTCTCGATCCCGCTGAGCGGCACCAGCCGTCCGGTGGAAGCCTTGCGGGCCGCCATCCAGCGTCTGGCCGACGCTCGCGTCGATGTGCTGATCGAGGGGGAGACCGGATCCGGCAAGGAGGCGGTGGCCCGGGCCATTCACAATGCCGGGGTGCGCCGGTTGAAGCCCTTTGTCGCGGTTTCCTGCGCCGCCCTGCCGGAAGCGGGCCTGGAGAGCCTGTTGATGGGACAGGCCGCCGGGGCCGGGCCGGGTATGCTGCGTCGCCGCGAGGGACAGATCGAGCAGTCGCACCAGGGCACGCTGTTTCTGGATGAGATCGATCTGGCCCCGCGCGCCGCCCAACTGTTGCTGCTGCGCGTGCTGGAGGAGCGGGAGGTCCTGCCGATCGGGGCAATGGAGCCGCATGCGCTGGATCTGCGCATTCTGGCCGCGACCAAGGGCGATCCGGCCGAGGCGGTCGCGCGCGGGGATCTGCGCGAGGACCTCTACTATCGGTTGAATGTGGTGCGGCTGCGGACCCCGCCGCTGCGCGAACGGCGGGATGACATCCCCCTGCTGTTCGCCCGGTTTCTGGGCCGGTCTGCCGATCGCCTGGGCCGGGCGGTGCCGCCGATTGATCATGCGATGCGTCGTCGCCTGATCGAGCACGACTGGCCGGGCAACCTGCGCGAACTGGCCAACTATGCCAGCCAGGTCGCGGTCGGCCTGGTCCTGACGCCGGACCACCCGGGGCGCGCCGCCCTGCCGCCCGAGGGGCTGGCCCGGCAGGTCCAGGTCTATGAAGCCGAGTTGATCCGCGAAGCCCTGACCCGTTGCCAGGGGGATATCCGCCAGGTCACCGCCGTCCTGCAGATCCCGCGCAAGACCCTCTATGACAAGATGGCCCGCCACGGCATCGTCCCGTCCAGCCATCGTGCGACGACCGCCGGTCCGGCAGCAGGCGCCGCCAAGGGGGCCGGCCAGGCACCAGCGGACAGGCTCAGGACCGCAGGAGGGTGAACCCCCGGGTCAGGGCCAGGCCAAGGGTCAGCAGGAAGTCGTGCACTCAGGTCGTCGGGGGCAGGGTCCAGTCCGGAACCGGCAGGCCCTTGGCCCTGAGAAATTCCGGATTGAACAGTTTGGACGCATAGCGCGACCCGGGGTCGCACAGGGTGGTGACGATGGTCTTGCCCGGTCCGAGATCGCGAGCCAGGCGCACGGCTCCGGCCAGATTGACCCCCGCCGATCCGCCCAGCGACAGGCCTTCCTCGCGCACCAGATCGAACAGGATGGGCAGGAATTCGGCATCCTCGATCCGGTAGACGTCGTCCGGCGTAAAGCCTTCGAGATTGCCGGTGATGCGGGCCACGCCGATACCCTCGGTGATCGAGGACCCTTCGCCGGTCATCTCCCCCTTGGTGAACCAGTTGAACATCGCGGCCCCGGCCGGATCGGCCAGGGCGATCCGGACCGACGGGTCGCGTTCCTTGAGGAAGGCCCCGACCCCGGCAATGGTGCCGCCGGAGCCGACGGCGCTGACGAAGGCGTCGATACGACCGCGGGTCTGTTCCCAGATCTCCGGTCCGGTACCGGTGTAGTGGGCGTCGCGGTTGGCGGTGTTGTCGAACTGGTTGGCCCAGATCGCCCCGTTCGGGCGCTCGGCGTCCAGCGCCTTGGCCAGACGGCCCGAGGTATGGACGAAATGGCTGGGACTGGAAAAGGGGGCGGCATCGACCTCGATCAGCCGGGCTCCGAGGGCGCGTATGGCCTGTTTCTTCTCGTCGGACTGGGTGCGGGGCATGACGATGACCACCGGATGTCCCAGCGCCGCCCCGACCAGGGCCAGGCCGATGCCGGTATTGCCGGCCGTGCCCTCGACGATGGTGCCGCCGGGCCGCAGTTCGCCCGAGGCCCGGGCCCTCTGCACGATCGACAGGGCGGCCCGGTCCTTGATCGACTGACCCGGGTTGAGGAATTCAGCCTTGCCGAGGATCTCGCAGCCGGTTTCCTCCGACAGGCGGTTCAGCCGGATCAGCGGCGTATTGCCGATCAGGTCGATGATGGAGCGGGTGACATCGGGACGGGAAGACACAGGCATGATCTTTCGGCAGAGGGGTGGGCGACGGGCGAGGGTCCGACCGTCGCCGGCTGACGACGCGCTTCGTGGATACCACACTCGGGCGTGTCCGCATCAAAGGCACCTGTGCAGGCCCCGGGTCGGCCCGGGTGGTGAGATCGACAGCCGCCGCGCGGAGCTGGTCGGTGCCGGCAAACGGTGACCTCAGCCGCCGCTGGTCCCGGGAGGGAGATCGGGCGCGCCCGCCGGCGTGGGATTGCGTTCGAGGTCGGCGATCAGGGCGTCCATCCGGGTGATCTCCCGCTTCTGCGCCGCGATGATGCCGTCGGCCAGTTCGCGCACCCTGGGGTCGCGGATGTGGGCGCGCTCGCTGGTGAGGATGGCGATCGAGTGGTGCGGGATCATCGCCCGCATATAGGCCACGTCGTCGACCGTCTGCTGGCTGCGGACAAGCCAGAGGGACGCCGCGAACACAAGCGTCGCGCCGCCGAGAATGGCGAGGTTCAGACGCCGGTCCGGGTACATTCTGAGCATGAACAGCAGCATGATGACGGCCATGACCGCCCCCATCAGCAGGGCCATATAGCTGCGGGTCTCGCTGAATCTGACGTGATCCAGCTGGTAGGTGTTCAGATACATCAGGGCGAACATCACGAGTGTGGATGTCGCGATCATCGCGCCAAATCTGACGTAGCTCTGCTTTTCCATCAGGGGCCTCCCGTCGTTCAGGTTCCAGTGGAACGTGCCTCTGGACGGGATGGTTGCGGGCGGGACGATGGCGCGACCCGGTCCGGGCCCGTGGTCACCGGCTCAGCCCGTCCTGTCGCGCCGTCGTGCGCGCCACACCGCCAGGTCGCGCGCCAGCCGGATCCACAGCAGGATGAAGCCGGTGATCACGATGGTGAAGGTCAGGAAGGTCACCCCGATGATGAGCGGATGGTTGAAATCCTTGCCGTTCTCCAGATCCATGATGTGGAGCCGCCAGAAGACGTCATAGAAGCGCCAGACGGCCGAGCGCCGGGTCAGGACCTCGCCGGTCTGCGGTGACAGGTAGAAGGTGGTGCGCTCTGTGTCGTTGAAGTCCACGCGCCAGATCGGGCCCTCCTTTGCGGTTTCTTGCGGGGCGACCGGCAGCAGGACGGTGGTGGTCGGCTTACCGTCTCCGCGATAGGCGTCGGCGGCCAGCTGTGTCGCGGTCGCCGTATCGAGTGCGGGAAAGGCCTGGCCGGTCGCGGCGGATACCGTGACAGGATCGCCCTTGACCGGGGTCAGGACCCAGGCCGTTCCGCGTGGCGTTGATCGCAACTCCGCGCGGGTGATGTCCAGTTTCAGCGCGGCGGCGATGGCGTCCGGTGCCAGAACGCCCTCGAAGTTCAGCGGCGTCGGCGTCTGCTCGCGCACATGGTGCTCGCTGCGCACCGTCTCGATCGGAATCGCGGTCATCACCAGACCGCCCGCGACCCAGAACAGGACCTGGATGCCGACGGCGAGGGCGATCCATTTGTGGAGCTGGGTGGAAAGTCGAAGCAGCTTCATGCGGAATCCTGGGCCGTTGTGGCGGGCGAAGGCCCGGGGTCTGCCATCCCTGGGGATCAGCACGGTGTTATTGCGGTCGCGATCGCCGTCGGGAGTCTGCATAGCGCCGATTCCGACCGTCATTCGCAAGGGGGGTTCCGAAAGCCTTTGCCGCCCTGCGGGCCTGGACCAGACGCGAGCCCGGCCTGCCCCGGCAGCGGTCACCGGCCTGCCTCATCCCCCCGGATCACCCCTCGACGTGACGGGCGTCTATTCAGGGATACGCGCCGGCGGGGCATTCCCCTCGTTTCCCGGGCACGCGAGCCTTGGCGGACGCGACGTCAGGGCCGCCATGAGGGATTGAACCCGGGCACGCGTAGTCTGTAGTGGGGATGTGGAAAGGCGACGCATGATGGACAATCTGGATCGATGGCTGGCGCGGGTGCCGGTCGGCGTGGAAGCGCTGGACAGCCTCGAGACCGACGTCTGGGCCCGGGTGCGCAGTCTCCGGGCCGAACGGATTCAGATGCGTCTTCGCATCGTCGCCATCGTTTTCGCGCTCGGCCTCGGTGCGGCCAACGGGGGCGTGGGGGCCAGTCTGGTTCGTCCGCCCGTCTCCGAAATGTCAGTCTTCAGCTCTGCCTCCCTGTCGCCGCTCGCGCGCCTGGAGGCCGGATGATGTCGACCGGCTGGAAACCTGTTGCCCTCACCGTGATCCTGGCCGTCGCCGCCAGCGGTATCGGGGCCTGGGCCGGGGCCACCTGGGTGCTCAGACACGATACCCCGCCGTCCCTGCACGAAATCGTCCACGAGGGTCTCGACCTCGAGCCGGGCCAGCTGGCTCGCATCGAGGCCATCGAAGGGCGTTTCGCCACCCGCCGGATCGCGCTCGAGCAACGGGTCAAGGCGGCCAACCGGGAACTGGCCACGGCCATCGCCGCCAGCGACGGTGACAGTCGCGTCGTCCAGCCGGCGGTGGACCATTTCCATGATGCCATGGGCGACCTTCAGCAGGCGACCATCGCCCATATCTTCGAGATGCGGACGGTCATGACTCCGGCCCAGGCCGATGAGTTCGACAAGGGTGTGATCGCGGCGCTCACGGCCGATGGTGCCTAGCCGCCTGTGACCGGCCCGGAGGACCTTCAGGCCCGGGCCGCGGCCGGGGATTCCAGGGCGTTCAGTCAGCTGATGCAGGGGACCAAGGCGCGGCTCTATCGATTCGTGCGACGCTATGTCGGCGATGCGGATGAGGCCTATGATCTGGTTCAGGAGGCCTATGCCGCGGCCTGGCTGGCGATCCGGCGCTATGATCCGGCCCGCCCCTTTGAAGCCTGGCTCTATCGGATCGCCATCAACAAATGTCGGGACTGGAGCCGGCGGCGAAGGGTTCGGCGTTGGCTGCTCAGTGCCGGTGACTTGACGACGCCGGAGGCGATGGCCGTTGCTGACGGTACCCGCGATGCCGGCGAAGCCCTGGCCACAGCGCAGGCCCTCGCCCGCCTGGGGCAGGCTATTGCGGCCTTGCCGCCGCCGCTCAAGGAACCCCTGATCCTGACCGCCATTGAGGAACGCAGCCAGGCGGAGACCGCCCTCATGCTCGGTATTTCCGTCAAGACCGTCGAGACCCGGGTGGCGCGCGCGCGCCGCAGGCTGGCGGATACACTCGCCGGGCTGGAGGCGACGGACTAACGCCCGGGGAAGCGGAGAGACGCCGGGGCAGTGCCGGTGTAAGCCCTGCGTCAGCTTGTCGCGAGGGCACCACCCCCGGCAGGCGTAGACCACTGAGAAGGCTGCCGCCACTGGGCGGCACCACCCCATGGAGTCACGGCATGAAGCTCGATCGTCGCGCCCTTCTGCGCGGAGCCGCCGCCGGCGGCGGCGTGCTGGCCCTGCAGGGCATGATGCCCGCCTGGGCCCAGACCGGCTCGCCCGGGCTGAGATCCGACCTGCCGACCCTGACGGGACCGAACATCGATCTGACCGTGGCCCGGACTCCCTTCACCCTGGGCGGGCGAACCGCCATGGCGACGACGGTCAATGGTGTCCTGCCGGCCCCGCTGTTGCGGTTGCGCGAAGGTCAGAATGTCCGTCTGGCGGTGACCAATACGCTGGACGAGGATACCTCCATCCACTGGCACGGTCTGCTGCTGCCGTTCCAGATGGACGGCGTCCCGGGCATCAGCTTCCCCGGCATCAAGCCGCGCGAGACCTTCGTCTACGAATTCCCGATCCGGCAGTCGGGCACCTTCTGGTATCACAGCCACTCGGGGCTTCAGGAAGCGGTCGGCCATTTTGGTCCGATCGTCATCGACCCGGCCGGTGCCGATCCGGTCGGCTATGATCGTGAACATGTGCTGATCCTGTCGGACTGGAGCTTCCTGCATCCGCACGAGATCCTCGCGAAGCTGAAGAAGAGCCCCGGCTATTTCAACCGCCAGCGCACCACCCTGGCGGGCCTGCTGGACGGCAGCGACCGGATGAGCGCCGAGGAGCGCCGGATGTGGGGCGGCATGCGGATGGATCCGCGCGATATCCTCGACGTCAACGGCTCGACCTACACCTATCTGATCAACGGCCACGGCCCGCAGGAGAACTGGACCGGCCTGTTCCGGCCCGGCGAGCGGGTGCGGCTGCGCATCATCAATGCCTCGGCCATGTCGATCTTCAACGTCCGCATTCCCGGACTGGCCATGACCGTGGTCCAGGCCGACGGCGAGAATGTGCGCCCGGTCGAGACCGACGAGTTCCAGATCTCGGTGGCCGAGACCTATGACGTCATCGTGCGTCCCACCGAGGACCGGGCCTACACCATCGTCTCCGAGGCCATCGACCGCTCGGGCATGGGGCGCGCCACCCTCGCCCCGCGCATGGGGATGACGGCCGAGGTCCCGCCGCTGCGCGAAGTGCCCAACCTGACCATGGCCGACATGGGCATGGGCGGAATGTCCGGCATGGATCACGGCGGCGATGACGCCATGGCCGGGATGGATCACGGCTCCATGGCCGGCATGAACATGCGCGATCCGGACAATGCGCCGCCCGACATGGCGGTCGGCGTCGGCGTCGACATGGTCAATATGTCGCCAAAGAACCGGCTCGGCGAACGCCCGACCGGCCTGACCGATGTCGATCACCGGGTGCTGGTCTATACGGATCTCGTCGCCCTGAGCCCCAATCGTGATCAGCGCCCGCCCAGCCGCACGATGGAAATCCATCTGACCGGCAATATGGAGCGGTTTATGTGGGGCTTCGACGGGCGCAAATTCTCGGAGCTGGTCGAGCCGATCCGCTTCGAGCGCGACGAGCGGGTCCGGGTGACCCTGGTCAACGATACGATGATGGCCCACCCGATCCACCTGCACGGCCATTTCTTCGAACTGGTCACCGGTGGCCCGGCCGGGCACCAGCCGCTGAAGCACACGGTCAATGTCGCGCCGGGCAGCAAGGTCACCTTCGACCTGACCGCCAGTGCGCCCGGCGACTGGGCCTTCCACTGCCATCTGCTGATGCACATGCATGCGGGGATGTTCAACGTCGTCACCGTTCGGCCAATGGATGGAGCGGCCTCATGATCCGGCTTTCTGTCGCCCTGTTGCCGCTGATGCTGGTCGCCGGGCCGGCCCTTGCCCAGTCCCACGCCGGGCACGCCCCGGCCGTCCGGGCCCAGGCCGCGCCCTTGCCGGCCGGTTGCGTCCGTCGTGGCGCGCCCGATGCCGATCCGGCCCGCACCGGAACCCGCGGGGCCCCGGTCTGCCCGACCGGGTCGGTTCCCGCCCGGCGGCCGGCTCCCGCGCCCGCGCCCCACGCCGGTCACGCCATGCCGGGCATGGGCACGGCTCCGGCCGCGCCTTCGACCGGTCCGCACGCCGGCCACGCCATGTCGGGCATGGGCACGGCTCCGGCCGCGCCTTCGACCGGTCCGCACGCGGGCCACGCCATGTCGGGCATGGGCACGGCTCCGGCCGCGCCTTCGACCGATCCGCACGCGGGCCACGCCATGTCGGGCATGGGCACGGCTCCGGCCTCGCCCCCGGCTGATCCGCACGCGGGCCACGATATGTCGGGCATGGGCACGGCTCCGGCCGCGCCTT
>NZ_JAQSDK010000035.1:36395-120948 GCF_029945885.1 Brevundimonas sp.
GCCACGATATGTCGGGCATGGGCACGGCTCCGGCCGCGCCTTCGACCGATCCGCACGCGGGCCACGATATGTCGGGCATGGGCACGGCTCCGGCCGCGCCTTCGACCGATCCGCACGCGGGCCACGATATGTCGGGCATGGGCACGGCTCCGGCCGCGCCTTCGACCGATCCGCATGCGGGCCACGCCATGCCGGGCATGGCGATGCCGCCCCGGGTGTCGACAAGTGCCGACAATCCCGGCCGCCCGCCGGAGGATCCGGTTCCGGCGGCGGCCTCAGGCGGCCCCGCCCATGCCGCGGACCTGCTGTTCGATCCGGCGGAAATGGCTGTGGCCCGTCAGCAGTTGCTGGTGGAAAATGGCGACGTCCGGACCACGGCCGTCATCATCGACCAGCTGGAGGCGACGGTCGCCGATGGTGACGCGGCCTATGACTGGAATGCCCAGGGCTGGTCCGGCGGCGATATCAACCGCTTCTGGTGGAAGTCTGAAGGCGGAGGGAGTTTCGCGGACGGGATCGAGGATGCGGAACTCCAGGCCCTGTACAGCCGGGCCGTCCGGCCGTTCTGGGATATCCAGACCGGTCTGCGCCAGACCTACCGGCCGGAGGGTGACCGGACGGACCTGGTGGTCGGGGTCCAGGGGCTGGCTCCCCACTGGTTCGAGGTCGGTGCGGCCGCCTTCCTGTCCAACAAGGGCGAACTCAGCGCACGTGTGGAGGCTGAATACGATCAGCGGATCACCAATCGCTGGATCGTGCAGCCGCGCGCCGAGGTCAATCTTTCGGCCACGGACATTCCGGACCTGGAGATCGGGTCCGGGGTGACGTCGCTGCAGGTCGGCGCGCGCCTGCGCTATGAGATTCGCAAGGAACTCGCGCCCTATGTCGGCGTCGAATGGACCCGGCATTTCGGCGGGACCGCCGACTATCTGGCGGCATCCGGCCAGGGGGCCGAGGAGACGCGTATCGTCATTGGTTTGAGGGCCTGGTTCTAGGACGGGAACAATCCGTCCCGGGATTCGCGGCTGCTCAGCCCCTGGGTCGCGGCAGGGCAAACCTCAGCATCAGCCGGAGCAGGCGGTTGAGGGCCAGCCAGCCGCCGATCACCAGGCCGGTGCCGATCGGGACGATCCACCAGCCCAGGACCTCGCGCGAGTGGGGCATGGCCGCGAAGGATAGTGACCAGGCCCCGGTGTCGTGCAGCCAGAGTCCGGACGCCGGGACGAACAGCTTGCCCACCGTGGCGATGGCGACGATCGTGAGGGCCAGATAGCCGAAGGCAAACACCAGTCCGAGCGCGGTCATGCCCAGCCCTCCGCCGAGGGCGGTGGCCAGCCCCATGAGGGTCAGGCCCGGCCGCAGGCCGTGGCTGGCGCGTTCCAGCAGCGATTCGCTGAGGTAGGCCTGTCCCACGACCCTGGCGGAGCCCAGCTTGCGGATGGCGCTGGCCGCGCGTTGCGCATCATCGCCCGCCTCGGCCGCGGCGCTGTCGGTCAGATGGGCGCGGATTTCCTGGAGGATCTCCTGGCGTTCGCTCTCGCCCAGCGGGGCCAGGACCCGATCCAGCTGCCCGAGATAGGCGTCCAGGGCGGGCAGGGGGGGCAGGGTGACGGTCGGGATTGGCTGGCCTCTCTGGCGGGCCCCGTCTCTGGCGAGGCCCGGTTCCGCAAGCCGGTACCCGCTCGGTCCCGCCCGTTCCCGGGCCCAGGCCTTGACCATTTGCATGGGAATATACAATCTGAATATACGAAACTAACAGGGGCCCGACGGTTGTCGCCGGGCCTGAATCCCGGGGCCGACAGCCATGTTCAACTTCTTCCGAAACGCGGACAACCGGTCGGCGACCATCGTCAAATCGGGGCTTGCCGACGGATCGCTGATCCTCGTCGATGTCCGTGAGGTCGCGGAGTTCAGGGGCGAACGGATCGGCGAGGCCATCAACATGCCCCTGTCCCGCTTTGACCCGCGGGCCCTGTCCAGGGCCGGGGAACCCTCGAAAATCGTCCTTCAGTGTCAGTCGGGCATGCGCTCGATGAAGGCGCTGAAGGCGTGCCGGGCCGCCGGCGTTGAGGTGAACGGCAACCTGGCCGGCGGCATCGGGGCCTGGAAGGCTGCCGGCTTTGTCACGGTGCGCGGCTAACCCCGGCGGCCCCCGAGGCAGGCGCGCTGTCACTCCAGATCGTGCGCCATTTCTGAGGCGGGACCCTGCGGCCGGCCGGGGCGGACGGTCGTGCGGTCTCAGCCGGTGGCGGCAAGCAGGGCCACCATGGCAAACCCCGCATAGGTGCCGACGGCGTTGCCGATGGAGCCGATGAGGATGGCGGGCAGGACGAGGTCCTGTCGACCCTCTGCCTCGGCCAGGACGAAGGCGGTGGCGGAGCCGCCGATATTGGCGCTGGAGGCCACGGCCAGGACGACGGGTTCCAGCTTCAGCAGCCCACCGATGCCGAACAGAACTGTGGCGTGGACGGCGAAGACGATGCCGACATAGGCGAACAGGACGGGGGTCAGGCTACCGGCCGCGACCAGGGCGGCGAGATCGGCATTGGCCCCGACGACGGCGAGAAACAGATAGATGCCCCACAGGCCCAGGGTATTGGCCTGGGCCAGACGCGCCACCGCCGGGACCTGGGCGACGATCAGGGCCAGGGTCGTGACGATCAGAATGGACGGGACGGTGATTCCGCGCGCGCCCAGCCAGGCGGACAACAGGCCCGAGAGCCAGACGGCCAGTGCGGTCAGGGCGAGGGGCACGGCGATGGCCAGCGTGCCGGTCAACGGCGGCCGGGTGTAATCATCGCGGGGGTGTTGATCTGCGACCTGCGCGGCCGGGCGGCCCGGTCTGCCGAACCAGCCGGACTTCAGAAGCAGGGCGGGCAGGGCCAGGGTGACGATGATCCAGACGTCGGTCATGACATTGTCGACCACGGTCGCGGCCGTATACAGGCCGCCGTCGCGGGTGATGTCATAGGCGAGGGCGACCGCGTTGAAATTGGCTCCGCCGCCGGTGTAGGTGCCGGTAAACATACCGGCGAGTGGGGCATGGGCTGCCCCGATCATGCCGGCGATCGGGGTGACGGCGTTGGCGATCCACACACCCAGGAAGGTCCCGAGGGCCCCCAGAAAAAAGGCCCCGATCATGGGGGCTCCGGCCCGCTTCAACGCCCCCAGGTTGACGTCGAGCAGGACCAGAAAGATCGCCGCCGGGATCACATAGGTAAAGACCGGATCATAGACGGGCCCGCCCGAGGCGGCCGGCGGGATGACGCGAAGATTGGCCAGGAGCGCGCCCAGCACGATCACGATCATGGCCGCGCCGAGTTTCCGGAACAGTCCGGTGCGGCCGAGTGCATCGGCCAGGGCGACGATGACAACCAGGACCGTGAGAACGCCCAGCGGGGTTGAGATCAGGGCGGTCGCTGGGATCATCGAACGAGACTAGCCGGATCGAGCCCGGTGGCAATCCTGCTCCTGACGGTCGGCCTCCCGGTGAAGGCCGCCGTCAAATGACCTTCCACCCGGCTGTCCGGGTCCTTGCCGTCGCCGTGGCGGGAAATCCCCGGCCCATCGCTGTGGGTATCGAGGTTTCCCCGCTCGTCATCCGTGAACCAGACGAAGCTGCTGTGGCTCAGACCCGCATGGTCAGTCTGATCGCGGCGGTCATGCATTACTCCGGATGAAGGGAAGACGGGAAAGCCAGCCGGGGCGCCGGCCTGCGGGCCGGGGTGGACGGCCATGCACCAGGCTGTAGAGGGCGGGCAGGACCAGCAGGGTCAGGATCGTCGAGGAGATGATCCCGCCAATCACGACCGTGGCCAGTGGACGCTGGACCTCGGCCCCGGCCCCCACATTCAGCGCCATCGGCACGAAGCCGAGGCTGGCGACCAGGGCAGTCATCAGCACCGGACGCAGCCGTGTGAGCGCGCCCTCGCGGATCGCCTCGCCGAGCGGTTTGCCCTCGGCGATCAGGGTGCGGATGAAGCTGACCATGACCACGCCGTTCAACACCGCAACGCCGGACAGGGCGATGAAGCCGACCGCCGCCGAGATGGACAGCGGTAGACCGCGCATGGCCAGGGCCGCGACGCCGCCGGTCAGGGCGAGAGGCACCCCGGAGAAGACGATGGCCGAGTCCTTGACCGACCGGAACAGGGCGAACAGCAGGCCGAAGATCAGCAGCAAAACCACCGGCACGACCAGTTGCAGTCGTTTCGCCGCCGAGATCAGTTGCTCGAACGTGCCGCCGTAGCTGATCCAGTATCCGGCGGGGACGACAACCTCGGCTCCGACCTTGTCTTGCACTTCGGCGACGAACGAGCCCAGGTCGCGGCCTCGCACATTGGCCGTGACCACGACGCGGCGCTTGCCGTCCTCGCGGCTGATCTGGTTCGGGCCTTTCTCGACGACGATGGTCGCGATCTCCTCGAGCGGCACGAAAGCCGTGCCTCCGGCACCCGGCACGGGAATGCGCAGCCGGCCCATGGCTTCGGTGTCCTGCCGCAGCGTCTCGGGCAGGCGAACCACCACATCGAAGCGCCGGTCGCCCTCGAACACCTGTCCGGCGACGACGCCGCCGATCGAGGTCGAGACGACTTGCTGGACGTCGTCCATGCTGATGCCGAGTCTTGAGAGGGCGGCGCGATCCGGTCTGATCTGGAGCACCGGCAGGCCGGTGACCTGTTCGACCGAGACGTCCTGGGCCCCCTCGATGTCACCGATCACACCTTCGACGGCATTCCCGACTTCCAGGAGCTGATCCAGATCGTCACCGAACACCTTGATGGCCACGTCCGCACGAACGCCGGAGAGGAGTTCGTTGAACCGCATCTGGATCGGCTGGGTAAACTCGTAGTTATTGCCCGGGATCAGGGCGACAGCAGCCCGCATCTCCTCCAGCAGTTCCGCCCTGGGTTTTCTGGGATTGGGCCAGTCGGAGCGGTCCTTCAGCATGATGAAGGTATCGGCGACCGAAGGCGGCATCGGGTCGGTCGCCACCTCGGCGGTGCCGATCTTGGCCACGACCCGTTCGACCTCGGGGAACCGGGCGATCCGGCGTTCCAGCGCCGTCTGCATCTGCACGGCCTGGCTGAGCGAGGTGCCCGGAATGCGGAGGGCATGCATCGCGATGTCGCCCTCGTCGAGGTTCGGGATGAACTCCGACCCCATCCGGCTGGCCCCCAATGCCGCAATGGCGACCAGGGCGACCGCCACGGCGACGAAGGCCACGCGAAGGCGCAGGGCCGCGTCCAGAGCCGGCTGATAGAAGCGCCGGGCACCGCGCATCACGAAACTGTCCTTTTCCTCGACCTTGCCGGTGACGAACATCGCCACGGCAGCGGGGACGAAGGCCAGGGACAGAACCAGGGCGAAGGTCAGGGCCATGACGACGGTGATGGCCATCGGGTGGAACATCTTCCCCTCGACCCCGGTCAGGGCGAAGATCGGCACATAGACCAGGGTGATGATCAGCACGCCAAACAGGGACGGGCGGATCACTTCGCCGGAGGCCGAGGCCGCGAGGGCGAACCGCTCATCGCGATTGAGCAGTCGCCCGACCCGATGCTGCGCCTCGCCGAAGCGGCGCAGGCAGTTCTCGACGATGATGACGGCCCCATCGACGATCAGGCCGAAGTCGAGCGCGCCGAGACTCATCAGGTTTCCCGACACTCCGGTCCGCACCATGCCGGTGATGGTCATCAGCATGGTGATCGGGATGACAGCGGCGGTGATCAGGGCCGCGCGGATATTCCCCAGCAGCAGGAACAGCACGACGATCACCAGCAGCGCGCCCTCAACGAGGTTCTTCTCCACGGTGTGGATCGCCCGATCGACCAGATCGGTGCGGTCATAGACGGGGACGGCGCGCACCCCCGCCGGCAGGGCCTTGGCGGCCTCATCCAGTCGGGCGGCAACGGCTTGAGCCACGGCGCGGCTGTTCTCGCCCACCAGCATGAAGACGGTGCCCAGCACGACCTCCCGGCCGTCCTCGGTCGCGGCTCCCGTGCGCAGTTCCTCGCCCATCAGCAGGTCAGCCACGTCGGCGACCCGGACGGGGACACCATTGCGGTTGGCGACGATCACGGCCCCGAGGTCTTCCAGGCTTTCGGCCTGACCGGGCACCCGGACGAGATACTGTTCGCCGTAGCGTTCGACATATCCCGCGCCGACATTGGCGTTGTTGCGGTTCAACGCCTCCACGACCTCGGCCATGGTCACGCCATAGGCGACCAGCCGGTCCGGCCAGGGCGTGACGTGATACTGCCGCTCGAAGCCGCCGATGGTGTTGACCTCGGTGACGCCGGGCGTGCTGCGCAGTTGCGGCCGGATCACCCAGTCCTGAAGCGTGCGCAGGTCCTCGGGTGTGTAGAGTTCCCCGTCGGGCCGGCGCGCACCGCGTTCCGCCTCGATCGTATACATGAAGATTTCGCCGAGCCCGGTGGCGATGGGACCGAGTTCGGGGGTCAGTCCTTCTGGCAGTTGACCGCGGGCAGCCTGAAGCCGCTCGTTGACCAACTGGCGTGCGAAATAGATGTCGGTACCGTCGTTGAAGACGACCGTTACCTGGCTCAGCCCGTAGCGTGAGACCGACCGGGTGTATTGCAGACCGGGGATGCCGGCGATGGCGGTCTCCACCGGGAAGGTGATCCGCTGTTCGGACTCCAGCGGCGAGAAGCCGGGGGCCTCGGTGTTGATCTGGACCTGCACATTGGTGATGTCCGGCGTGGCGTCGATGGGCAGGCGCTGGAAACTCCAGGCCCCTACGGCACAGGCCAGGACGACGAGGGCCATAACGACCCAGCGGAAGCGGATCGACAGCGCGATGATACGTTCAAGCATGATGATCCCGCCCCTAGTGATCGTGGCTCGCGCCGGACTTCTCGACGTCCGCGCGGATCAGGAAGGCACCGTCCACCACATAGTCGGTGCCCGGATCGATACCGCCGAGGACCTCGGTCCACTCCGGCGTGCGGCGGCCCAGTTCCAGCATCCGTACCTCATAGGTCGTGCCGAAGCGGGCATAGACCACGGTGAAGTCGCGGAACGGCTGGAGCGCCTTGGTGCGCACCGCCAGGGGAACCTGCCCGCTGCCGACCTGGACCTCTCCTGACACGCCAAGGCCCGGCCGCCAGATGCCGCCCTGGTAAGGCAGGTCGACGTGGGCGATCAGAACCTGGCTCGTCAGGCTGGACGAGGGCAACACCGCCTCGATCCTGCCGTTAAAGGTGTAGTCCCCGGCCAGACTTTTGACGGTGACCGGCTGACCTGCCCGCACACGCTCGGCATCGCGCGGATAGAGCAGGAACTCGGCGTGCAGCCGGGTGGGATCGCCGATCATCAGCATGGGTTCGCCGCCGCCGGTGATCGAACCGACGTTGACGTTCTTGGCCACGATCATGCCGGAGATCGGGGCGGTAATCGCATAGGTCTGCAGGCTCTCGCTGGACTCGACCCGGGCAATGACCTGCCCGCGTGAGACCCGCGTTCCGAGGCCGACACTCAACGCCATGACCCGGCCGGGATAGCGGGCGTGAACCTCGGCCTGGCCTTCGGGTGTGATCTCGACCCGCCCCGTCAGGGGCAGGGTCTCGCCGAGGGTCGCAGGTCCGGCACGCTCGACCGTCACGCCCCCGGCGCGCGCCGCGTCGGCCGTGATGGTCGTGCGCCCTTCATAGGACTCGTAGCTCCAGCGGTGCTGGCGTCCGGCATGGGTGGCGGCGACCGTCACGTCAAAGGAGTGGGGTTCGAACACTACGCCCGGCGCCGCGAGGTAGTCGTTCTCGGCGGCGAAGACGAACCGGTTGGTTATAGGCCCCAGTCGCCCGAGCGTGATGGCGGCCTGAACCTGACCGGGGTCGACCGGTTTGTCCTTGAGGTAGGGGTAGAGTCGGAACAGCGGCTCCGGCCCATCCTCATAGATGGTGACCTCCAGCGCGAAATCACCGTCGCGAAGCAACCGGCCGCGATGGGGGCCACGCTCATAGTCACCGGCCGCCACCTCGCCTTCGGCCTTCTCCGTCGAACCGCCCGAGCCGCAGGCTGAGACGAAGACGGCAACGGCAAACAGACTGACGGCGATGATGCGCCGTGATGGGGTGTGACGGGTCATGAACGGATCTCCAGGCCCAGCAGGGGGGCATGCGCGCCGGTCAGCCGATCAAGGCGGGCGCGATCAATGTGGAACTGTTTGAGAACGGCGACGCGCCGGGCCCGGGTCGCGAGCAGCGCGGTCTGGGCGGAGATCACATCATTGTAGGTGAAGCCGCCGCGCGCGAAGCCCTGACGAACGAGTGTGACCGCCCGTTCGGCCTGGGGCAGGGTTTCCTCGGCGATGCGGCGCGCCTCGAGCGCCCGTGATGCGAGGAGCACCTGAAGCCGGGCGATCTCGCGTTCCCGGTCCTGCCGGAGCGCCGTCATATCCGCCTCGGCGGCGATGCCTTCGAACCTGGCGCGCGCGATGGCCCCCTCGTTGCGATCAAAACGGCCGAGGGGAATGGACCCACCGACCACCAGGCCGAGGTCCTGTCCCTCCCAGAAATGCCGGACGCCGACGCTGACGGTGGCGTCCGGCATGGCACGCGCCTGCTCGACACGAACCCGGGCCCGGGAAACATCGCGCTGCGCGGACAGAACCGCGAGATCGATTTCAGAGACCGGACCGGCGACTTCACGCGCGGCGCGGGTGTCCTCGAAATCGGCAGGATCGAGCGAGAAGTCGGGGGCTCCGATCCAGAACCGGCCCAGTGTCGCGCGAGCGAGTCGCGCCTGGATCCCGGCCTGGTCGAAATCGATCTGGGCCTGCGCCAGTTCGGCCTCGGCGCGGGCCCCCGCGAACAGGGGGTCGCGAGCCATGTTCACACGCCGCTGCACCTCGGTGTGGAAGCGTTCGGCCAGATCCAGACGTTCGCGGGCGATTTCGAGTTCGGCCTGGGCGGCAAGGGCGTCGGCCCATGCGCGCTGCACCTGCTCAAGCCGGTCCAGTCTCCGAATGGCGTCTTCGGCCCGAACCATGGCCGCTTCACCCCGGACAAGGTTGACGCGCGCCGGTCGGTCGCCGCCCCGTTCGAACCGCTGCTCGTAGGACAGGGTCGTCTCGGTCCGGTCGATGATGTTGCCCCCGCCCAGCGTTGGCAGGTTTTCGACCATCAGCCCCAGTGTGGGATTGGGGCGGACATCGGCCTGACGCACAGCGGCGTCGCCGGCGCGGGCGCGGGCTTCGCCGCCGGGCAGGGCGGGATCCACCTCGGCAGCACGGGCCAACGCCCGTTCCAGGGACAGGGAAGGCATGTCCGGTGCGACGCTTGCGGACTGCTGCGCCATGGCCGGATAAGACGGCAGAGCCGCCAGTGAGAGCGCCAGCGCCGAAACGGTCGCCATACGCGCCCACGATCCGGCAGAGCCGGCATTCGGGGTTTTCAAGGGTGTCTCCGGGAAACAGATTGCGCGCGCAGCCTTTCGGCTGCGCAGGTTCAGACGACCGTGCGCATCCGTTTCGGAGGGTATTCGGGCCCGTCGCGACCGAGGCCCGCCAGGGCCGGATCGGACCCGGGAGACCGCAGGGCCGATGTCGACGACGGTTCCGTCACATGTCGACCGAGCGCCGGCAGCGCGACATGGACGTCGCCGCCAGCGTGATGATGATGATGGCCGACCGGAGGCGCACCGTCCGCATCCGGATTGATGCCCGTGTCGGGCATTTCGTCCGGAGCCACATGAACGTGAACCGTGTGATGGTCGTCATCCACCTCGCCCAGGGCGACGGAGGGCCAATCAGCGGCGTGGCCGAGAGCATGCTGTGACTGCGACAAGCCATGCATGTTCATGGCCGCCAACAAGGCGACGCACAGACCGATGCAGAAATGGCGAAAAGCGTGCGGCAAGATCGAGGCTCCCGTCGCCCGTTTAGCTTTCAACCTGGCGGCACACAAGGCTGCCGCAGGTCCCGTCGACTGGTTGCGAGAGTGTCTCCTCCCGGTGATCACGCGAGGAGAGAAATGCTGGCGGAGCGACGATTTCCGGGCCTTTCGGCTTCGTGCGGACCGCGTCACAGCAACATCACCACACCTGCGGCCTCTTTTCATTCATTTATCACTAAGTTAATGAAGGGGTTTGTTTGGCAGTGTGTGCCCGCTCCGGAAGTGGAGCGCCGCCATGCTGGCAGGGAGGCTTCGCCGTTATCATGTCGACATATCCGGTCCCGCTCAGCGCCATTCTGGCCCATCATGCGCGCCAGGCTCCCTCCCGGTCAGCGCTGGTGCAGGATGGGGTCGCCGTCAGCTATGGCGAACTCGACGTCCGGTCGAACCGTCGGGCACGGCTCCTGGCCGCGCACGGAGTCGGCCAGGGGGATTTCGTCACCGTCGCCCTGCCCAACGGGCTGGAGTTCTACGAGACGATCTTCTCCCTCTGGAAGCTCGGTGCAATTCCCAACATCGTCGCCGCCAGGCTGGCCCGGCCGGAAATGGAGGCGATCGTTGATCTGGTTCGTCCCAAGCTGTTCATCGGTACGCCGCCGTCCACTGAGGTGGCGGCGCTGCCGGCAGGTTCAGTGCCCACGGACGCCCATTCGGCGGACGTCCTGCCCCTGGTGATTTCGCCCCACTGGAAGGCCATGACCAGCGGCGGCTCCACTGGCCGCCCCAAGGTCATCGTTGACGCCATGCCGGCAGCCTGGGATCCGACCGAGGGCTTCCTGAACCAGCGGCCCGGCGACACCATCCTCAATCCGGGTCCGCTCTATCACAACGCCCCGTTCCACTGCATCACCATGGGGATGTTCGTCGGGGCAACGATCATCGAGATGGGTCGGTTTGATCCGCTTCGCGCGCTCGAGTTGATTGAGGCGCATCAGGTGAATTGGGTCACTATGGTGCCGACGATGATGCAACGCATCTGGCGGCTGGGCCCCGATGCCCTGTCGCGTTTCACCCTGCCAAGCCTGCGTATGGTGCTGCATATGGCGGCTCCCTGTGCCCCCTGGCTGAAGGAGGCCTGGATCGACTGGCTGGGGGCCGACCGGGTCTGGGAATACTACGGGACGACCGAGGGGACGGGGTCGACGATTATCTCCGGCACCGACTGGCTGGCCCACCGCTGCTCTGTCGGTCGCGTCCGGGACGGCTATGCAGTGAAGATTCTCGATGCGGAGGGTCAAGAGTGCCCGGTCGGCGAGGTCGGGGAGGTCTTCTTCCGCCCGCAGGGCGGTGCCGGATCAACCTATCATTATCTGGGCAGCGAGGCGCGACGCATCGGCGAGTGGGAAGCGCCAGGGGACCTGGGCAGTCTCGACGGGGACGGCTACCTGTATCTGTCCGACCGGCGCAACGACCTGATCATCTCGGGCGGGGCGAACATCTACCCCCAGGAAGTCGAGGCCGCTCTGGACGCTCATCAGGGGGTGCGGAGCAGCGCGGCGATCGGCCTGCCCGACGAGGAGTGGGGCGCGCGCGTCCATGCGATCGTTCAGCCGGTCGAGGGGGTTGCGTTGGACGAGTCGGCGCTGCTCGCCTTCCTCGCCGAGCGCCTGACGCGGTACAAGCTGCCCAAGCAGATCGAGTTCACGAATGAGCCCCTGAGGGATGAAGCCGGCAAGGTGAGACGCGCCGCCCTGCGTCAGGCACGGCTGGGCGATCCCATCGACCCTGAGGGAAAGGCGTGAACCAGTCAGTGCCTATTGGTCGGCAGGTTTCGACCGCCCGGTTTTCTTCGCCTTCGGTCGGGCGGGACTGGACGGTTTGCGGTTGTAAAGGGCGTCGAAGCCGCCAACCATAAAGGTCACGAAGCGGTCGCGAACCGCTTCGAAATCGTCAGAGGTGCACAACTGGTCGGACAGTCGGTCAATGCGTCCGGTACGGGACAGGACCAGGGTGTAGGCCCCTGAGGTGAACTGAAAGCTCCAGAAGAGGTCTTCCGGATCCGCGTCCGGCAAGGCCTTCTTGAGCAGGCCGATGAGGCGCAGGACCAGGGGGTCGAAATAGGTGTCCATCTTTTCGGCACCATAGCCGGGGGCATTGTTGACCTGGGCGAAGATGCGCCCGAAATTTCGCCAGCCAGCGTCGCCGTTGATGTAGACGTCGAATGCCCCGTCGTAATAGGCGCGCAGCACCCCGTCGATGGTGGGGTTTTCCCCCACCTCCGCCTCATAGGCGTCGAGTCCGGCAGTCCGGACTTCCACCGCATACTGGACCCGGCGTTCGAACACGGCGTCGAACAACGCCTGTTTTCCGTCGTAGTAGTAGTGGATCAGCGCCGGGTGAATTCCCATCTGATCGGCGACATCCTTGATCGTGATTCCGAAATAGCCGCGCTGAGAGAACAGGTCCTCGGCTGTATCGAGAATGAGTTTGACACTCGCGGCGCGCTGCTCGGCGCGCGTGCGGCGCCCTTTGACCTTCGGCGCTGCAGCCATCCTCTTTGGTCCTCCGAATCCTTTATTTACGGGCGGCGTTGCCAGCAAACCGAGCAATTGACGATGAGGCAGCCCCTTGCTCGGGTCAAGGACGCAGGGCGTATTGCTTTAGTCGCAAACTAATGAGCTTGACGAGGTTCATTCATTCAGTGCTAAATAAACGAACTGGAGAGATCGCCCGGTTTGAGGGCGGCGAAAGCAGAGCGGTAAAGCCGCCCGGGGGAGGACAAAATGAAAAGACATTCGAAAACCGTCAGGCAGATTGCGCTGACCGGAACGTCATTGGCGGCCGCGATGCTTTTGTCTGCGGGGTCAGTCTTTGCCCAGTCTGCACAGGACTGGCCCGAGGACGCCGATCGCGCGCCGGATGAGCCCTTGGCCGTGCTGGGCGACATCGTCATTACCGGCACGAGTATCCGGGGCGTGCCGCCGACCGGTTCGAACCTGATCACGGTATCTCGCGACGATATCAGGACCCTTGGCGCGGCCAATACGCCGGACCTGCTCGCCAGTGTTCCGCAGCTGAACAGCTTCAACACGGCCCCCTCGCCGAGCCTGGGTGGGGTCGGCTCGTTTGCCCCGGGCCTGCGAGGACTGCCGGCCAATGCGACACTTCCGCTGATGAACGGCCACCGGCTGGTCGCTGCGGCGGCGAACGAAACCAATCCTGACTTCCCGCTGATCCCGATCCTGGCGGTCGAACGCGTCGAGGTCATCGCGGACGGGGCTTCTTCGATCTATGGCTCGGACGCCGTGGCCGGGGTGGTGAACTTCATTACGCGAAGGAATGTGTCGGGGGCCGAAGTCTCGGCCAACTATGGCATGGCCGACAACTATCGCTCTGCATACGTCAGTGCCCTGCTGGGCCACAGCTGGGGCAGCGGCTCAATCCTGGCTGCCTATCAGTATACTGAAAACGACAACGTTGTGGCCGGCGACCGGGACTACCGGATGCAGGATTTCCGGCCGTTCGGCGGCATCGACACGCGGGGGGTCAGCTGCCCTTCAGCCAATGTCCTGGTCAATACGACCTTCTATTCTGTCTACTATGCGGCTCCGGCTCTGGCCTCGAACACCCGCAACTACTGCGATAATGGCGCGGTCGCGGACCTCTATCCAAAGACTCGCGTTCACAGCCTGTTCGTCTCCGGGCGGCAGGACCTGGGTGCCAATGCCGCCCTGTGGGGTGAGCTCCTGTATTCCGACCGCCGTGACGAGATCCGCGTGGCCCCGCCCGTTCAAACGGTGGTGCTGTTGGCGTCGAATCCCTTCTTCCGGGCTCCGCCAGGAACCGGAGCGACGATCGAGCTGGTGCAGTTCCGTCCCGACAATCTGATCGGGGACGACCACTTCACGAATACCGATGACCGAAAGGTGCTCAACTCCTCCGCCGGTGTCGACATGCGACTGCCGCGGGATTTCGATCTCAGCGTCTACGGCACCTTTGCCCGGGCCGAGAACGTCGCCTTCCTGCCGTCGATCAACGCAGCGGCTCTTGCGGCGGCAGCGGCCGGTACGTCATCGGCGACGGCCCTTGACCCGTTCGGCACGGGCACCGCGCCGTCTGTAGTCGCCGGGATCCTCAATTCCTCGACCTCCGTCACTATCGATCAGCGCTCCTGGCTCGGGGCCGTCCGGCTCACCGGCCCGCTGATGGAGCTGCCCGGCGGGTCGCTGAAGGTCGCTGTCGGGGCCGAATTCCGCCGTGAGACCTTCGACCAGGAAGGGTTTGTCGGTGCGACGCCGGTTCCCGAAAGCCTGACGCGCGACATCACCTCGGTCTATGGCGAACTGTTCATCCCGATCGTCGGTGCGGCGAACGCCGCTCCGTTCATCAGGAGTCTGTCCCTGTCGCTTTCGGGTCGGTATGACGACTACAGCGACTTCGGTTCGACCACCAATCCAAAGGTCGGCATCAGCTGGAAGCCGGTGGACGATGTCGCCCTGCGCGCCTCCTACGGCCAGTCGTTCCGCGCCCCGGGGATGCGCCAGGTCGGGGCCACTGTAGGGGCCTACTATCTCGACGCCGCCACGTCCGCGGTAGCTGCCAACGACCCGACCCGCGGTGCCGCCCAGGTCGCGACCATCTATCTGCTTGGCGGCAACAGTTTGCTGCAGCCGGAAGAGGCTACCACCTGGTCGTTCGGTGCTGACTGGCATCCGGCCTTCCTGCCGAATTTGCGGACCAGCCTGACCTATTACAACATCGATTATACCAATGTGATTGGAACCCCGTCGGTCGCCCTCGTCTTCACAGACCCGACCTTCAGCGCGATCGTTCATCGTAATCCGACGCCGACCGAGCTTGCCGGCCTGCTGTCCATTGCCGTGCCGGTCAATCTGCCGACACCTCTCCCGACGATCGGAAATTTTCTGGACCTGCGCCTCAACAATTTCGGCGTACGCAAGACAGACGGTCTGGATGCCGACATCAACTACACTTGGCCAACCTCGTTCGGCGCGGTCTATGCCGATCTCGCCGGCAACTACGTGCTGAATTTCGACACCCAGCTCTCTCCTGCTGCTCCGGTCTCCAACGCCCTCGATCTGGGCGTGGCCCGCGCCACGGTAAGAGGGACGCTGGGCATTGAAACCGGCTCGCTCAGCCTGGCGGGTTTCGTCAACTACCGGGACGGTGTCCGGAACAATTTCACCACGCCGACCGGGGTGAGCTCCTACAAGGCTGACGCCTATACCACGGTCGACCTTCGGGTGACGTGGAGGCTGGCGGACGCCGGGTGGTCGAAGGGCACATCACTGGCCCTGCAGGTCAACGACCTGTTCGATCAGGAGCCGCCGTTCTTCCCCGCGACGGACGGCATCGGCGGCAGCTATAATCCGATCGGTCGCTTCGTGGCGCTCAATCTGCGCAAAACCTTCTGACCGTGCCTTCTGGCTTGCGAAACCGCGCCTGATGCCCGGTCGTGATTACAGGCGCGCGTTCCGCTTCGACGCTGCGACGCTGGCCACGGTTCGACCTGCCCTCGAAGGGTTCGTTGACCGTGGCGAGCTGTCGGGGGTCGTGACCCTGACCTCCTGTGGCGGGGAGGTCGTCCAGTCCGACGCGATCGGCTGGAGCGACATTGAGAGCCGGACTCCGATGCGTAGCGACACCCTGTTCCGCATCGCCTCCATGACCAAGCCGATCACCTCGGTCGCAGCCCTCATGCTGATTGAGGAGGGCCGGATCGCCCTCGACGACCCGGTGACGCGCTGGATCCCTGAACTGGCCGGTGTCCCGGTATTGCGAAACGCGTCCGGACCGCTTCACGATACGGAACCGGCAGCGCGGGCCATAACTGTGGAGGACCTGCTGACCCACCGTTCGGGAATCGCCTACGCCCCGTTTTCGGAGGGGCCGATCAAACAGGCCTATGAGGCGGCGCTCGGGGACCCGGGCATGAATCGTCTGACGGCTGACGAATGGCTGGCTGCGCTCGGCACCCTTCCGCTTGCCCATCAGCCCGGTGCGCGCTTCCACTATGGCCATTCGTCGGATGTGATGGGTTTCCTGATCGGGCGCGTGGAAGGCCGGCCGTTCCGGGAGGTCCTGCAGGATAGTATTTTTATACCGCTGGGCATGAGGGATACCGATTTCTGGCTTCCCCAAGACAAACGCCCCAGGCTGGCAAGCCTGTATGGCTATGACGAAGCGTCGCAGACGCTGATGAAGCTCAATCCCGAAATGTACGATGAACCGCCGGGCTACACGCCGGGCGGGGGAGGGCTGATCTCATCGGCCCCTGATTATCACCGGTTCGCGCGCATGCTCCTCAATAATGGCGAACTGGAAGGGGTCCGGTTACTGCGCCCGGAAACGGTCCGGCTGATGCGGACCAACCGGCTGACGGAGGCGCAGCGGCGCGTTCCCTTTGCTGGAATGGATCTCTGGACCAAGTCCGGTTTTGGGCTGGGACTTTCGATCACCGAGGATCTGACGGACAACCCGTATTCCTGCGGGGCCCGCGGCTCGATGACATGGCCTGGTGTCTTCGGGACCTGGTGGCAGGCTGACCCCGTGCATGACCTCATCATGATTTACCTAATCCAGCATCAGGTGCCGGTGACTGCGAACTCGGGATCGACCATCGCCACAGGACGCGGCGCGGCGGGGCGCCGAGCCCTGCCGGTCTATCAGCGCGGGATCTACGACGCCCTGCGAGGCGGATCGGGTCCCGTGCGCCAGGATTCCGCAGTATGACTGGCCCGGCGCGCGGGCCGGTCGAGGGCTATGTCGATCTCGGCGATGATCACATCCACTATTTCGACGAGGGCACGGGTGCGCCAGTCCTGCTGATCCACGGTGCCTTCGGCAGTGGAGCCCGAATCCTCCAGACCGAATTTGGCAGATCACTCGTCCGGAATCGCCGTGTAATCGCGCCGGACTCGCTCGCCCACGGATGCAGCGGCGCGCCACCCGACCCCCGTCACTATGGGCCCCGCCGTCGGGCGGCTCACCTCGCGGGCGTCCTCGACTGTCTCGGGATCGCGCGTGCCCATGTGGTCGGCTATTCGATGGGCGGCTGGATGGCCTCGGCACTGGCGACGTTTTATCCTGACCGCATCGCCTCACTGGCTATTGGCGGCTGGGACGTGGTCGAAGGAATGTATACCCCGGCCGCGGTCTGGGGCCTGCCGGAAATCACCTATCCCATACTCAGCGCCATGATCCGCCGGGATCGGCCCGAACTTCTCGCCGGACTGCATCCGGACCGGGAGGCCGGGCTGGCCGCCGCGATCGACGGCATGAATGACCTGGCCGGCCTGGCGGACGGCGTTGCGGCCTGTCCGGCACCTGTCGCGCTCTGGGTCGGGCAGGAGGATCTCTACCACGAGGCAAGCCGGCGTTTTGCCGAGGCCAGGGGATTTTCCTTCATCAGCCTGCCCGGTGATCACATGGCCACGCTGGAAACCCATGGCGCTGAAGCGTCCCGACGCGTCGGTCTGTTCATCGACCAGACCGCCGTTTCACCAAACCCAACCCACCGCGCGAACAGGGGCTGAGCCTTGGCCATTCAGCAGATCAGGGCCGGAACCGAGACCTCTGCCGCGGCGGCGCGCCGTGTGCCGCTGACCGTCGGCTTCAAGGCGACCTACGGGGCCGGCGCACTGGCCGATGGCATTGTGGCCGCCGGCTTCGGATTCTTTCTGCTCTTCTACCTGACCGCCGTCTGCGGCATGTCGGGAACGATGGCGGGGATGGCCAAGCTGATCGCGCTGCTGATCGATGCCGTCGCCGACCCGGCGATCGGCCTGGCCAGTGACCGGCTGCGGTCCCGCTTCGGACGTCGGCTTCCCTTCATGGTCGGCGGGTTGTTGCCATTCGCCGGTGCCTTCGGCCTGCTGTTTTCCATGCCGGCGTCCCTGACCGGCCTCACCCAGTTCGTCTACGTCACCGCCTGCCTCGTGGTGCTGCGGGTTTCGCTGTCGTTCTTCGTTCTGCCGTTCACCGCGGCCGGCGCGGAAGTGACCGACAACTACCGGGAGCGCGCCAGTATCGTCGCCTTCCGTCTGTCGTTCCAGAATGCGGGTATCCTGATCGGGGTCGTCCTGGGTCTGGGTGTGTTTATGGCCGGGGAGAACGGTCTGCTGAACCGTGAAAACTACACGCCGTTTGGCTGGACCTGCGGGGCCGTGATGCTGGTGGCCGGGCTGATCGCGATTGATGCCGTGCGGCGCGCGGCACCGCGCCTGCACGGGCCGGAGCAGGGCCGCGGGCTTTTCCTGGCGGGATTTGCCCGGGAGATGGTCGAGCTTTCGCGCAACCGGTCTTTCCTGATCCTGTTTGGAACGGTGCTGACCTATTTCCTCGCCTATTCCGCCCACGTGTCGCTCGCGCTCCACGCCAGTCGCTATTTCTGGAAGCTCGATACGGGGGCCATCCAGCTAATCCTGCTTAGTACCACCCTGGGACCGCTGCTGGGCGCGCCGATCAGCGCCTTTGCCCTGCGCCACATCGAGAAGCGTACCCTGTCGATCATGGCCTTCCTCGCGATCGCCATCTTCCTGATCTGGCCGCCGCTGCTGCAGCTCTACGGGCCCTTTTCGCTGACGCCCGTGACTGCGACCGCGGTCCTGTTCGTCAACGGCCTTCTGGTCGGGACCTCGATCATGATCGGCGGCGTCGGCTTCCAGTCCATGCTCGCCGACACGGCCGACGAGCATGAGTGGCTGTTCGGTGTGCGGCGGGAAGGTCTGTTCTTCTCCGGCCTGACTCTGGCCTTCAAGGCGGCTTCGGGCCTTGGCGGTCTGATTGCCGGTCTGGCTTTGGACGCGATCCAGTTCCCGACCGATCTCGCCTCACGGGCTCCGGGCCTGCCCATTCCGGATGAGGTGCTCAACAGGCTGGCGCTGATTTCCGGGCCGCTTCCGGCCTTGTTCGCCATGGTCTCTCCCCTCTTCCTCATCGGCTACCACCTGACCCGGAAGCGGCATGCGCAGATCATTGCGGATCTCCAGGCGCGCAATGCCCTGAAGGCCGGGGTGGAGAGCTGAATGTCGGACGACGGGAGCGGGCCCTCTTATCGGATTGAGGACGAGGTTATGATCAGGTTGGATGGCCGCGTTGCGATCGTGACCGGTGCCGGTGGCGGGCTGGGTCGGGCTCATGCGCTGTTGCTTGCGCAGCGCGGAGCCCGTGTCGTAGTGAACGACACCGGTGCCGCCGCTGAACAGGTGGCAGAAGAGATCCGGGCCGCGGGCGGTGACGCGATCGCCGCCGTCGGCTCCGTGACCGATGAGGCGTTTGTGGTGCGGATGGTCGCGGACGCGGTCCAGCGCTGGGACCGGATCGACATCCTGGTGAACAATGCGGGCATCCTGCGCGACAAGACCTTCGCCAGGATGGCTATCGACGACTTTCGCCTGGTCGTTGAGGTGCATCTGATGGGGGCGGTGATCTGCACCAAGGCGGTCTGGGAGACGATGCGGACACAGAAATACGGTCGGATCGTGATGACCACCTCGTCGTCCGGCCTGTACGGCAATTTCGGCCAATCCAATTATGGGGCCGCCAAGATGGCCCTGGTGGGGCTGATGCAGACCCTGGCCCTGGAGGGCGAGCGGTACGGCATCAGGGTCAATTGTCTGGCCCCGACCGCAGCGACGCAGATGATGGAGGGTGTCCTTCCGAACGACATGTTGCGCCTGCTGAAGCCTGAATTCGTGAGCCCGGCCATGCTGGCCCTGGTTCGCGACGATGCCCCGACGCGCGCCATCCTGTGTGCCGGTGCCCGCGGCTTCGAAGGGGCGCAGGTTTCCCTGGCCCGGGGTATCCACATCCATGCTGACGACGGGGCACCCGAGGCCGTCGTCTCCCGCTGGGACGAAATCTTCGACTTCACAAACGCCTTCGTGCCGGACAACGCCCTGGAGCAGAGCCGGCTGGAGCTTGCCAAGGCGGGATACACACCGGACACACCGTCATGAGCACGCGGAGGTTCGCCTTGCCGATTGGGAAATTCATCGCCCTTTTGGTCGCGATCGTTGTCGCGCTCGCGGCCCCGGCGGTTGCGCAGGACGCGCCGGTCGTTGATGCACCGACCGGCCGCGTGCGCGGGGTCGCGGATGGTAAAACCCGGGTCTTTCGCGGAATCCCCTATGCGCGCGCGCCCGTCGGGGATTTGCGTTGGCGTCCCCCCGTTGTTCTGCCGCGCTGGCCCGACGTGCGCGAGGCGGCGCAGTTCGGTGCGGCCTGTATGCAGCCCGCGTCGCCCTTCGCCCAATATGCGGCGATGAGTGAGGATTGCCTCTTCCTCAACGTCACGGCCCCGGCGCAGGCGCACAAGGCCCCCGTTCTGCTCTGGATCCACGGGGGCTCGCTGGTAAACGGGGCCGGCAGCGAGGCGATCTATGACGGCGCACGGTTCGCCGGTCAGGGCATCGTCGTCGTCTCGATCAACTATCGGTTGGGGCCGCTGGGCTGGCTGGCCCACCCCGGGCTGAGCGCCGAGTCGCCGGACAACATATCCGGCAACTATGGCCTCATGGACCAGATCCAGGCCCTGCGCTGGGTCCATCGCAACATCGACGCGTTCGGCGGCGATCCCGACAATGTGACGATCGCCGGCGAGTCCGCGGGCGCGCTCAGTGTCCTGTATCTGATGGCGGCCCCGGAGGCCCGGGGGCTGTTTCACAGGGCGATCGCCCAGAGCGCCTATCTGATCACCGTGCCGGAGTTGCGCAGCGGAACCTACCGGGACTGGCCGGACGCGGAAAGCACCGGCGTGTCGCTGGCGCATGCGCTCGGGGCAAGGAATCCTGCGGCCCTGCGGGCGATGAGCGCAGAGGCCATCATCGAGGGCACCGCGCGGACAGCCTATTTTCCGCTCGGCAATATCGACGGGCACACCCTGCCGCACCAACTGATCGACGTGTTTGATCGCGGTGAGCAGGCTCCCGTGCCGATCCTGGCCGGGTTCAACGAGGGCGAGATCCGTTCGCTTCGGTTCCTGCTTCCGCCCGCACCGGCGGACGCGGAAACCTATACCCGCGAGATCCGGGCGCGTTACGGCGATCTCGCAGACGCCTTCCTGAATCGCTATCCGCCCGAGACCATGGGTGAGAGCATGCTGGAGACGACGCGCGACGCCATGTACGGCTGGACCGCAGAGCGGATGGTCGCAAGCCAGACGGCCATCGGTGAACCCTCGTTCCTGTACTATTTCGACCATGGCTATCCGGCAGCCGACGACGGCGGCTTCCGCGCTTTTCACGCCTCGGAGATTCCGTTCGTCTTTGGTACGACGGGCTCGACCCCGGCCTACTGGCCCGCCGTGCCCGACACGGCATCGGAGCGGCACCTGTCCGACGCCATGCTGAGCTACTGGGCGACGTTCGCGCACGACGGCACGCCCCACGCACGCGGGGAGGCGGTGTGGCCACCCTATGGTCCGGATCGCGCCTATATGGCGTTTGAAGAGGTGCCGCGTCTGCACAATGGCCCGCCGAACCGGTTCGCCCTTCATGAAGCGGTGGTTTGCAGGCGGCGCGGCCAGGGCGGCGTCGCATGGCATTGGAACGTCGGCCTGATATCCCCGCCGTTGCCGCGCAGGTCTGCCGGATGTGACTGATCGAGGCGGGCGAGGCCCACAGTCGAAGGATGGATGGTGTTTCGCAAGATCCCGCTTATGCGCATTTCGTGAACAATGCGGGAGCATCGAGCGGGCAGAGTGGTGGGCCGCTTCGCGCCAGACTGATCTTCCCCCCGCAAGAGTGGACGGGGTTAAGCCGCTCAGAGTTCGGCCTCGGCGGGGCTGATATAGCCCGGTGACGCGTGCAGGCGACGGGGATTGTAGAAGCCCTCGATGTATCCGCACAGGTCCCGCCGCGCCTGGTCCCGGGTGGCGTAGATGCGGTGATGGACACGTTCGGTTTTGAGGGTGGGGAAGAAGCGCTCCATGGGCGCGATGTCCCAGCAGTCGCCCTTGCGGCCCATGGACGGGGTGATGCCGCATCGGGCCAGGGCGGAGCAGTAGGCCTCGGCGGTATACTGTTTCCCGCGGTCGGAGTGGTGGATCAGGTCGGGCGCGGGCCACCAGACCCCGCATACCGGCGCGGCATATCAGCCGCTCCACGCGGGATCGACCGATCCGACGGTCATGCCGGTGCTCCAGGTTTGGACTGGCGGAACCCGCTAAACGGACATCGAGCCCGCGCTCTGTAATCGGAGTTGGGTCTGTTACCGGTACCGAAAATAACCACCCACACAAGCTACTGAATTATAACGATAATTCAGTAGCGATGGCGGAGAGGGTGTCCGCCTGCATCGAACTCTTTATCGTCGCGACTCGCGGCAAAGCGGCGACTGTCACTTGGCAATACAGGCATTTGGTGGTGCAAGGCGTTGCATCTCAGTTCCACCCGTCGCAACATCAATGATGGGTGTGGAAATGGGTGTGACCGATGGGGCGCAAGGCAACAGAACTGACGCCGCTTGCCGTAGCGCGGCTGACGGTTCCCGGCTTCTATTTCGTTGGCGGTGTCGCGGGGTTAGCCCTACAGGTTCTGCCCACGAGCGGACGGACTTGGATTCTGCGCGCGACCATCGGCGGCCGTCGACGCGACATGGGGTTGGGCGGCTATCCCGATGTCACCCTGGCTGGTGCCAGAGAAGCCGCTCGCCGGGCGCGAGAGTTGATCCGCAACGGTGAAGACCCCATCGAGCGGGCCAAGGCTGCCAGAAAGGCTCTCGCCGCTGACACGGCGAAGGCTTTCACGTTCAGCGAGGCGGCCGAGGCTTTCATTTCGGGTCAGAAGGCTGCCTGGCGCAACTCGAAGCATCGAGCCCAGTGGAGCAGCTCTCTCAACGCTTACGTCTATCCGGTCATGGGCAACCTATCGGTCGCTGACGTCGAGCTTGCGCATGTGAGCAAAGTGCTCGACCCGATCTGGACCACAAAGACGGAAACCGCCAGCCGAGTGCGCGGCCGCATGGAACAGGTGCTGGATTGGGCCACCGCTCGAGGATATCGGACCGGCCCAAATCCAGCCCGTTGGCGGGGACACCTCGACAAGCTGCTCCCAAAGCCTTCCAGGGTTTCAAAGCCTACTCACCACCGCGCGCTACCCACCAAGGAGATCGGCCAGTTCATGGAGCGCCTTCGTGGTGCAGAGGGCATCGGCGCTCGTGCCCTGACCTTCGCCATCCTCACGGCCGCGCGATCTTGTGAGGTCCGCGGCGCCACTTGGGCCGAAATCGATATGGTTGGTCGGGTTTGGATCGTGCCGGCCTCACGGATGAAGGCCGGCCGGGAGCATCGCGTGCCGCTTTCGACATTAGCGATGGAGGTGCTTGAAACCCTACCGCGCATCGCTGGCAGCGATCTGGTGTTTCAGGCGCCGCGAGGCGGCCAGCTATCGGACATGACCCTCTCAGCGGTCCTGCGACGAATGCAGGTGCCCGCCGTGCCGCACGGGTTCCGATCGACCTTCAGGGATTGGGCAGCCGAGTACACGGCATTCCCGAGCGAGGTGGCTGAAATGGCCTTGGCACACACCGTGGGCAACAAGGTGGAGGCCGCCTATCGGCGTGGTGACTTGTTCGAGAAGCGCCGTCGGCTGGCAGAGGACTGGGCCGACTTCTGCTCCCGCCCTTTTTCGAGCGGCAGAATCGTGCCGCTGAGGGGGGCTCGATGAACCTGCCTTACCACATCAGGTTCATCGTTCAGGCCAACGCGTTCAGCGCCTTTCAGAGCATGGCGGATGCGGAGGAGGGTGACTTGTCCCGGCTCGCGAAAAGAGTCGAGCGCGGTGCGGTCTTAAGCGATCAGGAACTCGCGTTTATCGCGAGGCATCTGAGAGGCGAGATCAAGAAACCCCGCCATCGTCCAGTGAAGCGCGCAACCCGGTGGTGCCAGGAGTCCATGGCGGCGATGGTCTACGTGCTCCAACATTTGCGCGGCGGTAAGCAGGACGCCGCGGTGATGGAAGCCGAAAGCCAGTTCAAGGTCGGCCGCAGCACCATCATGGAAGCATTGGCCATGAAGCGAAGGGATCCTGAGAGGGAACGTCTCTGCGACGAGATGACCAAGAAGGTGGCCGAAGCGGCCGTGACCGGCATTCCAGATTTGCCGGTGGTCGATGTGCCGCTATCCATACCGGGTGTCACGTTCGACCTCAGTCCAGTTAAGTCCGGCACTTCGTCGACCGAGTCACCCGAGACAGGCGCGTCGTTGAGCGACAAGTCTCCTGCCGTCTCAAGCAGGAGCAAAGTTGATGCGAAATCTCCCCGAAACTTCCAGCGAGTTCCGGTTCGACGACCTTCCTGACGCAGCCCATGTCCGGCTGCCGGTGGTCGCGACCCTCTATGCGACCTCCCCGTCAAACGTCTGGCGTTGGGTCAAGCAGGGTCTCATCCCTGCACCCCGAAAGCTGGGGCCACAGACCACCGTCTGGAACGTCGGCGATCTTCGGAAGGCTCTGGCCACTGGCGGCCAGAGTACTCGGCCGTGAGGCCCGTAACCATGGCGTCGATCGGGTGCTCCTCAAGCTGGACGCGGTGACCCGGCATGGTCGGCCGTCGCCACGACAAGACCGGCCGCTCGACCGGGGCGATGGCCGCGTCGCGCTTCGCCAAACAGAACAGGCCTCCGCAGGGCGAGGGGTTTGTCTGGTTTACTCGCCAGATTATGCGAAGTCCGGCGTTCCGGGCGATGTCTCTGAACGCTCGCAAACTGGTAGACCGCGTGCTGATCGAGCACATGGACCACGGCGGTGCCCAGAACGGCGAACTTATCGTCACCTACGCCGATCTGGTCGACTGGGGCATTCGCCGGAACAGCATTCCGCCGACAATCGCCGAAGTGGTCGCGCTCGACATCCTGGAGCATCGCCCAGGCCGCCCCTCCCACATCGCTGGCAAGGGCCATCCGCAAGTTTTCCGGATCTCGTGGTTGCCGACCGCGGATGAGCCACCATCAACGAAATGGTGCGCTTTCAAGACGATTGAGCAGGCGAACAAGGTCGCGAAGGCGGCGCGGGCCTGCGGGACTGACGCTCGCCACAACGCAAAGCGAGACCCCCCACCCAAGATATAGAAGGTAGTCTCGCCAACGACACGGGCTGTACGGTGTCGCGAACGACACCGACCGAGAGGTGATCAGGTCGCTAGCGACACTGCTTCGGTATCGTGAACGACACCGGGGTATTCAAATCATTGGTGACGGTGGGCGCGCGCAGGGTGCCACCCCGGGTGCCCTCTGCGGACGGGTTCGGGGACCATTGCGCGGACGCTATAGGTCTCGGTTCGAAACCCTGCTCCTCCAGCGCTGGGTGAGCGGTGGCGCGGGGGTCCTGCGATCAGCACCAACGAACAAACCGCATCCCACAGCCCCTTTGAACGACCACCGAGGGGGTTGAATTATTATCGGGCGAGCCGGGAGGGATTCCCAGCATTCGGCGTTCTGTCGCCAACTGTGTCGAGGGGTTGCGAGCGTTCGCAACAGATTGCGTGTCGTGACGAGCCGCGGCCGAGCGCGCCTCGACTTCCTGCGAGGCTGCGGACCCGCGGCGCGTCGCCTGAGCCAATTGAATGAGAGATTGACCCTCGACATGGGCTACACGTAGGCGTTGATCTCCGGAGGTCCAACGCTACTGTGGTGTTCGGAGGGGCGATGAATCAGGACAAGGGCAGTGGGGTCTCGCCTCAGGTCGAGATGTGGATCCGCCAGATCAGGAGTCAGATGGCCGCAGGGCTCCCTCTGCCGGCTGCCGCAAGCGCTGCGCGGCGAGAGCTGGAGCTGCTCCTCGGCGCGACGCTCGAAAGAGCCCAAGCGGATCAGTGGGCGGCGGCGCAGGAACACATCCGGGAAGGGCTGGAGCGCCCCATCGAATACCTGCGCCCACATTCGGTTCACAAGCCGCGTCGGCCCGAATGGTATGAGGGCAGCGCGGCCACGGACCTGCACTGGCCATCTCTGAAAGCCTTTCTCCTGCAGCGCCGCCGCTGGTCCGCGTCCACGGTGGACGGCATCGAAGACACCTCGGCCGAGGTGACCGGCATGCTCGAGGATCCCTCACTGGCCTCCTTTTCCGGCCGTGGCCTTGTCGTCGGTCATGTTCAGAGCGGCAAGACGGCGAACATGACCGCGGTCATCGCGCGTGCAGCGGACGCGGGCTATCGGTTTGTAGTCATCCTGTCGGGTCTGACGAACGCCCTGCGCCGCCAGACCCAGTCCCGCTTAGTCAGCGATCTCATAGCCCGAAATCCGGAGCTCTGGCACCTTCACACGACTGTGGAGGATGACGGCGACTTCCAGACACCCCCCAACCGCTGGTTCTCCAGCATGGATCCGATCCAAGTCGCGGTGATCAAGAAGAACGTCACCCCGCTTCGTCGACTGATCACGGCGATTGAACGGACCAGCGAGACCCTCCGGGCGAGGATGCCGGTCCTGGTCATCGATGACGAATGCGATCAGGCGAGCGTCAACTCGAGCGGCAGCGCCTTCGACAGCACCGCCATCAACGAGGCCATTCGCACTCTGATCGCCCGCCTTCCGCGGGTCCAATATGTCGGCTATACGGCGACCCCCTTCGCCAACGTTCTGATCAACCCCCATACGGCAGAGGGAGCGCTGGACGACCTCTATCCGAGGGACTTCGTCACGGCCCTGCCCGCCTCTGACGAGTATTTCGGGACCGAGGCGCTCTTCGGTCGACCGCCGAACGACGCAGACGCCGAACAGCTCGAGGAGCAGGGGCTGGATATGATCCGGGAGGTCCCGGCCGCCGACGCGGCGGCGGTGCGCCCGGCCTCGAGGGCGCGCGCCGGCTTCTCCCCGACCGTGCCGCCCTCTCTCGAAGAGGCGCTCAGGTGGTTCGTGCTCTCCTCGAGCGCCAGGCTGGCGCGTGGTCAGGAGGGCCAGCATTTCAGCATGCTGATCCACACGACCGTCTATACCGACGCCCACGAACGGATCGCAGCGCTGATCCGCGAATGGAAGGCGGGCATCGAAGCGACGCTCACCCAGATCGAACCCGAGCTGGAGGCGCTCTGGGTCAGCGAGGCGGCTCGGGTGGACGGCAGGCGGTGGGGTCTGGATCCCCTGCCTTGGTCCTCTGTCCAGCCCTTCGTCAGAAGGCTCGTCGAGGAGCTCGAGATCATCGTGGAAAATAGCATCAGCGAGAGCCGGCTCGATTTCGGCCGGGGCACGCCGTGCCGCTACATCGTGGTCGGCGGCTCCGTGCTCGCGCGCGGGCTGACGATCGAGGGGCTGTCGGTAAGCTATTTTGTCCGCAGCTCGAGCCAGTACGACACCCTGCTCCAGATGGGGCGCTGGTTCGGCTACAGGCCCGGGTACCAGGATCTGCCCCGTATCTGGATGACGGCGGATCTTGCCGGCGCGTTCCGGGATCTTGCCCAGGTGGAGGCCGAGATCCGGCAGGACATCGCAGAGTATGCGCGGCGCGACCTCACCCCAATGGACCTTGCGGTTCGCATCCGCCAGATACCGGGAATGTCGATCACCTCGGCGGCCAAGATGATCGCTTCGGAGACCTGCGATGTCAGCTTCTCGGGCGAACACCTGCAGACCATCCGCTTCGCGAGCGACGATCTTGATCAGCTGAACCGGAACTGGGCGGCGGGCGCAGGTCTGCTCGACCGGATCTCCCAGGCTCGGGACGTCGAGACCGTCGCAAGGGGACGACTTATCCGCGGGGCACCGCTCGATGCCGTCGCGGACTTCCTCGAGACCTACTCAGCCTCCAGTCGCGACGCCTTCGGAGCTCCCCTGATGGAGTGGATCGCACGCGAGGCGGAAACCGGCCCGGCGTTCCGGACGTGGAATGTGGGCCTGATCGAGCCGGCGAAGGGCAGCCCGTCCATGGGCGCGCTCGGCACCATGGGACCGGTCCGCACGGTCCGGCGCGCGCGCCTGTCGGCGCGCCGGGGCGATGGTCTGGCCGACATCAAGGCGCTCATGTCCCGCCGCGACGTCCTGTTCGACGTCGAAGGCAACACGGGTCCGGACGACTGGGCAGCCCTCAAGCGATACCGACAGAATGTCCTCGGCGACGAGATCCCCCTGCTTTTGCTCTACGCCATCGAGGCGAGATCCGAGCCGACGCCGGGAACGACCTATCGCGCCCCCCTGGACGCGGCGACCGATGTGCTTGCGATCGGACTTGTCCTGCCCGACAGGGGCCAGCGCCGCAGCTTTGTCAGGGTCACCCTAGACCGTGAGGATGCCGACGAGGGCGAGGACCTGATGGCCGATATCGGCGGACTCCAGTGACGGCCTTCTCGATGTCGGAGGACTGGGCGCGGCTGAGGCGCGCGGGCCAGGACGCCGCGAGCGGCCTGCTCGGCCTCGCGTCGATGGAACTGGAGGCGCGTGCACCGGCAGGACGGCTGCGGCTGGCTGTGGGTCCGGCGGGTGAGCTTCTCCTGCTGGCTCCGGTCTCCGCCGCGTCCCCGCCCGGGGCGCTCCCGACCGCCGACGGCCTGCAGGTCGGCGAGGTCACGCTGCGTAGCGACGGCCGCTCGCAGCGGTTCCTGCAGCTCGCCTGCAGCGAACCCTCGCTAGAGGGCGTCTTCACGGACGTGGTGACCCAAGTTACGGCCCGCGTGGCCGACGGCGCTGCCCCGCTCGAGGCTATCGAGAGCACCATGCGCGACTATCGCGCCCTTCTGCGCAGGGCACCGGACCCGTCGCTGGACGAGGGACGGCTGATCGGCCTGCTGGGAGAGCTCCGCATCCTTGTGCGTATGCTCCAGACCCGTCCTGACGCTTGGCGCGCTTGGGCCCCACTGGCGGGTCGGCATGACTTCCGGGCCGGAGATCTCGCCCTTGAGGTCAAGACCACGCTCAGGTCGCAGGGGCGACGGGTCACGATCTCGTCGCTCGAGCAGCTTCAGGCGCCGGAGGGCGGGACTCTCGGACTGAACCTGCAGGTTCTCGAACGCGACATGAACGGCACTCTCTGCCTGTCGGCGCTCGGTCACCAGGCGCTGGCCTTGGCCGGCGGCGCATCGGAGCTGGAGGTCCTGTTTGGCGAGTGCGGCTGGCGGCCGGACGCCTCGGAGACCGAACCGCGCTTTTCGCTCTATGTGGAAGAGACCTATGTGCTCGGCCCCGGCTTCCCTCAACTGACGCCGGGCTCTCTTCTAGAGGGAAGGCTACCCGCGGGCGTGTCGGGCGTCACCTATGGCCTCGACCTTTCGACGGCCTCAGCCTTCCTTGTCGCCGAGGACCGGGCGCGTGCACTCGAGGAGGATCTGGCCCGTGCCCCTGCACCTCTTCGCTGAACCGTTCCCGCCATCGGGCGCGCTGTCCGGTCGCGGCGCGCGCAAGCTGCTGGGAGCCCACTCCCTGACGCCGATCGAGGTGCTGGTCCGCGAGGCGGGCCAGAACGCCTGGGATGCGCGTCTTGAGGCCTCAGGCCAGATCCGGATGACGTTCCGTCTGCGCAGACTCCTCCCGGATCAGGCCGACATGTTGTTCGGAACAGTCCTTGGGGAACGCCCAAAGGCGGGCGGCGGTGCCGCGGGACTGGGACTGGCCGAGGCCGATCCGTCACCGCTGGTAATCGAGATCGCGGACTTCGGGACCCGAGGTCTCGGAGGGCCGACCCGTGCGGATCGTCCGGCGGCCAAAGACGAGGAGCGGAACTTCGTCAACCTCGTGCGCAATATCGGGGCCTCCGAGGACGAGGATGACCGTGGCGGAACCTACGGCTACGGCAAGATGGCCACCTTTTCGGCCAGCCGCTGCGCGACCCTAGTGATCGACTCGCTCGCGAGACAGGGAGACGGCGAGGTCAGAAGGCTGATCGGCTGTCAGGTTGCGGACCCCTATGATGCAGGCGACCTCAGGCATACGGGCCGGCACTGGTGGGGTGAGCGCGAAGACGACGGCTTCGCCGCGCCCGTCGAGGGCCCGGACGCCGAGGCGCTCGCGCGCAGCCTAGGCCTGCCGGAGCGCGCGACTGGAAGCACGGGAACGACGATTCTGATCGTCCACCCCGACGTCGATCCCGTCGAGGCCGCGAACGAAATCCGGCGCTCGCTCCTGTGGTGGTTTTGGCCCAAGATGATCGACCAAGGCGCGGGCCCGGCCATGACCTTCGATCTCGAACTCGAGGGCGAGATGCAGACCATTCCCTCGCCCGAGAGCACCGCTCCGCTCGACATTTACGTTGAGGCCTGGCGAAAGCTGAAGGCCGGTGACCCGGGCGTCATCAAGACCCGCGTGGCCAGCTATGGCAATCTCGTCACCGGCCAAGTTGCCACCGCCCGCGGCTTTCACCGGCCGAGGACCTTCCTGCAGACCGGACCGGCGAGCGAGAGATCGCACCACATCGCGCTGATGCGACCCGTGGAACTGGTGGTGACCTATCTGGAGGGCACGCCGCTCTCCGCCGAGGAGGTCGAATGGGGGGGCGTGTTCATCTGCGATGAGGCCAACGAGGTGCTGGCCGCCTTCACGGCAGCCGAGCCGCCCGCTCACGACGCCTGGTCGCCGGAGACCCTTCGCGGACGACCGTTCCGGATCGTAAACCGGAGCCTGGAACTTCTCAGGCAGGTGGCGAGGGAAACCGGCCAGCCAGTTCAGGTGATCACGGGCACGAGCGAGACCCAGCCGCCTCTCGCCATTCCCTCGCGGCTTCTCGGCCGACTACTGCCAGACGATCCGGACGCTGACGGCCCCGGTCGCAGGTCAAGGCCCATCAGGGGAGCCCGCAAGCGCTGGCAGGTCGAGGCGCCGGAATTCGTCTCGCTGGAGCAGGTCGGCGACCAAGTCCATTCGCTCTTTTCCGTGAACGCCAGAAACTCCAGCGCGCGCCCGATTGTCGTCGAGGCCCGACCCGGCCTGTTCATCGACGACCGGCTGACCACGGAGACAGATCTTGCGGACGGCAGCCACATCCGGGGGCTCGGCTGGCAGAATGCCGAAGGGGACGTCCGATCCGACGGAACCCATGTCGTGATCGAGCCTGGCGCGAACGAGACCCTGACTTTCCGGATCCTGATGTCCGGGCTGGCGGCCGTGGGCCTGACGCTCCGGGTCGAGGCCTGATCATGGCGTCCATCGCATTTCCCTATCTTCGGATCCGGCCGGACAATGTCTTGGCCGACACTTGGACAATCGAACGCGGCGAGCACGTCAGCTATCTGACCGAGAGGCTCGAGGACTGGGATCCGACCGAGGTTCTCCACCTGCGCCGCAGGATCCGGCTCAACTTCGACCAGGCGGCGCTAGCCCTGGGCGTGCCGGCCGGCAACCTCGTCATGCGCGCGAGCCTCATCTTCGGCACCGGAGGGCCACGGGGCGAGCGGCTCCGCACGATCCGCGAGTCGCATCTGCTCACCCAGGCCTCGCCCGAGGCCGAGTTCGCCTTGGTGCTGGAGGGAGACGAGGTGTCGGAGCGTCTAGCGCTGAGAACCATAATCACCCTGCACGAGACGGCTCCAGGGTCCGCCTTGTCTCCTGCCCGGCCGGGGGTGGAACTCTGGCACGACTTGACCCGCATGGGCCTAGAACCCGAGGAGCCGCGGTTCGCCATCCAGGTGGAGAGCTTCGCCTCCGTGTTCAGGGACACGCCACACGCGCTCTGGCGGCTGGACTGGACTCCGGCCGTGATCGATCGGGACATGGCCGGAAACGTAAGGCTCTACGTCAACGCCGATCGCCCCGAGTTCGTGGAACGCGTTAGCGCCGGCGACGCTTCGACGATGAACATGATGACCGCGGCCGTGATGGAACAGCTGGTCTCCTCCGTCCTCGCCCATAACGCCGCCCCTGAAGGAGACGAGGCCCCGACCTCGATTGCGGTCACGGTCGGCGGATGGATCGAGCAGGCCTTCCCCGGCCAAGACGCGCCAAGTGTCCGGGAACTCGTCAGACGGGACCCCGCCGCCTTCTCCGCCGGTCTGGCGACCCTCGCGGCCGAACTGGGACACGCAGATGACTGACGTCACGCCGCCACCTCCCCTCATGCCGCGCCTCTCTCTCCACGGCGTCCGGCGGCTGCTTGCTAGCGCCGAGCTGATGCAGGCTCCATGGAGGGAGCGCCGGGCCGCCGCTGAGCGCTGGACAACCCTGCCGCCAGTTGGCGGTGCAGTCGCCGGCGAGGCGGCTCTGGCGGCTTTGGCCGAGGATCTCTTGGCCATCGCGACCGCCAGCGGCTTTCCCGACGACGACAGGCAGGCGGCGGTCTTCGATGCCGAGGCCGCCGTCCTTCTCGGCCAGGGCGGTCACATGCGGGAAAGCGACGCCCTGCGAGACGACGTCTGGGCCTTTGTGGCCACCGTTTTGCTGCCAGAGATCGTGCGCTGGCGCTTCGGATCCCAAGAGGAGCGCTATCGCGGTGGCGTCCGCAACGTGTTCCAGCGGCTCTGGCTGCGCGCCATGGCCCTCGATCGCGGACCCCAAGCCGGAGAGGAGCGCTGGGACTTGGCTCGCGCTCTCAACGAGGACGCGATAGCGGCCATCATCGAGCGGCCCGGCTTGGCCGGCTCCCGGGCCGTGTCGCGAGCTCTCGGCGAGCGCTGGCACCAAGAACGTCTGACGGCGGGGCCGGGCGGCTTGGAGGACCGCATGCGCAGCGTGGCCCGCAACCTGCTGGTGACCAACCAGGTTATGCGTCTCGAGCTATTGGGAGCCGCCGACCTCGAGGCCGAGATCGATCGACTGTTTATCAGCGCGGCTGCAGCGCCTTGAAGCGGTTCGTCGCGCCCCGCAACGCGCGGATCAAAGCGGACGACAGCCGTTCGCTCGGGCGCTGGATGCTGCGCCGCATGCCTCTCGATGAGGAGGGCATCCGATGCGCATTCGAGCTCTCCCGTCTCGCGCCGTCGGGCGACGCGGTCATCGGCATGGTCCGGATCATGCGGAGCGGCAACCGGGCAGGGCGCACCTTCCTGCCCGAGACCTTCGACGCGCTGGGGTCGCAGTATGCCTCCCTCGGTGCAGAGCCGGGCTTCTACGACCGGATTGTCGAGGTCGCGGGAGATCACCTCGCGCGCGAGGTGCTGGTCGCATTGAGGGACATCGCCATCGACCCGGCCGCTGCGGCGATTGCGGACGCGGATAATGCGATCCGCAGTGCGCTGCTTCGCACCTCGCCGGCCATCGCGGCCCGTGAGGAGGGCGGCAGCCGGTTCGCCAACCGGATCAGTCCGAGAGACCTCTCGCCGCGCCACCTGCGCTTTCAGTCCTCATCGGGCGCGGATCTCCGTCTCGAGTTCACCTTCGATGACCTCCTGCCGGGCCGCGTCTGTGTCGTGGTGGGGCAGAACGGCTCGGGCAAGACTTGGCTTCTTGCCCGGCTTGCGCTCTGCGCTTTCGAGCCGGGCGCGTCGAAAGACAGCATCGAGGGTGACCTGTCGCTGACGCGCATCCTAGCCTTTTCGTACAGCGCATTTGACGAGTTCGACGTCCCTGGCGAGACGCTCGCGGAGCGGCAGGCCTACGTCCGCCAAGGCCCGAATGTCGGCTACGCCTATTTCGGTCTTCGAGATCTGTCGCGGAGCCGCAGGCAGGAGGACGCGCCCCTAAAGGGCTCCAGGAGCATCGCAGCCGACTTCGACGACGCCTTGTCGCTGGCAATGGATGACGACGACGGCCTGCTTCAGGAGCTCGTCACCCTGCTGTTCAAGGAGAGTTCGTTCGGCGGATTTCATGCAGCGCCCTCGGATGAGGAACTCGCCGACCTGACCCTGCTGCGCCGACGCTTCCGGCGGTCCAGTACGGGACACAAGTTCGTCCTGCTGCTCATGGTCCAGCTGGCCGCCTTTGTGCGCAAGGGGACGCTGGTCTTGATCGACGAGCCCGAGGCGCATCTGCATCCGCCGCTCCTCGTCACCTTCCTGACCCTGTTGCGGGAGGTCCTCCTCCGACGCGACGCTTGCGCGGTGGTCGCCACCCATTCGCCGCTGGTCGTCCAAGAGACACCCGCGCGGCATGTCTGCATCGTGGAGCGGGACATCGGCCTGACCGGAATCCGCTCACCCGAACTGGAGACCTTTGGCGAGGACATCGGCGAAATCTCCCGCGAGGTCTTCAGGCTCCAAGCACCGATCGGCGACTATCCGGGCGTGCTCGCGCGCTTGGCCGACTCGATGACGCTGCAGGCGATCGAGGCCCTCTTCCCGCGGGGGCTGAGCGGACAGGCCAGAGGAATGATTATGGCCCGCCAAGCCCGACGGCGGGCAGGTCGATGAGGTCCCTGCCGACCCCTGTGAGGGATGCGGAAGCTGACCTGCGCCTGTGCGCGCGCAGGGTCAGGAATGAGCGACGCCTCGTCATCCGGGTCCGGCTCGAGGACGCGCTCGCCCAGTACGACGACTATGTCGCCGGAAGGGGGCGACCGGACGCGGTCGCCGCCAGCCGGGATTGGCCCGAGAGCTCTGCGTACTTCGCTCTGTACGACTTTCTGGGCGAGCGCCGTGCGCTTGCAGGCCTGCGGCTGGAGCTGAGGGCGGCCGCGGGCGGACGCTGCCTGCTCTGCTCCAGCCGGTCCGTCGACGGCTTGGACCACCATCTGCCAAGATCAGACTATCCGGCGCTCTCGATCCTGCCGGTGAACCTCGTGCCGGCCTGCGCGCACTGCAACACCCTGAAGGGCAACAACTGCGATCCCGTGGTCGCGCGTCAGTTCGTCCACCCCTACTTCGACCGCCTCCCGCGTGACCAGCCCTGGCTGACCTGCGAGGCCTTCGACGCCGCTGGGGTCTGGTCGCCGGTGTTCAGTATCGACGATACCCATATCCTCGACCCGGAAACGCGGGCGCGCACGGCGTGGCAGTTCGACCAGCTGGAACTGGCCGATGAATATCACGAGTCCGCGGTCAAGCAGGTCGCGGGGCGTCTGCGCGAATGGAGCACTACGGTCAGGGATGGCGGGGTCCACACTCTGGCACGCCAGCTACGTCTCGAGATGATGTCTGAAGCGGACGAGTACGGAGCTAATCACTGGAAGCCCGTAGTCCTGCGCGGAATTCTCGCCGATCCCCGTTTTCACCGCGACCCCCTTCCCCTGTTCGGCAATCCCCGTCCCTTCCCCGGAGATTGGCGATGATAGGTCACGTTCATCCGGCGACTGGACCCGTCGCGCAAGGAAGGACGACGACCTTCCGGGCCGACCCGACCGGCCGCGCGGCCGTCCGGGCGGACAGAGGGATCGACAGAACAGGGAGGAGATCCCGTGGAGCGGATCGAAGACTTTAGCGACGAACGTCACAAGGCTTGGTGCATTCACTGCGGGGCGGTGCTGAACGACACCTTGACCAACCGGGATCACGCGCCGACGAAGTCGCTGCTCAATCGACCGCTCCCGCACCACGTCCCGCAGGTGCCAGTCTGCGCGTCCTGCAATAACGGCTTCTCGAAGGACGAGGCCTATCTCGTGTGCTTCTTCAGCTGTGTGCTCACCGGTTCGACAGAGCCCGAGGCGCAGGTCATTGCGGCGGCCTCGCGCCTGCTCGAGAGCAATCCCGGCCTCAGGGCGCGTCTTGACCAGGCCCGCAGCACCGACGCCGCGGGGGCTAGCGTATGGGTGCCCGAGACGGCCCGGCTCAACAGGATCATCGTGAAGAACGCAAGGGCCCACGCCTTCTTCGAGCTAGGCGAACCGCTCCGTGACGAACCAACCGACGTGGTCAGCGTGCCCCTGAACGCTATGTCTGCCGAGTTGAGGCATAATTTCGAGAGTGTGGTCTGGGAGGTCTGGCCAGAGGTCGGAAGCCGGCTGATGACCCGACTGGCAACCGGCGAGGGCCTCGTCGACGGCTGGATCGTCGTCCAGCCCGGGATCTACCGCTACGCCGTCCTGCAGGACGACGGCATCGTGGTCCGATCTGTTATTCGCGATCACATCGCCATCGAGACCCGCTGGGCCTGACGGGTGCCAAGAGCGGCGAAGGCCAAGAAGCCGCACCGTCGGCAACCGGCAGACTGCAGGCATCGGGCCATACGCGGTCGGTCCAGTCGTTCACCCACGAAAGCTAGGTAAAAATCATTGGCCGCCGCATGCATCTGCATTGCGGACGCATCCGCGAGGAGCATTGTCTCCGAAATAATTTTTCGCGGGCAGCCAACTCGGCCAGCGTGACCCCCACCCCCCCCTAAGATTCTCGAAGACAGAGACTTCGGCTTAGATGGGCGTGATGATGGGTGTTGACTCCATCCAGCCCGCATATTCAGCGGTGACCGGGGCCGGTGGCGGAGAGGGTGGGATTCGAACCCACGGTACCCTCTCGGGCACGCCGCATTTCGAGTGCGGTACATTCGACCACTCTGCCACCTCTCCGCGAGGTCGAAAGTCGCTTGGTCGAGCGAGGGGCTTCTCTAATGGCAGCGGAGCCGGGCCGCAAGCGGGCAGGGCAAGAAAAGCGCCGCGCTCAGCGCTGGGCGGGCAGCGGCAGGCCCATGGCCTCGCCGCCCTGGCCCTCGGCACCGGAAACACGGAACAATTCGGCCGGGCGGCCGCCGGTGCCGGTCGACAGTCGGCCGGTGGCCTCGACCAGGCCGGTGCGTTCGACACCGCGGCGGAAATTCTGCTTGTGCAGGGTCAGGCCGGCGACCGCCTCGGCGGCGGCCTGGAGCCCGGACAGGGTGAAGGCCGGGGGCATCAGGTCGAACAGGACCGGACGGTATTTGAGCTTGCTGCGCAGCCGGCCGAGACCGGTGGCGAGGATCCGACGGTGGTCGGAGACCATGGCCCGGCCCGGAGCCGTCGCCGGGACCGGCCGCTCCTGATCGCGAGCCGCCTCGGCCACCAGCCCGGCCTCATAGAGAAGTTCATAGCGTTCCAGCACCCGCCCCTCATTCCAGCGGTGGGCCGGGGTCAGGGCGAACAGGCTCTCACTGCGGGCGAGGCGGCGGGCGTCGTCACCGGCCCAGGCCCGCAGGCCCGCGATCAGGCTATCGCCGGCGACAGGGCCGCCCTGGCGGCGGTCCTCCCAAGGGAAGAAGTCCAGCGCCGGGGTCCAGCGCGCGTCGGCGGCGGGCGCGGCGGTCGAGTCCGCCGTCAGGGCCAGATAGCCGATCGAGATTTCGCGGCGATCGTCGGGGCCGGGGGTGGCGCGGGGGGAATCGCGACCGGCGTCACCGAAGGTATAGAGCTGTTCGACGAAGCCGAGGTGAAAGCCGGTCTGGGCCGTGACGAAGGCGCGCAGGGCCAGTTCGAAGGTGCGGTCGCGGACCGGATCGAACGGGCCGAAGGGCAGGGCGGCGGTGCCGGCCTCGCCCTCGGTGGTCAGGACGCAGGCCCGGCGGTCGCGCAAGGCGATGACGACGGCGGAAAGGCTGATTCGCACGCCCTGTTCGCCGGTCGGCATTCGCCTACTCCGTATGCCAGGCGTCGGGAGCCGGCAGGATGCCGACCGCCTCGGCCAGGACGCGGTAACGGTCGAGATAACGGGCCTGGGCCACCGAGGCGGGCAGGGGGTCGATGATCAGGTCATAACCGGCCGGCGGCGTGCCGAACAGGCGCAGGGATTCGCCCCGCTCGAACCCGGCCAGCTGGGTGGCCTCGAAGAAGGCGCAGGCGCGGTCGGCCTTCTTGATCAGGGTCTTGATGGCGACGGGGCTTTTCGGCGGCAGGCCGAAACGGACGTGGATGGCGCTCTCCAGCCGGGCCTCGAAAGCCTTGTAGTTGACGCCCAGGGCCGATTTGAACGGCGAGATCATGTCGCCGATCACATATTCCGAGGCGTCATGGAGCAGGGCGGCCAGCCGCCATTTCGGCTCCAGGCCGGGCCTGATGTGGGCGGCAATTTCCTCAACCACACAGGAGTGCTGGGCCACGGAGAAGGCGTTCTCGCCGATGGTCTGGCCGTTCCAGCGCGCTACCCGGGCCAGGCCGTGGGCGATGTCCTCGATCTCGATGTCGAAGGGCGACGGATCCAGCAGGTCGAGGCGACGTCCGGACAACATCCGTTGCCAGGCGCGGGGGGCCTTGCTGGAGGGGGTGGCTCTGGGGCGCTCGGCCAAGGTCGGGAATCCTGCTCGGTTGGGCAGGGTCAGGTGACCCATCCGCGCCGTCTGATCAAGGCCAGGTGACGAAAACTCGTCCTATCGTCCGACGTTCAGGGTCACCAGGTCGCGGGCGTCGGCGAACACCCGGCCCCGTTCCTTGTCCCGGGACCGGATCGTGGCGATCACGACCGGACCGCCCTGGGGGCCACGCGCCTCAAAGCCGACCAGACGCCAGCCGGCCTCCGAGGCCTCTGGGTCGGTGAGGATCCAGGTGATCCGGGTTGAATCCCCGCCGGTGCTGGTCCGCACCTCGGTGCTGTCGGCATGGGACTGGATGCTGACCCGGTCTTCGCCGGAGCGGATATTGACCGTGCCCGTGCCGTCATTGGACTGGATGTTGATACCGCCGATGCGCACGCTGGACCGGTCGCCGTGGGATTCGATGTTTATGCCCGGCAGTCTGACGTCGGCGTCCTCGCCGCGGGTCTCGATATGGACGCCCGGGACACGCACCGTGGCGGAATCGGCCGCCGCCGCGGCATCGGCGCGGGCGGCATCGGCGTCGGCCCGGGCCGCATCGGCATCAGCGTGGGCGGCCTCGGCCGCGGCACTGGCCTCGGCCGCGCGCAGTCGGGCGGTGGTCAGTGGCATTTCCCGCGACAACCGGGTCTCGAAAGCCTGCAACACCGTCTCGATCGACGTATTGTCCAGCCGGACCAGATGCAGGCTGACCTCGGCCCCCTTGGCCCCGGTATAGGTGCAGACGGTTCCACCGGCGCGGGCCGAGCCCTTGCGGGTCAGGGTGCCGATGGTCTGGGGGCACTGCAGGGCGTCGACGATCTTGAGCACCCCGCGCGGGCCGTCGTCGCCGGTGTGGGTGCTGGTAATCCGGATCGTGCGTTCACCGTCGCAGGCCGCCGTCAGGGCGGACAGGGCGCAGATCATGACGAAGAGGGGACGTCTCATTGTCGCCGGTTCCTGTTCATATCGCCATCGTGGTCTCTTTCCGGCGGCAATCCAGTGAAATCGCGGTAATTTCCCGGGCGACACCGGGCCGGATCAGCTTCCCGGACGGGCTCCCTCGCGGCGGTTGAGGAAGGCCAGCCGTTCGAACAGATGGACGTCCTGTTCGTTCTTCAGCAGGGCACCGTGCAGCGGCGGGATCAGTTTGTTGGGGGATGTCTCGCGCAGGGTCGCGGGATCGACATCGTCGACGAGCAGCAGTTTGAGCCAGTCCAGCAGCTCGGAGGTCGAGGGCTTCTTCTTCAGGCCCGGCGTGTCGCGGATTTCGTAAAAGGTCTTCAGCGCCTCCGACACCAGTCGCGGCTTGATGCCCGGGAAATGGACATCGACGATGGCCTTCATCGTCTGGTCGTCGGGGAAGCGGATGAAGTGGAAGAAGCAGCGCCGCAGGAAGGCGTCCGGCAGTTCCTTCTCGTTGTTCGAGGTGATGACCACGACCGGGCGGATCCCGGCGCGGATGGTCTCGCCGGTCTCGTGGACGAAGAATTCCATGCGATCGAGCTCCTGGAGCAGGTCGTTGGGGAATTCGATGTCAGCCTTGTCGATCTCGTCGATCAACAGCACGGGGCGGACCGGGCTGGTGAAGGCCTCCCACAGCTTGCCCGGCTTCAGATAGTTGCGGACGTCGTGGACCCGCTCGTCACCCAGCTGGCTGTCACGCAGCCGGGACACGGCATCATATTCGTAGAGGCCATTGTGGGCCTTGGTCGTCGACTTGATGTGCCAGGTGATCAGGGGTGCGTTCAGGGCGGCGGCCATTTCGTAGGCCAGAACGGTCTTGCCGGTCCCAGGCTCGCCCTTGATCAGCAGCGGCCGCTCAAGGGCGACAGCGGCGTTGACCGCGATCTTCAGGTCATCGGTGGCGATATAGTTCGACGTGCCTTCGAACCGCTCGGTGGGCCGCTTCATCGGATACTCCGCTCAATCTGCTGAGAGGCCTAGCCGATCCACCCCCGGGTTAACAACGATCAGTTTGAGCCGCGAGGTCAGGTGATGTGTTTCGGGGTCGGCGAATCGCTGGCGGGAAAGGTCTCCTCCACCGCCTCGTCGATCAGGGCCTCCTGGCGGTTTTCCGCACGGCGTTCCTTCTCACGCAACTGGTCGGGTTTGCCGGTCTGACTCGGGGCCGGGCGGCTGGACGGGGCGTCGACATCGGATTCGCTGTGATCGGGTTTGCGGGTCATGACGGGTTCCTTGAAAGATCGGGATCGGTATCGACCGCATCGGGGCCGTAGCCGAGATCGGCGATATCGTCGTCCGAGAGGCGTCTGGCCTCCCAGTGGGCGGCGCTGGCCTGGGCCCCGCGGACGTCGCGCATCAGCCCGGTGTAGACCAGTTCGATTTCGCCGGGCGCGACGGGTTCGTCGTCCTCATCGTCCCCGCGCGGCCGTCCGGTCTGGCCCAGCAGCACGTCGGCCTCGGCCTCGAAGGCCTCCGAGGCGAGGCGACGCTCGCGGTCGCCGCGTTCCGCCCCTGACGGCCGGTCGTCATAGCCGCTGTCGCCAGCGGCCCGGGTCACGTCGAGCACAGGGCCTGCCTCATCGAGAAGCAGGTCACCGTCACCCTCGTCATCGATATGGGTTTCGTCAAAGATCTCGGACTGATCCTGAGCGTCGGGTTCGGTCACCGGGCCTGTCATCGCCGCCTCCTGTTCAGGAAAGCAACGCCCGGCCGACCCGTGCCGTTCCGCATTTCTTTGGCGGCGTCACAAGGGATGGTTAACCACGGATGTTTAGCGTCTGTTGTTGTCCGTGCCCCTAGCGTCATTCTGCGGGCCAGTTGGAGATTTCCCGGAAATGCCGCTCAAGCTGTCGCTCAAGCCCGGCGAGAAGTTCGTGCTCAACGGGGCTGTCGTCCAGAACGGCGACCGGCGGGGCGTGCTGATCCTGCAGAACAAGGCAAGCGTCCTTCGCGAGAAGGACATCATGCAGTCCAGCGAGGTCACCACGCCGGCCAGACGCATCTATTTCCCGGTCATGATGATGTACCTGGACGAAATCTCGGCCCCGAAATTCTTCGACGAGTTCGCCCAGCGGCTCTCGGAATTCATGAGCGCCACCCAAAACCCGGAAATCATGTCGGACTGTATCGCGGCGTCGCGGCACGTCCTCGCCCGGGAATATTACAAGGCCCTGATGTCGGCCCGAAAACTGGTTGAATACGAAGAGCAAAGGCTGGGCAATGTCCCTTCAGGCGTACAAGACAGCCTCGACGAGGGCTGAGTCCCCCCGGGCGATGGAGTACCGGCTGTTCGGCCAGGTGACGCGTGCCCTGATGCACGCGGCGACGGTTGACGCCTCTGACATCAAGACGCGGATCGACGCGCTGGACTGGAACCGGCGTCTCTGGTCGACTCTGGCCACCGACTGCAGTGATCCGGGCAATGCGATGGCCAAGCCGTTGCGGGCGCAGATCATCTCCATCAGCCTGTTCGTGGGTCGTCACTCGTCGCTGATCATGCGGGGGGATGATGATTTCCAGACGCTGATCGACATCAATCGCATGGTCATGCAGGGGCTGGCGGGGGCCGATCAGGCGGCCGCCTGACCGGTTTGAACGACTAGGCAAACAGGGCCGTCACGACCGGGTCGGACTTGCCGGGTGGGGCGGTGCTGCTCCATAACCTGTTGAATTAAAAGAGGGGTCGATGCCGCATGCGTCGGCCCCTTTCTTGCGTTGGACCTTCCCGAACCAGAACCGGTTCGCCGGCCAGAAGGCCGTTCCCCACCTCCAGAACGGAAGGATCCGCCGATGACTTCGGTGAACACCAACGTGGGCGCAATGATTGCGCTCCAGAACCTGAACGCGACGAACGCCCAGCTGGAAATCACCCAGAGCCGGATCAACACCGGCAAAAAGGTCTCCAGCGCCAAGGATAACGGGGCCATCTGGGCAATCGCCCAGGGTCAACGGGCCGACATCGGCGCGCTGGGCGCGGTGAAACAGTCGCTCGATCGTGGCGTTGCCGCGGTCGATGTGGCGCTGGCGGCGGGCGAGACGGTCTCCGACCTCTTGCTGCAGATGAAGGAGAAGGCTCTGGCAGCGACCGATTCGTCGCTGAAGACTGCGGCACGGTCCGCGTTGAACGAGGATTTCAAGGCCCTTCGCGACCAGATCACCAGTGTAACCCAAAACGCCGAATTCAATGGGGTCAACCTGCTGGATACCGGCGCGGCCGGGTTCGGGGCTCTGGCCAATGTGAGCGGTACATCCACCCTGACCGTGGCCGCCGAGGTCATGGCGCTGGGATCGACCAACGTCTCCGTTTCGACCACCCAGGCGATCGACACCCTGTCGGCCGCCACGGCCTCCCTCACCGCCGTGAACGATTCCATCGATGCTGTTTCGGGCGCGCTCGCGCGTCTCGGCACCTCCTCGAAAGCGCTCACGACCCATATGACCTTCGTCGGCAAGCTGACGGATGCTCTGGAAGCGGGGGTAGGTAACCTGGTCGACGCCGATCTGGCGAAGGAAAGTGCCAAGCTCCAGGCGTTGCAGACGAAGCAGCAACTCGGAGTTCAGGCCCTGGGCATCGCCAATCAGTCGCCGCAGCTGATTCTGTCGCTGTTCAAGTAACGTTCAGGTCCAAACAAGCGCCGGAGGGGGAAACCTCTCCGGCGCTTCCGTTTGCGCGTGTCAAATCAGGTGGTTGAACCAGTTCAGCAGGCCGGTGATGACGGCAACCACCGTCGTCCAGACCAGCACGACATAGACGCCGCACATCACCGTACCGACGCCGCCGATCAGCACGGCCAGGCCATCGCGCTGGGTGATGGCCAGGCCGAAGATCGCGATCGTCAGGGCCGGCAGCATATCGCCCAGGGGTACGGGCAGGGCCAGCATCAGGGCCAGGACGAAGCAGATGACACCCGTAATCACATCGGCCATTTCGCCGGTCAGGATCGGCAGGCGCGGGCGTGTCAGTCGCTCGATGGCGCGAATGGCCCCCAGTACCCGACCGCCGCTGGCCTTGCGATAGGCCGCGCGGCTGACGGAGACACGAAGCAGCCAGCGCGGAAGCCAGACGGTCTGACGCTGAATAGCCAGTTCCAGGGACAGCAGCATGATCGGTACGCTGAACACCGCCTTGCCGCCCGGAGGCCAGGGAAGCAGGGCCATCAGCGCCAGCATCAGCATCAGGGCCCCGAAGGCCCGCTCGCCGAAGGCCTCGACGACCTCGGCCAGGTTCAGCTTCGGATCGTCGCCATAGCCCAGGCTCTCGATCACTTCCGATAGCGTGCGCTTGGCGTCGGAGGGCTGGATCGTGAGGGGCGTCATGGTCAAGCGAAGGATCCTGGCGGGAATGGCCGATGCCACAGGTAGGGGGGGGGAGCCTCCGACGCCACCGGCCGGTCCGAGGAATCGACCCGAAAGACCCGATCAATCGCGATCGGCGTGGTCCGGAAGACCCCGGCGCGGGGTCTGCGCCAAATCTTCCAGCTGCTGTTCGGTCATGGAGGCGAACATCTCCCGGGACGCGCCCCGGAGTCCGGATTCAGGCGTGTCACCGCGTTTGGCCGACAGGGCGGCTCCGGCGGCTTTCTGCTGGGCAGCGGATCGGGCGGGCATGGGTCGGCTCCTTTCATAAAAAGGAACCGGTGAACGGGAGGCTGGTTCCTCAGCCTCCCAGGAGTTCGCGCCCGATCAGGAAGCGGCGGATCTCGTTGGTGCCGGCTCCGATGTCATACAATTTGGCGTCACGGACCAACCGCTCGACCGGCCATTCCTTGGTGTAACCGGCCCCGCCGAGGGCCTGGACGGCCTCCAGCGATACCTTCACGGCATTCTCAGACGCCAGCAGGATCGCGCCCGCCGCGTCGTAGCGGGTGGTCTTGCCCTGGTCGCAGGCGCGCGCGACGGCATAGACATAGGCCCGGGCCGAGTTGAGGGCGACGTACATGTCGGCGACCTTGGCCTGCATCAGCTGGAACGAGCCGATCGGCTTGCCGAACTGTTTGCGCTCGCGGACATAGGGCAGGACCACGTCCAGCGCCGCCTGCATGATGCCCAGCGGACCGGCGGACAGCACGGCCCGCTCATAGTCGAGGCCGCTCATCAGCACACCGGCCCCGCCGCCGACCGGTCCCATGACATTCTCTTCCGGGACCTCGCAGTCCTCGAACACCAGTTCAGCGGTGTCGGAGCCGCGCATACCCATCTTGTCCAGCTTCTTGGAGACGCTGAATCCCTTCATGCCGCGTTCGATCAGGAAGGCCGTGCAGCCCCGTGATCCGGCTTCCGGGTCGGTCTTGGCATAGACGACGAGCGTGTCGGCCGAGGGGGCGTTGGTGATCCAGAATTTGGTGCCGTTCAGCACATAGCGGTCGCCGGTCCTTACCGCCTGGGTGCGCATCGACATGACGTCGGAGCCCGATCCGGCCTCGGACATGGCCAGGGATCCGACGTGTTCGCCGGAAATCAGTTTCGGCAGATATTTGCGCTTCTGGGCCTCGGTGCCCCAGCGGCGGATCTGGTTGACGCACAGGTTGGAGTGGGCCCCGTAGCTGAGGCCAACCGAGGCCGAGGCGCGCGACACCTCTTCCATCGCCACCACGTGTTCCAGATAGCCGAGGCCGAGGCCGCCGAACTCTTCCTCGACGGTTATGCCGTGCAGACCCAGCTCGCCCATCTCGGGCCACAGGTGGCGGGGGAAGGTGTTGGTCTCATCAACCTCGGCGGCCATCGGGGCCAGCCGGTCTGCGGCCCAGCGGGCCGTGGTGTCGCGGATGGCGTCGGCGGTCTCGCCGAGGCCGAATTCCATCGATTGGGGGGCGTTGGGAATGCTCATGGCGCGGGCGTAGCACCGGGACGAAGCCGGTGCAAAACCCAAACGGGGACCGGTTCAGTCCTTCCGGGCACGGCCCCAGCGCATATAGAGGTTCAGCGAGGAAACCACGACACAGACGCCACCGATCACCGCCAGGGTCCAGGCGACGACCGTCGTCTCACCCATCGGGGACGGTTCCTCCAGGGCGAGACGGAAGGCTGCGGCCGAAAAGGCGCTCGCCAGCAAACCGACGCCGCCCATGATCAGGAAGGCCCCCGTCTGGCTTTTCTCGAACCGGGCCGGCGTGTCCGATTCGACCTCATGGCGCAGGACGGCCAGGGCCGGCTCCTCCACGAACAGCGGTTCCTGGGTTTCGGCGGCGTCCGGACGCTGGGCCGCGGGCCAGACCGGGCGATCCTCGACGGGCGCGGTGTCGGTGTCCAAGGCCGTCAACACCAGCGGAGGCCCCCCGAAAGGCGCGGCGACAGGGGCGGGGGCAGCAAAGGGCTGGACGACCGTATCGTCGGTGAGGGTCACGGTGACGGCGGCGGCGGCGGTCGGCTCGACGATGTCCGGCGCTGCCGTCCCGGTCACGGGAGCGGCAGCCACGGACGGCTCAGGTGCCGGTTCCACGACGGGACCTGTGTCCGTCAGCCCATCCGCTTGGACGACCACAGCCATCTTGATGCTCATGGCCACGGCTGCGGCCTGGAGGACCGGTGCGGTGGTCTCGGCTGGCAGGGTGGGGACCGGCGGAGTCGCCGGGACCGTCGTCAGTCCGGGCAGGGGTCCGACGATTCCCGCCGAATAGGGGGAATAGCGCTGGAACTGCATCGCGCCGGTTACCGGAGGGGCGACTGACAGGGTCGAGGGGGCGTCGGCCGCGGGATCGCCCTTCGGCTCGACAGCCGGTTCGGCGGGCTGGCTGGCGGCGTCCGTGGAGGCGGACGGTGCCGCGCCCGTGTCGATCTCCGGCGCAGCAATCCCGGGCGTGGCGTCCGGTGCCGGTTCGTCCGTCTCGACCGCAGGCTCGCCCAGGAGGGTGGCCACGGCGGCGGCCCGGGCCGCCGTAGCGGCGACGGGGGGCACGTCAGTATCCTGCGGCTCGACCACCGGAGCCAGCGGCGCGGTCAGCAGATCAGCGAGATGCACCGGCCGGTCAGGGTCGGCGTTGAACAGGGCCCGTTCAGCGACCCGGCGCCGGGTGGCCGCATCCAGCGGCACCGGAGCGGGCCAGCCGATCAGGGCGTCGGCGGCCTGGATCAGCAGGCCGTCGTTCACGCGCTGCAGCACGTCGGAGCCGAGGAAGCGCTCTACGCCGATGGACAGGGCAAAGCTGGCGAGGGCGTCGAACTGATGCTGGTTGACCGGTCGGGTGACCCCCTGGTTGATCCCCTTGACCACCGGCATCAGGTCATATTGCAGCAGCAGTTCGGCATCAGCCTCGGCCACGGTCAGCCCTTCGCGGGCGGAAGCCGTGTGGCCGTAGCCGATGACCCAACGGCCATCCTCGCCGGGAACCGCTTTTGAGCGGAAGCCGACAAAACTCTTGATGAGGATGACGCCCTCACGGGAGACTTTCATGTGTTTCGTGGTCACTTCGGACAACTGACTGACCCAAATCGAGACGGGCGCGGTCGCCCGATCAGGGAACCAGCAAGCGGCGGGCCGCGCATCTGTCGTCCTAGATCAGGACCAGGGCCGCGAGGCCGAGGAAGACGAAAAAGCCCACAGTATCGGTAATCCAGCTGACGAAAACCGGGGACGAAACGGCCGGGTCGCGATCGAGCTTGTCGAGCGCCAGGGGGATCAGGGTGCCGGCCAGGGAGGCGGCGAACAGATTGATGAGGACGGACAGGCCGATCACGAGGGACAGCATCGGCTTGCCGAACCAGATGGCGGCGATCCCGGCCATCAGGACCGCCAGGGTCACGCCGTTGGTCAGGCCGACCATGACCTCGCGGCGAACGATCCGCAGGGCATTGGCGGCGGTCAGTTCGCGGGCGGCCAGGGCGCGCACCGCGACGGTCAGGGCCTGGGTCCCGGCATTGCCGCCGATGGAGGCAACGATCGGCATCAGCACGGCCAGGGCCACCAGGGTCTCGATCTGGCGCTGGAACAGGCCGATGACCGATGAGGCCACCACGGCGGTGCCCAGGTTGATGATCAGCCAGGGAATGCGCGAGCGGACGATGTCCATAACGCTGCCGTCGCGCCCCTCGTCACTGACGCCGGCCAGGCGCAGGATATCCTCGCGGTTCTCCTCCTGGATGATGTTGACGATGTCATCGACGGTGATCTGGCCGACCAGCCGGCCGCCGTCGTCGATGACCGGGGCCGAGATCAGGTGATATTTCTCGAAGATGTAGGCGACTTCTTCCTGGTCGGTCCCGACCGCGATCTCGTTGATCGGCTCCATCAGGTCAGACAGCTTCACATCACGCCGGGCGCGCAGCAGCCAGCTGATCGGAACACCACCGATGGGACGGTTCAACGGATCGACGACATAGATGTCGAAGAACAACTCGGGCAGGTCGTCGGTCTGGCCGCGAACGTGGTCGATGGTGTCGCCGACGGTCCAGAACTGGGGCGCGGCCATCACCTCGCGCTGCATCAGGCGGCCGGCGGAGTCCTCGGCATAACCGAGCGAGGATTCGATCGCGGCGCGATCCGTCTCGGGCATGGCGGCCAGCACGCGTTCGCGCTGGTCGTCCTCGAGGTCCTCGACCACCGCGGCCGCATCGTCGGAATCGAGCTCCTGCAGCGCCTCGGCCAGGATCAGGTGGGGAACGCGTTCCAGTACCTCCTCGCGGATGCCGTCATCCAGCTCGGGCAGGGTCTCGGCCAGCAGCTCAGGCGGCAGCCACAGCACCACAACGCCGCGATGCTCGGACGTCAGGAACCCCATCAGGTCGGCCACGTCGGCCGGGTGGAGGTCTTCAAGGAGGGAGCGCAGTCGCTGGCCGTCGCCGTCATCAGCGGCGTCGACGACCTTTTCGACGAAGGAGGCCGTCAGGACGTAGTCCTCGTCGAGGGCCGAATGGTCCTCGACGAGGGTGTCACTGCCCTTGATCCGGCTCAGGGTGGCGGAGTCCGTGTTTTTCACGTGTCTGCCTCCCTGATTGGTACAGCCTGATCTAGCCGGTGACTCGTCCTGTTTAGCCAGATGGTGCGGTCGAGAAGACTCGAACTTCCACGGGTTGCCCCACAGCGACCTCAACGCTGCGCGTCTACCAATTCCGCCACGACCGCTCGCATCGGAGCGGGGGCAATAGCGGAGAGATCAGCGAAAGGGAAGAGGACAATCCACCTGGTTGGCCTGCCCCCGGGTTTCCGGGCTGCGGATGGGTTCAGGCTGGGCTAGGCGTGGCTTTTGAACGCTGTCCGGCGATCAGGCGGCACCGGCCATGAAATCATAGACGTCGGCGGTGCGGGTCACTGTGATGGCGATGCGATCCTCGCGGATTTCGATCTCGCCGCGGGCGACCGGATGGTTGTTGGCGAGGATCCAGACCTCATCGTGCTCGGAGGCGTCGAGCGGGATGACGGCCCCGCGCCCCATGCGCAGCAGCTGGCTCATCGGCAGGACCGACCGGCCCAGAACGACGGAAATCTCGACATCGACGGCTTCGATCTGACTCACAACGCACTCTGATACTGGGGTCTGCGCGGACGGTTCATCTTGCATGGGGCCCTCAGGACCCACATTGAAGGCTCATGCTTTCCCACACGTTAAATCCCGAGGCTTCCCCCCTGATTCGTTCCGACGGGGCGGTGATCGGCTGGGCGGTCTCTGATGGACAGGTCGATTATCCGGCGGCGGTCCAGGCGATGGAGGCGCGGGTTGCGGCGATTGCGGCCGGCGAGGCCGGGGAGCTGATCTGGCTGCTGGAGCATCCGCCGCTCTATACGGCCGGAGTGTCCAGCAAGGACGCCGACCTGCTGGATGCCGGCCGGTTTCCGGTGCACCGCACCGGGCGGGGCGGCCAGTTCACCTATCATGGGCCCGGCCAGCGGGTGGCCTATGTGATGCTGGACCTGAACCGGCGGGGACGCGACGTGCGCGCCTTTGTGCGGGGCCTGGAACAATGGCTGATCGGGGGGCTTGCCGTTTTCGGGGTCGAGGCCGGGGTCCGCGAGGGTCGTGTCGGGGTCTGGGTCGGACGCGGTGGTCCCGGCTGGAGCCGTGAGGACAAGATCGCCGCCATCGGGGTCAAGGTGCGCAAATGGGTCAGCTTCCATGGCGTCAGCCTGAATGTGGAACCCGATCTGGCCCATTTCAGCGGCATCGTGCCCTGCGGAATTGCGGAGCACGGCGTGACCAGCCTGGTCGACCTCGGCGTCCTGGCCACGATGGACGAGGCGGATGCGGCCCTGAAGGCGTCAGCGCGGCAGGTGTTCGGTATGCTGGTTCCGGAGCGTCCACCGATCTGAACCGTATGGGGACAAATACGCAAAAATCCGAGGCCGGAAGGGTGGGGTTAACCGTCACCGCTGCAGAGTGACGTGTCTGCAGCCTGACCTCGCCGGAGAAGTTCCCTTGATCCACAGGACGCCGTCGACCGATTTCGTCGCCGAAAGGTCGACACAAGACCAGAATTCGGCCGGACCGGACGCTGCGGCCGAACTGTCGCTGGATATTGCCACCTTCTTCGACGTGTCGCTGGATATGTTGTGTATTCGCGACCTGTCAGGCCATTTCGTCAAGCTGAACCAGGCCTGGGAAGCGGTGCTGGGCTACCCGCTGCACCAGCTGGAGGGGCGGCCGCTACTCCCGCTCATCCATCCGGCGGATGTCGAGACGACCGCAGCCCATATGGCCCGGCTCGACGAGCAGGAGCCGGATGGCGCGGTCATCGACTTCGTTAATCGTTATCGTCACGCCGACGGCAGCTATCGCCGGCTTGAGTGGCGGGCCCGTCGCTCCGGACAGCGGGTCTTTGCTGTGGCCCGCGATGTCACGGCCCGACAGGCGGTCGAGGACGAGATGGCCGCAGCGCGGGAGGCGGCCGAGGCGGCCAGCCTGGCCAAGAGCGAATTCCTGGCCAATATGAGCCACGAGATCCGCACGCCGCTGAACGGGATTATCGGTATTGCCGCCGCGCTGGAGCGCACCGGCCTGACCGAGGGCCAGCGCGAAATGGTCGGGCTGATCGAACAGTCGGGCGTCACGCTGGAACGGCTGGTTTCGGACATTCTGGACGTCTCCAAGGTCGAGGCCGGCCAGCTGGATATCGAAATCCACGAGATGGACCTGGTCACCGAGCTCGACATGATTGTCGATCTGGTGCGGGGACGGGCCGAGGCCAAGGGGCTGGAGTTCGTGGTCGAACGCGGTGAAACGGCCCGTGGTGACTTCCTTGGCGACAGCACCCGGATCAAGCAGATCCTGTGCAACCTGTTGTCCAATGCCGTTAAATTCACCGAGACCGGCCGGGTTCGCGTCGGAGTGGGCATCCAGGACGACCATCCGTGGGCCGGGACGGCGCTGCTGACGCTGGAGGTCGAGGATTCCGGCGTCGGCTTCGGTCCCGAATTCGCGGCCAGCATGTTCCAGCGCTTCAGCCAGGCCGACGGGACCATTACCCGGCGCTTTGGCGGTACCGGACTGGGGCTGTCGATCTGCCGTTCGCTGGTCGAGTTGATGGGCGGCGATATCGAGGCCCGGTCAGAGCCCGGCAAGGGCAGTCTGTTCCGCGTGACCGTGCCGATGTCGCGCATTCGCTCGCTGGAAGACTACGACGCCCGCAAGGTCGAGGTTCAGGCCATGCCCGAGGCGGCAGAGTCGCTGCCGGTTACGTCTGATGGACCACGCGTGCTGCTGGCTGAGGACCATCCGGTCAACCAGCGCGTGGTGCAGCTGATCCTCGCCGGCCGGGTCTCCGCCCTGGTTACCGTCGGCAACGGGGCCGAGGCTGTTGCCGCCTTTGAACGCGAGACGTTCGATGTGGTGCTGATGGACATGCAGATGCCGGTGATGGACGGACTGGCGGCGACGCGAGCCATCCGGGCACTGGAACAGGCCGGTCCCGGGGTACCGCGCACCCCGCTGATCATGCTGAGCGCCAATGCCATGACCCGGCACCAGCAGGACTCGCTGGCGGCCGGGGCCGACATGCACCTGCCCAAGCCGATCACCGCCGCCCTGCTGCTCGAAGGTATCGACGCGGCCCTGGCCGCCGCGGCCATTCCGGCACGTGCGGCGGGCTGACGGCCGGAGCGTCCCCGCTTCCCGGGTCTCAGTCGCGCTTGTCGCTGTCGGCGGCATCCCCGTCATCCGAGCCGAAGGGCCAGGATAGATACTCAGCCAGACCCTGGGGCGGCGTGGTGGCGGCAATCCAGACGTCAGGATCCGCCGCGCTTTCGACCGCGGCGTCGAAGGTGGCCCGCATGGCGGTGGTGTCGAAGCTGAGCCCGTTGCCCACTTCGGACGACGCCGGTACCGAGGCCACGTCCAGCGGCAGGCCGGCCCCGGCGCAGAAGGCCGCGGCGGCGCTGATGGCCTGACGGTAGGAAAACCGCAGCATGGTGTCGAAGCTTCGGATCGCCACCGAGGCGGCATTGTCCGGGGTCGACAGCGATCCCGGGGCCAGCACCATGTTGACGATGATATGGACGCGGCCGCCGCGCAGCCGCCGCCCGACCTGTTTCCAGCGCAGCAGCGCGTCCGGGAGGACGAACAGGGGTGTGGCCACCCCGCCGTCGACATGCATTTCGTGGTAGATTTCACCGCCGCTCTCGCAGGCGATCAGCCGGGGCGGGAACAGACCCGGCAGGCTGGCCGAAGCGGCCAGCACCGTTCGAAACAGCGCCAGGGCGGCCTCGCCCTTGCCCTCGGTCTGGCCCTGGGTGGCGATGGCCCCCAGGTCCCAGATACTGGCCTGCTGGCGATCGAGGTCGGTGGTGCCGACGAACAGCCGGCGTCCCTCGTCATGGGCAGCGGCCACGGCCTTCAGCACAGCGGCGTCGATGAAGGGTTCGATCAACCCGTCCAGGGCCGCGACCGGATACAGGCCGGCGCGGCGGCCGGGGATCAGCCCCAACAGGCCCAGTCGGCGCTGGGCCAGGCCGCCGGTGAAGGCGCGGGTCAGTCGTTCGTCCCAGTCGGGGCCGAGGAAGGCGAAGGGGGCTATCAGCGCGCCGGTGCTGATGCCGGTGACCACGGCGAAGGCGGGCCGCCGCCCGACCCGGGTCAAGCCGACCAGTAGTCCGGCCCCGAAGGCCCCGCCGGCGGCCCCGCCCGACACGGCCAGGATATTGATCGGGTCGCGCGCCCACGGCATCCGCGGCGGGGCAATGCGATCAGCCGCCGAGGTCAGGGCGTCATGGGCCTGGGACTCGGTCAGCCGAACGTTGTGGAAGCCGACAGGGTCCCCGCGCTCCGCCGGAGGGGGGGAGTCGGACGAGCGGGGGCGGGTCGGGCAGGAGGCGGACATCCGGCAGTCATGCCCCGGCCGGGGCGGGACGGAAAGGGGGCAGAGCGTCAGGATGCCCGGCAGTGGATCGGCGGATGCGGGGCGCGTCCGGTTCCGATCCACCGCCGGGCGGGATCAGGCCGCCGGGTCGGGCTTGATCAGCAGGGCGTCGATCGGCTGGATCACACCGTTCTTGGCCAACTCTTCACTGCCGGTCAGGTGAGCGCTGGCTCCGTCCGGGGCCGTGACGACGATGGTGTCGCCATCGCGCGTGAAGCTCAGCAGGGTGTCGGCCATGGTGCGCATCTGGACAGTACCGGTGCCATCGGAGTCGATGGCGGCACCGATATCGGCCCGGGTCAGGGCTCCGGGCACGATATGGGCCCGCAGCAGGGCCGCCGCCGGGGCGCGCATCGCCTCGGTGGTGAAGTCGGAGTCGCTGCCGGTCGACGTAAAGGCGGCGTCAGAGGGCGCGAACACCGTATAGGGACCCGTGCCCTCGAGCACTTCAGTCAGGCCGGCATTGGTCAGCACCTGCTCGAGGGTGCCGAAGGCCTCGTCGCCCTTGAGTGTGGCGGCCAGGGTCTGCGACGAGGGTTCGGTGGCACCGTCGGACTTGCCGTCGTCGCCTCCGCAGGCGGCCAGGGTCAGGACCGCAAGGGGGGCTAGCGCCCAGCGCATATGGCGTTTCATTGTTGACGTCTCCGGTCGCGGGATCAGGTGAGAAGCTGGATTGCGGCCTGGATCAGGCGGGTCTTGGGGTCGACCTGATAGACGTAACCGTCGTTGTAGCGGTACTGGCTGGCGGCTGTGTCCGCGTACTGGCCCCGGTACGCATAGGGCACATTGTACGCGTCATAGCCGGCCGGCATCGGCTGGCCGACGGTGGGGCTCTGGCCTGTCAGCAGGGCAACGACCTGGGTGATGGCCTGGGTCTTGGGATCCATGGAGTAGACGGTACCGTCGGCATAACGATAGTCGTTGCGGTCGTTCAGACCGTAGTAGCCGGCCAGGTAGCTGGGCACGGGCTGGTAGTCGTACTGGGCCGGCCACGGATTGCCGCGGGACAGGGCACCACCCAGCACTGGCATATAGCCCAGCAGCGATCCCTGATTGTTCCGGCGATACAGATAGCCGTCCTCATAGCGGTAGGTGAAATCGTCGTTGTGCGGATTCCACAGCGAGTCGAAGCGGGCCCGGGTGGTCATCCGGCGGGCCTGGCCCGGCGGCAGGCAGCCATTGTCCTTGCGGGCCAGCCCGGGAGGGCAGCCGTTGATCAGGCCACGATTGCGCTCGTGGCGCAGCAGGACGACGGGCCGTCCGTCCTCATTGGAAATCACGGCCCGGCGGTCGTCACGGCGCTCCGTGCGGCGCTCGTTGCGGTCACGATCATTCTTGCGATCCTGGCGGTCCTCACGGCGCGCCTCGACGCGGATGTTCCGGTTGTCATCACGGCGCTCGGCCTGACGTTCGTTACGGTCATCGCCGCGATCGCTGCGGTCCTGATGGCCGCGTTCGGAGCCGCGGTCGCCCTTGTCGTGACCGCCATTGCCATTGCCATGGCCGTTGTTCTGGGCGGTGGCGACCTGGGGCAGACCCAGGGTCAGGACGAGCGCGGTGGCAAGGGGGAGAAGCCTGTTCATTCGGGACTCACTGGGGACCATCGACTACTCAATCGATCAGAGACCCAACGACCTCGCGGCCCAGGCAGTTCCGGATTTGCCGGCTCAGACGGTTATTCGAACTCCACCAGCACATCGTCCGCCGCAACAGGATCGCCGGCCCTGGCCCCGACAGATTTGACCACGCCGTCGTGCTCGGCCTTGAGGATGTTCTGCATCTTCATGGCCTCGATGATGGCCACGGTCTCGCCGGTCTTGACCTCCTGGCCGGGGACGACGGCAATGGAGACGACCAGTCCGGGCATCGGTGACAGCACCAGTTTCGAGGTGTCGGCGGCGACCTTTTCCGGCAGGCGGGCATAGAGGTCGGCGATGCGCGGGGTCATCACCCGGACGCGGGCCCTGGTGGCGCGGGTGCGGATGTCCCAGCCGTCGGCGACACGTTTGATCTCGGCGGTAAAGGGCTGGTCGTCGAGCACGGCGCGGAACTGGGCCAGTCCCGGACGCCAGTCGATTTCGCTGAGGCGCAGCAGGCGCTCGCCATCCTCGACCTCAAGGATCAGGGCCTCGTCATCATCATAGCCGAGGCTGACGGGAACGGGCTCGCGGTCCAGCTGGACGATCCAGTCGATACGGTCTGACGGGTCGCCGGACTGGTCCGAGACGATCTCGTGCAGGGCCATGCCGGTGGCGACCAGGATGTCCCGCTGCAGCGGACCGGCGGGAACGCCGTGGAAGCCGTCGGGGAATTCGTCGTTGATATAGGCGGTCGACAGCTCACCCGAGCGGAACCGGTCCTGGTCCATCACCGCGGCAAGGAAGGGAACATTGTGGCCGACGCCGGCCAGATAGGTGTCCTCCAGCGCCCGCGACATGCCGGCCACGGCCCCGGCCCGGGTCGGGGCCCAGGCACACAGCTTGGCGATCATCGGATCATAGAACATCGAGATCTCGTCGCCCTCGCGGACGCCGGAATCGTTGCGCACCACATAGGGGCCGCCGGGCCCGTCCTGCGGGCCTTCCTCCGGCTGTTCGTAACGGATCAGCCGGCCGATCGACGGCAGGAAGCCGCGGTAGGGGTCTTCGGCATAGATGCGGCTCTCGATAGCCCAGCCGTTGATCTTCAGGTCATCCTGACCGAAGGCCAGTTTTTCGCCGGCGGCCGAGCGGATCATCTGTTCCACCAGGTCGACGCCGGTGATCAGTTCGGTGACCGGATGCTCGACCTGGAGACGGGTGTTCATCTCGAGGAAGAAGAAGGATTTGTCCTGGCCGGCGACGAATTCGACCGTGCCGGCCGAGTCGTAGTTGACGGCCCGGGCCAGGGCGATCGCCTGTTCGCCCATCGCGCGACGGGTCGCCGCGTCGAGCAGGGGGGAGGGGGCCTCCTCGATGACCTTCTGGTTGCGACGCTGGATCGAGCACTCACGCTCGAACAGGTGGACGATGTTGCCATGTTTGTCGCCCAGCACCTGGATCTCGATATGGCGCGGATTGACGATGAATTTCTCGAGGAAGACCCGGTCGTCGCCGAAGGCGTTCAGGGCCTCGGCCTTCACCGCAGCGAAGCCCTCGGCCATGTCATCATCGGAATGGGCGACGCGGATACCCTTGCCGCCGCCGCCGGCCGAGGCCTTGATCATCACCGGATAGCCGATCTCATTGGCGATCTGGACGGCGTGTTCGGTGGTTTCGATCAGTCCCATATGGCCCGGCACGGTGGAGACCCCGGCCTCGGCGGCGAATTTCTTGGAGGTGATCTTGTCGCCCATGGCCTCGATGGCATGGGGATTGGGGCCGATGAAGGTGATGTTCTCGGCTTCGAGTCGCCGGGCAAAGACCGGGTTTTCGGACAGGAAGCCGAAGCCCGGGTGGACGGCCTCGGCACCGGACCGGCGCACGGCCTCGACGATCCTGTCTTCCAGAAGATAGGACTGGGCCGCCGGCGCGGGGCCGATCAGGATGGCCTCGTCGGCCATTTCGACCGCCAGGGAGCCCGCGTCCGCCTCGGAATAGACCTGCACGGTGCGGATGCCCATGCGTTTGGCGGTCTTGATAATGCGGACGGCGATCTCGCCGCGATTGGCGATCAATATCTTTGAAAACATGCGTATGCCCGAAGCGCGTCCTGAACTGAATGTGATCTGTGCGTGAAGCGACCGCCCCGATTAGGCCGCGATCACTTGGGAGTAAACAAGGGTGGGGTGTTCGCCTCTTCAGGGTTCGGGGTTGGCAACCCGGTCCCGGATCGGCTTTAACTCCCCTACCTTCCCGTGACGGTTCCTGGAGTCCAGATTGATGCAACGCCTACTCACCGCCTCGACCGCCGGTCTAGCGCTCGCTGTCTGCGCCGGTGCCGCCTCGGCCCAGGACTTCCGTGCCCTGGCTCGCCAGGACCTGGCCGCCGCCCATGACGCCCTGCGCGACAATCACCCCGCCGCCGTGCTGCCGGGTGCCGCCAGTGAGGATTTCCGTAGCTGGCTGGACGCCGGGCTCGCTGATGCCGTGGCCAAGGCCGGACAGGTCAACAGCGGCGACAGCCACGCCTATCTGATGCGCTATTATGCGGCCGGCTTCCGCGACTCCAATATTGAAATCACCCCGACCTTTGAGGGCATGGGCCCCTATTTCGTGACCGGCTGGCCCGGATTCGCTACCGGCTGGCGCAACGGTGCCTATGAGGTGACCTATGTGCAGCCGGGCGTGCGCAATCTGCCGCCGGTCGGAGCCGTGCTGGTCGACTGCCTGGGCAACACCGCCGAGCAGATCGCCCAGGAGCGTCTGGACCGGTGGGAAGGCGACCTGACCACCGAGGCCGGACGCGTGCGTAGCGCCCCCTATCTGCTGTGGAACCGCAACAACCTCTGGACCGGCGGCGTACCGGCCCTGTGCAATTTCAAGGTCGGTAACCGCCGTCCGCGCGAATACCGCCTGCTGCCCCAGCCGCTGGACGCCGCCACCATCGAGACGGCCTACCGCGCCACGGTCTATATGCCGGGTGCCACGCCGCTGGCGGTTGAACAGGTCAACGGCCGTCCGTGGGTCCATGTCCATTCCTTCGCCGACAGCGCCGGCTGGGATGCGTTCAATGCCCAGATCGAGGGCGACATCGCCTCGCTGCGCGGCCCCCAGGGCTTCGTGCTGGATCTGCGTGGAGCCTCGGGCCAGTCGTATCGTTCAACCACCCGCGGCTATGGCCTGGCCAACCGCATCTGGACCCCCGAATTCACCGTCAGCCGCCAGCCGGCGGCCGGAGAGATCACCTATCGCGCCACCGCCGGCAACCGTCAGTGGTTCGTCGAGACCCTGGCCCGGATGGAAGCCGATCCGCGCTTCGTCCAGGAAAGCGGCCCGGTGATCGAGGAAACGCGGGCCATCATCGCGGCCTTCGATGCCGCGCTTGAGGCGGACCAGCCGCTGTTCACCCTGGCCGGCCGTTCGGCTGTTCAGGATACGGGGGCTGCAAACCCGGTCCAGGGCCAGGTCGTGGTTCTGGTCGACAGCGGTTGCTCGGGCGGCTGCCTGGACACGCTGGACCTGCTGACCCGCCTGCCGAACGTGCGGCTGGTCGGGGCGACAACGGCCACTGACTCGATCTTCATCGAGCGGACCAATGCGCGGCTGCCGTCGAACTATTCGGACCTGAGCTATGGCCACAAGGCCTGGACCTCGCGTCAGCGCCCCAGCCACCAGCCCTTCACCCCGGCGACGGGCCTGACCTTCACCGGCAATCCGACGGACGAGGCTGCCGTGCGGACCTGGGTCGGGACGTTGTTCTAGGGCGCTAACGCGCTTCGCGCTGCTTGAGCGCTCTCTCTGTCGCGCTATCGCGCTTCGCGCTGCTTGAGCGCGGTGGGAAACGGAAAGTCGGGCCGGATGGGGTGGAAGCCCTGTCCGGCCCTTCCCATATGTGGGCCATGACCCAGACCCCCACTGCCACCGCTTCGTCCCGTTCTGCCTCCGGTTTCGACCTGACGCCGCCCGACGGGGCTGAGCGTGCCCGCCTGGAGGCCGATCTGTCGCCCGAGGAGAAGCGGGTCCTGCTGGCTCACGGCACCGAGGCCCCGTTCTGCGGCACCCTGCTGGGCGAGAAGCGGGCCGGGCTGTTCTGTTGTCGGGAATGCGGCCTGCCGCTGTTCCGGACCGGCAGCAAGTTCGAGAGCGGCACCGGCTGGCCCAGTTTCGCTGAACCGGCCGACCCCGGCCATGTCCGGGCGGTGCAGGACACAGCCTATGGCATGGTCCGGACCGAGACTCGCTGTGCCCGCTGCGACAGTCACCAGGGCCATGTGTTTCCGGACGGACCGCCGCCGACGGGGGATCGCTATTGTATCAACTCGGTGGCCCTGACCTTCGTCGCCACAGGCGAGCCCCTGCCGGATCCGCTGGGACGCGGCGACGGTATCGCCTGACCTTGGCCGCAATCGGGGCTAGGATGGTCCTCGTATCCGGGAGTATCGCCTATGTTGACGGTCAGCCTTCTCACCGCCGTCGCCCTGCTCGCAGGCGGTGACCCCGACGGCGTCGTGGCGACCGCCCCGGCCACGGCGGTCCAGCTGGACGCCACGGACATGCCCGAGGCCGCATCGCCCGCCGCCGCGGCCCAGGCTTCGGCCCCGCATGGCCTGACAACCGACCAGCAGATCGCGCGCTGGGTCGACGACCGCTCGCCCGAGACCCTGCCGTTTGCGAACGGGATCACCTCCCGGCCGGTCGATGACCGCCAGATGCACAGCCAGGTCAGCGTCGGCATCGGGACCGGCGGTTATCGCGACTATGGCGTCGCCGTCTCTTTGCCCCTGGGCGACACCGGGCGGCTGAACCTCAGCTATCGGCAGGTCGAGAACGGCTATCCCGTCTATGGCTACGGCAACGGCTATGCGCCTGCCTATGGCTACGGCATGGGTTACGGGTACGCGGCCCCCTATGCCGGCGAGACAGGCTATGCTCTGCCGTCTCCCGGGATCGACGGTGCGGCGGAAGTCGGGACGCCGGACCGGCGTGTGGCGACTCCGCCGTGGCGACAGCTCGACTATTCAGCACGCCCGCACCGGGACTGACCCGGACACCGGGCATGAAAAAGGGCCACGCCCTTTTGAGGCGCAGCCCTGATTGCAGACCCGTCAGGCCCGCCCCGAAGGGCGGGCCGACCGATCAATCGGCGGTGTAGCGGTATTCGCTGACGCGGCAGACGTTGATGCGATAGCGCTCAAGCACGTCACCGTCAGCGAAGCGGGCGCGGAAATCATAGACGCAGGCACCCGAGCCGTCGTCGATGTTGATCCGGACGGCCGCGCCGTTGGGCAGGACATCCGCGCCGAGGATGTCTTCCTGCCAGTCTTCCTCACCGGCGCTGGAGGCCCAGAAATGGGTCATGGTCACGCCGGTCGCATTGGTGACTCGGACGTGACGGTCCTGGCCGTCGTCGGACTGGAAGGCCATGGAGCCCAGGGCGACAGCCGAAACAGCAGCGGCCATGAAGGCGCGGCGAGCAAATGTTTTGAACATCTTGTTATCCTGAAAAAAAATGCGCCCCCTGCGCAGAGTTCCAAACTTACCATTGTTCTTTGAAGGGTGTCGATTCATTGAAGAGTTTAATGGCTACGCTTTCCCGGAGGCTTTGCCGGGCGGACGAACCGCAGGCCCTGAAACGCCAAACGGGGCCTGACACGAATGTCAGGCCCCGCCAGGATCTCAGATGGTGCCGCCGGGGGGAATCGAACCCACGACCTCAGCCTTACCAAGGATGCGCTCTACCACTGAGCTACGGCGGCGAAATCTGAGGAAGCGGCCGTATAGCCAAACCACTCCCGGGGGGGAAGCCCTCTTTTCCAAGGCTTGAACAAAAGTTTCGCCGGGTCTCTGATGGCGGCCATGTCGAAACCGCCGCTGCCGCCTGCTGAAACCCCCGCTCCGCCGCCTTCAGCGGCGCTGACGGCGCGGAACGCGCGCCTGGCCGCGGCGTTGCGGGACAATCTGCGCCGACGCAAGGCGGCCGCGCCACCCCGACCCGTCAAGGACCGGAACTGAAAGTCATCGTCCGCGGCGCACGAGGACTTTCGCTCTGACCGGCCTCCGGGCTAGATAGCCACCCCCCGGCGCCCCCGCGGCGGGCGCTTCAAGGACCAAATGGACAGTATTGCCATCCAGGGCGGCAGCCAGCTGAACGGGACCATCCCCATCAGCGGTGCCAAGAATTCAGCCATCAAGCTGATGGCCGCGTCGATCCTGACCGACCAGCCCCTGCTGCTGACCAATATGCCGCGTCTGGCGGACACCAAATTCCTCGGGCGGTTGCTGCGCGAGTTCGGCATCGAGGTCACTGAGCGTGACGGTGCCGAGGGGCAGGAGACCCTGTTCCACGCCCGCGAGATCACCTCGACCTTCGCCCCCTATGATCTGGTCCGCCAGATGCGGGCCTCGTTCAATGTGCTGGGTCCGTTGCTGGCCCGCACCGGCCAGGCCAAGGTCTCGCTTCCCGGGGGCTGCACCATCGGCGCGCGTCCGGTCGACCTGCACCTTCAGGCGCTGACCGCCCTCGGTGCGGAGATCGAGCTGGAGGAGGGCTATGTCACCGCCACCGCTCCCAATGGCCTGATCGGGGCCGAGATCGAGTTTCCGTTCGTTTCGGTCGGGGCGACCGAGCACGCCCTGCTGGCCGCCGTTCTGGCCAAGGGCACGACCGTATTGCGCCGCGCCGCGCGCGAGCCGGAGATTGGCGACCTGGCCCACTGTCTGGTGGCCATGGGGGCGAAGATCGAGGGGATCGACACGGATGTCCTGACCATCACCGGTGTGACCTCGCTGGGCGGCACCACCTGGTCGGTGATCCCCGACCGGATCGAGATGGGCAGCTATGCCGTCGCCGCCGCCATGGCCGGGGGCGAGGTGCGGCTGACGCGCTCGCGTCCGGGCCTGATCGACGCCCTGACCGACCGGCTGATCGAGGCCGGGGTCGAGGTGATCCCGACCGACGACGGCGTCATCGTCCGGCGCGACCCGGCCGTGCGGTTGAAGGCGGTCAATGTCACGACCGAGGTCTATCCCGGCTTCGCCACGGATCTGCAGGCCCAGTTCATGGCCTTGATGACCCTGGCTGAGGGCGAAAGCATCATCCACGAGAACATCTTCGAGAACCGCTTCATGCATGCGCCGGAGCTGATGCGGCTGGGGGCCGAGATCTCGGTCCATGCCGGCGAGGCCCGGGTCACGGGCGTCGAGGCGCTGCACGGGGCCCCGGTGATGGCCACCGACCTGCGCGCCTCGGTCTGTCTGGTCATCGCCGGGCTGGCGGCCGAGGGGGAGACGACGATCGGCCGAGTCTACCATCTGGACCGCGGATTCGAACGGCTGGAAGAGAAGCTGAGCGCCTGCGGGGCCGACATCCGCCGGATCGGAGGGGGCGGCCATGAACACTGACGCCAATCCCCCGGTGCCCGCCACTGCCCCCCCGCCGCTGCGGCTGCTGGCCGAGGATGCGACTGACCTGCAGATCATGTCTGCGGCGCTGCAGGACGCGGTCCTGCGTCCGGCCGATGTGGTCTGGGAGCCCGGCGCGCGTACCGTGACCATCGCCCTGAGCCGGTTCTGCTGGGAATGCGGCGGTACCCGGGTGATGGCGGCGATGCAGTTCGGGGATGTGCTGGCGGTCAAGAGCCGCCGTCTGCCGCGCGGGGCAGAGACGGCGCTGGAACTGCTGGCTATCGATTTCGAACCGGGCGAAGCGCCCGGCGGCCGGGTGATCCTGATGTTCGCCGGCGGTGGCGATCTGCGGATCGACGTGGAATGTCTGGATGCCGTTGTTGCCGACCTGTCGGAGCGCTGGCCGGCCAAGGTCTCGCCGGTCCATGACGACGGGACGGTGGAGGCGTGAGCGACTCCCACAGACTGGCCTCGGTCGTGCTGGACGCCGCGACCCTGCCGGCGGCGAATGCCGAGATCGAGCATGAGCGTCGCGTCGCCATCTTCGACCTGGTCGAGAAGAACAGTTTCGAACCGGCCGGCGGCCAGGGCGGTCCCTATGCCCTGACCCTGTCGCTGCAGGACAGTCGTCTGGTGTTCGACATCACCGGTCCCGACTTCGCCCGGGCCCATGTGCTGTCGCTGACGCCGATGAAGAAGGTGCTGAAGGACTATCTGCTGATCTGTGACAGCTATTTCGAGGCCCTGCGCGGCTCGTCGCCCAGCCAGATCGAATCGGTCGACATGGGCCGTCGTGGTCTGCACAACGAGGGGGCCGAGCTGCTGAAGGCGCGGCTGGACGGCAAGATCACTATCGACCACGAGACGTCACGGCGGCTGTTCACCCTGGTGACGGCGCTGTACCGGCGGGGATAGACGGGAAGATGCAGGACCGGGCCAGAAGCTTCGCGGTCATCGCTCATGGCGACCAGATCTATGGCGAAGACCAGCCCTATGAGCGGCACCTGGCCGCGGTGGTCGAAGTCATCCGCGACTGGACCGACGATGCGGAACTGATCAGTGCCGCCTGGCTGCATGACACCCTGGAAGACACGCCGACCCGCTTTGACGATCTCGCAGAACAGTTCAGCGACCGGGTCGCGCGTCTGGTCTGGGCGGTCACGGCGGAGGGTGATGTTCGCGCGGAAAAGATGGACGCCATCTATCGCAAGATCGCGGCCTGTCCTGACGCCGCCCTCGTCAAACTGGCCGACCGCGTTGCGAACGTCGAAGCCGCACCGGCCGGGTCAAACCACAGTCGCCGCTACGTCGGCGAGCGCGAGGCTTTCGAGCAGGCCATCCGTTCTTTCGTCCCCGCAGACGCGTGGGATCGTCTTGATCGTGCCTACTGAGCGTTACACCTCGACTATCGCCGCGTTTTGGGGCATGAGGCGCCCTCTTTTCGGCTCACACTCCGCCCGGTGTGGGCCCCGAACCGTATTTTCAGGGCGCGAGAGGCCGCATGGCTAAGGAAGAACTGCTCGAGTTTCCCGGTGTCGTCAGCGAACTGCTGCCGAACGCCACCTTTCGTGTGACGCTCGAGAACGACCACGAGATCATCGCCCACACGGCCGGCAAGATGCGCAAGAACCGCATCCGCGTCCTGGCCGGCGACAAGGTGCTGGTCGAGATGACGCCCTATGACCTGACCAAGGGCCGCATCACCTATCGCTTCAAATAGGGGCGGGGCGACATGCCCGCCTCCGGGGTGCGCCCCGACCTGGTCCTGGCCTCGGCCAGTCCGCGCCGGATTGAGTTGCTGGCGCAGGTCGGGATTGTCCCCGATCGCATCGACCCCGCCGACATCGATGAAACCCCGCTGAAGGACGAGACGCCGTCGCGTCTGGCCGTAAGGCTGGCGCGAACCAAGGCAACCGTCGTGGCCGCTCGGTCGCCGGGTGCCGTGGTCGTGGCCGCCGATACGGTGGTGGCCCTGGGCCGCCGCCTGCTGGAAAAGCCTGCTGACGAAGCCGAGGCCGCGCATTTCCTGCGCCAGCTTTCGGGTCGCAACCACCGGGTCTTCACCGCCGTGGCGGTGGCCGCCGGTGACAAATTGATCAGCCGGGTGGTCGACACCCGGGTCAGCGTCAAATGCCTGTCCGAGCCCGAGATCGCCGCCTATGTCGCCACCGGCGACTGGCGTGGCAAGGCCGGGGGCTATGGCATCCAGGGCCCGGCCGGGGCCTTTATCCTGCGCATCGTCGGCAGCCACCCGGCCGTGATGGGCCTGCCCCTGCCCGAGACGGTCAATCTGCTGTCCGGCATGGGCTGGCGGCGGTCGTGAGCGACGCGGTCGAGGTCTTCCTCGACGCCATGCCCGGCGAGACCCGGGGCATGATCTTCCGCAACGGCTATCCCGAACATCTGCTGATCGAACGCGACAGCGACGTGCCCCAGCACCGGCTTGGCGCGCGCTGCGTCGGTCGGGTCACCGAGGTGAACGCCGGGCTGCGGGGCGCTTTCATCGACCTGGGCGCGGGCGACCCGGCGGGGTTCCTGCCACTGGCGCGTGAGGCCCCGATCCGCAACGGGGACCGGATCGCGGTCGAGGTCACGGCCGAACCGCGTGACGGCAAGGGGCCGGTGCTGCGCCTTACCGGTGCGGGGGAGGGGACGCCCCGTCTGCTGGAGACCGGGCCTGACGTGGCCGCCCGGCTGGCGACCCTTGCTCCCGGCGTGGAAGTTGAAACGGGGCTGGCGGCGATCTCAGCCGGACATGAGGCGGTCGAGGCGGCGTTGGGCATGACGACGGTTATCCCGGCGATCGGGCTGGACCTGGCGGTACAGCGCACGCGGGCGCTCGTCGCGGTCGATATCGATCATGCGCCGGTGGCCGGGCGCGATGCGCGCAAGGGCCGCGAACAGGCCAATCGCGAGGGGCTGGTCCAGGCGGCGCGCCTGATCCGGCTCAAGCGCTGGGGTGGGCTGGTGGTTGTCGACCTGATCGGCACCGGCCAGGACGGGGAGATGATCCTGCGAACCGCAAAAGCGGCGTTCGGCGGCGATCCGGCGGTGGTGATCGGCCCGGTCAACCGGTTCGGGGTGCTGTCGCTGTCGCTGCCGTGGCGACTGCGGCCGATCGAGGCTGTGCTGGGCCGGACGCTTGAGGACCGGGCCCTGGACACGGTACGGGCGTTGCGGCATCGCCTGCTTGAGGATACGGCGACGCCGAGGTTGACCGCGGTGTGCCCGCCTGACGAGGCGGCGGTCGCCGCTCCCCTGGTCGCCCGGCTGGGACCGCGGGCCGCGCTGCGGGCCCAGACCGGCCTGCCGCCGGGTGCCGCACGCATCGAAGAGGACTGACCATGGCCAACTGCCCGATCTGCCGCCAACGCCCGGCAGCGTCCGAATACAAGCCGTTCTGCTCCAAGCGTTGCGCCGATCTGGATCTGCAGCGCTGGTTTACCGGCAGCTACGCCATTCCGGCCGGTCCCGAAGGATCGGCGGAGGATGAGTCCGAACCCGGGTGATCCGGGGCGAAACGGTGGACTTCGGGTTCGATGTCCGGTTCGTTTCAAACCCCTATGGACACCCCCGGCGGCCTCGCCTATAGACGCCGCTCCCGCGAGCCGGTGCGCGCGCCTGGGTAGCTCAGTTGGTAGAGCAGCGGATTGAAAATCCGCGTGTCGGTGGTTCGAATCCGCCCCCAGGCACCATTTTCCCGAATATGAAAAAAGTCCCCTCCAGCCGGGGCCCCCGCCCAATGTGGTGGCGTGTTTGTCGCAGATACGGCGATATTTTAATGATTGACCGTGCAGCGTGTCGGACTTCGTGTCGTCCGCTCGCGAGTTGTCCATCTTGTCCTTTTTCCTTCGACTCAGCATCCTTTGTCTGGGACTGCTCCTGTTTCCCTCCGGCGCGGATGCGGCGGCGGCGGAAGGTCGAGCCAAGGGCGCGAGCCAGACGATGGCGCTCGCGGGTATCGTTGAGTCCCGCGCGTCCCAGACCGATTTCGCGGCCCTGGAACGGTTCGGTGCCGCGGCGCAGCAGATGGACAGTCGTGAGGGGCTGAACCGGCTCTACCATGTCACCTGGCTGTTCCAGACCCAGGCCGACTACGACAAGGCGAAGCTGTGGAACGACCGGCTGGCCGCAGCGGCCGCCCGCGAACACGATGCGCGCTATCAGATGGTTGCTCGCCTGAACGCCCTGGCCGCCCGCTACACCCAGGGCGACCTGACGGTGGTGCCCGAGATCGCCGGCATTCATGCCACGGAACTGGACTGGTTTACCCGGGCCCATGCCGCCCGCTTGCAGGCATTGGCGATGATCGATGAGGGCCAGACCGGCCAGGCCCTCAGAATCCTGACCGATGCCGAGTCGGCCATTCCGATGAGCGGCCCCCAGGTCGACACGGCCCGGGCGGGAATCTGGGAAGTGGTCGGCATCGGCCTGATGCAGATCCATGACTATGAGGGCAGTGCCGCTGCCTTCAACCGTTTTGAGGTGGAGTTCACCAACCCCCTCTATCCCCGTCCCGATTTCGACAGTCTGTACAATCTGGCCAAGATGGCGTCGCAGAGCGGCGACTTTGCCGTCGCGGATCGACTGGCTGCGGCTCACCACCGGCTGTCGGAGCGCACGGGGATGCACAGTCTGCAGCTCTGGGACGTCAATCTCTGTGCCCGGATGGCCAATGACCGCGCCGAGCCGCGCGCGGTTCTGCGGTGTATCGCCCCGGTCGGTGCCGAGCTGGCTCAACCGACCGCGATGACGACAAACCTGCTGCGCTTGCGCGCGGTTGCCCGCGCCCAGACGGGAGACGCTGCGGGTGCCCGGCGCGATTTTGAAGTGGTTCGCCAGCTGGATGCTGCGGCCGGCGACAATGAGGCCCGTCGGACCGACCTGATGAATGCCGAGGCGGAGGTCCTGTTCGCCGAGGGGCGGACCCGCGAGGCCTTCCTCAAGCTGCGGCGGTTCAACCAGCAGGAAAACATGCTGCAGCTGCAGACCTTCAGCAGCGGCATCCATCAGGTCACCGGTGACCTGGAAGTCCAGCTGGCCGAGCGGCGCAAGGCCCTGACCTCGGCCAATGCCCTTGCGGCGGCCGATGCCCGGATGCTGTTGATCGGTCGCTATTTCATCGTCCTGGTCGTGATTCTCCTGGCGTCGCTGCTCGGGGTTTTGTTCTGGCAGATCAAACAGGCGCGCCGCCTGAAGGCGGCAACCCGGCTGGCCGATGAGGCCAATCGCTCCAAGAGTGAGTTTCTTGCCAATATGAGTCACGAGATCCGGACCCCGCTGAACGGGGTGATCGGTATCAATGCGGCCCTGGCCCGAACCGAGCTCACGCCGGAGCAGGCCAAGATGGTCGATCTGATCGCGACCTCGGGCGAGACGCTGGAAACCCTGCTCACCGATGTGCTGGATTTGGCGCGGATTGAATCCGGTCATCTGGAGCTCAAGGCCGAGCCGTTCGACCTGGAAGACTGTCTGGAGAGTGTCGTGGCCCTGTTTGAGGCCGGGGCGCGGCTGAAGGCTCTCGATTTCAGCCTGGATGTCGCCCCGTCGGTGGCCGGTGCATTCGTCGGCGATGTGGTGCGAATCCGGCAGGTTGTCAGCAATCTGCTGTCCAATGCGGTCAAATTCACCGGGCAGGGAAGCATCGTCCTGAAGGCGACGCGGGACGACGAGGGGCGGGTGGTCATCGCCGTCACCGACACCGGAATCGGCTTTGATGCGGACTTCAAGGCGCGTTTATTCCAGCGCTTCGAGCAGGCGGACGGCTCGATCACACGGCGATTCGGCGGCACGGGCCTGGGTCTGGCGATTTCGCGGGCGCTGGCCGAGGCCATGGACGGCACCCTTGAAGCTGACGCCGAGCCTGGCGTGGGGTCGACCTTCACCCTGACATTGAATCTGGCCCGCGCGCCCGATGCTGCCGTGGTCAAGGCCTCGAGCCCCGTTCGGGCACGGCCACAGGAGGCTGGTGCCCCGCGCGTGCTGCTGGCCGAGGACCACCCGATCAACCGTAAGGTTGTAGAGCTCCTGTTTGACGGGACCGGCGTTCTGTTGACCAGCGTCGAAAACGGGGCCGAGGCCGTGGCCCTGTACGAGACGGAGGCGTTCGACATGGTCCTGATGGATATGCAGATGCCGGTTATGGACGGACTGACCGCCATCCGGCTGATGCGCGGCCGCGAGCTGGCCGAGGGGATTCCGGCGACCCCGATCTATACCCTGAGTGCCAATGCCATGCCCGAACATGCCGAGGCTTCGCTGCAGGCGGGAGCCAATGGTCATTTGACCAAGCCGATCGCCGCCGCCAGCCTGTTCGCAGCGCTCGAGGCCGCGCTGAGTTCAGCGGACGGGGCAGGGCGATCGGCGGAAGCGGAGGGCGAAACCGACATCGCCGAGGCTGTCCTGGCGGCGGCGGGGTGAGCGGTAAATTCTTGCGCCAGCCGACAGGCCGGATCGTCCGGACTCGTCGCAAATTGCGATTTTTCCCCGTTTTGCGCGGGCAACTGCCAACCTGCTCCCCCGTGAGGGGAAAAGAGCCCCTGCGCACTTGACGCTCCGGTATGGGTTCTTCAAAGGAGCCTTACCGCTTCTTGAAACTAGCGGCCTCTCGCCTGAGAGTATGATATTCAAGGGCGCTTGACATCGTCACCGGAAGTCGCGAGGCAACCGGATGCGTAAGCAGGCGTTCCGTAGTCGACGGTCCAAGGACCGAGCCTGCGGGCGACATTTTCAATTGGGGTCGACCGCGCTCGTGGCGACGATCCTTTAGGCTTTCACGAGTCAGACCAAAGCAGGAACTGGCGAACTATGCTCGATAGCAAAATGAAGAACACGCTTCTCGCTCTGGCCGGCGCCGCCGTGCTCATGGCGGGTTCGCCGGTCCTCGCGCAGGATGCGGTCCCAGCAACCCCAGCAACCGAGACCGCTCCGGCAGTCGACGCTGCGGCAACCCCGGCTCCCGAAGCCGCTGCCCCCGCCGCCGATCCGGAAACGGTCGCCGACGCTGTCAGCGGACACGGCGGCGGTGGCATCACCCCGATCTCCATGTTCATGGACGCGGGCATGGTGGTTAAGGTCGTGATGATCGGCCTGATCCTGGCCTCGGTCTTCTCCTGGACCCTGCTGCTGATCAAAATGTTTGAGTTCGGCGCGCTCGGCCGCACCACGGACCGCTTCCTTGAAGCCTTCCGCGGCGCTCGCACGATCGCCGACATGCGTCGCGTCGCCACCTCGGACGACTTCGACGGTAACCCGCTGGCCGATATGGCCGCCGCGGCCACCGAAGAAATCGAACTGTCGCGTCAGGCAGGCCTGAGCGTCACCGGTGAACACCGTGACTCGGCCATCCTCCGCGCCCAGACCGCCGTCCAGGCGGTCCAGGCCGGTCTCGCGGGTCGCCTCTCCGGCGGTCAGCAGTTCCTGGCCTCCGTCGGTTCGACCGGCCCGTTCGTGGGTCTGTTCGGTACCGTTTACGGGATCATGAACTCCTTCATCGGCATCGCCGAGTCCAACACCACCAACCTGGCGGTCGTGGCTCCCGGTATCGCCGAGGCCCTGCTCGCAACCGGTATCGGCCTGTTCGCCGCTATCCCGGCCGTGATCTTCTATAACTACTTCAACACCCGCATCTCGGCCTACGGCACGCGATCGGACGGCTTCAACGCTGAACTGATCAACGGCATCTCGCGTCAACTCGACAAGGGGGCGTAAGACGGATGGCCGCCAAGCTTTCAGGTTCCGGCGGCGGGAAGTATCACGTCGAGGCGAACGCCGACATCAACGTCACACCCTTCGTTGATATCATGCTCGTTCTCCTGATCATCTTCATGGTGGCGGCCCCGCTCGCCACCGTGTCGGTGCCGGTGACCCTTCCGCGAGCCGTCGCGCCTCCGGCGCAGAACCCGCCGAAGCCGGTGTTTATCTCGATCCAGAATGACGGCGATGTTTTCATCGGTGACTTCCGGACGAGCGTAGACAGCCTCGGTGCGGACCTGACGGCCCAGATTGGCCGCCGGAACCCCGCCGAGGAACGGATATTCATCCGCGCAGACCAGCAGACGCGGTACGGTGACTTCATGCAGGTCATGAACGCTCTCCAGGACAACGGCTTCTACAGCGTTGCTCTGGTTGGCGAAGACCAATCATCCTAGGGGTCGGTCGAGAGTATGACAGCTGAAACCCACGAGCATCGCGATCCAATTCTGGATCCGCCGCGTAAGAAGAAAAAGGGCCTTTCCACGGGCGCGATCATCGGCATCACCATGTCGGTCATCGTTCACCTGCTGGCCGGTCTCTGGCTCTACAATGAGAAGTTCGTGTTGAAGGAATTCAACTACACCGACGACGCCGTCGATGTGGAACTGATCGAGCCTGCGCCTCCGCCTCCGCCGCCGCCGCCGCCGCCGCCGCCGCCTGACACGCCGCCCCCGCCCAAGCTTCAGGTGCGTGAGCCGCAAATCAACACCCAGGCTCCGCCGCCGCCGGTCACGCTGCCGATCGAGCCGACGAAGAAGGAAGACCGCGTCGAATATACGGGCCCGCCCGTTATCGTCCCCGGTCCGCCGCCTCCGCCGGCACCGCCTGCGCCGCCGCGTCCGGCCGTGATTACCAACCCGAGCTGGGCTCGCCAGCCTTCGGTTGAATATCCGAGCCGTGCCCAGCAGCGGAACATCGAGAGCGGCACAGTGGTCATCAGCTGTGCGGTTCAGCCGAACGGCGATGCGACTGACTGCCGGGTTCTGTCGGAAGATCCGCAAGGAGCCGGGTTCGGTTCTGCCGCGCTCTCCGGTATGCGCCGGGCACGACTGAACCCCCGACAGGTCGACGGCGCTGCCGTTGGCGCAAGGGTGCAGTACACCATGCGTTTCCGCCTCGAGTAGTCGGACACACAAACTCATCGGAATCGCCCCGGAGTTCGCTCCGGGGCGTTTTTGTTTGCGCGGAGGCCGCAGGGGAGGGAGCCTCCCTTGCGGTTAAGCGTTACGGTGGACCTTTCCGGAGACCATCCATGACCCTGACCCGCTTCGTCCTGCCTGTCGCCCTGGCCGCCCTGACCCTGGGCGGCTGTGCCTATAACGAGACCCTGGGCCGCAACCAGCTGCTGATCGTCGATGATTCGACCCTGGCCCAGCAGGCGGATGCCGCCTGGGCCGAGGCCCTGCGCACCCAGCCGGTGTCGCGCGATGCTACGATGAACCAGCGGATCCGACGGGTCGGTGACCGGGTGGTCGGCGGGGCGCAGCTGGGCGACCGCAGCTGGGAATATGCGGTCTTCATCAGCGACAGCCCCAATGCCTTCGTGCTGCCGTCCTACAAGATCGGTGTGACGACCGGCCTGCTGGCCCTGGTGAAGAACGACGACCAGCTGGCGACGGTGATCGGCCATGAGGTCGGCCACGTCGTGGCCCGCCACGGGGCCGAGCGCGCCTCCAGCAGTGCCCTGGGCGGTCTGATCCAGAGTGGCGTCGGCAGCTATGGTGAGACGGCCGGCGGTGTGGCCGGGGTGATTACCCAGTATGGTTTCCTGCTGCGCTATTCGCGGCGCGACGAGCTGGAAGCGGACCGGCTGGGCGTCGACTATATGCAGGCCGCCGGTTACCGGCCGTCGGAGGCCATCGCCCTGTGGCGACTGATGGGCGAACAGCGCCAGACGGCGACACCGGAGTTCGCCTCGACCCACCCGTCCGACGCCTCGCGGATCGCCGCGCTTGAGCAGTATATCGCCAGCCGCGGCTGGAACTGACCCCGCAGGGATATAAAACCGGCCCGGTCGCTTGATCGGGTCGGGAAGTCCCGATAGAGAACGCCCCTCGCGTCGATAGCGCCGCCTTAGCTCAGTTGGTTAGAGCGCCGGTTTGTGGAACCGGAGGTCCTCAGTTCAAGCCTGAGAGGCGGTACCATCGCTGTAACGGACGGAGGGCAAGCCCCGGCCATGACAGACGCGACTCCCGAATGGGATCCCCGACAGTACGGCCGGTTCGACGGCGAACGCGATCGCGCCGCCCTCGATCTGCTGCTGCGCCTGCCCGCGGGCCTGAACCCCGGTGAGATCTGGGATCTGGGCTGCGGCACGGGGCAACATGCGGCCCTGCTGCAGCGCCGCCATCCCGGGGCCCGGGTCCACGGACTGGACACCAGCGCAGCCATGCTGGGCGAGGCCCGGCAACGCAGCGAGATCATCGACTGGGTCCAGGGCGATATCGCCGGCTGGAGCCCCGCCCGCCCTGCGGATCTGATCTTCTCCAATGCCGCCCTGCACTGGCTGCCGGACCACCGGGTCCTGCTGGCGCGTCTCCTTGAGGCCCTGGCAGCCGGCGGGGTGCTGGCGGTGCAGATGCCGATGGCCCACGGCACGCGCCATCACGGCCTGTTGCGGGCGGTGGCCGGGACCGGGCCGTGGGCCGGGGCGCTGGCCGCCGTGCCGCGGATGGCCGCCCTGATGCCGAACGAGGCCTATTATGACGTCCTGGCCCGCGAGGCGGCCGGGGTCGACATCTGGTCCACGACCTATCTTCACGCCCTGACCGGGCCCGACGCGGTTCTGGAATGGATGAAGGGCACGGCCCTGCGTCCGTATCTGAGCGCACTCGCAGGCGATGCGCCTATGCGGGGGGCTTTCGTTTCGGCGCTGGGCGCGGCGCTTTGCGAGGCTTTCCCGCCGCGCCCCGACGGGGTGACCCTGCTGCCGTTTCCGCGTCTGTTTCTGGTGGCGCAGCGTTGAGGACGGCCTGACGCCGACGCAGATCGGTGACCGGCTTGTCCAGGGTGGCGAGGACCTCGCGGGTGGCGTGATAGCCGGAGGCGATACCCGGATCGAACGCCTTCCAGTCGCGGATATCGACCCCTTCGGGCGTCGGCTGGATCAGCACATCGGTGGCCGCGCGTGATTGTTCCAGCTCGGAGTCCGTCGTCAGGGTCGCCGCCCGCATCAGGATCGAGACGATGGGCGGGCCACGTTTCCACGAGCCGGAGACGATCATGTTCCAGATCGACTGGGGATGCTGGATGATGGCCGGGTCAACGCCGCGGGTGCGGGATACGTCGCAGCCGACGATGGGCCCGCCGGTCATCTGGCGCATGACGTCGGCCGGAAAATTCTTCAGCACAGCCCCGTCGACCAGCACCTGGCCGTTGATGACCACCGGCGGCATGACGCCGGGAATGGCGATGGTGGCCCGCATGGCCTGACGCATCAGGCCGCGCCGGTGAATTTCGATCCGGCCCGAGGTCAGGTTGGTCGAGACGGCGAAGAACGGGCGGACCAGGTCGGCCAGATCGACCTCGCCATAGGCGTCCTTGAGCAGTTCGGCGACCTTGTGGGCCCGGGTCATGGCGACCAGGGGGAAGGTGATGTCGGACAGGGGGTCGCTATCGACAAAGGCCTTGCGAATCCGTGCCTCCAGCTCCTCCTGGCACCAGCCCATCGCGGGGCCGGCGGCGACCACGGCCCCCATGGAGGAGCCGCCGACGAAATCGATCGGAACGCCGGCCTCATTCAGGGCCCGCAGCGCTCCGATATGGGCATAGGCCCGGGCCCCGCCGCCGGAAAAGACCACCCCGACCGCCGTGCCGGTGATGACCCGGGCGATGCGGGCCGCATCGGCGGCGTCCCGCTCGATGACATGGAACCAGCGGCCGGGCTGGACCGTGTCCAGCCAGATGGCAGTATTGGCCGGCCGGCTCATGCGCGCGTCGCGCAGCAGGATCAGGTCGGTCCGCTGCTGGGCGTCCAGCACGCCCTTGTGGGGCAGGGGGTAGGCGGGCGGGGCCAGCAGGGTGTTGCCGACGATGAACAACCGGTCGACCTGGCGGGCGCACAGGGAGGCCCAGGCCCGTTCCTCGGACTCGGCGATATAGAGGACGAAGTCGTGGGCATCCTCGACCCGCGAGAACCAGTCGGCGGCCGAGCTCAGGGCGGAACTGTCGATGATCTGGCAGGTAAAGCCCTGGCTGACGATGGCCGCCGCCACCTGTTCCACAAAGGCGCGGATCGGCTGATGCCGGGCGGCGATGAAGCCAAACACGCTGGGCTCGCCGCCGCCGGCGCTACGATCGCGGGCCCGCTGGATCATCAGCCGGGACAATTCGACCATCAGGTCCGGCTCGGTCCGGGCGGCCTCGAAAAAGGCCTCGCGCGGCAGGGCGACCATTTCGGAGTCGCGCAGGGCCACGACCCCGGCGGTGTGCGGCGTTCCCGCCAGCATGGCCATTTCGCCGACCGGCTCGCCCGGGCGGATGACGCCGACGAATTGGGCCGGGTGACCCTCCTCATGGCGGAAGACGCCGAGGCGGCCCGAGCGCAGCAGATACAGGACGTCCGACGGATCGCCCGCATTGAACAGGGGCTCGCCGCCGGTCAGGGCGAACCAGCTGGCACGGGTGTTGCTGCCCCCGTCGAAGATACGGTGGAGGGCGTGTTCCAGCCGGTCGGATCGGGTGGGAGCCATGCCTGCAATTAGCGCCGATTCGCACTTGCCGCCGCTGCTTTTGCGGCGACGGCTTCCCCGGGGCGCGGAACCGACCTAAACCAGCCCCATGCCCAAGCTGACGTCAGCGGTCGATCCGCACAGTGAGGCCTTCAAGGCCCTTCATGCCCACAACAGCGCCCTGGTCGCGGCACTGCGTGACAAGGTGGCCCGGGCGGCCCTGGGCGGGTCCGAAAAATCCCGCGACCGCCATGTGGCCCGCGGCAAGCTGCTGCCCCGGGACCGGGTTGAACGTCTGCTGGACCCGGGGTCGCCCTTTCTCGAGGTCGGCCAACTGGCCGCTGACGGCATGTATGACGACGCGGCCCCCGGCGCGGGGATGATCTGTGGCGTCGGCCGGGTCTCGGGCCGGGAGGTGATGATCGTCGCCAACGATCCGACGGTGAAGGGCGGGGCCTATTTCCCGATGACGGTGAAAAAGCATCTCCGGGCGCAGGAGATCGCCGAACAGAACAACCTGCCGTGCGTCTATCTGGTCGATTCGGGCGGAGCCAACCTGCCGCACCAGGCCGAGGTGTTTCCCGACCGCGATCATTTCGGCCGCATCTTCTTCAACCAGGCACGGATGTCGGCCAAGTCGATCCCGCAGATCGCCTGCGTGATGGGCAGCTGCACCGCCGGCGGGGCCTATGTCCCGGCCATGTCGGACGAGAGCGTCATCGTCCGCAACCAGGGCACCATCTTCCTGGCCGGCCCGCCGCTGGTGAAGGCCGCCACCGGCGAGGTCATCTCGGCCGAGGATCTGGGCGGGGCCGAGACCCACGGCCGCAAGTCCGGCGTGGTCGACTATGTGGCCGAGAATGACGAACACGCCCTGGAGATCGTGCGCACCATCGTCGACAGCCTGAACACGGTGAAGCGGGTCGAGATCGATGTGCGCGAGCCGCGCGCCCCGGCCTTTGACGCGGACGAATTGTACGGCCTGATCCCCGACGATGTGCGCGCGCCCTATGACGTGCGCGAGGTCATTGCCCGGCTGGTCGACGGGTCCGAGTTCGACGAGTTCAAGGCCCTGTACGGCACCACCCTGGTGTGCGGCTTCGCCCGCATCTGGGGTTATCCGGTCGCCATCCTGGCCAATAATGGCGTGTTGTTTTCCGAGAGCGCGCTGAAGGGCGCGCATTTCATTGAACTGGCCTGCCGGCGCAAGATACCGCTGGTCTTCCTGCAGAACATCTCGGGCTTCATGGTCGGCGGCAAATACGAGGCCGGCGGCATCGCCAAGGACGGGGCCAAGCTGGTCACCGCCGTCGCCTCGGCCGAGGTGCCGAAATTTACCGTCCTGATCGGCGGCAGTTTCGGGGCCGGCAACTACGGCATGTGCGGCCGGGCCTTCGGCCCGCGCTTCCTGTTCACCTGGCCCAACAGCCGGATCAGTGTGATGGGCGGGGAACAGGCGGCCGCCGTGCTGGCCACGGTCCACCGCGACGCCGACAGCTGGACCCCGGAACAGGCCGAGGCCTTCAAGGCACCGGTCCGTCAGAAATATGAGGACGAGGGCAACCCGTACCATGCCACCGCGCGATTGTGGGACGACGGGGTCATTGATCCGGCCCAGACCCGCGATGTGCTGGGGCTGGCGATTTCGGCCTCATTGAATGCGCCGGTGAGCGAAACCACCTTTGGCGTGTTCCGGATGTAGGACTGCCCCCTCCCGGCCGGGAGGGGATCAACTGAGGATAGGCTATGACTGACCGCAACACCCCCACCGAGGCCGACCTCAACGCCCTGGACGTCACCGACGCCGAGGCGGCGAAGATCAATGCCATCGTCCATCCGCTGCTGGCCGATCCGGCCCCGGACGCCGATGACCGGCTGGTGCAGATCCGCTCGACCGCCGCGGGCATCGTCTTCATCACCATCAACCGGGCGGCGAAGAAGAACGCGTTCGACGCCCACACCGTCGCCGCCCTGCATGAGGCCTTCGAGACCCTGCACGGGGCCGACCACATTCGCGCGGTCTTCATCCGCGGCGCGGGCGGTACCTTCAGCGCCGGGGCCGACCTGCAATGGATGGCCGATGCCTCCGGCTGGTCCGAGAGCGAAAACCGCGAGGATGCCATGGGCCTGGCGAAGATGCTGAAGGCCCTGCACGACATCCCGGCCCTGACTGTGGCCCTGGTCGAGGGCGCGGCCATGGGCGGCGGCGCGGGCATCGTCGCCGCCTGCGACATGGCCGTGGCCGTCCGCGGGACAAAATTCGCCTTCTCCGAGGTCAAGCTGGGCCTGATCCCCGCGACCATCGCCCCCTATGTGGTCGAGGCTGTCGGCCCGCGTTGGGCCCGGGCCCTGTTCCTGACCGGCAATCTGTTCGACGCCGACCATGCCGCCCGGATCGGCCTGATCGATACGGTTCTGGCCGACGCCGACAGCATTGACGGCTATGTCGCCTGGGTCACCGAGGGGCTGGAGACCAGCGCGCCCGGGGCCATGGGCGATGCCAAACGCCTGGTCCATCACGTCGCCGGTCACCGCATCGACCATGCGTTGATGGAAGACACCGCGCACCGCATCGCCCGGGCCCGCGTCTCGGTCGAGGGCCAGGAAGGCGTCCGCGCCTTCCTCGACAAGCGCAAGCCGCGCTGGGCTGAGTGACAGTGGCGCGGGCGGGCACCGCACGCTAGGAACGGCTCATGTTCAAATCCGTTCTGGTCGCCAATCGCGGCGAAATCGCCTGTCGTGTGTTCCGCACCGCCCGCCGCATGGGTATCCGGACCATCGCCGTCTATTCCGAGGCTGACGCCAAGGCCCTGCATGTGCGCGAGGCGGACGAGGCGGTGCTGATCGGGCCGGCGGCGGCGCGTGAAAGCTATCTGGACGCCGGCAAGGTGCTGGCTGCAGCGAAGGCGACCGGGGCCGAGGCCATCCATCCTGGCTACGGCTTTCTGAGCGAGAACGCCGACTTCGCCGAGGCGGTGATGGCGGCCGGGATCATCTGGATCGGCGCGCCCCCGGCCGCGATCCGCGCCATGGGGCTGAAGGACGCCGCCAAGACCCTGATGATCGCCGCGGGCGTGCCCGTCACCCCCGGCTATATGGGCGAGGACCAGTCGCCCGACCGGCTCAAGGCCGAGGCCGACGTCATCGGCTATCCGGTCCTGATCAAGGCGGTGGCGGGCGGCGGCGGCAAGGGGATGCGGCGGGTCGATGCCGCCGACGCCTTCCTTGATGCCCTGGCCTCCTGTCAGAGGGAGGCGGCCTCCAGCTTCGGCGACGACCGGGTCCTGATCGAGAAATACATCCTGTCGCCCCGCCATATCGAGGTTCAGGTGTTTGGCGACGCCCACGGCGAGGTCGTGCACCTGTTCGAACGCGACTGTTCGCTGCAGCGCCGCCACCAGAAGGTGATCGAGGAGGCCCCGGCCCCCGGCATGGACGCGGCGACGCGGGCGGCGGTGACGGCGGCGGCGGTCAAGGCGGCCAAGGCCGTGAACTATGTCGGGGCGGGGACCATCGAGTTCATCGCCGACGGGACCGAGGGCCTGCGGGCCGATCGTATCTGGTTCATGGAGATGAACACCCGGCTGCAGGTCGAACACCCGGTCACCGAGGCCATCACCGGCGTCGATCTGGTCGAATGGCAGTTCCGCGCCGCGGCGGGCGAGCCGGTGCCGCTGAAGCAGGCTGACATCGCTATGACCGGCTGGGCCATGGAGGCGCGGCTGTATGCCGAAGACCCGGCGAACGGCTTTCTGCCCTCAATCGGCAAGCTGGAGCATTTCGTCCTTCCTGAGCCCTCCCCCTTGAGGGGGGAGGGTTGGGTGGGGGTGGAGGCACCCCTTTTGGTAGAGGTTCGAGAGACTCCGGCGGAGTCTCCGCGGCCCACCCGCAGCAGCCTGCCTCCACCCCATCCCCCGACCCCTTCCCCCTCGAGGGGAAGGGGAGCGTCCTTGCGGATCGATACCGGGGTGGAGGAGGGGGGCGAGGTCAGCCAGTTCTACGACCCGATGATTGCCAAGCTGATCGTCCATGCGGAGACGCGGGAAGAGGCCGCCGAGGGGCTGGCGGAGGCCTGTGCCGGGGTTGAGGTCTGGCCGGTCAGGACCAATGCCGGGTTCCTGGTGCGCTGCCTGGAGCATCCGCGTTTCATCGCGGGGGATGTGGATACGGGGTTCATCGGGGCGGAGGAGGCATCTCTGGCGGCCGCCCGGCCATCGACCAAGACAACCGCGGCGGCTCTGGCGACCGTGGGCCTCCGGGCCGATGAGGCCCTGCGCGCCAACGAACTGTCGCCGTGGACTGATGGCCTGTTCGCCTTCCGCATGAACGGCGAGCCCCATACGCCGGTCGTCCTCTATCGCAACGGCGAGCGGGTCGAGGGCCTTCTTTCCGGCGACTATCGCGGCGGGGCGCCGCGCCATTCAACCTTCGACGTCCACCTGGAAGGCGAGGCCTATCAGGCGATTGGCACGCCCGCCTATGTCTTCGTCGATGGCGAGCAGGTCTCGGGCGCCGACACCGGCGATGGCAGGGTCGTTGTCTTCGAAGAGGGCGACGCCTTCGAGTTCTCGCCCCGCCTGCGAGGCGGCTCAGGGAGCGGCACCGCCTCCGACGGCGCCCTCCGCGCGCCCATGCCCGGCAAGATCGTCGCCACGCCCGCCAAACCCGGCGACACGGTCACCAAGGGCCAGCCGGTCGTGGTGCTGGAGGCCATGAAGATGGAGCATGCCCTCGTCGCCCCGTTCGACGGGGTGGTGGGCGAGGTGGCCTTCGCCGTCGGGGATCAGGTGGCGGCGGATGCGGTGCTGGCGACCGTCGAGGGCAGCGACTGATCAATAAGGTTATTAAATACAGAAACTTGTTCGCTGTACCTGCCCCGCCCTGTGATTGCGGCGGCTGAGCCGGTTGCACTCGGAAAAAAACGGGTGCAATGCGTGCAAGTCGCTGATTTTTCTGGATTTGATTTGCACTTTTTCGGACTCCATGAGTCCAACGGATTTGACCCTCTCCCATGGGGAGAGGGTGATCGTAGTGGCCCCTACAGACCCGTCCCGCGTCGCCTTGCCCGCCCCACCCTGTCGCTGCTTCGCATCGACGACCCTCCCCCGAAGGGGAGGGAGATGATAGTGCGACGTCCATGCCTCTCCACATGATCAAGCTCTGTGTCGGCGTCGCCAAGGTCGAGACGCTGGAACGCCGCGCGGCCAAGGGGGACTGGCTGACCGTCAACACCCGGATGACGCCCAAGCGCGCGACCGAGCTGGAGGACGGCGGGTCGCTGTTCTGGGTCATGAAGGGCTCGGTCACCTGCCGGATGCCGATCCTCGACATTTCGACGAAGGGGGAGGGCAAGGCGTCGATGTGCCTGATCAAGCTGTCGCCCGAGGTGGTGCGCACGGCCCCGCAGGCCCGGCGGCCGTTCCAGGGCTGGCGCTATCTGGAGCCGAAGGACGCCCCGCCGGACCTGTCCACCCTCGACCCCGGTGACCTGCCGGACGACCTGGCCAAACACCTGCGCGCGATGGGGGCCTGGTAAAGGTCCCTTCTCCCTCAGGGGGAGAAGGATCGTGTTGACGCCGGACCCGGGTCGTGGCCTTTGCCGCCTCCGATGATCGCCCTCAGCGCCAAGACCCGTACCGCCATTCGCGACCTGCTGACCCTGGCATGGCCGGTGGTGCTGGCGCGTATCGGCATCATGACCATGGGGCTGACCGATGTGATCGTGGTCGGCAACTGGTCGGCGCGCGAGCTGGCCTACAGCTCCCTGGCCCTGGCCCCCGTCACCATATTCGTCACCACGGCCGTCGGGCTGATGATGGGCGTCCAGGTAATGACCGCCCGCTATCTGGGCGAGGGCCGACGGCACGAGGTCGGCGGCGTGTTCCGGCGCGGCATGGCCTATGGGCTGCAGCTGGGCGTGGCCTCGATGCTGGCCATGATCGTGTTCGGCCCCTGGGCCCTGCGTCACATGGGTCTGGCCGACGGTCTGGGCGAGGGGGCCTCGCCGGCCCTGATCGTCTTCGCCCTGTCGATGCCGGGCTATCTGGTCAGTGTTGCGGCGCAATTTTTTCTGGAGGCCCTGCACCGGCCCAAGGCCGGGATGTGGGCCATGTGGGTGGCCAATGGCGTCAATCTGGCGCTGAACCTCGTGCTGGTGCCGGACCTGCTGGGCCTGGGCTTCAACGGGGCGGTGGCCTCGGCCTGGGCCACCTTCGGCGCGCGCACCGCCCTGGCCGTGTTCCTGATCGTCTATATCGTCCGCCTGCCCGAGGCCCGGGCCCTGGGTGTGTTCGCCCGCCCCGCCCGCAACCGCACGGCCGAGCGCGAGCAGCGCAAGGTCGGCTACGGGGCCGGCTCCAGCTATTTCATCGAGGTCGGGGCCTTCGCCGCCATGACCTTCATCGCCGGCCAGCTGGGCGCGCTGGAGACCTCCGCCTGGACCATTGTGCTGAACGTCACCGCGATCATCTTCATGGTGCCGATGGGGCTGTCGGCGGCCGCGGGGGTGATGGTCGGCAAGGCCTATGGCGAGGGTGACGGACGCGGCGTTCTGCGCGCCGGACTGGTCGGGATCGGCGTGGTCTCGGTGATCGGCTTCGCCATGGCCCTGGTCGTCTGGCCGGGGGCGGGCCTGATCGCCAGCGCCTACAACCGCGATCCGGTCCTGCTGGCCGTGGTCGTGCCGGCCCTGGTGCTGACCTGCCTGTTCTTCGTCGCCGACGGCATCCAGGTCGTGGCGGCCCAGATCAATCGCGCCGCCGGCGACGTCTGGTGGCCGACGATCATGCATTTCGTCGCCTATGGCGGGGTGATGATTCCGCTCGGCTGGTGGCTGGCCCACCGGATCGGCGTCAACGGCCTGGTCTGGTCGGTGATCATCGCCAGCCTGTTCTCGTCCGTGTTGCTGACCGGGCGGTTCCTGCGGGTGGCGCGACGCCTGCCGCAGCGGGTCGAGCCGGCCCCCCTGTAACGACGGGGCTTGGCCGCGGGGGGCGGTCCTCTCTATATGGACGCCTTCCCGAACGTCTGGACTCCCATGGCCCGTATCCTCATCACCTCTGCGCTGCCGTACATCAACGGCATCAAGCATCTGGGGAATCTGGCCGGATCCATGCTGCCCGCCGACGTCTGGGCCCGGTTCAAACGCGCCCAGGGGCATGAGGTCCTCTATATCTGCGCCACCGACGAGCACGGTACCCCGGCCGAGCTGGCCGCCGCCGCCGCCGGTCAGGACGTGCGCACCTATTGCGATGAACAGCACGAGATCCAGCGCAAGGCGGGCGAGGCCTTCGGTCTGAGCTATGACTGGTTCGGCCGCTCGTCCAGCGCGTCCAATCGCCGGCTGACCCAGCATTTCGCCGCCGCCCTCGAGGCCAATGGCCTGATCGAGGAACGGGTCGACCGGATGATCTATTCGATCGACGACGCCCGCTTCCTGCCGGACCGCTATGTCGAGGGCATCTGCCCCCACTGTGCCTATCCCAGCGCCCGTGGCGACCAGTGCGACAACTGCGGCCGTCTGCTGGATCCGACCGATCTGATCGAGCCCTATTCCGCCGTGTCAGGTTCGCGCAATCTGGAGGTTCGCGACACCCGCCACCTGTATCTGCTGCAGACCAAACTGGCCGACCGCATCCGCGACTGGATCGACTCGCGCATCGACTGGCAGACCCTGGCCCGCTCGATCGCGCTGAAGCATCTGGACGAGGGGCTGATCGACCGCGGCATCACCCGGGATCTGAAATGGGGGATCCCGGTGGTGGGTCCCGACGGCGGACCGCGCCCGGGCATGGAGGGCAAGGTCTTCTATGTCTGGTTCGACGCGCCGATCGAATACATCGGTGCCACCGAGGAATGGGCCGAGGCCAACGGCCTGACCTGGCGCGACTGGTGGCGCACCGACGAGGGGGCCGACGACGTTCGCTATGTCCAATTCATGGGCAAGGACAATGTCGCCTTCCATACCGTCAGCTTCCCGGCCACCATCCTGGGCAGCGGCGAGCCGTGGAAGACGGTCGACACCCTGAAGGCCTTCAACTGGCTGAACTGGTACGGCGGCAAATTCTCGACCAGCCAGAAGCGCGGCGTCTTCATGGACCAGGCGCTGGAGCTGCTGCCGGCCGACTACTGGCGCTGGCGGCTGACCGCCTATGGGCCCGAACATGCCGACTCGGCCTTCACCTGGGAGGATTTCCAGGCCTCGACCAATAAGGACCTGGCCGATGTGCTGGGCAATTTCGTCAACCGGATCGTCAAATTCACCGAAAGCCGCTTCGACGGCGTGGTGCCCGGGGGCGGGGAGCCGGGTCTGGTCGAGGCCCAGCTGGAGACCGATATCGCGGCCGGCATCGCCGAGGCCACGGCCCAGCTGGAAGCCATGGAGTTCCGCAAGGCGGCCCAGGCCATCCGTGCTGTCTGGGTGCTGGGCAATGAATATCTGCAGGTCGCCGCGCCGTGGACCGCCTTCAAGACCGACCCGGTGCGGGCGGCGGTGGGTGTGCGTACCGGACTGAACCTGGTGGCCCTGTTCGCCCGTCTGGCGGCCCCGATCATGCCGTCCAGCGCGGCGCGGATCGCCGCCACCGTGGGCGAGACCGATCTGAGCTGGCCTCTGGCCACCGACGACCTGCTGGACCGGCTGCCGCGCGGCCAGACGGTGGCGGCGGCCGAGGTGCTGTTCCGCAAGATCGAGGACGCCCAGGTGGCCGAATGGGCCGAACGTTTCGGCGGCGACGAGGCCGAAGCCTAGGCGACCGGCTCGGGCGCGGCCGGCACCGTTCCGGCGTCCGGTGCTGCGCGCGCTGCCGGCGCGATCACCTCGACCGACGGCGTCACCGGCTCGGCCTCGTCGTCGGCACCGCGGCGGTGTTTGGCGGCTTCCTTCGGGGTGATGTCGAGGAAGGCCGGTGCTGAGGCATTGAAAGCATCCATGCGGTCGGTGCGCACGATCACTGACCGGGCTCCGTCCCAGATCATGTGCAGGGCGACGTACAGGACGATGACCAGGCCGATATAGCCGATCCAGCGGAAGCGGTTCAGCATCCGGGCGATGAAGCTGGCCGCCAGACCCATCAGGGCGATCGACAGGATCAGGCCGAACACCATGATCCACGGGTGGGCATGGGCCGCCCCGGCCACGGCCAGCACATTGTCGAGCGACATGGTGACGTCGGCGATCATGATCTGCAGCAGGGCCGCGCCGAAGGTCTTGCGCTTCAGGCCCAGGGCCTCGGGCGTCGGACCGCCGCCGTGGTGGACCGACAGGGCGGCCTCCATCTCGACCGCGGCCTCGGCCTGGTCATGGGTGGCCTGTTCGCGCATCTCGCGCCACATCTTCCAGCAGACCCACAGCAGCAACACCCCGCCCGCCAGCAGCAGGCCGATGATGGCCAGCAGCTGGACGGTGATCAGGGCGAAGCCGATGCGCAGCACCACGGCGGCGGCCAGGCCGATCAGGATGGCCTTGCGCCGCTGTTCGACCGGCAGGGCAGCGGCGGCCAGACCCACGGCGATGGCGTTGTCGCCCGCCAGGACCAGGTCGATCATCATCACCTGGCCGAGAGCGGCGGCCTGGCTGGCGAGTTCAGGGGAGCTGAGAAATTCGAACATGATGCGCTGTTAGGTCAGGAGGGATGGAGGGACAAGTCGCCCGGGCTCAGACGGGGCGCTGGGCCCGGGTGACTTCATACAGGGCCACGGCGGCGGCGTTGGAGACGTTCAGGCTTTCGAACCCGCCGGGCATGGGAATCCGGGCCAGGGTGTCGCAGTGTTCGGCGACCAGGCGACGGATGCCGTCCCCTTCGGAGCCGAGCACCAGAACGGTCGGGCGCGAATCAAGCACCGTCTCCAGGGTCTCGTCCGAATTGCCGTCGAGGCCAACCGCGCGCCAGCCGTGTTCGGCCAGGGTCTCCAGCGCGCGCGACAGATTGGTCACCCGGGCGCAGGGCAGGCGTTCGGTGGCACCGGCGGCAGCCTTGGCCAGGGCCCCGGCGAGGGCGGGGGAGTGCCGGTCCTGGACGATAATGCCGCGCGCCCCGAAGGCCAGGGCCGAGCGGAAGATGGCCCCGACATTCTGTGGATCGGTCAGCTGGTCCAGCATGACGATGACGCCCTCGGCCGGTTCGGCGATGTCGTCCAGGGCCACGCCTTCCAGCGGCTGGACCTTGAACACCAGCCCCTGGTGCACGGCACCGGCGGGCAGCATCCGGTCAAGCAGTTGCGGCTCCATCACCTCGACCACATGGCCGTGGGTCAGGTTATCGCGTTCCAGTTCGACGGCGCGGTCGGGACTGGCCAGCAGCCGGCCCATACCCTGACGGGCGGGATTGGCGAGGGCGGCCAGCACCGGATGTCGACCCCAGACGAAATTGTCGGCGTCGACCTTGCCACGCGAGGGGCGCGGGGCGGCCGGGTTGAAGGCCTTGGTTGGGGGATTGGGGTTCCAGCCGCCTTTGCGTGGCGCATCGGAGACCTCCGGCGACTTGCCCCGGAAGCCCGGCTTTTTACCGGTTTTCCGGTCGTTGCGTTCTCGATTTTGCGACACTATAAGACGCCCTCCGATTTGGAGCCCTGAGGCTTTCGGGTCCGGCGCACCCTGTATCGCAGGCAGCGCCGGAGACCGAACGCTTTTGTTGCTTTGGCCACCGAAAGGTTGCCGGGGCTTTGGTCCGACGGTTCGAAACGCGCTTGGGGGAATGTCCCGAGTGGCAAAGGGGGGGGACTGTAAATCCCCTGCGTAAGCTTCGCAGGTTCGAGTCCTGCTTCCCCCACCACGCGCTTTTCGAGACGACGGGTCCGGCGACGAAGAGGGTCGGCGGCGAAGGTCAACCGGGCGACCGGGCGACTGACGCCGTCTCCGTGCGGGTATAGTACAATGGTAGTACAGCAGCCTTCCAAGCTGAATATGTCGGTTCGATTCCGTCTACCCGCTCCAGATTTTTGAACTGAGCAGAAGCGCCCCTCCAAACCGGACCCGGGCCACCAGGAGTTTGGCGATGGCCAAGGAAAAGTTCGAACGTAACAAGCCGCATTGCAACATCGGCACGATTG
>NZ_JAQSDK010000036.1 GCF_029945885.1 Brevundimonas sp.
TATGACGTCGTCATCGTCGGCGGCGGCCCCGCCGGCCTGTCCGCCGCCATCCGCCTGAAGCAGCGGGCGGAAAAGGACGGCAAGGAGATCTCCGTCGCCGTTCTGGAAAAGAGCGCCGAGATCGGCGGTCACATCCTGTCCGGTGCGGTCATCGACCCGAAGGCCCTGAACGAACTGTTCCCCGACTGGAAGGAACGGGGCGCGCCGCTGGAGACTCCGGTCACCAGGGATCGCTTCATGGTGCTGGGTCCGCAGGGCCAGATCAGCCTGCCGATGTTCGCCCTGCCGCCGATGATGCACAATCACGGCTGCTACATCGCCTCGCTCGGCAATGTGTCGCGCTGGCTGGGTGAACAGGCCGAGGCGCTCGGCGTCGAGGTCTATCCCGGCATGGCCGCCAGCCATGTCGTCTGGGACGAGCCCACCGGCCGGGTGAAGGGCGTCGTCGCCGGCGTCTTCGGCATTGACCGCGAAGGCAGGCCGACCGGCGATTTCCAGCCCGGCATCGAACTGCACGGCAAATATGTCTTCATCGCCGAGGGTGTGCGCGGCTCCCTGGCCAAGACCATCATGGCCCGCCATCAACTGGCCGCCGACTGCCAGCCGCAGAAATACGGTATCGGCCTGAAGGAGCTGTGGCAGGTTCCGGCCGAGAAACACCAGCCGGGCCTGGCCCAGCACACGACCGGCTGGCCGCTGGACGAGCACACCGGCGGCGGCAGCTTCATGTACCATTTCGGCGATCGCTATGTGGCGATCGGCTATGTGGTCCACCTGAACTACAAGAACCCCTTCCTGTCGCCGTTCGACGAGTTCCAGCGCTTCAAACACCACCCGGCCATCAGCGAACACCTCGAGGGTGGCACCCGCATCTCCTATGGCGCGCGGGCCATCACCGAGGGCGGCTTCCAGTCGGTGCCGAAACTGGCCTTCCCGGGCGGGGCGCTGATCGGCTGCTCGGCCGGCTTCGTCAATGTGCCGCGCATCAAGGGCAGCCATAATGCGATGAAGACCGGCATGCTGGCCGCCGACGCCGCCTATGACGCCGTCCAGGCCGGCCGCGCCGGCGACACCCTGGTCGAATACCAGACCGCCTATGACCACAGCTGGGTCCGCAAGGAGCTGAAGGCCGTCCGCAACGCCAAGCCGCTGCTGTCGAAATACGGCACCACCCTCGGCGGGGCGCTGGGCGTGTTCGACCTGTGGTGCGGGGCCCTGTTCGGCGGCTTCTCGCTGTTCGGTACCCAGAAGCACGGCAAGACGGACTCGGCCTCGACCGAACTGGCGGCGAAACATTCGCCGATCGCCTATCCCAAGCCGGACGGCAAACTCAGTTTCGACAAGCTCAGCTCGGTGTTCATCTCGAATACCAACCATGCCGAGGAGCAGCCGGCCCATCTGAAGCTGCTGGACCCGTCGATCCCGATCGCCGTCAACCTGCCGAAATACGGCGAACCGGCCCGGCTGTACTGCCCGGCCGGGGTCTATGAGGTTCTCTACGACGCGGACGGCAAGTCCAATCCGCGCTTCCAGATCAACGCCCAGAACTGCGTCCACTGCAAAACCTGCGACATCAAGGATCCGTCGCAGAATATCGTCTGGACCACGCCCGAAGGCGGCGGCGGCCCCAATTATCCCAATATGTAGACCGTATGGGTTGAGGCCCCTTGCGGCGGGCAGGCAAAGCGTCAAGGTTTCGACCCATGAATATCGATCGTTTCCGTCTCGCCCTGCTGTCCTTTGTCGCTGTCGGAGCCCTCGCCGGGGCCGCCGTGGCCCAGGACCCGCCCCCGGTTGATCCCGCCGCCGCGGTCGACCCCGATCCGGGTGTGGCGATCGATCCGGTCGATCCGGACCCGGTCGACGAAGAGGCCGACGGCCCCACCGAGCCGGAGGTCGTGCCGATCCCGGCGGTCTGGGCCCCGGTTCCGACCGATGCCGACGGCCGCTCGGCCTATGGCCTCTACCTGGCCGGCCGTCTGGCCCAGTCGCGTGGCCTCGGCCAGGTGGGGGCGGACTACTATGCCGCCGTCGAGGCCCTGACGCCCGAACAGCCCTCGGTGCGGCTGCAGACCTTCACTGCGGCCCTGTTGGCCGGTGACCTCGATCTGGCCGCCCGCCTGAGGCCTTCGGGCGAGGGGGTCCCGCCCGTGATCGGCGAGGCCGGGCGTCTGGTCGTCGTGGTTCAGAGCCTTGTCCATAACGATCCGGCCGCCGGACTGGCCGAGCTGCGCCGGGCCCCGATCGGTCAGCCGCACGCCCGTGCCGGCCTCTATGTCCAGCCCTGGGTCGCGGCCGCCGCCGGGGACTGGGACCGGGCCCTGGGCCAGCCCTCCCCGACCGGGACCGATCCCACCTCCCTGTTTCTCCGTCACAGCCACGCCCTGCTGCTGGAGAACCACCGTGAGTATGTCGCGGCCGACGCCGCCTTCGCGACCCTGACCGCCAGCCCGCTGGGGGCCCAGCTGTTCCGGCGTTCCTATGCCGAATATCTGGAGCGCCGCGGCCGACGGGCCGAGGCCCTGGCCGTTTATGATGCCGCCATCTCAGGCGGGGCGACCGATCCGACCGTCGCCCTGGGCCGTGCCCGGCTGATGGCCCGCGGCCGGGCCCCGGCCGCCCCCACCCTGCGTGGCGGGGCGGCGGACGTCCTGACCATCGCCGCCATCCAGGCCTCGACCGAGGGCGGGGCCGAGGTCGCCGCCGTCTATCTGCGCCTGGCCCTCAGCCTCGAGCCCACCGACCTGACCCGGCTCCGCCTCGGTCAGGCCCTGGCCGCCGCCGGGCGCGAGGTCGATGCCCGTGACGCCCTCGCGGCCATCGCGCCGTCCGATCCCGGTCTCTATGCCCAGGCGCGGATGGAACTGGGCCGCAGCTTCCAGCGCGATGACGACGCCGAGGCCGCCCTGGCCGAATTCCGCCACGCCGCCGACGCCGTGCCGGACGAGGCCGAGGTCGCCTATATCCTGGCCTCCCAGCTGATCCAGCTGAACCGCTATGACGAGGCCCTGGCGGTGTTGAACGGGCCCCTGCTCAACACGGCCGCCCAGCCGTTCGAGGTCCGGTTCGTGCGCGGCGTCGCCTATGAGTCCCTCGACCGGGTCGACGAGGCCGAGGCCGAACTGTGGGCCGCGCTCCAGGCCCGGCCGGACGACGCGACCGTGCTCAACTACCTCGGCTACCTCTGGGTCGACAGCGGCAAACGGGTCAGCCAGGGGGCGGACATGATCGCCCGCGCCCACGAGGCCGAGCCCGAGAACGGCAATATCCAGGACTCCCTCGGCTGGGCCCAGTATCGTCAGGGCCAGTACGAGACCGCCGTGGCGACCCTGGAAGAGGCGGTGGCCAAGGAGCCGGCCAATGCCGAGATCAACGACCATCTCGGCGACGCCTATTGGCAGGTCGGCCGCCAGCGCGAGGCCGGCTTCCAGTGGGAACGGGTGCTGACCCTGGACCCCGATGCGGCCCAGCGTACCGAGGTCGAGCGCAAATTGGCCGAGGGCCTGGCCCCCGCCGTCCCGGTGTCGGGCACCGAGGCCTAGGCCCCGTGCGTCGCGACGCCCTGGCCCCGGCCAAGGTCAATCTGTTCCTGCACGTCGGCCCCCTCGACGCCGACGGTTATCATCCGCTGGCCAGTCTGGTCGCCTTCGCCGATATCGGTGACCGGCTGACGCTCGCGCCGGCCGGATCGCCGCGCCTGTCCGTCACCGGCCCGTTTTCGGGCGCTCTGACCGGCGAAGACGACAATCTGGTGCTGCGCGCCCTGCGCAGCCTCGACGCCGACCTGCCCCTGGTGCTGGACAAACAGCTGCCGGTCGCCAGCGGCCTGGGCGGCGGTTCGGCCGATGCCGGGGCCGCCCTGCGGCTGGCCCGGCGCGCTCTCGCCCTTGATCGGGATGACGCCGCCCTGCTGGCCCTGGCCGGTCGGATCGGGGCCGACGGCCCCATGTGCCTGTTCGCCCGCCCGGCCTGGGCCGAGGGCAGGGGAGACCGCATGAGCCCCGAACCCGCCCTGCCGCCGCTGGCCGCCGTGCTGGTCAATCCCGGTGTGCCGTCACCGACCGGGGCCGTCTATCGCGCCTGGGACGCCGGTCCGCCCGCCACCGCCGACCGGCCGGCCCCGCCCGCCGACTGGCGCGTGGCCTCGGTGATCGACTGGCTGGCCCAGCAGCGCAACGACCTGCAGGCCCCCGCCGTGGCCCTGTGCCCGGCGATCGGCACGGCCCTCGATGCCGTGGCCGCCGCCCCGGGGGTGAGGCTGGCGCGAATGTCGGGCTCGGGGGCCACGGTCTTCGGCCTGTGCGAGGATGTCGTCGCCGCCCGCGCCGCCGCCGCCGTCCTGTCGGCGGCCCATCCGGACTGGTGGGTCCGGCCGACCGTGCTCGGTCACGGCCTTGACCCCGACGATCGCTGATCCGGCCTTCCGCCGCGCCGGGCGTGGAATCGGCCCGTGTCCGGTTGAGTTCAGCCGCGCCCCGCCCTAGGGTCCGCCGTCATTTTTTGCGTCTGCGAAGCGGCCCGCCCCTTGCCCCATTCGACCGAACCTCTCGCCTTCCAGGACCTGATCCTGACGCTCCAGAAATACTGGGGTGACCAGGGCTGCGCCCTGCTTCAGCCCTATGACATCGAGGTCGGGGCCGGCACCCTGCATCCGGCCACCGTGCTGCGCGCCCTCGGCCCGCGCCCGTGGAAGGCCGCCTATGTCCAGCCGTCGCGCCGCCCCGGCGACGGCCGCTATGGCGAAAACCCCAACCGCCTCCAGCACTATTACCAATTCCAGGTGATCCTGAAGCCCAATCCGGACAACCTCCAGGAACTCTATCTCGGCTCGCTGGCGGCCATCGGCATCGATCCGAAACTGCACGACATCCGCTTCGTCGAGGACGACTGGGAGAACCCCACCGTCGGGGCCTGGGGCCTGGGCTGGGAGGTCTGGTGCGACGGGATGGAGGTGACCCAGTTCACCTATTTCCAGGGTGTCGGCGGCATCGAGGTCGACGTCGTCTCGGGCGAACTCACCTACGGGCTGGAGCGTCTGGCCATGTACGTCCAGGGCGTCGACAGCGTTTACGATCTCGTCTTCGCCAGGGGCGTGAACGGGGAAAAGCCGATCACCTACGGCGAGGTCTTCCTCGAGAACGAACGCCAGCAGTCCGAGGCGAATTTCCACGGCTATGACGTCGACGGCCTGAAACGCCGCTTCGAGGACATGGTCGCCGAGGTCGAACGCTTCCTGGCGATGAAGGGCCCGCAGGACCAGGCCCTGGTCCTGCCCGCCTACGACCAGGTCCTGAAGGCGTCGCACCTGTTCAACCTGATGGACGCCCGCGGCGCCATCGCCGTCGCCGAACGCCAGAGCTACATCGGTCGCATCCGCGACCTCTGCAAGGCCTGTGCGAGCGAATGGGTCGAGCAGGAGCGGGGGCGGGCGTGACGCGCGATGCCGACAACAACGCTCCCCTTCCCCTCGAGGGGGAAGGGGGCGGGGGATGGGGTGAAGGCACGCCCCGTCCTGAGTCCGCCCCGGAGACACCGGCGTCTTCCAGCCCGCCCCCCGAATACCGCGCCTCCACCCCCACCCAACCCTCCCCCCTCGAGGGGGAGGGCTTTGACCGTTTCGCCCGCACGCCTCGCATCAAGGCCGGCGGCGTCAACCGCGCCCGACGTCTGCGAAAAGCCCCCACGTTCACCGAGGCCAGACTCTGGAAGCGGCTCCGCACCTTCGCCGTGCGCTTCCGGCGTCAGGCTCCGATCGGTCCATTCGTGGTGGACTTCGCCTGTCACCGCGCGAAACTGGTCATCGAGGTGGACGGCGGCGTTCACACCCTGCCCGAGGTGGCGCTCCGTGACGTTGAACGCGACGCCTGGCTGACCGGCCAGGGCTATACGGTCCTGCGTTTCACCTCCCGGCAGGTTGAGGACGATATTGAAACCGTCCTTGATCAGGTTCGCCGTGCCTCTCCCCTTCCCCTCGAGGGGGAAGGGGGCGGGGGATGGGGTGAAGCCGCAGGGCCCGCCGGTCGGTCTCCGGAGACGCCGGCGTCTTGCTGCCTGACCGCCCAATACCGTGCCTTCACCCCATCCCAACCCTTCCCCCTCGAGGGGAAGGGCTCAAGCGACGCCTGAACCCATGCCCCAACTTCTCATCGAACTCTTCTCCGAAGAAATCCCCGCCCGGATGCAGGGCGGGGCCGCGCGTGATCTGGAACGCATGGCCGCCGAACGGCTCAAGGCCGCGGGCCTGACCTGGGACACCCTGACCACCTACGCCGGACCACGCCGCCTGACCCTGGTGGTCGAGGGCCTGCCGACGGCGACGCCGGACCGCGAGGAAGAGGTCAAGGGACCCCGCACCTCGGCCCCGGACCAGGCGCTGGACGGCTTCCTGCGCAAGACCGGCCTGACGAAGGACCAGCTGACCGACCGCGACGGCGTCTGGTTCGCCGTGATCGCCTCGCCGGGCGTGCGCACCACCGATGTCGTCGCCGGCATGGTCGACCAGATCGTGCGTGGCTTCCCGTGGCCGAAATCGATGCGCTGGGGCTCCGGCACATTGCGCTGGGTGCGGCCGCTGAAGCGGATCCTCGCCCTGTTTGACGGCAATGTCGTACCGTTCACGATCGACGGTATCCCCGCCGACAACGTCACCGAGGGCCACCGCTTCATGGGCGGCGGCAAGCCGTTCGCGGTGCGCGACTTCGCCGACTACCGCAAAAAGCTGCGCGACCATTTCGTCATCCTCGACGCCGCCGAACGCCGCCTGCACATCCTCGAGGCGGCGAAGGCCACCTGCCACGCGCGCGGGCTGGAACTGGTCGATGATGACGGCCTGCTGGACGAGGTCGCCGGCCTGGCCGAATGGCCGACCCCGATCCTCGGTGACATGGACCCCGCCTTCCTCAGCCTGCCGCCCGAGGTGGTCCGGCTGTCGATGAAGGTGCACCAGAAATATTTCGCCGTGCGTCATCCCGGCCAGCCCGGCCTCGCTCCGCATTTCCTCGTCGTCGCCAATGTCGAGGCGACCGACGGCGGCACGGCCCTGGCCGCCGGCAACAGCCGCGTCCTGTCGGCCCGTCTGGATGACGCCCGCTTCTTCTGGGACGAGGATCTGAAGACCGGCTTCGACGTCTGGGCCAAAAAGCTGGAAGGCGTCACCTTCCACGCCAAGCTCGGCACCCTGGCCGACCGCGTCGACCGCATCGCCGCCCTCGCCCGCGAGATCGCCCCCCTGGTCGGGGCCGACCCGGATCAAGCCGAACAGGCCGCCCGCCTGTCCAAGGCCGACCTGGCCAGCGCCATGGTCGGGGAATTCCCCGAACTGCAGGGCGTGATGGGCGGGTATTACGCAAGAGCCCTTCCCCTCGAGGGGGAAGGGAGAAGAAACGCCATCGCCGACGCCGTCCGGGACCACTACAAGCCCCAGGGCCCCGCCGACACGGTCCCGACCGCCCCGCTGACGGTTGCCGTCGCCCTGGCCGACAAGCTCGACACCCTCGTCGGCTTCTTCGCCATCGACGAAAAGCCGACCGGCTCGAAGGATCCGTTCGCCCTGCGGCGGGCGGCACTGGGGATGATCCGGCTGGTGCTGGAGAATGGGGTTCGTGCTCCGCTGAAGGCGATCATGAAGCCTGCGGGCACCATGATCATCGTCGACCGCAAGATGAGCTCTGAGACCAAATATTCGGACGACCTCGTCGCCTTCTTCGCCGACCGCCTGAAGGTCCTGCTCCGCGACCAGGGCAAGCGCCACGACCTCGTCGACGCGGTCTTCGCCCCCATCGACGGCAAGGCCGACGACGACCTCGTCCGCATCGTGCGCCGGGTCGAGGCCCTCGACGGCTTCCTCGCCACCGACGACGGGGCCAATCTGCTGGCGGGCAACAAGCGCGCCGCCAACATCCTGCGCGCGGAAGAGAAGAAGGGCCCGCTGCCGACCGGCGAACGCCAGCCCGATCTGGCCGGGGAACCCGCCGCCGAGACCGCCCTGGCCTGGGCCGTCATCGCCGCCCGCGCCGATGTCGACACGGCGCTTGAGGCCGAGGATTTCGCCGCCGCCATGACCGCCCTGTCGCGCCTGCGCGGCCCGGTCGACACCTTCTTCACCGACGTGATGGTCAATTCCGACGTCCCGGCCGAACGCGACAACCGCCTGAAACTCCTCGCCCAGGTCCGCGACGTGATGGGCCGCGTCGCCGATTTCAGCCTGATCGCGGGGTAGTCCCAAAAAGCTGTCGTCATCCTCCGGCGCGGCGCAGCCGCGACCGGAGGACCCAGCGGCGCGCGGAGGG
>NZ_JAQSDK010000037.1 GCF_029945885.1 Brevundimonas sp.
CGCGCGGAGCGTCTGACGTTCGCCGAAACACATAGTCATACGGTCTCCGGGCGGATGCCCGGCGCTCCGCCCACGCCCCCATCACCGCGGCCGGACCGGCGCGCGGCCGCAGGCTCCTGCCCGCTACGCCACCGGCCGGATGGTGCTGACGATATTGCCGGTGTCGCGGGCCGAGCCGTCCTCGGCCAGGTCGCGGCGCGTCGCCGCCAGACTCAACGGTCCGCCCAGCGCGCGATTGACGGCGTCGATGCCCGTCTCGCCCGCCTCCGGATCCCGGGCCAGCAGATAGCGCAGCGACAGGCGCGGATGTTCGGCCGTGTCCTGCTGCGTCCCGTGCAGGGTGCAGGCGTGCCAGACGGCGGCATAGCCGGTACCCCCGGTCAGCATCCTCTGGGTCACGGTCATCGATCCGCCCCGGCCGTCGCGATAGGTCCACTGGTCCCCGTCCCCGGGCGTCAGCTCATGCGGAAACAGAGTCGAGGCCAGCGCCTGGCTGCCCTCCAGCACGAACAGGGGCGCGTCCACCGCCGTGACCGGATGCAGATAGATATACAGGGTGACGAAATCCGCCGTCCGCGCCGGATGGTCGATCAGGTCCTGATGGAAGTCGATGCCGGCGAAATAGGTCACATCCCGGTACTCCGGCCGGATATAGGGCCCCAGATTGTTGACCGCCTTGCCCTCGGTCCGCGCCTGCACCCAGGCCGGCATCCAGTCGCGCGGCACCCCGCACACCAGTTTGCGGTCCAGCGCCTGATAGTTCGGCCCCAGCAGTTCGGTCAGGCCCGCCACGATCGCCGGATCGCCCTCGACAAAGTCCAGGCTGGCGTCGATCCGGTCGACCAGATTGCGCCCCGGCCGCGGATTGACGCCCCGGAACTGCGGGTCGGCCAGGAACTCGGCCTCACTCAGAAACAGCTCCGGCCCGAAGGCCCGCGTCGCCTGCACCGCCATCAGCAGATCGGTCGCCGCCACCGGGTCGACCCCGGGCGAAAACACGTGAAAGCCGCGCGTCGCCAGGTCGCCGGTCACGACCCCGTCCTGCCCCTGTCCCGCCTGCCCCGTCATCGCTTCGCTCCCCACAGTCATCACGCGCCGGACCTAGGCCCCCGGCACCCAGTCCGGGTTCGCACCCTCGCCAACCAGTTTCAGCAGATAGGCCCCATAGGGACTGTTGCCGTGCGCCCGGGCACTGGCCCGCATCGCCGCCTCGTCCAGCCAGCCGTTGTTCCAGCCGATCTCCTCCAGGCAGGATATCTTGAAGCCCTGCCGCTGTTCGATCGTCTGCACGAACTGCCCCGCCTCCATCAGACTTTCGGGCGTCCCGGTGTCCAGCCAGGCGAAGCCCCGGCCCAGCATCTCCACATGCAGGTCGCCACGCCTCAGATAGGCCTCGCTGACGCTGGTGATCTCCAGCTCGCCGCGCGGCGACGGCTTCACCGCCCGGGCGATGTCGACCACATCGGCGTCGTAGAAATACAGACCGGTCGTGGCCAGGTTCGACCGCGGCCGTTTCGGCTTTTCCTCAATGCCCAGCGCCCGGCCGTCGGGCCCGATCTCCAGCACGCCGAACTGCTCCGGATTCTTGACCGGATAGGCGAACACCGTCGCCCCCGTGGTCCGCGCCGCGGCCGCCCGCAGCTTCGGGGTAAAGCCCTGGCCGTAGAAGATGTTGTCGCCCAGAACCAGACAGACCCGGTCGCCGTCGATGAATTCCTCGCCGATCAGAAACGCCTGGGCAATCCCCTCGGGCCGCTTCTGTTCGGCATAGGTCAGGCGGATGCCGAAACGCGATCCGTCGCCCAGCAGCCGCTCGAACATCCAGCGGTCCTCGGGCGTGGTGATCACCAGGATGTCGCGGATATCGGCCAGCATCAGCACCGACAGCGGATAGTAGATCATCGGCTTGTCGTAGATCGGCAGCAGCTGTTTGGAGACGCCATAGGTGATCGGGGCCAGCCGGGTCCCCGTGCCGCCCGCCAGAACGATACCCTTCATCATGTCGCCCCTTCCCTCAGGCCCAGCCGCTGGCCGTCATACCGTGCCCGCAGTCGCTGCAGGACGTCCAGATGACCCAGGCACCAGTCGACCGTTCGGGCCAGTCCGGACTCAAAGGTCTCGGCCCGCACCCAGCCCAGCTCGCGCTCGATCTTGCCCGAATCCATCGCATAGCGACGATCATGCCCCGGACGGTCGGTGACATGGGTGATCAGATCGGCATAGCGGGCCACGCCCGCCGGTCGCGCCGGTCGCGCGACCTCCAGCAGGGCACAGATGGCCTGCACGACCTCGATATTGCGCCGCTCGGCATCGCCGCCGACATTGTAGCTCTCGCCGACCACGCCCTGCCGCAGCACCAGCTCCAGCGCCGCCGCATGATCCTCGACATACAGCCAGTCCCGCACCTGGTCCCCGGCCCCGTAGATCGGCAGGGCCCGCCCCTCGATGGCGTTCAGGATCGTCAGCGGGATCAGCTTCTCGGGAAACTGGAAGGGGCCGTAGTTGTTCGAACAGTTGGTGATGATCGTCGGCAGGCCATAGGTCCGCGACCAGGCGCGGACCAGATGGTCCGCCCCCGCCTTGCTGGCCGCATAGGGCGAGCTCGGGGCATAGGGATCGCTCTCCCGGAACGGCGGCGCGTCGGGGGCCAGGTCGCCGAACACCTCGTCGGTCGACACATGCAGAAAGCGAAACCCGTCGCGCGCTTCGGCCGGCAGGGCGTCCCGGTGCCGCACCGCCGCCTCCAGCAGCACACCGGTCCCGGCGACATTGGTCTGGATGAAGACCGCCGGCCCGTCGATCGACCGGTCCACATGGGTCTCGGCCGCCAGATGGATGACCGCGTCGGGCCGGTGCCGGGCGAACACATCCGCCACCGCCGTCGCGTCGCAGATGTCGACCTGTTCGAACTGGTAGTCGGGCGACCCCGCGGCCGCATCGACGCAGGCCAGGTCCCCCGCATAGGTCAGCTTGTCGAGATTGGTCACGGCCACGCCGCCGGCGCTGACCAGTCGCCGCACGACGGCCGAACCGATAAACCCGGCACCACCGGTAACGAGGACGTTCATGCGCCTGATTGGCGTCCGCTGCGGTTAACAACCCGTCAAGCCGGACGCAGCGGTTCCGCTGAACCGGATCGTAAGCACAGGTTAACGCAATCCCGCTCTACTCGGCCCTTAACCATATTCCCGGAGAGACGCGTGAACATGATGGCGAAGGCGGCCACCGACCCCGTCGCCGAAGGGCGCGCCCTGCTTGAAGCCGGTGATCCGGCCGCGGCCGCGAACCTGCTCTACCCCTATACCGAGACCCACCCCGCCGATCACGAGAGCCGCTACTGGCTCTACAGCGCCCTGGTCGCGGCCGGCGAGCCGGCGGCCGCGCGCCAGACCCTGGACGACGCCCGCAACCTGCATTCCGTGGCCATGCTGCGCGCCCACGGTGTCGACCTGAACCGGTTCAAAACCGACAAGGCCTACTGTGCCCAGATCGGCATGCAACTCTACGCGATCAAACATATGGCCCCGGCCAGCCTGACGCTCGGGCGCGGCCTGGACCTCGACAATCCCGACGTCCAGACGATGATCAGCTACGGCCTGTCCCTGCAGCATCAGGGCCGGACCGACGAGGCCATCAATGTCTTCAGCGCCGCGGCCGAGGCCTTCCCGCATCCGGCGGTCCACGAATTCCTGCTCTACGCCCTGTTCCACGCCCCCGACCGCATGCGCCAGGTCTCGGACGAAGCGCGCCGCTGGAGCGACCTGTATGCCGCGCCCCTGACCCCGGCGAACCCGGTTTTCGCCAACGAACGTAGGACCGACCGCCCCCTGCGGGTCGGCTATGTCGGTCCCAGCTTCACCCGCAGCCAGGTGGCCCAGTTCCTCCTGCCGGTACTGGAGGCCCAAGATCCGAAGGCGGTCGAGGTCTTCCTCTACTGCGCCGATCCGGCGGCCGAGGACGCCCTGCCGGACGGCTGCACGGTGCGTGGCATCGGTGCGTTGTCCGACACGGAGGTCGCGGCCCTGATCCGCGAGGACACGATCGACGTCCTCGTCGATGTCTGGGGTCACACCGCCGGCAGCCGCCTGCCGGTGTTCGCCCACCGCCCGGCCCCGGTGCAGGTCGCCTGGATCAATTTCGTCCAGACCACCGGCCTCGCCTGCATGGACTACATCCTCCATGCCGACAGCATGAAGGTGGACGGCACCGATGAATTCTTCACCGAGGAAATCTGGCACATCGGCCCGATCGTGGCCCCCAGCCGCCCGTCGGCCGACCGGCTCCCCGACGTCCCGACCCCGGCGCTGAAGAACGGCTATGTCACCTACGGCTCGTTCAACAATCCGGCCAAGCTCAGCGAGATCACCATCGCCGCCTGGTCGCTGATCCTGCGCCAGCGCCCCCAGGACCGGTTGATCCTGAAATACGGCCCCTTCGTCGACCCGGTGCTGCAGCGGGTGACCCGGGCCCGGTTCGCCGCCTATGGCGCGGCACCGGAACAGCTTGAGTTCCGCGGCCACACCACCGGTCCCGACTACTGGCGCGAGTTCCAGGACATCGACCTGGCCCTCGACCCCTCCCCCTGCCCCGGCGGCACCACCTCGTGCGACGCCCTGGCCAATGGTGTGCCGGTCCTGACCCAGTGGGGCGACGATTTCTATAGTCGCATCGGCGTGCCCGTGGTCCTGCCCTGCGGCCTGCCCGAACTGATCGCAGAAGACTGGGACGACTATGTCGCCAAGGCCGTCGCCCTGACGGCGGACCCCCAGGCCCTCGACGCCCTGCGCGCCCGGGTGCGACCCGGCTTCGAGGCCTCCCCCTATCGCGATGAGGTCGGCTTCACCCGCAATCTGGAAGGCATCCTCCGCCAGATGCACACCCGCTGGCTGGCGGAAACCGCATGAGCGGCGAGCTGGATACGGAACGGGTCGTCCACGTCGCCGCCACCCTGCGGGACGGCGTCATCGAGACCGACATGGACCGGGCCGAGATCACCCACCGGGTCATGGAGCGCGGTCAGCTCGTCCTGCTGAAGCAGGCCTTTCCCGAAGCCATCCTGACCGCCGCAAGGTCCGCCGTGGCCGACTGGGGGCGACAGGTCCCGCCCGCCGAAGTCGATGACTTCAACGGCAACTACCACCGCCGCCGCGCGATGGTGGCCCGGCAGCAGCAGGCCCCGCATGTCTTCCACGACTATAATTTCAACGTCATGGGTAATGCCCCGCCGGAACTGGAAGCGCCCCTTTGCGGCCTGTTCGAGCCCCTGCGTCACCTCTACAACGACCTGACCGGCAACACCGTCGGGTTCGGCATTCCCGCGACCGGCCCCTACGTCCACCCCCAGCTGATCCACTACCCCGCCGGCGGCGGATTCTTTGCCCGGCACTGGCACAATCTGTCGCCCCAGAAGCTCGGCTTCATCGTCGCGCTGTCAAAGCGCGGCCGCGACTTCCGCAACGGCGGCACCTGTTTCGAGATCGACGGCGAGGTCGTCGACATGGAGACCCGTCAGGACATCGGCGACATCTGCATCTGGCGCTACGACCACCCGCACTGGGTCACCCAGTCCGACCTGCGCGACAAGTTCGACTGGGACAGCGACGCCGGTCGCTGGGTCGCGACCTTCGCCTATTTCGATCCTCGCGGTTAAGGCGGCACAGATGGCGACCGAACTGAAATCCAGCAAATACCGCTGCCCGCACTGCGCGGCCGCAGACTTCGCCGTCACCACAACCCAGTGGCGCTGCACCGGTTGCGACCACACCTTCGGCTGCGCCGCGGGCATCCCGCGCCTGTTCGTCGAGGACCGGCTGGGCTTCCAGGACCGCAGGCTGCGCGACACCTTCTATGACGGCCTGTTCGGGCGGCTCTATCAGGTCACCATGCCGGCCATCGTCATGCCGGTCCGGCCGCTGGCGATCTCCTGGCCCTACTGGATCGCCTATGGCGTCACGCTGGTCCTGATCCTGGGCCTGGCCGCCGGCCTCATCACCACCCTGGTCGCCGGGGTCTTCGTCACGGCCGCCCTGCTGTTCGCGGCTCTCGGCCTGATCCTCTGGCTGCTCAGCCGCCAGTCCTGGCTGCTGCATCTGATGTGGGTGGCGATCCCGGCCTGGCTGTCGCTGGCGCGCAAACCCTGGGTCCCGTCCGAGTCCTTCACCGCCGTCCATGAGCGGGTACTGGCCCCGCTGCGCGACGCCGGACGTCGGCTGCAGATACTCGATGTCTCCACGGGCTCGTGCAACTCGCTCTACCGGCACGGCTGGATGTCGCTCGACGCCGACTACACCGCCATCGACCTGTCCGAGACCATGCTCAAACAGGGCAGCGATCTGATGAGCGCTGCCGGCGTGCCGGTCGACCTGGTGCTGGGCGACGCGATGGAACTGCCATTCCAGGACAACAGCTTCGACGTGGTGCTCAGCTATGGCGCGGTCAACGGCCTGACCGATCCGGCCAGGGCCATCGCCGAAATGGCCCGGGTGGCCCGGCCCGGCGGCACCCTGCTGTTCCTGGACGAGCAGATGTATGACGCGGCTACGCCCATGGAGCGGGCCTATTTCATGAAGGTCCTGTCCAGCCACAACGTCATCCACCACTGCCCGGTGGAGACCTTCCCCGCGACCCTGACCGACGTCCGCGTCTCGCAGGTCTATCAATTCTACTACATCTGCACCGCGCGAAAGGCGGGCTGAGCTCAGGGCGTCAGATTGACGAACATGGCCCCGCCGGCGACGAAGCTGCGCTTCACGCGACTGCCGTAGGCGGCGATGGCCCGGTCGGCGACCTTGCGGGGCCCGTCTCCATGCGGCCAGTTGTAGTCGTCGAAGATGATCCAGCCGCCGGGCACGACCAGCGGCCCCCACAGGGCGAAATCCTGCGCCACGGCTGACTCGTCATGGTTGCCGTCCAGATGCAGGACCGAAATGGCCCCCGCCATGGTCGTCGCGCCAAACTCGCGCGAGGTCACGGTCCGGTCCCGGACATACTGGGCTTGAGCATCCTCGGAGGTCATCCGCAGATAGTTGAAGTCCCCGGTCGCGCAGCCCAGCATACTGATCAGAAAACCGGCATAGACCACGTCCCAGTCCCAGCCGCTGGAGGCCTCCTGGATATGGGTCGGCGCATCAGTCTGGACCGAGAGGCCCAGGTTCCACGGGTCGACGCAGAGGGTGGCCCCGACGTCGCACCAGGAACCGACCCGGTTCAGCACATAGCTGCTCTTGCCGAACAGGGCCCCGATTTCGACGATGTCCCCCTTCGGGGCCGAGGGCACCACGCCGCAGATCGCCAGGATCTTGTCGCGGGAACACTCGCCATGGATGGTCTCCACCTGGGCCAGCAGCCCGGCGACGAACTCGGCCGGAAGCGTCGACGGGGCCGCGCCATAGTCCGAGGCCTTCGCCAGTCCCGCCCGGCCCTCGGCCAGGGCATCGGTCACCCGGGCCATCTGCCGTTTGAACGGCCCGGGCCCCATCAGCTTCAGGTCCGGCAACCGCGCGGCCAGCGACTGTTCCAGCATGTGAAACGTCGGGGCGTGCGGCGTGAACAGGTCGGTGATCTGCTCGCGAACCACCAGGGCTTCCAGCGCATCAAAGAATTCGGGCGCGCCGATAAAGGGCAGCCGGGCCCAGACATCGAACGCCTCGGCATTCGGATCGACATCAAGTGACGAAGCGCCGACGACCCGACGCCCCCACTGCCCGGCTTCCCGGGCGAATTTCGCGGCGGCCTCAAGGGCAGACGGAAAGACGAGAATGGTCATGCGGTCTCCAGGATCGCGCAGCCGATGCCGGACTGTCCGAAACCGTCACCGTTGTGAAACATGATCTTGCGACCGTCGGCGGCGATGACGCTGGGATAGGACATGGTCGCCGAGTTCCAGCCCTCACCGGTCGGCTGCAGGCCGTCCGGGTCCGGCTGACGCGTCCAGTCCCGGCCATCAGTCGAGGTGGCATAGCCGATCCGGTAAGACCCCGACCCGTCGCGGTACTCACGACTGTTCCTGTAGGAGAACCACATCTCGAATCCCTCGGGTGTGCGCATCACCGACGGCCGGGTATTGGCCTCCAGCGCATCCAGTTTGGGAATGCAGGCATGGTTGGTCTGCCGCCAGCGCAGGCCATCATCCGAATGGGCCAGCTTGATCTGGTAGGTCGGTTCGAACTTACCGTCGATCTCCACCCAGCCGGTGCCGGACCCGTACCACATGGTCCAGACCCCATCCTCGACGATGATGTTGGGTGCCATCGTCATATAGGGCTCGTCCGGCGTGCGATCGACGACCGGCCCGTCAAAGACCCGCTCGAACGTCAGCCCCGCGTCCCGGCTCCGGGCCAGACCGATCGACATCCGGTACGGCACATGGCCGCCCCGGCTGACCCCGCCGTAGTACATCCACAGTTCGTCGCCGACCGTGATCACCTGGCTGGCGATCACCCCGTCTTCGTCATGGGTTCCCGGCTTGCCAAGATCCATAACCGGCCGGTCGTGCACATGGAGCAGGCGGGTCGGATCGGCACGATCGACCTCGATGAAGCCGGTGCGGCTGCGGTTCTCGGCGTTGCGGGTGCCGTAGTAGACGCGGATCCGGTCATCCATCAGAACGGCGGCGGGGGCCTGGGCGTGGGTCCGCGACCAGTCCCGTGACCCGTCTGGCGTGAAGATGACCCCCCGTTGCGTCCAGCCTGCGCCCACGCTCACGCCTCCCAGTAGCCGTTGGCGGCCACCAACGCGCGGTAGTCATCGCTGGTGACGCCGACCACGATTCGGTCCCAGTAACGGCCGCCCCGGAAATACCAGTCGCGCTGGCGACCCTCGACCTGCCAACCGCATTTGCCGCAGTATACGCCGACCGACGCCTCGTTATAGGCGATCATCGACCCGTCCAGCCGGCGCAGATGCAGCTCGTCAAAGGCGTAGCGCATGGTGGCCATGATCACGTCGACCCCGACGCCCTTGCCCCGCATCGACGGGTCTCCAATCATCATTCCGTGGAAGGCGTTGTTGTTCTTCCAGTCGATGTCCACGAGGTTGGCGGTACCGACCAGACCGGTTCCCGGCACGTCGATGGCAAAACGCTGGTTCAGCGGGTCGCGCGCCAGCCCTTCGAACCACTGCTGCGTCTGGTGCAGCGACGTGGGGAAATGCCATCCGCCCAGCATCGACCACAACTCCGGGTCATTGCCCCATTCATGAAGCGTCGGCAGGTCCGCCGCCTCGATAGCGCGCAGCGTGACGATCTTACCCTTGATGTTCATCGGCGCGCTCCTGTTGGCGTGGCCCGCGATAGGCCGGAAAGAAGGCTGTCCCGGCACGACCGGCGCTGAGCGCCGCATAGGCTTCCGGGTCGAGGATGGCACTGAAAAGGTAAGAAGGTTCCAAACAGTTGGAAAACCCCTTCTTGAAGCGAACCAGACCGTCGGCCGGATCGTCGCCCGTCCCCGCCCCGCCGCCGAAATTGACCACCGCGCAATCGGCCAGTTCGGTCAGCGCCAGATCATTGACCGCATAGGCCGCGCCGGTCTGGTAACCCTCGGGGGCCGAGGCGGCCAGATGGCTCATCGCGTGGCCGTCATGGGTGACGAACAGATGGGCCGAGACCAGTCGCCCCTCGACAAAGGCCCCGAAGGTCCGCAGCCCCGGCAATCCGGCCAGGGTCTCATGATGGGCCTGCGGAAAGTCGTGCAGGCCGCCCAGGCCGTGGCGGGTGGTGAGCTCACCGTACAGCGCCTCCCAGTCCGGCAGGTGGTCAGCCAGCGAAATCTCGGACACCACGGTCCGGGCCAGCGCCCGCCGCAGCTCATAGCGATGATGCTTGCCATAGGTGACAGGGCCGAGGCTCCGGTCATGGACGAAATGCGACTTGAAACGCCGCACCGCAGCGCCAGCGCTCTCCATCGCCGAAAGCGCCGGGCGCTGCCGGTCATCCAGTACCAGAACGACCGACACCAGACCCGCCGCCTTCAGTCGCGCCAGCCCCGCTCCCACGTCGGCGTCGCCTTCCAGCACCGCCAGCGGATAGGGGCCCATCGCATCCTCGCGGCTCCCGCACGGCGTCCGGCGCACCAGCACATGGCCGCCCCATTCCGGCACCGCCAGCGGCACCCCGATATGGGCGAGGCTGCGGGCATAGGCCTCGCCGGCATAGGGGGGGGTCATGCCAGCAGCCCCTCGACCCGACGCGCGATCCGCGCCATCCCGGCCTCGCCGTAACGGTGATCGCACGGCAGGGTGATCAGCTCACGGGTCCATTGTGTTTCCCGGGGGAAGTCCCCGGCCGGGGCCGCGATCTCCGGCCAGTGCACGGCCGCAAAAATCCGCTCCGCGTGCAGGCCCTTCAAGACCGCATCGCGCGCGTCGGGCTCCAGTCGCAGAACATAACCCAGCGGCGGCACCGTCGGATCGGCCGGCAGGGCCGACCAGTGGTGCAGGGCCCGGTCAAGCAACCGCCAGTTCGCCAGCCTCGGGTCGACGAGGCTAGACAGCGGGGTCCGCGACAGGACCGCAAGACTGCGTTCCGTCATCGCCTCGGAGGTGACCGCCATCGCCGCCTCCTTGCCCCGGTTGGCGACGTGCCAGACCGCATTGTTTCGCCCCAGGGGATCATCGTGACGCTGCTGGGGCGCGCGCCACAGTGCGTCGCCGTCTGGCGAGGTATCCGGACGCGGAAGCATCGCCCGCCCGACAGGGGCGACCAGCAATCCACCGTCGGCGACGCCCAGCAGCTTCCGTGGACTGTACAGGACCCAACTGCCGTCAACCGCCGGGCCGGGTGCCAGCGCCTGGGCCCGGTCCTCGACGATGTGAAGATCGGGGCGCCGCCGGATAAGGTCCCGCACGCCCTCCGCCACGGGCTGGCCGAAATAGGCCACGACCAGTACCAGATCGCCGGCTGCCATCCCGGCCTCGACACCGACAAGGTCGGGATGGAAACCCTCCGCCACCGGATAGAAGCGCACCCGCTCGCGGAAGGACGGAGCGACCATGTCACGACAGACGAAGGCCGGCAGCCATACGGTCGCCCCGGGCAGGGTCGCCACAAGGGCGGCGAAGGCCGAGCGGGCATTCCCGAAGGCCGCCCAGGCCCGGTCTCCCGTCCAGGCCTCCATCACGCTGACGCCGCCTGTCGCGCCGTCAGGATCATGCGTTTCGAAGAAGCCACCGACAGGTGCCGGCTTTCCATCTGGCGGGACCATCACACTCACGCATCACCGGGCAGTAAAGCCACCGTCGACCATATAGGTCCCGCCGTGGCACGAGCCGGAGTCGTCGCTGCACAGGAAGGCCGCCATCCGCGCGACTTCCTGGGCGGACACATAGCGCTGCAAGGGCAGGGCCCTGGCCGCGTCCGCCTGTCCCCGGGCGCGTTGCGGGTCCCGGTCGGACAACGCCTTGTCCAGCCGCCGCATCATGTCGGAGTCGATCGGGCCAGGGCACAGGGCATTGACGCGCACCCCGTGACCGCCAGCCTCAAGTGCGGCAGCCCGGACCAGGCCGATCACCGCGTGTTTGCTCAGCGTATAGGCCCCCAGCGATGCACTGCCGACCACGCCGGAAATCGAGGACAGGGCGACGATACTGCCCGCCCCCCTCGGCTTCATGTCGCGCAGACAGGCTTGCATCCAGAACAGGCAGCCCTTCACATTGACGGCGATGACCCGGTCGAAATCAACCTCGGTAATTTCCTCGACCAGGGCCACAGGGCCTTCAACGCCCGCGGCCAGTACCGCGGCATCGATCGGCCCGAACCGGCCGAGTGTGGCGTGATAGGCGGCCTCGACCGCAGCGCCATCCGTCACATCAGCCGGCTGGAAATGGACATTCGGATTGGCGGTCAGATCCGACGACGGCGCGACACGATCAGTCAGCACCAGCCGGGCCCCCTTGTCGAGAAACACCTGGGCACAGGCCGTCCCGACCGTTCCCGCAGCCCCGGTAATCAGTACTGTCTTGCCCGCCAGATCCTGCATCTAGAGGCCGGCCAGCGCCTGTTGAAGCGCGTCGGTGATCCGACCCGTCTCTGCGGCGCTGAGGTCGATCGAGAACGGCAGACCGATGACCGATCCGGCCAGACGATCGGTGTGCCGCAGATCACCGCGCGCGCAGTCGGCGAAGGCCGGGCTGGTATGGCACCCTGCCCCCCACCACTGGCGGGTATCGATGCCCTGCTGATGGAGGGCGTCAGCCACAGGGGCCGCCATGCCATCCGGCAGGCCGACGGCGCAGACGCTGGTGACCCAATCGGCACCCCAGCCGTTCTGGAACTGAACCTCCGGCCGGCCGATCAGACTGATGCGCAGTTGCTGTGCGGCGCGCAGGAACCGGAACCGGTCCGCCGGCCAGGCGTCGAGGCTGGCCAGCCCCACCGCCGCCGGATATTCCGACAGCTTGGCATTGGTCGCGGCGACGTGGCTCTCGCGCCCGCCCTGAAAGCCGAAGGTGGTCAGCTGCCGGACCCTGAGCGCCAGCGCGGCGTCCCGGGTCGCCAGAAAGCCGCCCTCGCCAATGCCCAGAACCTTGGTGGCGTGCAGGCTGACCACTGCCGGCAGGTCGGCGTCGTCGAGGGTGTCGAAGGCGGCGGCCGCATCGACCAGCACCGGCACGCCGGTCTCGTCACGGAATGCGCGCCAGGCCGCAAGGTCGCCGGCGGCTCCAAAGGCGGAGACCGGAATCACGGCGACCACCTGTGCGCGGATATCGGCCGCGAGTCCGGTGACGGCCTCTGGCCGCAACATCCAGCTGTCGGGGTCGACGTCAGCGAACCACGGCTTCAGACCCGCCTGCACCACGGCATGGGCCGTGGCGACAAAGGTCCAGGCGGGCATCACCACATAACCGCCCACGGGCAGGTTCATGGCCATCAGGGTCAGGGTCAGGGCCTGGGTCGCATTGGTGACCGTGACGACCTCGGTCCCGGCCGGGAACCGCCCCGCCAGACGCGCCTCGAACTCGGTCAGCAGCGGGCCGAAATTGGAGTACCAGCCGGCGTCATCGATTCTCTGGAGATAGGGAAACACGGCCTCGGCCGACGGCAGTCGCGGCCGCGCGACAGGCACCTTGGTAGGCCCCGTGGCCTGCGCCTCGCGCAACAGCGCCTGATTGACCGCCAAGCGGACACCCTCCCGAATTACACCCCGGATAGCGACACATTCGTGGTTAAGATGGGGTTACGCCGCCTACGTCCGGTCACCGCCGGGACAGGACATCCGGGTCAGCGATCCCGACGGTCTTCGTCCGTCCGGTCCAGCACAGCCCCGACATGGTCGATTCCCATACGGGCCGCGATCTCCACCTGGCGTTGCCGCTCGGCATACCCCTCGCGCTGCGCCGCCGTCCGCGTCTGGTAACAGCGCTCGCAGCAGACCCCCTCCACATAGTCGGGCGCGGCCCGGTCGGCCGCCCCCAGCGGCATCCGACAGCCCCGACACAGGGTGTGACTGCCCGCTTCCAGCCCGTGGCCGATGGCGACCCGCTCGTCGAATACGAAACATTCACCCCGCCACAGGCTGTCGGCCTCCGGCACGGTCTCGAGATATTTCAGGATACCGCCCTCGAGGTGATGGACCTGGTCAACGCCCTCGGCCTTGAGAAAGGCCGTCGCCTTTTCGCAACGGATGCCGCCGGTGCAATACATCGCCACCTGCGGCGGGGTCGGCCGGTCCAGCAAGGCCCGCCCCTCCCGCTCGAACCAGTCGGGGAAGTCACGGAAGGTCCGGGTATTGGGCTGGATCGCCCCGGCAAAGGCCCCGATCGCGCCCTCGTAATCGTTGCGGGTATCGATCACCACCGTGTCCGGATCGGCGATCAGGGCGTTCCAGTCGGCCGGCGAGACATAGAGCCCCGCATTGCGTACCGGATCCAGATCGGTCCGTCCCATGGTCACGATCTCGGTCTTGATGCGGATCTTCAGCCGGTGGAACGGCATGGTCACCGCCGTGGATTCCTTGACGTCCAGATCGGTGAACCCCGGCAGGGCACGAATCCCGGCCAGCACGGTCTCGATTGCCGCAACCGGTCCCGCGATCGTGCCGTTCAACCCCTCGGGCGCGATCAGCAAGGTGCCCCGCACCCCGGACGGGCACAGCCGTTCGAGGCCGGCGCGCACCGCCTCGCAGTCCTCGATCACCGCGAAGCGATACAGGGCGACGACGCGGACGGGCGGCAAGGTCGGGATGTCTGTGGTCATATCGCGCCCCTATAGCGGAAGCCGCCCCTCCGTCGCCAGAGCGGACGATGGCCCGACGCGCCTCAGGCCCGGCGGGCCGTGACGATCCACACAGCGGCGGGCATCATCACACCGTCCGGGGTCAGATGGGTTTCCAGAACCCGGCGCACCGCATCGGCGATCACATCGGCCCGGGATGGATCCTCGCGCAGGATGGCCCCGAGCGGCCCGACACGGAAGGCCAACTGCAGCGTCTGCTCCACGTCCCCGCTGCCGATCTGCGTATCATGGGGCCGGATATCGATGGCGGAGAACCCCGCCCCGGTCAGAATGGCCCGCACCCGGTCAGCGTCGGCGAAGGCGAACGGTCCCGGTGCCAGCGGGTCCATCGGCGGCGGCGGCGGAATGAACGGCAGGGCCGCCGCCAGCGGGGTCCCCATCCACGGATTTTCGGCAAAGGACCGCCAGCAGACGAAGGCCAGGCGGCCGTCCGGCTTCAGGCTGCGCTTCAGGTTGGCGAAAGCCGCCACTGGATCGCTGAAGAACATCACGCCAAAGCGCGAGAAGGCCGCATCGAAGACCGAGCCCCCCAGGTCCGCCGCCTGCACATCCGCCTCCCGAAAGTCGGCCGTCAGCGCCGCAGCCGCCCCGGCGCGGCGACGCGCGACCTCCAGCATCGGCCGCGAGATATCGACCCCGACAACGCGCCCCTGCGGGCCGACGCGACCGGCCAGGTCCAGGGTCGTCTGGCCACAACCACAGCCGATGTCGATCAACTGTTCACCGACTCCTGGCGAAAGCGCCTGAATGGCCGCCGCGCCCAGGGGGGCGATCTGACGATCCAGCTGATCCTGGAACCGGGCCCAGGTCTCCCCGGCGGTCGCGTTCCAGTAGTCGACCTGGGCCTGATTGGGCCTCGCATCAGGGGGTGAGATCACGGCCTGCTCCTTGATCTTGAGGCCGACCCCCGCGTCAGCCGCGGCGGGCTTCGCCCCATTCGCTCCACCCCAGGACCCGGGGCGTGTTGGGCAGATACATGCACGCCGGATCGATGAGTTCAAAGCCCGATGCGGCAATCATCGCCGACACCGGACGGGTCAGATGACAGCCCCCCGCCAGCGGCTTCCACATGGGCTCGATCCGCCTCTGCCATCGCGCCACATCGGAATCAGGGGACAGCCCGTGCTCGGCGTACAGCAACCGGCCGTCGGGCCGCAGCACGCGCCGGGCCTCGGCCAGGGTCGCTTCCGGCGAATGCACCGAACACAGGGTGAAGGTGCAGACCACCGTATCAAACACGGCCGCCTCGAAGGGCAGGGCCTCGGCTTCGCCGTCGAGAATCTCGACCGTCAGCCCCGGCGCGCGCGGCGCGGCCAGCGCCTTTTGCCGCAGACCGGCCGATGGATCGACCCCGGTCACGCTGTCGACGCACGACGGGTCATAGAAGGCCAGGTTCAACCCCCCGCCGATACCCAGTTCCAGCACCCGCCCCCGGGCCAGCGGCACGACCTTGGCGCGCTGGTGCCGGATCGGCCCGGCACCGCAGGCACAGCCGATCACATGCGGCAGGATGTGGCGGTCATAGAATGAGGGCATGCGGCGCGAATTCCGTGACGACGGCGGGCTGGCTGGCAGCATGGACGCCGACAGCCGTCCTGTCATGGCCGACATGACATCCCGATCACTGACCGCCCGGTCGCGGCGGGCCGTTCAGCTCCGGCGGTCCTCAGGACCACCGCTGCGCTCGCCCGAGCGACGCTCGCCCTGACGCGTGCCACCATTGAGCATCATCAGCTCCAGGCGAACCTCAATCAGACGCTCCTCAATGGCTCCCAGCGCCAGAACCAGGATCGAGACACCGACCAGCCCGCCGACGAAACTCAGACCGACCAGAACCGAGCCGAGACCCAGCATCTGATCCGCCAGGAGGATGAGCGCGAACATGCCGCCGGACACCACCAGGGCATAGGCCCCGATCAATTTCATCAGCGATCGCCGCGGCGCGAAACGGTTGATGCGGTTGCCCGGCTTGCGCCGCTCCTTGCCGCGCCGTTCGACCGGGGCGATCGCGTCAGGCATTGTGGCTTCGGGGGCTGCCGTGGGTGTGGATTTCACCTGTTTTGCCATCATCATCGTTTCCGTGAGTTCAGTCGACCAGATGCGCGCCGCCGGCACTGGGCCCAACGCCGGCGGGAACCGGAACACTGGACGTATTGTAGTTGGCATTAATGAAAAGGGTCGGGGCCCCTTTCAACTGCAGATATTTGGCGACGATCACCGTCCAGGCACTGTCGCGGGCCACGGCCGCCGAGCCGTCGATGACCAGCCAGGCCTCAGGGATGTAGATCACCCCCAGCAGGGCCTCCACATTGTCGGCGGTGACACTGAAGACCTGGGTATTGTCGCGGGTCGCGCCCATGACCAGGCCGGCAAAGGGACCGGTTTCCCGGCCTGACAGATTGACCCGGGCCTGTTGCCTGAAGTCGAACCGTGACGGCTTGTCAAAGAACAGCACCACATCCCGGCCGGTCAATTTCGCGGAACCGCTGATCGTCAGAACGCTGCCGATAAACCAGTGATCCCCGGGCTCAAGGATCAATTCCGACGTCCCGTCGAACAGCATAACACCGCAATGCACGCCCGCGGCCAGGCGGGTGACGCCTGAGGAAACTCTGATACCGGTACCGCTTACACGCCCCCGCCTGGCGCTGGCGCGTCCACCGACGACGACACTGTCGCAGGGCCGATTGGCGTTCAGAACCATACCGGCAAACGGATCGGCAATCCGGGCGGCTCCGGTGCCTGGCGTCGGACTGATCACACCGGTCGCCGTGCCCACGGCCTGAACCCGGGCGGCGGAAATCGATCCGCCGACGACCTCGATGTCCTGGTTGGAATGAACCATACAGCCGGGCGCGCTCATGCGCGGCGACTGTCTCAGGCTCAACCCCCTGCTCAGGCTCCCGCCGGTGACAAGCACGCACAGCGGCACCAGTCCGACCGTCGACGCCGTGGCCTGGGCGGTGAAATTCCAGCCGCCCGGCGGAAGCATACTGCCGAAGAAGGAGGCGCGGTGCCCCTTGACCGTGACCCGGATCGCCCGCTGGCCGCCCTGGTCGATGATCGAATAGGTCGGGTCCACGTCCGGCGGATTCTGCCACTGGGTCATCTGCGCCTGGAAAAAGGCCGACGCCCGCTCGCGGGCCGCCGCCCCGTCTGTGGCCAGACTCAGGGACGGGGCCCCGGCCAGGGCGGCACTGTCTGCCAGACCCTGCAGACGGTCCCGGGTCGCATTGACCGCCGTCAGGTCTATCGCCCCGACCGCGAGCAGGGCGAGACCCGGCACGACCAGGGCGAATTTGAGCGCGATCACGCCCCGCACATCCCGCTTCAGCTCGCCCAGGGCGAGGTGGATATGGCGAAGGCGGTCGGTGAAACCGATCATGCCGCCTCGGACCCGGCCGCCTGCCGCAGATGATGCTCGGCCCGGTTGCTGCGCAACACGAACCGCATCTGATAGGTCAGGAGCCGCCAGTTCAGCGGCTTGGTCACGAACGAGGTCGCCCCCAGGTGGAAGGCCCTGTCGATGGCCTCGACGTCCTCACGCCCGGTCTGCACGATCACCGGCAAATGGGCAGTCGCCGGATCGGCGCGCAGCCGTTCCAGCAGGCCGAACCCGTCGAGACGTGGCATCTCAAGGTCGACCAGCAAAAGGTCGTAGCGGGTCACCGCCAGTCGCTCCAGCGCCTCCAGTCCGTCGCCGGCCGTATCGACCTCCGCATGGGGGGAGGCCAGATTGACCTGGGCAAACTCCCGCAGGATCGGATCGTCGTCGACGAACAGGATTCGCGCGTCAGTATCGAGAACATAGAAGAAGCCAGCCATCGCAGAACCCTCCCGGTTCCCTGAATTAGAGCCGGTGAACAAACCGGCGTCTCATTGCCTTAAGGGAGCAGTCATTAATGTCTGGTATTGCTAAATTAGGTATTCATACGGAACCAGACCTCTGGATTGGTCACTATTCAACAACACCGGGTCCATTCGCCGGAAGCTGATCACCCTGGTCTTGACCTCCCTGGTGTCGGCCGGACTGGTGACGGCCGCGCTGTCCGGCTGGACCGATGCACGGCGCCAGGCTGCGCTGGAAACCGCCAGACTGACCCAGACGGCCCAGGTGATCGGCTCGATGGCCGCGCCGTCGGTTGCCGGCAACGACGCATCCGGTGCCTTCCTGGCTGTGCGATCGATCGGCCAGATGCCCGATATCGTCTACGCCCGCATCCAGACGGCGGACGGATATCTGCTGGCCGAGACCGGCGGCGGTGTTCGCCTCAACTCCGACGCCAGCCTTCAGCAGACCGACAGCCTGTCTCTGTGGTCCGCGCTGAAGACCGGCACCATCCAGATCAAGACCCCCATCCTCAATGACGGCACCCGGGTCGGCGAGATCACTCTGCTCAGCGATGTTCCGGGCCTGCGTTCGCGAATTCTCTCTGCTGTCCTGATCAGTCTCGCCGGGGCCGGGGTGGCACTTCTGGCCGGCCTGCTGGTCGCCATGCGCATGGCGCGACGGATCAGCGAGCCGATCACCCGCCTCGCCCGATTCACCAACCACGTCCGCCAGTCCCAGGACTATTCCGGGGCGGTCGACATCGAGGCCGAAGGTGAACTGCGCGACCTGGTCAGCGGCTTCAATGACATGCTCGACGGTATCCGCGCCCGGGACGAGAAGATCGCCGCCCAGGTCGCCGGTCTGGAGGGGCAGGTCGCCTCCCGGACTGCGGAACTCTCGGTCGCCAAGGAGGCCGCCGAAAGCGCGAACGCCGCCAAGTCCGATTTCCTGGCGGTGATGAGCCACGAAATCCGCACCCCGATGAACGGCATCCTCGCTCTCAGCGAAATGCTGTCGCGGTCCGACCTGCCCGCCCGCCAGAAACGCTATGCCGACGTCATCGCCAAATCGGGCCAGTCCCTGCTCAGTATCATCAACGACATCCTCGACTTCTCGAAGGTCGAGGCGGGCAAGCTGGAGATGGAGGCCGTCCCGGTCGATCTGACCGAGGTCGCCGAGGACGTCGCCAGCCTGTTCATGGAACGCGCGGTCAGCAAGGGGCTGGACCTGGCCGTGTTCGTGGATCCGCGCACACCGGTCGTCAGCGGCGACCCGGTTCGCCTTCGTCAGGTGCTGGGCAACCTCGCCAACAACGCCATCAAATTCACCGAGACCGGCGGTGTCCTGATCACCATCGAACCGGTCGCCGATGCGCCGGGCCAGATCCGTTTCGCTATCGTCGACTCCGGCCCCGGCATCCCGGCCGATCGTCTCCCCCACCTGTTCGAAGCCTTCACCCAGGCCGATCAGAGCACCACGCGTAAATACGGCGGCACCGGGCTGGGCCTGACCATCTGCGATCGTCTCGTGCGCGCCATGGGCGGCGAATGGGCGCTCGAGAGCGTGCTCGACCAGGGCTCGACCTTCGCCTTCCAGGCTCCCCTCGTCGCCGTCGAGGACGCGCTGCCCGAAGTGCCCGCGTTCGACGCCTGGCGTGTTCATGTCGCCGAGACCGGCGGCCAGACCGCCACGGCCCTGGACCGCTACCTGAAGGCCTGGGGGGTGACGGCGACCCGCAAACCGGTGCCGTCCGGGAGTTCGATCCAGCTGGACCCCCAGCCCGACGCCGGAACCGGCGGGCTCTCGCTGATGATCTGTGCCACCGAGGACGAGGCCGCCGCCTTCTCCGAACGTGGCGTCTGCGCCATGGTCAAACCCCTGCGCCGGGACGATCTGCTGCAGGTCCTGCAGCAGATGAAGGCCGGCAAGCGCCCGTCCCTCGACCGGCTGTCGTCGCAGGTCGGAAGTCATCAGACCTTCCCCGGACTCCGGGTGCTGGTGGTCGACGACTCCGAGGTCAATCGCGAGGTCGCCGGCGAAGCCCTCGGTCGCCTTGGCGTGATCGTGTCCCTGGCCGAGGATGGGCTGCAGGCGATCGAGGCGCTGCAGGTGGCGACCTTCGACCTGGTCCTGATGGACGGGTCCATGCCCAATCTCGACGGCTTCGAGGCCGCGCGCCGAATCCGCGTCGAAGAGGCCGAAACCGGCCGCACTCGTACCCCCATCGTCGCCCTGACCGCCCATGTGGTCGGCTCGGGAGCCGAGGCCTGGCGCACGTCCGGCATGGACGACGTGATCCACAAACCCTTCACCCTCGCCGACCTGACCCGGATCCTCGGACGCTTCTGTTCCGACCATGCCGTGGCCGCGGGGTCGGCTCCGACCGGGACCGGCACCCCGCCCCCGGAGTCCGCCATCAGCGACACAGCCGGACTGCTGGATCCCGCCATTCGTCGGGAACTGGCGACGATGGCCGCAAACGGACGACCCGATTTTGTCGAAAAGGTCGAGGGCCTCTATGCCGTCAACGCCCCGCTCAGGGTCGCCGACATTCGCGCGGCCCTGGAGGCCGGCGATCTGGACGCCCTGGCCCGGGCAGCCCATGCCCTGAAGTCCATGAGCCTCAGCCTCGGGGCCTCGATGGTCAGCGCCGCCGCCTCACGGATCGAGCAGGACGCACGCAACGGCGACTCCTCAGCCCTCGACGCCGATGCCCTCGACGCCCTGATCGGTCAGACGCTGTCGGCCATGGGTCGCCCGCCTGTCGTCACCCCCATGAACGGGGCAGCGGTAACACCGGATCCCGACTGGGGCACCCGGGCACGGAGGGCCATCGCGGCCGGTCATATGCGCCTTGAATACCAGTCCATGGTCGACCGGTCGGTTCAATTCTCGGACAAGGTCGAAGCCCTGGTGCGCTGGACCGATCCTGATCTCGGCCCCATCGGCCCTGGCGAGTTCATTCCCGAGCTGGAGAAGAGCGACGCCATCATCGACCTGACCGATTTCGTCCTGACCACCGCCATGCGTGAACTGGCGGCACGGCCGGACCTGCGGGTCTCGGTGAACGCCTGCGCCCGGGACTTCCAGGACCCTGGCTTTGCCGTCCGTGTCGCCGCGATCGCCAAACGGGAAGGCTTTCCGCTGGAGCGGCTCGAGATCGAGGTCACCGAAACGGCGATCCTCGACATCGAACCGGCCCGACAGACCATCCGGCTTCTGACCGCCATCGGCGTCGGTATTGCCCTCGACGACTTCGGCTCCGGCTACACCAGCCTGCATGCGTTGCGCGAACTCCGCTTCAGCACACTCAAGATCGACAGCAGTTTCGTGGAGCGTTGCTGCGAGGACACTGCATCCGCGGCCATCATCCATGCGGTGATAGGCGTCGGTCGGGCCCTGGGCATGAAGGTGGTCTGCGAGGGGGTTGAGACCGAGGACCAGGCGGCCTTCCTCAAAACCGCGGGCGTCCATTATCTGCAGGGATATTTCTATCACCGCCCCTGCCCCGTCACCGACCTTCCCGAAGCCAAGGCAAGGGCCGCATAGGGATTAAGCATCTGTCTTGACGGAACGGTGTGAATTCCGCGGGCATGATAAAGTGGGAGACAACCATGGCCATCATCGTAATCGTCGACGACGACCCGACCATAAGACTAATCGCCGGTGAAATGCTTCGGCATGAAGACTATGCGGTTGTCGAAGCCTCGGATGGCGATGAAGCCCTCGGCGTCGTGGCCATCCTGCCGGTCGACCTCGTCGTCCTGGACATGCTCATGCCCAACAAGGACGGGCTGGAAACCATCAGCGAACTGAAGGCCTCCCATCCCGAGGTGCGCATTCTGGCCATATCGTCAGGCGGGCGGATGGACAGCGGCATGCTGCTGCGTACGGCACTGGCGTTCGGGGCTGACGATGCCCTGCCCAAACCCCTGCATGCCGACACCCTCGCCCGGACCGTCGCCCGCCTGCTCGCCGCCCCCGCCCAGCAATGGCCGGCAGCGCGCGCCGAGGCCCCGACGGGCTAACCGGAAGCCGCGAAATCAGGCATCGAGGATCAGATCGTCTCCGGGCGTCTCCGGGTCGGTCGCCGGTGGCGGGGCCAGCAACCATTTCACCCGCTTCAGGAAGGCGTCAGGCCGGAACGGCTTGGTCAGATAGCCGGAAGCCCCCGACGCCATGGCGCGCTCGATGTCGCCCACGGTTCGAAGCGCCGTCAGCATCAGGACGGGCGTGTTCTGGTGCTGGGTGTTTCGTTTCAGCCGCTCCAGCGCCTCGATCCCGTCGACGACCGGCATCATCGTATCCAGAACGATCACATCCGGCCGAAACCAGTCGGCGATCTTCAGGGCCTCATCGCCGTTCGAGGCGACTTCAACGGCAATCCCGCTCGACTCGAGGGTCTGGCGGGCCATGGCCGCCAGATACCGATCGTCGTCAGCGACAAGAACCTTGGGGGTCGGCAACGACGGTACTCCGGACTCGAACACAACAGCCAGGGACTGCCGATCCATGTCGATTTTAACCATCAACCATAAACAGTACCTTGCCGCCGGGTCGGAGCCCGTCGGCCCGCCTCGCCGCGGCGAGGGTCCGGCGGTCAGGCCGCGATCATTCCCCGCACGGCCTCGAGCAACGCCTCCACCGAGACCGGCTTCTCAAGCCAGCTCCCCCCCAGCGCCTCAACCACCTTGCGATCATCGACGGACGACCAGGCGGTCAGCATGATGACCGGAATGGCGACGCTCCCCGGCTGTGCCCGGATCTGCCGCAACGCATCACACCCCGAGACTCCGGGCATGGCGAAGTCCAGAATAACGAGATCCGGCCGCAAGGCCTCGACCTTGTCGACTCCCTCCACGCCGCCCGTCGCCAGTTCGACGGTATATCCGGCACCTTCGAGATGAATTCGCGTCACCTCCCGCATGATCGGATCATCGTCGACGACCAGGACCAGGGGGGGACGGCCTGCCCGGTCGGGGCCGGGTCGATCGAGCTCAGTCAACATGGACGCCCCCTTACCCCGGGCCTCAGCTGGACGCTACGGCGCTGACCAGGGTTTCGACAAGCAGACTGAAGTCCCTGTTTGCGGCCTCGTCCGCCAGGGCGGCACTGGCCGCGGCCTCAAGGGCGAAGGCCGCATCCGACACAGCCGCAAACCCGAGACTGCCCGAGGTGCCGGCAATGGAATGGGCCAGGGCGGCGATCGATTCCGTCCGTTCGGGCTCGCCCAGAAGCACCATCTGTTCGAACTCGGCCGCAAGGGTTGAAAGCCGGAACCGATAACGCCCCTTCAGCGCGGCCAGCGGGTCAGGGATACCGGCACCCGGGTCGGGCGGAACCGGCGTTTCGGACAAGGCTCCAACCCGCGCGATAACCTCATACAAGGCCTCCGTCCGGATCGGCTTGGTCAGATGCTCGTCCATGCCGGCAGCCCGGCATTCAGCGACCTGTTCGGCCATGACATTGGCCGTCAGGGCCACAACCGGGATGGTCTCGGCCCCATTGCTCAGCCGCCGGATCAACCGCGTCGCTTCCAGACCGTCCATGCCCGGCATCTGGACGTCCATCAGGACCACATCATAGGTCGGGTCAGTCCTGAGCAGGGTCAGGGCGGCCTCGCCGGAGGTCACGCCCTTGATGGTGTGTCCGGCCCGCGTCATCAGGATGTCGATCAGTTCCAGATTGGCCTCAACGTCGTCAACGGTCAGGATTTTCAGGCTCCGACCGCCTTCGGCCGCCCCCTTCGCGCCGGTCGCCGGAACCGGCGCGGGTCGCTCGGCCCCGGCATGGGGCAGGCTGAGCACCGCCGTGGTTCCGGTCCCGAGGGTACTGTCCAGTCTCACCGCTCCGCCCATCAACCGGGCCAGGGAATGGCTGATCGATAGCCCCAGGCCCGTGCCTCCGAAGCGCCGGCCGACCGAGGCGTCGGCCTGGGTGAAGGCCTGGAACAGCTGCGTCAGCGCCTCGGGCGCGATCCCGATTCCGGTATCGATGACGCGCAACTCGACCATGGACCCGGTCAGGGCGACCTCCAGTCGGACCGAACCCGTCTCGGTGAATTTGGCCGCATTGCCCAACAGGTTCAGCAGGACCTGACGGGTTCGCTGCTCGTCGCCCGCTATCCACGGGGCGAGGCCGTCTTCGAAATCGACCTCAAAGGTCAACCGGTCACCGACTCCGCTTCGCGTCAGGTCAACAACATCCAGCGCCAGAGCCTGCAGATCAAACGGTCGCCGATCGACGGTCATCTTGCCCGCCTCGATCTTCGAGAAATCAAGAATATCGTCGATCAGGACACTCAGTCCCCGTCCCGCCGTGCGAATCCGGTCGACATAGCGCGTCTGGTCTTTCGACAACGGCGTATCGGCCAGGACATCGGCAAAGCCCAGAACGCCATTCAGGGGCGTCCGGATTTCGTGGCTCATATTGGCAAGGAATTCCGTCTTGGCCCGGGTCGCCGCCTCCGCCTCGGTTCGGGCTTCGGCCAGGGCCGCCTCCCGCTCACGACGGTCTGTTACGTCACGCACGGAGTCGGTGATCTGAATGATCCGGCCGTTGTCATCACGCTGGAATCTCGGCCGGGCCTCCATCCAGTGACGCGAACCATCCTTGGCGAAAGCACAGTATTCGATGGTGGTCGGCACATCCGAATCCAGGGCCGCATTGAACTGGGCAGCCACACTTTCCCGGTCCTCGGGGACGATGAAAAAGGGCGTCTTTCCAATCAGCTCTTCCGGCGCATACCCCAGTATCTCGGTGATTGACGGGGACACATAGCTGAACACCCCCCTGGCATCATAAACGGCGATCACGTCGCTGGCGTTGTCCGCCAGCAGACGGAAACGTTGTTCCTGCTCGATGGCTTTCGCCACGACCCGACGCTCTTCCGTCAGGTCCTTGAACACGCCAAAATAGCCGATAACCTGGCCGTCAGAGTCCGTCTCGCTGGCCGCCATCGAGCGCACATCGCGGCGGGTGCCATCGGACCGCCGGATCAGGACGGCGTCAAATTCCCAGCCCTCATCCCGGTCCACGCCGCTCTTGATCATCGCCTCCACCCGTTGCCGGTCCCCGTCGGCATAGAAGGCCAGAGCGTTGTCGAGCGCCGGACTGAACGACGCGGAATCGACTCCGTGAATTCGGTAAACCTCCGGCGACCAGAAGATCGCGCCCGTTTCGATATTGAGCGTCCAGTAGCCGACCTGCGACATCCGTTCCGCCAGCCGCGCATGGGCGATCATCTGGCGCTCCCGGGCACCCTTTGCCCGGCGCACGGCCCGTGCCCGCGTCAGGCGTTCGATCAGTTTGCGGCGCTCGGCGAAGGTCATCCCGACGGTCAGGGCAATCACCGTCAGCGTGGCCAGGAACAGCTGCAGGACGATGAAACGCCGGGCGATATCCCCCGCGATCAGAACGAGCGGACCGAGTTCATGGATGGTTGCCATGACGGCGATGATGCTGACCAGCAGTGCCCCGAGGGCCGCGCCGGCAACCCCGGACCGGATGGCAACCAGGGTCAAAGCTGCCGGGGGGATGAACAACAGGGGCAACGATGACTGCAGAAAGACCGCCGTGGACACGATAACCAGCAGGCCGAGCCCCAGCACGGTCCGCAGCCGGTCAGCAGTGAACAGCTCTGAAAAGCGGCGATTGAACCCTGACAGCAGGAGGGGGGTGAAGACGAGCAGCCCCAGCAGGTTCGCCGCGAACCAAAGGCTGAACCCGGCAACGGTTGGGCGATATCCGGCGACCATAAGCCCGGCCTCGGCTGTCGCGACAGACACAAGGCAGGCGATCGTCGCCGCAAGGCCGAAGCGCGGCATTCCGGCGCGTCGCATCAGACGAAGGGAACCGCGACGCCCGAGGATCGCCAGCATAACCCCCACCTCCACCAGATTGGTGAAGGCCATCAGCAGCGCCATCGGCGGCGAATTGCCCACGATCACTACGGCCAGGGCATTGCCGATAAAGGCACTGCCCAACAGCAGTGGTCGTTCGACCCGTGTGCAACTGAGGACGACCGCGAGCACCAGGGCATTGACCGGCCAGACAACGACATAGCTGCCGGCCTTCCGGGTGACGACGGTGATCGCGACAACAAGAATGAACACGACGACCGCCAGCGCGATCGCCGTCCCTGCCTGCCTCAGCCGCGCGTTTGCCCACATCGGCCAGTCGCTCCGATCTCTCTGAACCGCAGACTTAAGCTCAAAGACTGGTCAGAGTGCTAACGGAGCCCACTCCGGAACAGGCCGTAGCCGGGCCGCTTTCTAGAACGGCATCTTCAGGCTGACGCCGGCGGTGTGGTTATGGACGTCGTCGCTGAGCTCGGCGGTGTAGCCGACGCGCACTTCCAGGCCGTTGGCCCGGGCGACGCGCAGCTCGGCCTCCAGGCGCAGGGCCTGGCGGTCGAGGGCCGTGGCGATCAGGGCCGGATCCGCCGCCGGATTGGCGCCGATCAGACGCATCGGCAGCACCAGCTGGTCGTCGGAGCGGAACACCTGGCCGACGGTGAAGGTCGCCGCCGCATAGCCGCGCGCATCGTCCTGCATCGTCACCCCCACACCCAGTTCCGGCGTGATCGAGCCGATATACCGGGTCTCCTTCAGGACCTCGACACCCAGCCCGTCCAGACCGGTCTCGGTCAGGCCGGCATGGTGCAGGGCCGTATAGGTGGCGGTCAGGGCCGGACGCAGGAACAGGGCGTCACGGGTGAAGACCTGGGCCGCATGGACCTCCAGCTGGGCATAGCCGGTCTCGGGGCTGGAGGTGCCGACCCCGGGCTGGAACACATCCACCCGACGCTCGGTCTCCAGCCACTGCCAGCCGCCGCTCAGCGACACCCCGACCTCATCGCCGCCGGGACCGGCATGGCGCACACCCAGGCCGCCGTGGACGCCGTCTCCCTCGGTATGGGCGCGGGCCGCGTCGACATGCATCCGGTCCAGACGGTCGTAGCCGACCGCCCCGGCCAGGGACCAGCGCGCGTCCAGACGGTGTTCGAACCCGCCCCGGAACTGCATGGTCTGGCCTTCGACGCCGTAGTTTTCGACATTGCCGGTCCGGTCGGTCGAGGCCGTCTCGACCCGGGCCCAGACACACTGGTCCTCAAGACGCGAGACCCGGCCCGGGCAGCTGAACAGCTGCTGCGAGAAGTCCTCGGCCGCGACCAGCTGGCGATAGGTCGGGGCCATGTGCGGCTCCGGGTTCAGCTGGTCGAAGATGCCGGCATAGGTGGCTTCCTCGCCCACCCGCAGATTGCCGATCAGCGTCATCAGCCGACCGATGCCGCCCGAACCGCCGACCGCGATGGCCGAGTCCATATGCTTGCCGAGGGCCCGCCCGTTGGCGATGAGATAGGGCTGTCCGAAATTGGTGGCAACGGTCAGCTGGATGCCGATGTCATTGGCGATGATGCCGAAGTCGATGGCCAGGGTGTCGTCAATCTCCAGACCGTGGTCGACCGCCGTGCCCGCCGTGGCGAACAGGGTGTAGGGGTTGCTGTTCTCCAGCCAGGTCAGGATCACCTGGCCCGTGCCGTCGACGGTGGTGTCGCCGCTGACATTGACCACGTCCGAGGCATAGGGACCAAAGGCCACATCGAACACCAGATTGCCGCCGGCCGTCTGCAGGAAATGGCCGTCCAGATCCACGGTATTGATGACCCGGGCCCCGTACAGCAGGTTGGTCTGCGGCGTGCCGTCGTCATCGAGATTGCCGAACCCATCGCCATTGGCCAGGTCCAGCGGATAGCGCGGGGCCGACAGGCCCATCACGAAATTCCCGGCATTGGCGAAGGTCGCCGCCGTCACCGGCAGCGGGGCCGCCAGCGGACCCGGACCGGCCGCGAGGGCCGGCAGGACCTGCGGCTGGTCGCCAGCCTTGGCGTTACCGGCCTCGACCGGGATCACCTGGGCCTGGTCAAGACCTTTGGTTACGCCGGGATCGGACGGCAGAATCTGGGGCTGATCGATCCCCTTGGCATCCGCATCCGCCCCCGGAATCACCTGGGGCTGATCACTGCCCTTGGCCGACCCGGTCGAAGCCGGAATGACCTCGGGCCCGTTGACGCTGACGGCCATGGCCGGAACCACCTGGGCCCCGCCCCCCTTGGTCACCGGCTCCAGCGGTGCCGGCGGGGTCCCCGCATCGCGCAGGTCGATGGTGTTGAAGGCGACGAAGGTCGAGCCGGTCTCGTTGTTGAAGGCATTGCCGCCCGAGCCGAGGTCGATATTGCCGACCACGAGGCCGGTGTTGCTGACCGTGTCATTGCCGCCCGTGGCATTGATCGCCAGGCCCGACACCGCCGAGACCGAGCCCGAGGTCACCAGCCGGTTGTTCAGCCCGCCGTCGAACATCACCCCCATGCCCGTATCACTGCCGCCGCGCACGCCACCGGTGACGAAGGTGGTGATATTGCCCGCACCGTCGCGGCCCAGACTCTGGGCCAGGAGCGCGGTCGAGCCGGATTCGGCGGCGAAGATGTCACCGCTGATGCTGAGGTTGATCGCCCCGCCGCGACCGGCCCCGCCGGCCGTGCCGGCAAAGATCCCGTCGACCCAGCCGCCGCCGCCGCCCAGACTCTGGGCGATAAGGCCGACGCTGTCGGTGCTTCGCGTGACGATGGATCCGGACTGCTGGAACGAAATGGCCCCGCCGTCGCCGGCGTTGCCGGTGTTCAGGGTCAGGGTCGCGTTTGCCGGCGCACCGAACACCGCGCCGCCGCCGCCGCCGATCGACTGCAGGACAACCCCATAGGCCCGCAGACCCGAGGTGACGATATTGCCGGTATTGGTCAGGGAGACTGCCCCGCCGTTGCCCGACGCCGCCCCCGTCCCGCCGAGGCCGACCGCCGCCACACCGACACCCGACATGCGCACCTCGCCGCCGCCGGCCCCGACCGACTGGGCCAGCAGGCCGATGGCATGATCACCGGTCGTGGTGATCCCCCCGGCGAAGGTCGCCGAAATCGCGCCCCCGTCCAGACCCGTGCCGCCGCTCGCGCCCAGGCTGGAGGTCACAATCGCACCTGCCGTGCCGTCGCCCTGCAGGGTCACACTGGCCGAACCGCCACCGCCGCCCACCGATTGCAGGATGGCCCCGGTCGACAGGTTGCCGGTGGTCTGGAGCACGCCCGCATGGTCGCGAACGATGGTGCCACCGCGCTCATTGGTGCCGTTGGTCCCGCCCAGGGTCACGTCGATCGGTCCCAGCAAGGCCCCGGCCGGAGCCGTAATGTCGACCACGGCACGGCCACCGCCGCCACCGATGGTCTGGATCAGGGCCCCCGGCGTGTTCTGGCCCGTGGTGAGGATGTCGCCGGAATGGCTGCTGGTCGTCGCGCCGCCGTTGTTGTTGACACCATTGCTGCCGCCGAGGCCGACCCTGAAGGCGATGCCCACCGGCACATCGACGGGGGTCGCGGCGGGGTCAGTCGGGGCCGCCATGGCGCTGGACGCCGGCAGCGGGGCCACCGACGGCGCAGGTGCAGGGCCAGCCAGCTGGCTGAGAATCCGGGCATTGATGAAGGTATCGCCGCCACCGCCGCCGACCGACTGGATCAGGGTGCCGAGGCCGTTGTCGCCGGCGACGCCGAGGCTACCGGTAGAATTGATCGTCACCGATCCGGCATTCATGCCCGAGGCCCCGTCCGCGCCGTTCACGGCTACGACCATGGGGTCACGCGTCGGCGGCGGGGAGCCGGGCCCGACGCCGGGGATCAGCACCCCGGGCAGGCCGATGATGCCGTCGAAATCGAGCTTGAGCGAGCCGCCGCCGCCATTGATGCTCTGCGCCAGAATGGCCTGTGAGCCCGCGCCCAGCACGGTGATGTCGCCGGAATGGTTGACGATGACCGCCCCACCGGTGCCGCCCGTGCCGCCGCCGGTGGCCCCGACCAGGGCCGATACAGCATTGGACAGGACGAAGCTGACGGGCTCCGAAGTCAGGCTGAAGCCCATATTGGCGTTGCCGCCGCCGCCGCCGATGCTCTGGGCGACGATGCCGTGGGAGCCGGCCCCGTGGGTCAGGATGTTGCCGCTGTTGCTCACGGTCACGGCCCCGCCGTCGCCGCCGTCACCACCGGTGCCGCCGATCGACACCAGGGGGGCGGACAGGGGGGCGCCGATGATGACATTGGCCGCAATGGCCATGCCGCCATTGCCGCCGCCGCCGCCGATCGACTGGGCCAGGATGCCGTGGGCACCCGCGCCGGTGGTCTCGACGATACCGCCGTTGTCGACAATGACCGTGCCGCCGGCATTACCGGTGCCGCCGTTGCCGCCGATGTTGAGACCGGCCACGACACTGTCCTTGCCGGTCTGCAGCGCCGTCAGGGAGATGATCGACGAGCCGTTGCCGCCGCCGCCGCCCAGGCTCTGGGCGAACAGGCCATAGGCCCCGGCCCCCTGGGTCAGGATTTCACCGGAATGGGCCACGGCCGTGGTGCGATTGGTCACCGTGACCGCCCCGCCGGTGCCACCGACGCCGCCGTGCCCGCCGAGGTTGACGACCGCGCGATGGCTGGTCGCCGTGGCACCGGGCGCGCCGGCAACCACATCCAGCACGATGCCGCCGTCGCCGCCACCGCCGCCGATGCTGTTGGCGCTGATCGCGGCCGCGCCGCGGCCGGCGGTGAAGATCAGTCCTTCATTGAGGACGGTCACCGTGCCGCCGCTGCCGCCATCGCCGCCGAAGCCACCCACATTGAGATCGATCGAGTCGTTGCTGCTGGCCCCCTGGACGCGGAAATTGATCGCTGCCCCGCCGATGCCGCCGCCGCCGCCGATGCTCTGGGCGCGGATGCCGAAGGACGTCTCGCCCTGGGTGGCGATAACGGCGCTGTTGGTCACGGAGACCGTATTGCCGGCCGCGCCGCTGCCACCGGATCCGCCGATATTGACGGCCGTGGTGCGGGCGGTCGAGCCTGTGGGCAGGGAGTTGTACTGAAGCGCGATGGTGCGCGCGGCCCCGCCGAGGCCGCCGCCGCCGCTGATCGACTGGGCCAGGATCCCGTCCGACTCCTTCATCGTGGTCACGATGTCGGCCGTATTGCCGACCGTGACCGTGCCACCGACGGCACCGGTGCCGCCGTCACCGCCCACGGCGACCGTCATGGCCCCCGAGGCCGCAAGGACGATACTGGTCGCCGCCCCGCCGATGCCGCCGCTGCCGCCGACGCTGTGGGCGAAGATGCCGCGCGCGCCGTCGCCACGGGTGGTCAGTGTGCCTGCGGTATTGACCAGGATATCGCCGCCGGTGGCCCCGGACCCGCCGTCGCGGCCGATCGAGAGGTTGCCGGTATAGACCGAGGCTGCGGCCCCGGTGGTGACCGAGCCGCCGACCGTGGTGGCCGCGCTCATGCCGCCGCCGCCGCCCACGCTCTGGGCAACGATGGCACTGGATCCGGCCCCGGTCGTGTCGATAGCCCCGTTCATGTTGACGGTGACATTGCCGCCGGTTCCACCGCTGCCGCCGGCGCTGCCGATGACGATGTCGACGGTGTTGCTGGCCAGACCGCCGACGGACATGTCCAGCACCGTACTACCGCCGCCCTTGCCGACGCTCTGGGCCCGGATACCGACCGAGTTGGCACCATGGGTGATGATCGTACCGGTATGATCGACCGAGACCGCGCCGCCCGACCCGCCGGTGCCGACGTCACCGCCGATGGCCAGGTTGAGCGAGGTCGCGCCGATCAGCACACCGGCACCGATGTTGAAATTAGCGTCGCCGCCGCCGCCGCCGACCGACTGGGCGACCAGGCCGTCACTGGCATTGCCGGTGGTGGCGATATCGCCGAAATGCCGGACGGTGACCGCGTCCCCGTTGCCGCCGCCGCCGCCGCTGCCGCCGACCGCGATCAGTGCCGCCTTCGGACTGCCGACCGCGAGCCCGGTGGTCAGGCCGAGGACGACATTCACCCCCGCCATACCGCCGCCGCCGCCGACGCTCTGGGCGAACAGACCGCCGGATTCCTCGCCGAAGGTGCGGATCAGACCGCCGACAGCCGCCCCGGTGCCGGTCGCGCCGTCATAGCCGCGCGTGACCGTAACCGAGCCGCCGTTGCCGCCCGAACCGCCGGAGCCGCCGACCCCGACCGAGAAGGGATTGCCGAACGGGGCCGCGACACCCGCGACATTGATCCCGCCGATGCCGCCGCCGCCGCCGACCGACTGGGCCACGACTCCGGGGGAACGACCGGTGAACGCGGTCGCGACGAACAGGTCGTCTCCCGGCTGGGGTGCCGTGTGCGCCTGCGCATTGACGAGCACATTGCCGAGACTGGTCAGCCGCACGTCACCGGCATCCGCCCCGGTACCGCCGGTGCCGCCGATTCCGACCGCCAGGCCATAACCGCTGCCGGGATTGATGTTGGCCGCGATGTTGATACCGCCGGTGCCGCCGCCGCCGGCCACGCTCTGGGCCATGATGCCGAATGCATCCAGCCCCTCGACCATGATCTGGCCGATCTGGCCGACGGTGACATCACCGCTGATATTGCCCGCGCCGCCGAAGCCGCCGAGGCCAAAGACGACCGACGGGTCGCTGGTGCTGAGGTCAGCCGAAATACCGCCCGAGATGTTGATCGCGCCATTGCCGCCACCCCCGCCGACCGACTGGGCCTGCAGACCGCGCGAGAAATTGCCGGCCGCGAACAGATCCGCATTGACGTTGGCGGTCACCGCCCGCGCCAGGCCGCCGCCGCCACCGAAGCCCCCGACGCCGAGCGTCAGGCTGCCGTCCATGACGATGCTGCCGGAAATATTGATCGCGCCATTACCGCCACTGCCGCCCACGCTCTGGGCGGAAATCGCCGAATGATAGTCACCGACGGACACCACCTGCACCCGGTCAACGCCGGGGGCCGCGACCATCAGATTGACGGTGCCGGCATCGCCGCCGGCTCCACCGAAGCCGCCGATGCCGATGGCCACGGCGCGACTGGCCTGGGTGGTGCCCGGGGCGGTAATGGCGATCTGGCCGGTGACATTGATGCCGCCCGCCCCGCCGCCGCCGCCGATGCTCTGGGCAGTGATGCCGCTCGAGCCACCGGCGCGGGTGCGGTAGTGGAAGGCGTCTCCGGCCGCGCCCACGGTCACGTCCGAAGTCAGGCCGATGGCCCGCACATTGCCGGTGACGCTGGCGATGATATTGCCTGCATCACCGCCGCCGCCGCCGAAGCCGCCCAGGCCGAACCCGAAGGCCCCGGCATTGCCGGAATTGGTCGCCGCGATCCCGCCCGAGATATTGATTGCCCCGGTGCCGCCGCCGCCGGCGACGCTCTGGACCATGATGCCATGGGAATTGATGCCGTCCGTCAGGGTATCGCCGACCCGGGTCAGGGTGACATTGCCCGAGGTCCCGCCACCACCGCCGAAGCCGCCGATGCCGATCGCCGCCGTGCCGGACGTCCCCGTACCGATGGCAAGGGCTCCGCTGATGTTCAGGCCACCATTGCCACCACCACCGGCCAGACTCTGGGCCAGGACTCCGGTCGAAAAGTCGCCTGTGGTCGCATAGAGGCCCGTTACCGAACCGATCACCGTGCCGGAATTGCCGCCGCCGCCGCCGAAGCCGCCGACGCCGACGGCCGCCGCGATGGCCGCGTCATTGTTGCTGGTCAGTGACACCGCGCCGGTGATGTTGAAGGCCCCGTTGCCGCCGGCCCCGCCGAGGCTCTGCAACATTGCGCCAAAGGCATGCGAGCCGAGGGTTGTCAGGTCGCCGGTCAGGACGCCGGTCACTGCACCGGCGCTGCCGCCACCGCCGCCGAAGCCACCGAGACCCAGGCCCAGGACACCGCTGTTGCCGCTGGATGCCGAAATCCCGCCGGTGATGTTGAAGGCCCCGCTGCCGCCACCACCGCCGACGCTCTGCAACTGGGTGCCGTAGGCATACTGGCCTTGCGTATGGACGTTACCGGTGATCGTGGCGTTGACGCTCGAGGCATCACCACCGTCACCGCCGAAGCCACCAACACCGACTCCCACCGTGCCCGAGGCCGCGATTCCGGCGCTGTCCGTGGTCAGGGTCAGGCCACCGGTGATGTTGAACGCACCCGTGCCGCCGCCGCCGCCGACGCTCTGATAATTGACGCCGAACGACCGGTCTCCGAGCGTACCGACATCGCCCGTGACACCACCGCTGACCGCGCCGGCGTTGCCGCCACGACCACCGAAGCCCCCGACTCCGACGCCGACATTACCGCCCAGATTCCTGGTCACGGCGATGCCGCCGGTGATGTTGAAGCTGCCGCTGCCGCCGCCACCGCCGACCGACTGGGCCAGGACTCCGGACGCGTCCGCGCCGAGCGTCGTGACGCTGCCGGTGACCCGGGCGATGACCGCGGCGGCATTGCCGCCGTCGCCGCCGCTGCCGCCGACGCCGATGCCGATGTTGCCGGCCCCCTCCTTGGCGACGGCGATGCCGCCGGCCACGGTGAAGCCGCCATTGCCGCCGCCACCGCCGACACTCTGGGCGACGATGGCCCGGCTTCCGGCCGCGCTCGTGTCCGCTGCGATGAGGGACGAAGTCACCACGCCATCATTGATCGCCAGGGTCACGGAACCGGCGTCCCCGCCGCCGCCGCCAGCTCCGCCGACGGCGACGCTGAGCGTGCCCGTACCACCGCTGCTGGCCAGGCCGATGCCGCCCGAGATGTCGAACGCGCCGTTGCCGCCGCCGCCACCGACCGACTGGGCCAGGATGGCGTCGCTGCTGATTCCGCGGGTCTGGCTCATGCCGGTCATGGTCAGATTGACCGCGCCCGAGCGCCCACCGGTGCCCCCGGCACCGCCGACGCCAACGCTGGCACTGACCGCAGCCCCACCCTGGCCGCTCGCCGACAGGCCACCGGTGATGTTGAAGGCTCCATTGCCACCGCCGCCGCCGACACTTTGCGCGACGACACCGTCTGAATTGCGCCCCAGGGTCGCGACATTGCCGGTCACCACGCCGGTCACCGCATCGCCAAGCCCGCCGCCACCGCCGTAACCGCCGAGACCGAAGCCGAGCACCCCGGCGACGCCGCTGGACAGCGAGACACTACCGGTGATGTTGAAGGCCCCGGCCCCGCCGCCGCCGCCCGCGCTCTGCAGCAGGACGCCGAACGACTCATCGCCCGAGGTGTAGGTATTGCCCGTTCGGGTCGCATTGACCGTCGAGCCATCGCCGCCGTCCGCGCCGAAACCGCCGATGCCGACGCCCAGGGTTCCGGCCCCGCCGCCGGTGGAGACCGCCAGGCTGATGCCGCCGGTGATGTTGAAGGCCCCGTTGCCGCCGCCCCCACCGAGGCTTTGATAATTCACGCCGCCCGAGCGGATTCCGGTGGTCGAGACGGTGCCGTTCACACCCCCGCTGACGGCACCGCCATTGCCACCCCGCCCGCCGAAGCCGCCGACGCCGACCATCAGATTCCCGGCCACGTCCTTGCTGGCCGAAATGCCGCCGGTGATGTTGAAGCCACCATTGCCGCCGCCGCCGCCGACGCTTTGCACCAGAACGCCCGTGGCGTCCGAGGCCGCGGTCGATCCCCCGGACAGATTGGTACCCGTACGAACCTCGCCGGTGACCCGGCCGGTGACAGCGCCTGCGTCACCACCATCGCCACCGCCACCGCCGACGCCGACGCCGATGTTTCCAGCCGCGTTCAGGGCCAGGCTGACTCCGCCGGCGATTGTGAAACCCCCATTGCCACCGCCGCCACCCAGACTCTGGGCCACGACTGCCCGGCCGCGAATGCCCCCGGTCCGGGCCGCCGTGGCCGTCGCCGAGCCGCCGTCGTTGACCGCCAGGGTCACCGCGCCAGCATCGCCGCCGCCGCCGCCGGAACCGCCGACCGCGACACTGACCGTACCGGCTCCGACACCGCTCAGGCCGATGCCACCAGCCACCGAGAAGCCCCCGTTGCCGCCGCCGCCGCCGACCGACTGGGCGACGATACCGTCACTGTCGGCCTGGGTCGTCGCCGTGGTGCCGGTCACCGCCAGGGTGACGTCACCCGAGCGGCCGCCCGATCCGCCCGATCCGCCGATACCGACGCTGACCGACCCCGCGGCTGTACCCGCGGCCGAGATCGCGCCACTGATGTTGAAGGCTCCGTTGCCGCCGCCGCCGCCCAGACTCTGGGCCACGATCCCGTCGGAATCGAGTCCGCTGGTGGTGACATTACCGACCACCGTGGCCCCAACGCGCGCACCCGTGCCACCGCTGCCGCCCGAACCGCCGACGCCCACCGAGATACCGGCACCGACCACACCGGCCCCGCCGATGGCACCGCTGACGTTGAAGGCCCCGTTGCCGCCGCCGCCGCCCACGCTCTGGGCCAGGAAGCCACCGGACTGGTTGCCCGAAGTCGTAATTCCGACCGCCGAAGCGTCAACCTGGCCACCATTACCACCGCTGCCGCCGCTGCCGCCGACACCGATAGACAGGGCTCCGCCCACCGTGCCGCCGCCACCGATGGCACCGCTGATGTTGAAGCCTCCGGATCCGCCGCCGCCGCCCACGCTCTGTACCGTCACACCGGTGGACTGGAACCCTTCGGTGACCACGGTGCCCAGAGCCGAGCCGTTGACCGTCCCGCCGTTCCCGCCGAGGCCCCCGGCCCCGCCGACGCCGATCGACACGGCACCACCCACGGTGCCGCCGCCGCCGATTCCACCGGACACGTCGAAATTACCGACACCACCGCCGCCACCCACACTCTGGACCAGCAGGCCACCCGACTGGTCGCCAAGGGTCAGGACGGTACCGCCTGACGTACCCGTGGCCGTGCCGCCGGTTCCACCGTTGCCGCCGGACCCGCCGACGCCGATGGTCAGGGCACCGCCGACCACACCGGCACCGCCGATGCCGCCCGAGACGTTGAATCCGCCCGATCCGCCACCGCCGCCAACGCTCTGGACCACGACTCCGGTCGACCGGTCACCGCGGGTTTCGACCGCCCCGCCGACCCGACCGGTCACCGTGCCGCCGACGCCACCGCTGCCGCCTGAGCCACCGACCCCGACGGCCGCGCTGGCGCTGCCCGTACCGGAGAAGGACACGGCCCCGGAGACGTTGAAGCCGCCGTTGCCGCCGCCGCCGCCGACGGACTGGATCACAGCCCCGCGCGAGTCGTCCTGCAGGGTCGTGATCGAGCCTTCGAATATCCCGTCAACCGTACCGCCAAGGCCGCCGCTGCCGCCCGACCCGCCGACACCGACCGAGGCCGAGGCCGAGGCCACACCGGCCGCCGCGCCCGAAAAGGCGATGGAGAAGCCACCGTTGCCACCACCGCCGCCGACCGACTGGGCCAGCAGTCCGGTCGAGAACAGGCCATTGGTCTGGATGGAGCCACCGGAATGGATCGAGACCAGACCGCCCGCGCCGCCACTGCCGCCACTGCCGCCGACGGCGGTCGAGAAGGCCGCTGCCGCAGACTCACCGGCCGCAAAGGCGAAGGACAGGGCAAAGCCGCCGGTGCCGCCGCCGCCGCCCGTGCTCTGGGCCAGAATGCCCTCGGCATAGGTGCCGGCCGTGAAAATATTGACGTTGCCGTCGAGGGTGACCTGTCCCCCCAGACCGCCGCTGCCGGCCGAACCGCCGACGGAGGCGCTGGCCGCCACGCCGTAGCCGGCCGTGACCTGGGCGCTGAATCCGCCGTTGCCGCCGCCACCGCCGACGCTCTGGGCGAAGATGCCGCGCGCGCGATAGTTGGCCGTCTGGATCAGCGGAACGTCCGCCCCGGACGGGACCAGGTTGATGTCAACGACGCCCCCCTGCCCACCGGTGCCGCCGGCACCGCCGACCGCCACACCCGCAAACAGGCTGACCGAGGTGCTGGAGCCGCCGTTACCACCGCCGCCGCCGACCGACTGGGCGAAGATGCCATGCGCATCGACGCCGCCGGTCGTCAGGGTTCCCGTGTGGTTGACGGTCACGATGCCGCCCGCGCCGCCGGCCGTTCCCGAACCGCCGATGGTCAGGATCACGCCGCCGGTCGTCCCGCCGTCACCACCGCCGCCACCGACCGACTGGGCCTGAATGGCGCTGGACTGATTGCCCGCCGTCGTGATGCTGCCGCCGTTGGCCACGGTCACATTGCCGCCGATACTCGATCCGCCGCCCGAGCCGCCGATCGCATAGGCCGCGCCGGAATCCCCGCCCGAGCCGCCGCCGCCGCCGACCGACTGGGCAAAGACGCCCCGCGCCAGGATGCCGGAGGTCGCAATCGATCCGTTGTTGGTGACACTGACCACGCCGCCCCGACCGCCGCCGCCGCCGGTGCCGCCCAGGGCGACGATGCCGCCCGATCCGGAGCCCGAGCCGCCGCCGCCGCCGATCGACTGGGCGAAGATGCCGTCCGAGCCGCGCCCCCGGGTCGTGATCGAGCCGCCGGCACTGGCCGTCACAGTGACCGTTCCGCCGATACCGCCGCCGGCACCCGACCCACCCAGGGCCAGCAGACCACCGGTGCCCTGGGCCGCGCCGCCGCCGCCGCCGACCGACTGGGCAAAGATTCCGCGCGCGCCGGCCGAATTGGTGCCTTCACCGGTGGACAGGATTCCGCCCGACGTCACCGTCACGTTCCCGCCCGCGCCGCCGGACTGGCCCGACCCACCGAGGGTGACTGCGCCGATACTGGTTCCGGCGTTGCCGCCGCCGCCACCGACCGACTGGGCGAAGATGGCGTGTGCGCCCGTTCCTGTGGTCGTGACCCGGGCCCCGCCCTCGACGGTAATCTGGGCGGTGCTGCCGCCGCCGCCCGAGGCTCCGCCCGAGCCGAAGGTGGCCAGGCCGACGCTGGTGCCGCCACTGCCGCCGCCGCCGCCGATCGACTGGGCGAACAGGCCGTGCGAATTGGCCCCGTGGGTCGTCGTGATTGACCCACTGCGCGCGAAGATCGCCGCTGCCCCGCCACTGCCACCGGACGCGCCACTGTCGCCAAAGGCCACCAGGCCGACAGCCGTGCCGGCGCTGCCGCCCGAACCACCGACCGACTGGGCCACAACGCCGTGGGCCCAGGCCCCCTGGGTGGTGATGCTGCCATAGTGGTCAACGGTGACGCTGCCGCCATTGCCACCGGCGCTGCCGCCACCGGCCGTACTGATGATGCCATAGCTGGATCCACCGCCACCGGCGGCTCCGCCCAGACTCTGGGCCATGATGCCCGAGGCCCCGGCATTATGGGTGGTGATCGTGCCGCTGTTGATGACGTGGACGGTGCCGCCCTGGCCCGCCGACCCGCCACCGCCGCCGGCTCCGGCGATGAAGCCGGTGCCGCCGGCCCCGCCCGCACCGCTGCGGCTCTGGGCAAAGATGCCGTGCGAACCGATCCCGGTCGTATTGATCAGGGCCGCATTGTTCAGGGTGACACTGCCGCCCGCCCCGGCGGCCCCGCCGGCTGCGCCGGGGATATTGCCATAGGCGTCGCCGCCCTGGCCGCCGTTGCCGCCGACGCTGGTGGCGATGATACCGGCCAGGCCGGCCGTGACCGTCTGGATCGGGCCCTGACCAACGGTGACGGTCCGGTTGACGGTCGGACCAGCCGCGCCGGCCCCGCCGGCGGTCGGGGAGACCGCGATCGTTGCGCAGCCGATCACCGGAATGCAGATCCTGACCCCGCCCCCGTCACTGCCGTCACCGCCGTTGTTGCCACGGACACCGGCATTGATGTTGGCGACGTCTCCGGCACCGGCGGGGAAGGTGAAACCGGTCGAGCCTGTCCCGGTGCTGCCAATCGTCCCGGGTGCCACCCCACCGATCTCGACACTGGCCGAGTTGACCAGGTTGAGGTTGGCGAACCCGGTCATGTCCAGCAGGCCACTCGGCAGGACCTTCCGCGCCCAGATGTTGACGATCCGCCCCGAGGTTATGTTCTGATTGGCCTGGATCACCTCATAGACGACCGGCACGGCCGGATCGTTGTTGTCGGTGAACCGGTCACCGACGGCCGCCGCGAGAATGATGAAATTCTCGCCGTCGGTGCGCACGACGCCCGCGCTCATGATCTCGACCACTGTCTCGTTCAGGCCACTGAGCGGATTCAGCACCGTGTCCCCGACCGCGACCACCGGCGTGACCGCCAGCGGCCCGCCCGGATCGGCGGCAAGCGCCGCGAAAGCCACGCCGGACAGCAGCGAGGCTCTCAGCCCGGTCGGGGCCTGCTCCCGGGCCGCCGCCGCCATGGGCATGGCCACCGCGGCGCTGGCGGTCAGGATCATGGCGACGCGCCGCAGGGTGCGCGAGAAGCGGCGCGTACGCACGGAATCCACCCGGCGCGGTCGACGACGCGCCGTCGCCGGCACCAGGGCGGTCGCCAGTCGATCCAGGGCTGCCGAGAGTTCGGTCGCCCCGGCATCCTGCCGGCACGCCAGGATTTCGACCAATTCCAGGATCTGTTCCCGGGCGGACTGCGACTCGGCCCGTGACAGGCGGTCGGGCTGCAGATTGAGGGCGAAACGATCGATCAGGGCGGCAACACGGCTCAGTCTTGAAGCCTTGATCGACAGATTGGCCATAACGCCCCCTTCAAATACCAAGGCTATCCATGGGCGGGTTCGCCGGTAAGGCCAAGGTCGTTCCCGCCTCAGGTGAACTGAAACGGATCAATTTTCCTAGATTTTCTGGCTATTTATTCTTAGCACCGACACCAACACCGGAAATTTGACCACCGCAGATTGCGCTCTGCCCGCGGCGCAATCAACCGGATGACGCGGCGATTGCCGGTCCCGGGCCGGTGGCCGCCCTCCCGTCGCGCCTGCACAAAAAACGCTGCATTCTCCGGTTTCCGCTCGCTAGTCTCGTGTCTCGACCAACGCCTGCGGCGTGATGGAGCCCCACATGTCTGACCCGACCCCCGTTGACCTCACCCAGGCCGCACACCGCTGGTTCGCCAAGGCCCCGGAAGCGCTCAGCGAACGCGAGCGCCGGGTCCTGCGCCGCGCGGCCACGCGCGACACCGTGTCCAGCAACACCAATCTCAGTTTCGACGACAAGCTCACCTTCGGTCAGAGACTGGCCGACCAGGTCGCCTCGTTCGGCGGGTCCTGGACCTTCATCATGGGGTTCGGCACCTTCCTGGCGCTGTGGGTGGGACTGAACCTGCTGCTGCTGCGCAGCGCCTTCGATCCCTACCCCTTCATCTTCCTCAACCTGATCCTGTCGATGCTCGCGGCGATCCAGGCCCCGGTGATCATGATGAGCCAGAACCGACAGGGAGTGAAAGACCGCTACGACGCCGCCCACGACTATGAGGTCAACCTCAAGGCCGAGATCGAGATCATGGCCCTGCACGACAAGCTGGATCAACTGCGCACCCAGGACATCGAGACCATGCTGCGCAAACAGGAGGAGCAGATCGCCCTGCTCACCCGACTGGTGCAACAGATGCCGCCCCCGGCCGACGCCGGCTAGCGAAGCGCCCCCATCAGCCCCCCACTGGACAGCAGGGCGGCGTCGGCCAGGGCCGGGCCCAGCATCCAGCTGGTGGGGGCGGCGATATAGACCGGGTCCCAGCGCGGATTGAATTTCTGCTTGAAGGCCCGCAGCCCCTCGAACCCGTACAGGCTGCCGCCCTCGGCATAGACGAAACTGCCCAGACGGGCGACCGACGGGGCCAGCCGATGGGAATCGAGCCCGGACAGCGGGGCCATGCCCATGTCGAACGCCTTGAACCCCTGCGCCTTGCCCCACCGCATCAGATGGATGAACAGCAGTTCCATACTGTTCTTCGGCGCGCCGGTTCCATATCGCATCAGGTCGATCGAGACCGTATGGCCGTCCGGCGTGCACCACAGGTTGGCGAAGGCGACGATCGCCCCGTCCTTGCGCAGCACCGCGGTCGGGAAGCGCCGCAGATAGTCGCGGTCGAACCGACCGAGACTGAAGCCCTTCTCGACGCCCTGATGCATGGCCAGCCAGGCGTCGGAAACCTGCTGCAATGCATCGGCGATGGCGTCAAAACCTTCCGGCGGCACGATGGCGAATTCGGCCCCGTCGCGCTGGCCGCGATTGACCGCATGACGCAGCGGGGCCCGTACAGGCCCTTCCAGGGTGAAATTCTCCAGCTCGACGATCGCCGTCTCGCCGATCTTTGAAGCGACCAGGCCGCAGTCGATAAAATCGGGCAGGCTGTCGCGACTGACCGAATAGAAGACCGTCCGCGCGCCGTGCCGGTCGCACAGTTCCCGGAAAGCCCAGATCGCCGCCTTGCGGTCGTCGCGCGGCCCGACCGGCTCACCCATGGCGACGAAGGCACGCCCCCGGACTCCATACTGCACGAAGCTGTGGCCGCTCTCGCTGAACATCAGGGACTTGTCGCCCAGAAACGCCAGATTGGCCTCGGGCGAGGCCTGGTCTGAAGTGGCCAGAATGGCGGTGACCCGCTCCAGGTCAGCGACCGTCGGACGCAGGGTTTCCGCCGCGGCCGGTCGCGTCAGCCGCCAGGCGAAGATCAGCACGGCCAGGGTCGCTGCCCCCACGGCGGCCCGCAGGAAACGGGGGGCATTCTGTTCCGTCAGGAAGGTCCACCAGAGGTCATCGCGATAGGCGACGTTCTGATAGGCGAACAGGCCCAGCCAGCCCGCCGCGGCCAGAACGACCACAATGGCCACCACCGATCCCGGACTCATCGGAGCCGAGCGCAGTCCGGCATCGCGATGGAAGGCTCCGCGGCTGAAGGTCAGCAGGCCGGCGACGGCCCCGAGGAACAGAAACTCCTGGAACCCCAGCCCCTTGAGCAGACAGGCCAGGGCTGCGGTGACGAGGGTGATCACCGTGGCCCACCAGGCCCGGCGCAGCCGCCCCAGCAGGCCGAAGGCCAGAAACAGCAGGAACACCCCGGCCAGACTGGCGGCGAAATGGGACAGATTGATCAACCCCTCCGGGGCCAGCCGGGCCAGCATCTTCAGTCGCCCGGCCCCGTCCGGCGTCACCACCGACAACAGGGTCACGATCCCTGCGGCAAAGGTCAGCATGGCAAACAGTGACGGCGCGACCTCGCGCCACACAGCTTCACCGGCCTCCATGGCGCGCCCGCCGGCCGGCGAACGTCCGTGTGCCCGCAGGCCGATAGCCACGGTCAGGACACCGGCCAGCAGCAACGGTCCGACCACATAGACCAGCCGATACAGCAACAGGGCCCCGACCACGTCTGCGGTCCCGACACGCGGCCCCAGAGCTGCGATCATGATGGCGTCAAACGCACCCAGCCCGCCGGGAAGACCGCTCAGGGCCCCGAGCAGACCAGCCATGCCGAATACCGGCAGATAGTGGAGCAGGTCGCCCCGGCTGGCCGCAGGCAGGAGGACATACAGGATCGTCGCCGCCGCCATCCATTCCGCGGCACTGGCCAGGACGATCACGCTGCGCGTCCTGCGGTCGGGCAGGAAGCGCCGCAGCCAGCCCGCACGCGGGGCCAGCAGATAGGCCGCCAGAATCTTGAGACCGAAGATGGCCATCAACAGCCCGACCCAGTGCGGCAGATGGGCCTGAGCGGCGATATCGCTCAGCGCCCCGGCGGCGGCCAGACTGACCAGCACCAGCCCGCCGATCAACCCGACAATGGCTGACAGCGCGCTGACCAGGGCGACGTCAGCCCCCGATAATCTGTCCGCCTGATAGGCGCGAAAGCGGATCCCGCCCGCCAGGGCCAGGCCCGGGGCTCCGGCATTGGCCAGGGCGAAGGCCAGCATCGACGGCTGCCAGGTTTTGCGCCAGCTTGCCGACCGTCCCAGCGAGGCCAGGGCCAGCCTGTCGAAACTCGAGGCCGCGCCGAGACTGACGACCAGGGCGGTCAGGGCCAGAACCATGGACGTCAGGGGCGTGGCGGTCGCGGCCGCCTCGACCTCGCGCCAGCTGACCTGCCGCAGTTCGCCGCTGATGACGACGGCCGCCACCAGGAAGACAACGGTGCCGACAACCGGACCGGCCCATCGCAGCCACTGTCTCTGGTCCCGCCCCGAAGCCCTGTCGTCGTCCGTGTCTTCGATCATCACTTGGGTCTGCCGAAAGGCCATAAAGCGTCGCCGTTGCTCTGGCACCCTTCCCGCTCGGACCCGTGGCGTCAATTCCGGTTCGCGCACGACGATTGACACGGGTCAATGCGGACCCGGCCATCGACGCCCACCTTCGACGCTTACCGTACAAACGAGAGGAGGCCGTGATGAACCGCCTGAAAGACAAGGTCGCCGTCGTGACCGGGGGCGCCCTGGGGCTGGGCCGCGCCATCGCCACCCGCATGGCCGAGCAAGGGGCCGCCGTCGCTGTGCTGGATCTGCTGGAGTCTGACACCGACGCCCTGGTCGCCGACCTGACCGCCGCCGGTCACCGGGCCCGGGGCTGGACCTGTGATGTCTCCGACGAAAAGACCGTCACCCGGGTCTTCGCCGAGGTCGCCGACCATTTCGGGCGGCTGGACATCGTCGTCAACAATGCCGGCGTGGCGGGGGTCAACAAGCCGACCCACGAGATCACCGAGGCGGAGTGGGACTGGGTCCAGGCGATCAACGTCAAGGGCGTCTTCTTCTGCACCAAACACGCCATCCCCCTGCTGCGCCGGGCCGGCGGCGGCAGCATCATCAACCTGTCCTCGATCTATGGCCTGGTCGGCGGCCCCGACGTCCCGCCCTACCATGCCTCCAAGGGGGCGGTGCGGCTGATGAGCAAGACCGACGCCCTGATCTACGCGCCCGACAGGATCCGCGTGAACTCGATCCATCCCGGCTTCATCTGGACGCCGATGGTCGAGCATCATCTGCAGACCACGGGCGATCCCGAGGCCGCGCGCGCCGCCACCGCCGCCCTGCATCCCCTCGGTCATATGGGCGAGCCTGACGACATCGCCTGGGGGGCCGTCTACCTGGCGTCGGACGAGGCCAAATTCGTCACCGGATCGGAACTGGTCATCGACGGCGGCTATACGGCGCGCTGACCCGGTCGGGGTCCCGCCCATTGATCTGCCCCTGTAACCGGTTACGGTGGCTCCCGGGAATTGATCAGGACTTCAAGCATGGCGGACGTCCGGCTGACCGGGGTGAAGAAGAGCTTCGGCAAGACCGAGGTGCTGCACGGCATCGACCTCGACATCGCCGACGGTGAGTTCGTCGTCTTCGTCGGCCCCTCCGGTTGCGGCAAGTCGACCCTGCTGCGCGCCATCGCCGGCCTGGAAGAGGTCAGCGCCGGCACGATCAGCATCGGCGACCGGGTGGTCAATGACCTGTCCCCGTCCGATCGGGGCATCGCCATGGTGTTCCAGTCCTACGCCCTCTATCCGCATATGAGCGTCTACCAGAACATGGCCTTCGGCCTGACGGTGGCCAGGGCCGACAAGGCCGAGATCGACCGCCGGGTGCGCGCCGCCGCGACCGTGCTCAACATCACCGACTATCTCGACCGCAAGCCCAAGGCCCTGTCCGGCGGCCAGCGCCAGCGGGTCGCCATCGGCCGGGCCATCGTGCGCGAACCGCAGGTCTTCCTGTTCGACGAGCCCCTGTCGAACCTCGACGCCGCCCTGCGCGTGAAGATGCGTTACGAGTTCGCCCGGCTCCATGAGGAGCTGAACACGACCATGGTCTATGTCACCCACGACCAGATCGAGGCCATGACCCTGGCCGACCGCATCGTCGTGCTGAACGCCGGTCACATCGAACAGGTCGGCGCGCCCATGGCCCTGTACGAACACCCGCGGAACCTGTTCGTCGCCCAGTTCATCGGCAGTCCGAAGATGAACCTGATCGCCGCCGAACTGGTGGAAGGATCGGCCACATCGGCCACGGTCCGCACCGCCGCCGGCAGCACCATCCGGGTCGCGGTTGACGCCTCAGGAGCTCGGGCCGGCGACAAGGTCACCGTGGGGATTCGCCCCGAACAACTGACCCTGGCCGGCAGCGGCGCGACGATCACCGCCGTCGCCACCTTCGTCGAGACCCTCGGCAATGCGACCTTCGCCTATCTCGACTGTCCGGGTCAGCCGGACACGCTGACGGTCCAGCTGCCCGGGGACGTTCGGCCGGGCACCGGGGATACACTGACCCTGCATATCGCGCCCGACCAGGCGCATCTGTTCGACCCCGACGGCAACGCCTTCCGACGCCTCTGACGTCTCAGCGCATCTCGATGCGACGGGCCCCGGCCGGAATGGACAGCACGGATCCTGACCAGGTCGCCGACCGACCGTCGATCGTCACCCTTGCCGGGGGCGTCTCACCCGACGGCCACAGCACGACATAGCCGCCCGGCGGAGTCGCGCCCGGTTCGATCGTCAGCACATAGGTTCCGCCCTCACGCCGGAAGCGATAGCCGACCGGCCCCCAGGCGGTGCGCACGCCGCGAACCCCGACCCCCGTCTCCGCCTCCAGCCAGCGGCTCGGCACCCCGGCCGCCAGCACCAGGGCATGATCGCGGTCGCGCTCATAGACCAGCAGGTCCAGGGCCGAGCGGATAAAGTCCGAACTGATCCAGGCGTGGGGCATGTCGCCGATGAAGCGCGGCTCGCGCGCGTCGCGGCCCACCACCTCGGCCCAGCCGTTCCAGGCCGCCGGCCGCATGTCGGCAAAATAGAAGTCCAGCGCCCGCAGCGCCGCCTCGCGCCGTCCCAGTCGCACCAGGGCCCCGACATTGCGCAGCTCATACGGGGTGTAGTCGCTCCAGCCGATGCGGTTTTCCTGCCGCGCGGTGAAATTGGCCCACCATTTGTCGAAGGTCCCGGTCAGCAGGTCCTGCGGCAGGTCATCGATCAAGTCGCCGGGCGACAGGGCGATGGTGGTCGAGGTGGCATCGAAATCACCCCGGTCCGCCGCTCCGGCGATCCAGTCGATCCCGTGCACCCGCGCCGTGGCCGTGATCGAGGCCATCAGGTCGGCGCGGAACTCGGCCTCCGACGCCCGGATGCGGGCCGCCGCCACCGGATCGCCCAGGGACTCGGCGATGAACACCGCGTCGCCATAGCCGCGCAGCCCCCAGAAGTCGTCCCAGTAGCTGTAGGCGGGCCGGTCGGAATAGCCCTCATGGCTGATGGTCGGCGGCAGCAGGCCGAACAGGTGGTGTTTGGCTGCGGTCTGGAATTCGGCCGTGCGGGTCGAGGCCCGCAGCCCGTCCATATAGGCGACCGCCGCCTGCACCTGCGGCCAGACCGCCCGCAGCAGGGTCTCGTCATGGGTGTAGCGATAGGTCTCGGCGGCCAGGAAGATGAACTCGCCGTGGCTGTCATTCTCGGGCACCGGATCCGCCCCGCGCGCATCGGCGCAGCACGGCACCTTGCCGTTGTCGAACACCAGCGGCGCGAACCAGCGCAGATAGTCGGCCGACAGTTCGGCATGACCCAGCCGGTCCAGCCCCTCGGCCATCATCGCCCCGTCACGGATCCAGCTGCGGTTATAGCTGCGCGTGCCCGGCTGCAGGATCGGCCCCTGCCGCGACATCAGGATCTGGGCCAGGGACGAGCGCATCACATCCTCGATCCGCTGGGCCTCGAGTGGCAGGATCAGATCGACCCGGTCCAATTTTTCGCGCCAGGCGGCGGCGACGCGGTTTCGGGCGGCGTCCAGCGCGGCGGCGACATCGGCGACCGGTGCGATGTCCGGGGTCGGACCGGCCAGTCGGGCCACAAGGCCGAATGTCCGGGCCTCCCCCGGCTGCAGGGTTGCGTCGTACAGCAGGCCACCGGCCATAAGCGTTCCGGAATCGGACTCGACATGGCGTCCCGACGGGGCACCTCGTCGTTCGGCAGCAGCCAGCAGGCTTTGCGGGTCCGCCCCGCTCTCGAACGGGCTCAGCGCCACCCCGTCTGGTGCTGCAAGGCTGCTGATGCGGATGGCGTCATTGAGCACCAGGGTGGCACCGTTCCAGTCGATCTGTTCGATCGGCCCGACCCCGCCCGGGATGGCCAGAAACTGTGCCGGGCCATTGACCTGGAACGGCCGCGCCATCAGCGCCAGAGTCAGGGTCCGCATCCGGTTCGAGGTATTGGTCAGGACATATTGCCCGTACAGCTGCGCCTGATCCGGCGTGCCCTCGGCGAAGGCGGTGACGGCCAGGGTCCACCCCTCGCCCGTCCAGGTGACCGTCGGGATCGGCAGGTCGTCGTCCTGCAGGCCCTGGCTGATCTGCACATCGGCCCAGGTCACCAGCCGTCCGTTGTCCAGCACGAAGGGCTCGATCGACGGGCCGCCGCGCCGCAGTTCAATGGCCCCGTCCTCGCCGATCAGTCCGCTCTCGCCGCCGCCGTCGACCCCGACCAGGGTCCAGTAGGGTTGCTCCCCGACGAAGCCGCGCGGATAGAGGCCGCGACGGCTCTCCCCGGCCACGGCAGTGACGAAGGCGGTGGCCGTGGCCCCGAACGCCAGCGACTCGATTTCAACCGATTTCAGTCCGTAGCCCGAACCGGGTCCGCCCTTCAGGTCCAGCCTCAGATACCGCGCTGCGGTTTCCGGCAGCCGCAGCCAGTCTGTGCCGCCGTCGCCATCCCTCACCCGGGCCAGTTCGTGCCAGTCATGCCTGTCGGGCGAGGCCAGAACCGCATAGTCGGACGCCGCCTGTCCCTCGGCCCAGCGCAGGGTCAGGCCGCCGAACTCCCGTTCGTATCCAAGGTCGAAAATCAACCATTGACGGCCCGTGGCGTCCGTTCGCCATGCGGTGTCCGGGTCATCGTCCACGCTCGCCGGGGCCATGGCATTGCCGGCCTCGCTCGAGGCGGTGGCGACCGGCCGGGGCGGGCTGTCGGGTTCGGGCGGCAGGGCATGAAATTCCAGCTGGTCCAGCTCGATGAACCCCTGTCCGCCCTCCCCGGCCGTGACCACGAATTCGATGCGCGCGGCCCCGCGGAAGGCAGGGTCCGGGTCGGGTCCCCAGGCTCGGACGATCTGGCGCTTCTTGATCGTATAGCGGGTCCAGTCGCCGTTCGCCTCGAAGCGTTCGACCCGTCGCCAGTGGACGTTCTCGCCCGAGGCATCGACGAATTTGATCTCCAGCGTATTGGGTCGCATCGCGCCGCGAAGCCAGAAACTGATTTCGTAATTGTCTATAACATTCAGATCAATGGCGCGAGCAGCGAAGGCATAACCCGAGCGGCCGTTAAAGTCATAGGTGAGCCGCATCGCCCGGCCGTCATGGCCCGGTACCGCCGTGATCGTCGACGACACATCGGTCGAGGCATCGGCGCTCCACGGGGTCAGGGAGTCGAAGGAATCGAGCGTCTCCACCGTCTGGGCCCGGGCCGTTCCGGCCAGGATCAGGGCCAGCAGCAGGCCGCTCAGAATGCGCAGGATCGCCATGTCAGCCCTAGCCCTTCACACTGCCCGCGAGCATGCCGCGGATGTAGTAGCGTTGCAGGGCCAGGAACAGGATCAGCACCGGGGCCACGGTGATTACTGCCCCGGCCATCATCATTTCGATGTCCTGGACATGCTCGCGCGACAGGGCCGCCAGAGCCACCGGCAAGGTGTAGTTGGACTGGTCAGTCAGCACGATCAACGGCCACAGGAAGTCGTTCCAGCTGCCCAGGAAGACGAACAACCCCAAGGTCACCACGATCGGCTGCAGCGTCGGCAGCACCACGCGCCGGAAGATCTGACCTTCGCTGGCTCCGTCGATCCGCGCCGCCTCCAGCATTTCGTCGGGGATCGACAAGGCGTACTGCCGCACCAGAAACAGGCCGAAGATCGAGGCCAGCCACGGCACCAGCGCCCCGGCATAGGTGTTCACCAGACCGACCGATTTCAGCATCAGGAACAGCGGCAGGGTGCCAATCTGGGCCGGGATGACCAGGGCCCCGATCATCAGCTGGAACAGCCGGTCCCGCCCCTTGAACGCCAGTTTGGCGAAGGCATATCCGGCCGGCACGGTGAACCCCAGGGCCAGCATCGTGGCGAGGGTCGCCAGGGCAAGACTGTTCCACAGATAACGCCCCATGCCCTGGTTCACGAACAGGTCGCGATAGTGCTGCAGCGTCCAGACCTTCGGCAGCAACGGGGGCGGAAAGCTGGCCGCCTCGCCTGTCGCCATGAAGCTGACCGACACCATCCAGGCCAGGGGGAACAGCACCATCAGGGCGATAAAGGCCACCGCCAGATTCAGCAGAATGGCCTTCGGGCGGATCCTCATGTCTCGGCTCCCAGACGACGGGAGACCCACAGCTGCACCATGGTGATCGCGAAGATGCACAGGAACAGGATGACGGCGACGGCGCTGGCGGAACCCAGGTTCCACCATTTGAAGCCTTCTTCGTACATGAAATAGAGCACCGTCACCGTGCTCTGGGCCGGTCCGCCCTGGGTCATCACATAGGGTTCGGCGAACAGCTGGAAGAAGCCCGCCACCGAGATGATGCTGACCAGAAGCAGGGTCGGGGCGATGGCCGGCAGGGTCACATGGCGGAACGATTTCCACGGCCCCGCCCCGTCGATCCGGGCGGCCTCATACAGGTCGTCCGGCACCGTCTGCAGCACGGCCAGGAAGATCAGCATATTGTAGCCGAAGGTCTTCCAGACCACGAACATCAGGATGGCCGGGATCGAGGTCGCCGGGCTGCCCAGCCAGTCGACCGCCGGCAGGCCGATACTGGTCAGGGCCCAGTTGATCACGCCATAGCGGGTGTGCAGCAGGTAGTTCCACAGCACTGCCGTGGCCACCAGGGTGGTGACATAGGGGGCGAAGAACATCACCCGCCAGATCGGCCGCCACTTGACCACCCGCGCGTGCAGGATCACCGCCGCGCCCAGCGAGGCGGCGATGGTCAGGGGCACGCCGATGATGGCGAACACCACGGTGTTGCGCATCGCCCCCCAGAACAGCGGATTGGTCAGCAGGCGCTCATAGTTCTGGCCGCCGACGAAGCGCAGATTGCGCAGATCTGCCAGGGCATAGATGTCGAAATCGGTCAGGCTCAGGAACATGGCCGAGACCACCGGCACGACGAAGAAGATCGCGATGGCGATCAGGGCCGGGGCGATGAAGCCCCAGGCCGCCCGTTCGCGACGGCGCGTCGCGCTGTGGGGTGCGGTCACCGGTTCAGCCGTCATGATGCCCGGTCCCGTTCGATCATCCAGCGCCGCTTCTCCAGCAGCCGGTCGGCACGCCGGTTGATCTCGGTCCCGGCGGCCTCGGGCGTATAGTCACCCCGCACCATATGTTCGGCGACGATCTGCATCTCGGTGGCGATCCGCTCCCACTCGGGGACCTTGGGCACGGCCCGGGCCCGGGCCAGCTGCCCCTTGAAGGCGGCGATATAGGGATCACCGGCGACGGCGGGGGCCGACCAGGCGCTCTGCCGGGCCGGCAGGCTTCCGGTGATGGCGTTAAAGCGCGCCTGCACCGCCGGCTCCGACAAATAGCGCACCAGCTTCCACGCCGCCGCCTGATGCGGCGAGGCGCGGAACACGGCCAGAGACGAACCGCCCGGAGCCGAGGCCCCCAGGCCGGTCGGACCGGGCACGCCGGTGGTCATCCATTTCGTTTCCGGCGGCAGGCGCGCCTTGAAGTCGCCGATGGTCCAGGGACCCGAGAAATAGAAGCTGAAATAGCCGCGCGCGAACTCGGTCCAGACGTTCGATATCTGGGTCGCCGACACCAGCGGGGCCAGACCCTCGTCGAACAGACTCCTGTAGAAGGCCAGGGCGGCGATGAAGGACGGACTGGCGAAATTGCCGCGTGTATCCTCGTCGCGCAGCAGGGCCTCGTCGCCCTGCAGGCCGAAGGTCAGCAACTGCTCGAACTCATTGACCGGCATCAGGATGGCGTAGTTACCGGGCCCGGCGACGCGTTTGACGTCGTGCATGGCCCGTTTCCATTCGGCCCAGGTCGGCGGCACCGCCTCATGGCCCGCCCGGGCCAGCATGTCGGTCCGGTAGAAGATCAGCCGGGTATCGACATACCAGGGCGTGGCCATGGCCCGGCCGTCGATCTCATTGGTCTCCAGCACCGCCGGAAACTGGTCGGTCAGCAGGTCAGCCGCGGCCGGTGGCGTCGCCGACAGGGCCCCGATGGCCGCCATCTCCGCGACCCAGGTATTGCCGACCTGGCTGACGTCCGGCAGGGAATCCCCGGCATAGGCCGTCAGCAATTTCTGGTGCGCCGCCGTCCACGGCAGAGGCTGGACCTCGACCCGGATATCCGGGTTCAGACGTTCGAACGCCGCCGTCAATTGCGGAACATTGCTGCCCTCATTGCCCATGGCCCAGAAACGCAGATGGGTCCGGCCGTCTCCGTGCGACGAACAGGCCGCCAGCCCACCTCCGGCCAGCAGGCCCAGGGTCGCGCGACGATGCGGCCGGTACAGGGTCATGCGTCGTCCAGCCATCCGCCGGTGAATCCGGCCCGTTTCAGGCCGCGGATCAGGTTCGGCTCACCCCGCATGGCCCGCCAGACCAGATCGGATCGATGGTTCTCGGTCATGACCACTATGGGGCCCTGGTCGATACCCAGGTAGTCAGTGTCCACCCACCCGACCCCCGGAACCATGCGGCCGTGCAGCAGGTCCGGATGGCTCTCGGTCAGGGTCGGATTGAAGGCATCGAGGAAGCCGTGCTCGGTGTAGATCGCCGCGCCGTAGCGCGCCTTCATCGCCTTGACACAGGCCGTCACCGCCTCCGGTGCGAACGGCAGGGAGGCCGCTGCCGCCGTCGGGGCCAGGGTCCCGTCGTCCCGGGTCCCGGGTCCCCGCGCCGAATAGCTGAAGAACTCGCGCTCGCGGCCGGCGACTACCGCCTTGAAGTCTCCGGGGCCGTCGCAGGCCGTCAGACCCCAGACGTCGGCACCGTAACCGACCCAGCCCATCGGATTGTCGACGGCGTATTTTTGCTGGGCCAGAACGGCGCGGCGGCTGTTTTCGAAATAGTCGAACGGGCCGATTTCGGCGGATTTGGCCCGCATCCAGGCGTCGCCTATGCCCCGGAAATCGATGAACATATGGCTGTATTGATGGCCGAACATCGGCGGGAAATGCAGATGGGCCGGACCCCAGTCATCGGTCCAGCTCTGATCATAGACCGAGCACCATTCGCTCCAGACCGACGGGGCCACCGGATGGGTCGGACTGCCCAGGGCCAGCAGCAGGACGATCATGCCCTCGTTGTAGACATGCCAGTCGGCCTCGATGAATCCGCTCTCCGGATGCCAGCCCATCGTGATCCGGTCCGGCCGGACCACGGCCCAGTCCCACTCGACCCGCTCATAGACGGCCTGGACCCGCCGACGGATCTCCATCTCGTCCGGATGGTCGCCGTCGAACCAACGCGCGGCGAACAGCATCCCCGCCAACAGCAGCGCCGTATCCACGGTCGACAACTCCGTCTCGCCAAAGCGATGACCAGTCTCCATGTCAAGGAAATGATAGAAGAATCCCTTGTACCCGATCACCCCCGTAGCCTCGGGGCCCTGCGGCGCATCATGGAAAAATCGCACCGTTGTCAGGGTTCTTTCCCGCGCCTCGGCCCGGGTCATCCAGCCCCGAGCCACGCCGACCGGCCAGCAGCTCAGGGCGAATCCCACGGCGGCGACGGACGAGAAGGATTCGCTGGGCCAGCGGTCGGGAGTCAGGCCGTTTTCAGCCCGGGTGACATCGCGGAACCACCGAAAGGTCCGGGATTGCAGTTCGTCGATTTCAGGATCGACCGAAGGTCCGGCAACGGCGTCCGGGACGAGACGGTCGACACAGCCGACCAGGAGCGGAACCGCCCCGGCCGTGGCGGCGGAACCCATCAGAAATCGGCGACGATCCATGGGCACAACCTCATACGCAATTCAGGACGAAAACAGAAAAGTCGGCCGCCCCGCGTCCGGAGACGAAGGGCGGCCGTCAGGCTCAGGGATTACCAGCGATAGCGCAGACCGACCTGGAAGCTTCTGGTCGGCAGGTACTGGGACCGGGGATCTCCGTACTCGGACGAACAGAGGCATTGCTCGAAGCCGTTGTAGTTCTTGAAATTCAACACATTGATCGCGTCGAAAATGAACTCGACGGAGTCGCCGCCCCAGACCTGGAACTCCTTGGTCAGGCGCAGGTCCAGCTGACGGAAGGCCCAGGCGTCCTGGAAGATGAAGCTGTGCTTCTCGGGCCGACCGCCGTTCCAGCAGACGTCCGGATTGCTCGCTCTCGGGCAGGCCCACTGATGGAAGGGAAGGCCCGACCCCAGGGTCAGCAGACCCGACAGACGGAAGTCCATCGGCAGACCGACGATGGCCGAGGCCACGATCCGGTGACGCTCATCCTGATTGGTCGGGAACTGGGGTGAAAGGCCGGGGCGGTTATAGTCGAAATCGAAACCACCGATCCCGCCGTCGCGGCTGCCGTTCCGTTTGGCGTCGGACAGGGTGTAGGCGAATGACATACCCCAGTTGCTCACCGTATCGAACGGCTTGTCGACCGTCAGATACATGGCCTTGAACGTCTGCTCGGCGTCGTTATTGCCGAAGAAGATCAGGTTGCGGAACTCGGAATAGCCGACCGATCCCGGGGTCGGACCCGAGAACCGGTCACCCGTCTCCGACCCGGCGTTGGCGATATACCAGGCGAACAGGTTCGACGTCTTGCCGTAGGCGAGAGTCAGCGCCGTCTGGAACGGTCCGTATTTCTGACGGACACCGAAGTTGAACTGATCGGTCCGCGGCGGCTCCATGTCATTGTTCAACAGGAACACCTCACCCTGGCCCGGCGTCGCCGCCAGCAGCGGGTCGAGACCCGCCGGTGTCAGATAGCTCGGATCCCAGGCCACGGTATTGACCCCGCCATGCACCCCGCCCGCCACGGAGAAAAAGATCTCCTTGTTGAACTGGAAGGGCTTGAAGCGCTCGTCGAAGGCGAAGTTGAAGCCGACCCGGTCGTAATAGCGGCCGGCACCACCGAAGATGACCGTCCGCTCGTCACCATAGACGTCATAGGAGAAGCCGATCCGCGGCTGGAAGGCCCCCGTGAAGGCGTCGCGCCCGTCGGTGATGTAGTCTGACGGGGTGAAATAGGACGGGAAGTCGTAGCCCGGCAGGTTCTGGATGGCCGTGACCATGTCCCGGATGCTGTCCGGAGTCCGGTAGTCGTTGTTGACGGCGTTGTCCTCATAGTCCCAGCGCAGGCCGAGGTTGATTTCAAGCTTGTCGCTGATCTGCCAGTCGTCCTGGACGTACAGGCCGAGCACATTGTTGTCGACGTCGGCGGGCGGCACATAGGCCCCCAGTTCGACCCGGACCGGGATGTCAATGCTGCCGTTGATTTCCGGGCGGGCGTCGACGTCGAAGATGAACTGCGGATTCCTGCCGAACTGCTTGTTCACATACATGTTCTGCATCGAATATTTCACACCCATCTTCAGGGTGTGAAGGCCGAACCAGTCGATGTCGCTGAAGGTCAGGTCGTCCTTGAACGTCCAGCTGCGCTGCCGGATATCCTGATTGTTGCTCTGCCCACCGGTGTTGAACACCGTGTCCTCGCGATTATAGACATTGTACTGGAAGCCCGGGGCCCCGCTGTCATCGCGGAAGATGACGTACGAACGCCCGTAGTCAGAGAAATTCAACGCCGTCGGATTGTAGTTGTACTCAAAATAATCGACCGAAATCTCATTCAGGAAACGGTCACCGTTGTACTGGTGCCGGATATTCAAAGAGCGGGTATCGGTATTGATCTGGTTGGCTCGCGAATAGGCATTCGTGCCGCCGAAATCGCGGATGTCCGCCTCGTCGCGATAGGTCACGCTGACGTCCAGACGCTGGCGATCATCAATCGACCAGGACAGCTTGCCGAAGAACAGATCCTCCTCGAACGGAGCGGCGAAACTGCCGGTGTCGGCACCGAACAGGCCGGCATAGGCGGCACGATTCAGGACGACGGTATTGGACCGGGTCTCGTCCTTGCGCTCATAGGCTCCGAAGAAATGCAGCCGGTCCTCGATGATCGGACCGCCCACCGACAGGCCATATTGCACCCGCTTCAGATCCGCCTGGGGATCGCCACGATCCCGCGCGAAACGGTCCTGCGAGATCCAGTCCTGGTTCTGGTAGGTGATGAAGGCGTCGCCGCTGAACTCATTGGTCCCCGAGCGGGTCACCGAGGTGATGATCGAGGACGAAGCCTGCTCGTATTCCGCCTTGAAATTCTGGCTGATGACCCGGAATTCCTGAATGCCCGCCTGGGGGAAGGGGTTGCCGCGACTGTCGTCCTGACCGGCCACGCCACCATCGATGATGGTTGATTTCTGGTTCTGGCCGTCGATGAAGACGTTGATCGCCGATGCGCCCTGACCACCGGCGGAAATGGTCCGCTCGGTCTCACCCTCGGTCACCCTGACGCCGGGTGCCAGGGCGGCGAAATTCAGGAAGTTCCGGCTGATCTGCGGGAGGTTGTTGATCTGCGCCTGGCTGACGTTGGTGGCGACCTCGGGCGTCCGCACCTCGAACACGCGGCGACCGGTGACGATCACATCCCCGATCTGCGTGCCTTCCGGCGCGTTTGCCGTGGTCATGATGCCGACGTCCAGATCGAGGGTTCCGACCTGGCCCAGGGCCAGGGTCACCGTGTCCGAAGTCGTCTGACCATCCGCTGTCGTGACATCGATCCGGTAGCTGCCCGGGCGCAGGCCGGAGAGGACATAGTTGCCGTCCGGACCGATGCGCCCGCGGGTCACATAGCCCGTGGAGACTTCCGTCGCCGAGACCGAGCCGCCGGCCTCGGCCTGCTGACCGTCATAGACGGTCCCGCGCAGGGTGGACGATGCCACCTGGGCCGAAGCCCCCCCGACGCAGGCTAGTGAAACGGCAACCGCGAGTGCGGACACCGCGCCGAGATATCGAGAATTGAGCCTAGACATTATGGTCTTCCCCCTTGAAGGACGTCATGTCCGACACGACCGGAGCGGATGCTCCTGCGCGCGGCGTGATGGTTGGAATCGCCGGTTTGCTGGATGGGCGGACGACCAGTTCGGGTCGAACGACCTCGCAGGCGGTGTCGGCGACGTCCGAGCCTGCGGATTCGATGATGCGAACGAGCCGCTCAAGAGCGTTGCGACCCATGTCGACGATGCGAATTCTGAGTGTGGTCAGGGCGGGGCGAACAAGCTCCGCGAGGGGCACGTCATCGAACCCCACCATGGCGACGTCTTCCGGGCAGCGGACGCCCGCCTCCTGCAGGGCCAGCATGGCCCCGATCGCCATGATGTCGTTCGCGGCGAACACCGCGTCCGGCCGTGACGCATGGCGCGCAAGGATCGCACCGACCCTGTGTCCCGAGGCCTGGGTAAAATCCCCCTCGACCACGATCGGCGTCAGCCCGCCCCGCGTCACCGCCTCAAGATAGCCGGCCAGGCGCGCCTCGGCCTCGATGTTTCCGGCAGGTCCGGCGACATGCGCGATCCGCCGGCGGCCCGTGGCCAGCAGATGTTCAACGGCGGCGACGGCTCCACCATGATTGTCGACGACCACCGACGGGCGACCGGCGTCTCGAGCCCCGCCATTCATCAGAAGGACCGGCAGACGTCCGGCCAGGCTGGCCGTCAGCTTGGCCGCGTCGAGATGGGGCGAGAGAACGATGAGCCCATCGACCCGACCGCGCATGGACCGGATAGCAGCCGAGGCCTCGTCAGCGTCGTCGTGCGAGCTGGAGACGATCAGATGATAGCCATGCACCCGGGCCGCGACATCCATGCCGCGGATCAGTTCGGAAAAGAACTCGCCGTACAGGTCGGGCAGAATCACACCGACCGTCTGGGTGCGGCTGGTCGACAGACTGCGTGCGCCGCTGTGAGGGACGTATTCCAGCGCTGTCGTCGCCTCAAGCACCCGGGCCCGGGTGGCATCGGAAACCGGGTCCGCTCCGTTCAGAACGCGCGAAACCGAAGCCACGGACACGCCCGCGCGCTCGGCCACATCACGGATCGTGGCGGCCTTCACGGACACAGGTCCGCGCAATGAAAAGCGTCGCCGGCTGGCGTCAATGTCATCCTCCCGAACAGTGAAGGCAGTGCCGGCCCCCTTGTCGGAGATCCGTCCACCAAAACCGTGTAACCGATTACATGACACACTAGCCACAGGCCCTGCAAGTGCCGTAGTTTCGCCACACGGAGGCGGGTCTTACGTGATTTCCACCCTTCGTTGATCCGTTCCGCCACCGCCCAATGTCCGCCGCAGATTATGTTCGAGGCCCTCCACATGACCGCCAAGTATCAGTTTCCAGACAACTTTCTGTGGGGCGCGGCCACAGCGGCCTATCAGATCGAGGGCTCATCCATGGCCGACGGAGCCGGGGCGTCCATCTGGGACCGATTCAGCCACACACCGGGCATGATGAAAGATGGCGACACCGGAGACGTCGCCTGCGACCACTACAATCGCTGGCGCGAAGACATCGAGGTGATGAAGCAGCTCAAGCTGCAGGCCTACCGGTTCAGTGTCTCGTGGAGCCGGGTCATGCCGGACGGTCGCGGGGCCGTGAACGCCAAGGGCCTCGACTTCTATGACCGTTTGGTCGACGGCCTGCTCGAGGCCGGAATCGAACCCCTGTGCACCCTCTACCACTGGGACCTGCCGGCCGCCCTGGATGACCGTGGTGGCTGGCTGAACCCCGACATCGCCGACTGGTTCGCCGACTACGGCCAGGTGTTGTTCGACAAGCTGGACGGCCGGGTGAAGAAATGGGCGACGCTGAACGAGCCCTGGGTCGTGGTCGACGGCGGCTATCTGCACGGGGCCCTGGCACCGGGCCACAAGAGCGCCTTCGAGGCCGTGATCGCCTCGCACAATCTGTTGCGCAGCCACGGCGCGGCGGTGAAACGCTACCGCGAGGTCGGCCAGCACGAGATCGGCCTGGTCGTGAATATCGAGCCGAAATACCCGTCCAGTGACCGCCCCGAGGACGAGGCCGCGCGGATGCGGGCCGACGCCCAGATGAACCGCCAGTACCTCGATCCCGTCTTCAAGAAACGCTACCCCGTCGAACTGGCCGAAGTCTTCGGCGAGGCCTGGAAGGAATGGCCGGCAGAGGATTTCGACCTGATCGCCCAGCCGATCGATTTCGTCGGACTCAACTGGTACACGCGCTCGGTTCCGAAGAACGACCCCGACGCCTGGCCGGTTCGCGCCACGCCAGTCAAACAGGTCCAGCACGCCCACACCGAAACCGGCTGGGAGGTCTATCCGCCGGCCCTGACCGATACCCTGGTGTGGATGAAGGACACCTACGGCGACACACCGATCTACATCACCGAAAACGGCTCGGCCTGGTATGATCCGCCCCACGCCATCAACGGCCGCGTCCAGGATCCGCTACGGGCCGATTATCTGCAAAATCACCTGAAGGCCGTGCATGACGCCATCGGCAAGGGTGTCGATGTCCGCGGCTATATGGCCTGGTCCCTGCTGGACAATCTGGAATGGTCGCTGGGGTATTCGAAGCGGTTCGGTATTACCCATGTGAATTTCCTGACCCAGGAACGCACGATCAAGGACTCCGGCCGGCTCTACGCCGAGATCATCGCCTCCAACGGCAGCATCCTGGACACCCTGCCCCGGCCCTGACAGCCGGGGAGCCCGGCGCGGCCTACAGGTCGCGCCAGGCCCCGCCCGCCTGCCCGGACCAGGCGGTGGCGTGATAAACACCACGCGCGATGGCCCGGGCCAGGGTATCGGCGGCGACCGCCCCGATCCGGGCCACCTCCAGCTGGCGCATGGTGCCTTCGGGCAGGCCACGTTGCCCCGTCGACAGCACGAAGACGATGTCCCCGTCGAACGGCGAATGCGACGGGCGGATGGCCCGGCCCATCCCGTCCTGGGCCATGATGGCGATACGCTGGCATTCGACCCGTGTCAGGGTCACATCGGTGGCGACGCAGGCGATGGTGGTGTTCTCACGCGGGCGGGCGGCCACCTTGGCCAGGCCCCAGTCCTCAGCCGCGGCCGCCAGACCCGACGCTCCCAGACCGCCGAACTCGTCACCGATCTCGTAGGGGGCGGCCCAGAATGTCTTGCCGCCCGGAGCCACAACCGAGCCCACGCTGTTGACGGCGACGATGGCCCCGACCGTGGCCCCGCCCGTCATCAGGGTCGAGGCCGATCCGGTTCCGCCCTTCAGCGCCCCGGCCGTCGCGCCATAGCCGGCCCCGGTCGTGCCGAGGGCGAATTCGCTCCCGGCAGCCTCCGCCGCGGCAACAGCCAGCGCCCGGTAGGGCGGTTCGGTGCCCCAGGCCTTGTCGCCGCCGTTGGCGAGATCATAGAGACAGGCCGACGGCACGATCGGCGACAACGGCACGCCCGGGGCGGCCCCCATGCCGAACCCCCGCCCCTGCGCCCCCAGCCAGGCCGTGACCCCGTCGGCCGCCGCCAGGCCATAGACCGAGCCCCCGGACAGGACGACAGCATCCAGCTGCTGCACCAGGTTTTCGGGCTTCAAGGCATCGGTCTCACGGCTGGCCGGTCCGCCGCCGCGAACGTCGACCGCCGCAGTCGCCGGCGTGTCGGCCAGGATCACGGTCACGCCGGTGCGAACGGTCGGGGATTGAGCCTGGCCGACCCTCAGCCCGGGGACGTCGGTGATCAGATTCCGGGGGCCGGTCCGACCGCCCCCGTCAACCGGCTGCAGCGGGCTTCGGGCCGAGGCCCCGCCGCCGGCGGCCAGACTACCGAGGAGGCCGATCGAGCCCAGAACGGTTCTGCGGTTCATCACAAGGTCTCCACGGTGGGCAGGACACCATCCTGCGAACGGTCGGGAGCCAGACTATCGCGCAACAGGCGCGGCGTCGCGGCCAGAAGCGCGCGGGTGCGGGCGTGGGCCGGATTGGCAAAGATGTCCGCGGTCGCGCCCGACTCGACGATGCGCCCATTCTCCATCACCAGAACCCGGTCGCTGATTGCACGCACCATGGCCATATCGTGGGTAGCAAACAGATAGGACAGGCCCAGTCGGTCGGACAGGTCAGCCAGGAGCGCCAGAATCTGCGCCCGGGTCGACACATCCAGGGCGGACACCGCCTCGTCCAGCACCACAATCTCCGGACGGGTGATCAGGGCCCGCGCCAGCGCAATCCGCTGCCGCTGGCCACCGGAAAATTCATGCGGATGGCGATCCGCGTCGGGCGCGGCCAGCCCCACCTGTTCCAGCATCGCCTCAACGCGCCGGCGCCCTTCGCCCGCATCAGGCTGAACCTCCAGCAGGTGAAAATTCTCCGAGACCAGTTGTTCGACCCGCCACCGGGGATCGAAACTGCCATAGGGGTCCTGAAACACCATCTGGATGTGGCGACGCAGCCGCTTCTGTTCGCTTCGGCGGGCTCCGGTGAATGGCTCGCCCATAACCCGGACGGAGCCGGACGTCGGCCGGTCCAGCGCCAGAACGGTCCGCAGCAGGGTCGACTTGCCACAGCCTGACCCGCCGACCAGACCGACGCTCTCGCCGGCCCGGACGATGAGGCTGACATCATCCACGGCCCGGGTCGGCGGCGCTCGGCGAAACAGGCGCATGCTTCCCGGATAGTCGCGCACGATCCCGTCCACCTGCAGAACCGGCGGGCCCTCTCCCGCCCGAGCCTGTCGGCGCGGCAGATGAACGGCGTCCGCCAGAAGCCGTTGCGAGCGCGGATGGGCCATGCCGCTGGCGATCCGTCCGACCGGAGCCTGTTCGACGATCTCACAGGCGTCCATCACCGCGACCCGGTCCGCCGTATCGGCAACGACGGCCAGGTCATGGCTGATCAGGATCAGCGCCATGCCGTCCTCACGGACCAGCCGTTTCAGAAGGTCCAGGATCCGGGACTGGGTCGTGACGTCCAGAGAGGTGCTCGGCTCGTCGGCGATCAGCAGTCTGGGGGTCAGGGCAATGGCGACAGCGATGGCGACCCTCTGGCGCTGTCCGCCCGACAGCTCATGGGGATACCGGGTAAGCGGAAAGCGGTCTTCGGGAAGGTCGACCCGTGCCAGGGTGCGACGGGCCACCTCCAGCGCCTCGCGCTGGCTGACGGCGGTATGGAGCCGCACCGTCTCGGCCACCTGGTCGCCGATGGTCATCAGCGGGTTCAGGGCCGTCATCGGCTCCTGAAAGACGATGCCGATATCCCGCCCCCGGATCGCCTGCATGGCGGTATCGTCCGTAAGCGGCAGAGGCTGACCCTTCAGATCGATCGAGCCGCTGACCGTAGCCCCCTCGGGCAACAGGCCCATGATCGCCAGGGCGGTCATCGACTTGCCACAGCCGGACACACCGACGAGGCCGAGAATTTCTCCCGGCTCGATGGTCAAGGACAGGGCGGTCAGGATCGGCTTCCCGTCGATCGCCACGTTGAGCCGGTCAATCGCCAGAACACTCATTGCGAGCGCCCCTGCCGAAGGCGCGGATCCAGCCGCTCACCCAGACCGTCCCCGGCCAGGCTCAGGCCCAGGACGATGGTGACGACGGCCAGCCCCGGGAAGACGGCCAGCCAGGGCGCGAAACCGATCATCGTCTGCGCCTCGCTCAGCATCCGGCCCCAGCTGGGCATCGGCGGCTGGGCTCCCAGACCGACATAGGACAGGCCCGCCTCGGCCACGATACCAAGGGCGAACTGGATCGCGGCCTGGACCACCAGCAGGCTCAACAGATTGGGCAGGATGTGCTGCATCGAGATCAGGGTCCGCGACTTGCCCGCCGTCTGTGCCGCCAGAACATAGTCCCGGGTCCACAGGCTAAGGGCGGCACCGCGGGTGACCCGGGCAAAGACCGGGATGTTGAAAATGCCGATGGCAATGATCGCATTGATCGCTCCCGGCCCCGACACCGCCGTGATCATCACCGCCACCAACAGGGCCGGAAAGGCGAAGATCAGGTCGTTGACCCGCATCACGGCCTCATCGATCAAACCGCGTCGTGCCGCTGACAGCAGACCCAGCGGGACACCGAAACCGGCCCCGACGCCGACAGCCACCAGCGCCACCACCAGCGAGTTTCGGGACCCGGCCATGATCATCGACAGCACGTCGCGCCCGAAATGGTCGGTGCCCATCCAGTGCACCGGCGACGGCGGCTGCAGCCGGTCGGCGATCCGGATGGCCTCCACGTCCCACGGCGTCCACACCAGCGAGATCAGGGCCACAGCCACGATCAGCCCGGTCAGAGCGAGACCGACCACCAGCGCGGGTGACAGCCGCGATGCCGTCCGCCCTGGCCGGGTCATCAGGGGCGGACTCATGAGCGGCGTCCCCGCAGGCGTGGATCCACGGCCAGATAGGCCAGATCGATCAGGAAACCGACCGCGACCACGGCGAAGACCAGAACCATGACCGCCGCCTGCACCACGATCAGGTCGCGTTGGGTGATGGCCTGGAAGACCAGCCGCCCCAGCCCGGGCAGGGCAAAGACGTTCTCGATGATGATCCCGCCGGCCAGCAGGAAGGGAAACTGCAGCCCGAGAATGGTCAGCAGCGGGATCGCGGCATTGCGCAGTGCATGCCGCCACAGCGCCTGCGACCGGCTGAGCCCCTTGGCCCGTGCGGTGCGGACATAGTCACCGCCCATTGTCTCCAGCAGAGCGCTGCGCAGTACCCGCATCAGGATGGCAGCCTGCGGCACGGCCAGGGCGATCGCCGGAAGGATCAGGGCCTTCAGCGCGGGCCAGGCCCCCGCCTGCCAGCCCGGAAACCCGCCTGCGGGAAACCAGCCCAGCCCGACCGAAAGCCCGAGAATGAGCAGCATGCCGATCCAGAAATTGGGGATGGCGACCCCGACCTGACCGAGACCGCTGAAAATGACGTCGGCAGGCCGCCCTCGATACAGGGCCGCCGTCACCGCCATCGGAACTGCGACCGCCAGGGACAGGACCGTGGCCATCAGCGCCAGCGGCCCGGAGACCTGCAGCCGCTCCAGGATCAACTGCCCGACCGGGACCCGATAGGTGTAGCTGAGACCGAAGCGGCCGCTCAAAAGATCGCCGACCCAGCCGAAATAGCGGGCCAGGGCCGGGCCTTGAAGGCCCATCTGCTCGCGCAGGGCGGCGACGGCTTCCGGACTGGCGTTCAGCCCCATCATATACGCGGCGGGATCGCCGGGCAGAACCTGAAGCAGGACGAACACAACCACCGTGGCGGCCAGCAACGTCAGCGCATGCCCCCCCAGACGGCGGGCCAGATGACCGATCCCGACGCGGCTGGCGACGACGATCAGCAGGCCCAGGCCGGCGACCAGGACCATCGCCCCCCACGGCAGGCCCCGGCCCTGACGCCGCTCGCCAATGCCGGTTCCGGTCTTCGTCGCTCCCTCGAATCCGGCCCCCGCCACGACGTTGGCCGCGATCGGGGCATTGACCCAGAGTCCGTCGAGGTCTGCCTTCCAGATGCCGATCCGCGCCGACTGCAACAGGAAGCCGTTGACCGAGTCCGTTGCGATCCTGCGCTGCACAGCCCCCAGCAAGACCAGACGCGTGCGGTCGTCCGGGGCCGCGTTCAGCTGCGCCAGCAGGGCATCAAATCCAGCGTCGGCATAGCCGAAATAATAGTCCTTCCGGCCGTAGATATCGAAATCCATCGGTTCAACGTGCTCGACGATCGTCAGGTCGAAGGCATGGCGTTTGAACACCTGGTCCAGCCATTGAGCCCATTCCAGATTTTCGATCTTCACCCGGATCCCGACCTCGGCGAGCTGCGCCGCCAGCACCTCGCCGCCGCGCCGGGCATAGGGCCGCGGCGGCAGCCGCAGGGTCGTGCTGAAACCATCCGGATAGCCCGCCTCGGCGAGCAGCGCCCGGGCCCGCGCCGGATCGTGGGGATACAGGCCGGTCAGATCGAGATAACCGGGATCCTGACGTGTATAATGACTACCAATCGGCTGGCCGAAACCGAACATGGCCCCGTCGATGAGGGCCTGGCGGTCGATGGCATAGGCGATGGCCCGTCGCACCCGCACATCGTTGAACGGGGCGACCCGGTTGTTGATGCCAAGGATGACCTTTCCTTCCGAGGCCCCGATGACCACCCGGAAGCGAGGGTCGGTACGGAACTGGCTGACATTCTCGGGCGCCGGATAGTTGGGGAAGGCGTCAAGGTCGCCGGCGCTCATCGCCGCGAAGGCCGCGGTCGGATCGCTGATGAAGCGGAACACCACGGTCTTCAGGCGCGGGGCCGGCCCCCAATAGGTATCGTTCCGCGTCAGGGTCAGGGCATTGCCACGCTGCCAGTTGTCGAAGCGGAACGGACCGGTACCCACCGGTCGGGTGGCATTGGTGGCCGCTGACTCCGGGGCCACGATCACCGCATCCCCCCAGCCCAGCAGATAGGGCAGAGCACTGACCGGCCGGTCCAGCGTGATTCTGACGGTCAGGGGGTCGACCACCGTCACCGTGCGAATCGGCTGGAACAGGCCCGCCTGGGCATTGGCCGACCCGGGCGCGAGCATGCGGTCCAGCGAGAATTTCACGTCCTGCGCATCGAAGGTCGAGCCGTCGTGAAACCGCACCCCGGACCGCAGGTGGAAAACCCAGACCAGACCGTCGGGGGCTACCGTCCAGGACTCGGCCAGGGCCGGAGCTACGGTGCCGTTCTGCGAGATACGGGTCAGACCCTCAAAGACATTGCCGTAGACCACCTCGTCGACGGCAGCCGCCGCCCCGGCCGTCGGGTCGAGGTTGGGCGGTTCCAGCGGCAGGCCCAGCACCAGACGGTCGCGACCGGAATCGGGCCCGGCGTGCACAGGCCCGCCCATCGCCGCCGTCAGGGCGAGCGTCAGGGCCAGAATGAAGGCGCGCACCGGCCCGGGAATCCCGGGGCGTCGAATCGGGACGTTTCTGGAATTCATCCCGACCCTTCCTGACCTTCGACGGGCAACGGCGACCGGCGGCCGGCGTCAGTACTGATAGCCGAGGCGAATACCATAGGTCCGCGGACGACCGGGCTGGGCGATGTCGGCGCTGGTGAAGAAATTGCGCGTCAGATCGTACTCCTGATCGAACAGGTTACGGACAAAGCCGGTCACCGACCACCGTCCCACCGCCGGCGACACCGTCAGGCTGGCATTGGCCAGCCAGTAGGCCGGTACGTCGTAGCGCACGCCCAGCCAGGACGGATAGTCGTCCCGATAGCTGTAGTTGGCCTCAGCGGTCAGGTCGAAACCCTCCACGCCCCAGTCATAGGCGGCCGCGCCCCCGTAGCTGACGGCCGGAAACGGGATGTCCCGACCCGATTTGTCGACATAGACGGCCGTGCCCGCCGTGCGCGAGGCCGGCACATCGAGATCGAAGAAGTCGGTGTATTCGCCGTGCTTGTAGCTGAGCGACTGGCTGATCCTGAGGTTCGGCAGCGGCCGCCACACGCCCTCGAGTTCGGCACCATAGATGCGGGAGGCCGGCACATTGACGAACAGACCTACCGGTCCATTGGCACCGTAGACGGCCGACAGCACCTGCTGGTCCGTATAGTCATAGAGATAGGCGGCCCCGTTGATCTGCAACGACCGGCTCGGGTCGGCCTTGAAGCCGAGCTCATAGGCCAGGAGAATTTCCGGCCGGAACGGCTGGATCGCGCTGCTCTGGCCCGTGTTGTAGGTGGTGAAGCCCCCCGACTTGGCCCCGCGACTGAACGAGCCGTAGATCAGCAGGTCGTGGCTGGGCGCATATTCCAGGGCAACCTTGCCGGTCAGCGGTGTCATCCGGGTCGAGACCGAGGTCGGCGGCAGGGCCACCGCCCCGCCGAAGGCCGCGCCGAAACCCTGAAGGTCGCGGCTCTCGTCCTCATAGCGCAGGCCGCCGATCAGCTTGACCGTGTCGGAGAGCTGATACTCGGCCTGACCGAAGGCGCTGATCGACTCGACCTGCTGACGGTAGGTGACCTGGCCGTATGTGCCGTAGATGTCGATGAAGTCCGACGAATAGCGCTCGTCCAGATCCTGTTTCGAATAATAGACGCCGGCGACCCAGCTCAACGGACCGGCAGCATCCGACGCCAGACGCATTTCCTGGGAGAAGACCTTCACATCGGAGCCGAAGAAGGTGTCGGCCTCGACCGATGCCGACGAATCCCAGTCGCCGTATTCGCTGCGGTCCAGGGTCTCGTAGCTGGTGATGCCGGTCAGGCTGACGCCGTCCAGTTCCAGGACAGCCCTGATCGAGCTGCCCCAGGAGGAGTTGTCCCGACCCGGCCTGGCGTCGAGGCTGCGCCCGATCTCGGCAGCAAAGCGCGGCGACAGGCCCCAGCCGGTTGCCGCATGGTCGCGGTCGGCCGGAATGGTGACGCTGCCGGCCCCGCCGCCGCGGGTGACCAGCGGGTTCAGCAGATACAGGGCCTGGTTCTCGGAGCGGTCAACGCCGGCGTGAAGGTCCAGGGTCAGGTCCAGACGGTCGCCCGCCTGATAGGCCAGCAGGCCGCGCACGGCGCTGCGGTTGGCATCGCCGATCGATTCCCCGGTGTCGCGGTTATACTGCCAGGCCCCGCCCTGTTCGGTGGTCGCGGCCAACCGCCCCTGCAGCCGGTCCCCCAGCGGCCCCGAGACGAACCCTTCGACGCGCAGGGCGTCGAAGCGACTGTATTCAGCGGTCATGCCGAGAGCGGGCACGGCCGTGGGCTGCCGCGTGACAACGCTGATGGCCCCGCCGGTGGTATTGCGGCCGTACAGGGTGCCCTGGGGCCCGCGCAGCACCTCGACACGGTCGATGTCGAAAATCAGCCCCTGGGTCATGACCGGCACCGGATAGGCGACCTCGTTCACATAGACGCCGACGGTGGGCGAATTGTTCGAAGCATAGTCCTGGAAGCCGACGCCGCGCAGGCGGAACTGGGCCGCGCCACCGCCGAAGGCCGGTTCGATCTCGAGATTCGGGGTCGCCGTCTGTAGCGCATTGATATTGGTGATGCCGCGGTCGGTCAGGTCGGCACCGGACAGGACACTCAGCGCGATGCCGACGTCCTGGGCCGCCTGCTCGCGGCGCTGGGCGGTAACGATCACGTCGGAGACCGTGGACGCGCCGGGCTCAACGCCGGCCGTCGACGGGCTCTGGGCCGTCGCTCCGGTCGATGCCGACAGGGCCAGAAGGCTGACGGAGGCCGTCAGGAATACATGTCGCATGGTCACTCAAATCCAATTGAACAGCCCGGGCGGCTCTTCCCGCCGGTTCCTGTTCATTCATTGCTCTGTATCGGGCCCGTCACCGGCCATGGCAGCAGTCAAAGGGCGATCATCCGGAGTCGGATCAGGCCGGTTTGGACAGCAGAGGCCGCGCGGCCAATTCCATAGCGGGCAGGACACCCGGGTTATGTACGTCGGTCACGGCGGCCGCATTGCCCAGGCCGTGGACCGCCTCTTCCCCTGGGGCTCGAGGCTGCCAGCGCGTTCAATCAGATATCATCCTTATAGAGACCCGAAATCGGGAGTCCAACCGGGTAACCGGCCTTCCGACAGGATGGGAGGCACAGCAACCCGGAGGCCGGTCACCGGCCTGGACGAGCAGAAAAACGGCCCGTTGTGATCCGGACGCCTGCCAATGTGTTGTAGTTACGCGTGCCCCCTTCCCGCCCGTTTCGACCGGAGCCCCTGTTCATGCCGTCGCTGAAGCCGTCCTATCCGCTCTATCTGGCCAACCGGGCGATGACGCCGAACCAGGACCTGGTCGTCACTGACAAATTCACCGGCAAACCCGCCACCCGCGTCGCCCTGGCCGATCCGGCCATAATCGACGAGGCCATCGCCGCTGCCGTGCGGGCCACCGGCCCCATGGCCGCCATGGCCGCCTATGAGCGACAGGCGGTTCTCAGCCACTGTGTGACGCGGTTCCAGGAGCGGGCCGATGAACTGGCCCATGCCCTGTGTATCGAGGCGGGCAAGCCGATCCGCGACTCGCGTGGTGAGGTGACCCGGCTGATCGACACCTTCCGCATCGCCGCCGAGGAATCGGTTCGTATGACCGGCGAGGTCCAGCCCCTCGACATCTCGGCCCGGGCCAAGGGGTACCAGGGTATGTGGAAACGGGTGCCGATCGGTCCCTGCTCCTTCATCTCGCCGTTCAACTTCCCGCTCAACCTGGCCGCCCACAAGATCGCCCCGGCCATCGCCGTCGGCTGCCCCTTTGTGATGAAACCCGCCTCGCGCACACCACTGGGGGCCATCATCATCGGCGAGATCCTGGCCGAGACGGACCTGCCGGAAGGGGCCTTCTCGATCCTGCCGGCCAGCCGCGACGGGGCCGATCTGTTCACCACCGACGACCGGCTCAAACTGTTGTCCTTCACCGGTTCGCCCGAGGTGGGCTGGGCCCTCAAGGCAAAGTCCGGCAAGAAGAAGGTGGTGCTGGAACTGGGCGGCAACGCCGCCGTCATCGTCGATCGTGACAGCGATCTGGAAGACGCCGCCGAACGCATCATCTTCGGGGCCTTCTACCAGTCGGGCCAGTCCTGCATCGGGGTCCAGCGGATCCTGATCCATGAGGACATCTATGCGCCGCTGCGCGACCTGCTGGTGACGAAGGCCCGCGCCCTGGTCGCCGGAGACCCGCGCGAGGAGACCACCTTCATCGGTCCGATGATCGACGAATCCGAAGCCTCCCGGCTGGAAGGCTGGGTCAACGAGGCCCTGGCCGCGGGCGCGACCCTGCTGTGTGGCGGCGACCGCAAGGGGGCCATGCTGCAGGCGACCCTGATGGAGGGCGTCCCGCGCGGCCAGAAGGTTCGCGACGAGGAGGCCTTCGGCCCGGTGGCCATCCTGTCGTCCTTCTCCGATTTCGAGGCCGCCCTCGACGAGGTCAACGATTCCCGCTTTGGCCTGCAGGCCGGCATCTTTACCCGCGACATCCACAAGGCCATGGCCGCCTGGGACCGGCTGGAGGTCGGCGGTGTACTGATCGGCGACGTGCCCAGCTATCGCGTCGACAACATGCCCTATGGGGGGGTCAAGGACTCGGGCCTCGGTCGCGAAGGGGTCAAGTTCGCGATGGAGGACATGACCGAGATCCGCAATCTCGTGATCCGTCACCGACCGATCTAGCCGCCGGGCAAAACAGCCCGTTGCGGCCCTTAACGGCCGCACGGAGATAGCGACTGATACGCTTCCGATCCGGATGTGTATGAATCGGATCCTGTTCGCCGATCTCCCGGAACACCCGCAATGTCGACGCGCCTGCTACTCGTCTTCGTCCCGGATGAGGACATTCCGATCGCCCGGGAACTGGCGCGGCGCTGCGCCAGCCGGATCTGGGTGCGACCGGCCGAAGGGGAAATGGAAAGCCTGGCCTGTGTGGTTCAGGCCCGCTACGTCGAGCGGCTGGTCGATGCGCTGGAGCGGGAACTGGGGGAGCGACCCGGCTTCTGCACCATTATCCTGCCGACCGAGGCGGTCATTCCACCCCTCTATGAAACGGCCGCTACCGCCCATCCCCGGTCCGGAAACGATCGTCCCCCGAGTCGACTCGAGTCCTTCTTCAGTCGCGACCGGCTGAGCACCGAGGAGATGTATGACGACGTCGAGGAGACGGTACGAATTCGCTACAGCTTCCTGTTTACCGTGTTGATCTCGGCCCTGATCGCCGGCCTGGGTATGCGCAGCGGACAGACCGCGATCGTGATCGGGGCCATGGTCATCGCCCCCTTCCTCGGACCCTCGATCGGCATGGCCATGGCGGCGACCATCGGCGACCACAGGCTGGGCCGGAGATCCAGCCTTGCCCTGGCCTTCGGCGCGATCGCCTGTGTGACCTTCATGGCCCTGATCGGCCGCTTCATCACCATCGACCCGACCGTACCGGAACTGTTGAGCCGCACCCGGGTCAACCCTGCCGATGTCGTCCTGGCCCTGGCCAGTGGCGGGGCCGGGGTGATCGCTTTCAGCAAGGGCTCTTCCTCGTCCCTTATCGGCGTGATGATCGCGGTGGCCCTGGTGCCGCCGCTGGCGGCCGCCGGGCTGCTGTTCGGCTCGGGACACGGCCATCTCGCGCTGGGGGCCCTGATCCTGTTCGCCACCAACCTGGTCTGCATCAATGTCGCGGGGATATTGACCTTCCTGTTCCAGGGCCTGGCCCCGCGGAACTGGCGCGTGACCGCCGGCACCCTGATGGTCTGGGTGCTGCTGCTGGTCGCCCTGATGGGCCTGACCCTGCCCCGGTTCCTCGCCTGAACCCGACCGGTCAGCCGCCCTGGGGCTGAGGCCGGTTCTGCATGGCACCGGTCATCGGGATGAAGAAGACGCCGACATCGCGGCGCGAATGGACCCGCCCCTGGTCGTCCTTGGTATAGACGTACAGCACCTGACCGCGCCGGAAGGGCTGACCGATCGGGATGATCAGCTTGCCGCCCGGCTTGAGCTGGCGGAACAGTTCGGGCGGCGCGTATTGGGCGACGCAGGTCAGCATGATCGTATCAAAGCCGCCTTCGACCTCGGGCCAGCCGAAATAGCCGTCGCCGACGCGACCGTGCACATTGTCGTAGCCGAGCGGCGCGAAGATCCTGCCGACGGCCTGGCCGATCGGTTCGATGATCTCGATCGTGTAGGCGTCGCGAACCACCCGGGACAGAAGTGACGACTGGAACCCTGAGCCCGTGCCGATTTCCAGCGTGACATCGGTCGGTTTCGGGGCCGCAAGCTGGGTCATATAGGCCTGTCCCAGATAGTCGCTGAGCACGCTGCCGTGCCCGATGGCCCAGGGCTTGGGATTGCTCTCATAGGCATTGAAGGCGGTCGAGGCCGACTGGGCGTAGGCGTAGTGGAAATAGTCGCGCGGCACGCTCTCGAAGGCGGCCATGACCGCCGGGTCGGCCGAGCCGAACTTGCCCTCCAGATAGCTGTGTATCCGGGCCATGGCCGCGGGTTTGCGCGCCTGGATCTCGGCGAACTGCGCCGCCGTGATGGCTTGCGGACGATGCGAGCCGGCCATGGCCTCGCCGAACGCCTCGTAGGTCCAGGGGCGTTGCGGCGCACGAACGCCCGTCGCTACCGTGCCCTGAACGACCGGTGCCACAGGGGAGGGAGTAGCCCCCGCGGCGGCCGCCGGTGCCGCCGTACTGCCGGTCGCCGTCGGATTCATCCGGGCCTGGATCCGGTCGAGGCTCGCCCGGTCGCATCCGGCCAGCGGGGCCACGGCGAGACCCGCAGCGGCCGTGAGAAGCGTGCGTCGATCAAGGGTCATACGGACTGTTCCTGAAGGGAAATAGGATCGGGCTGGGGTCGCGCGGCATCGCCGGGCACCGGTTTCCGCGAGCCGGGCGGCAGGACCAGAAAGGCCAGGACATAGAGGCCGGCGGCGGCCCACAACAGGGACGAGAAGCCGATGTCCCGGCTCATCAGGTTGGCCAGGGGGGTGGCAACGACCGAAAAGGCACCGTTCAAACCCCAGGCCCAGGGCAGCATCCGTCCGTCCCCGACCTGGATCAGGCCAAGCGGGAACGGCAGGCCAAGCGCCAGGGAAACCGGGGCCGCGGCCAGGACGACAAGCCCGGCTCGCAGCCACCACGGCTGGTCCAGGGTGCGCATCACGAAATCCCCGGATCCGGCCAGCATTGCAGCGATCCACGCGATCACCACGATCAGACCCATCAGGGAAGCGACCTTGGGCATGTCCCCCAACCGTCCGGCGATCATACTGCCCAGCCCCGAGAAGATGAGCATGGACGTCAGCACCAGGCCGAAGGCCGACGAATAGTCGTTCAGATAGAAGGCGGCCCGGTCGATCAGCATGATCTCGATCAGCAGGAAGCCGAGGCCGAGGGCCGGAAAATACAGGATGGGCCACAGCCGGCGGGGCTCGGGCGCGCCGCCGGTCCGCCGCCGGAACAGGGCCGGGGCCAGCAACACCAGCAGGGCGATGATGATGGCCTGGCCGAGGACGGCGATATTCACCAGTCCCCCGATCTCGGCCTGGGGCAGGACCTCCAGCCGACGGACCAGGGTGTCGAGCTGCTCCAGCTTCAGGGACGCATAGAAGGCCGGCCGGTCGAGGGTCGCGGGCCGGATGTGGAAGGCTCCGGCCGAGGCCGGTAGCTGCCCGTTCAGGACCGTGCCCGCCTCATTGGCGATCGCGTCATTGGGCCCGTCCGAGGTGATCCGGCCACTGGCGAAGGAGACGGACGGCAGGTCGTTGAACAGGCCGGGCCGAGCCGCCGCGACGTCCATGCCGGGGACATAGGAAACATCGAACGACCGGATATCGCAGAAGGTCTTCAAGGCAACGACGTCCGACGGGGACCAGGGGGTCGGCGACACCAGTATCCGCGCGTTCCAGGCGGATCGATAGACCATCACATGGCTGGCCGGATCGGTGATCCCCGTGGCCAGCAGGGCCTGCCGCGCCGTGCTCAGCACCCTGAGGGAATAGACAGGAAAATCGCGGATCGAAACGGATATCGAGACCATACCCCCCGGCTTCAGCGCCGCGAGATAGGCTTGCAGCGCCTCGACCGTCAGGCCCGTGACATTGGCCGGGGCGGCATCGATGAAGTCAGCCGAAAGATCGATGATGTCATAGGCGGCGGGTCCCGCTCGCCAGGCCGCGGCGATCGGACCACCGTCCAGCAGCCGGACGCGGCTGTCCTGCGCCAGGGCAGGCGACCCGGCCAGGCCATGCACCAGCGCCTGATGCAGGACCGGCTCGCTCTCGACGCCGTCGACATGGCGCGCCCCCAGGGCCAGGGCCTCGGCCACCCGGTAGCCACCGGACAGGCCGACCGCCAGCACATCCGCATCGGGTCGCATCAGATAGGGGGCGGCGCTCAGGGCGCTGGGCGCATAGCCGGCATCCAGCGGTCCCGGCCTGGGCAGGGCGGCGATCCGGTTGCCGTCGCGATACAGGCCCCAGGTCTCCGGCGGCCCCGACACCCCCATCATGGCGGCATTGTTCGAGACGTCGGCATCGACCCGCTCGGTGAAATTCTCGAGCAGCAGATAGTGGCCACGCGGCTGGCGGCTTTCATGGACCACGCGGGCTCCGGGCGTGTTCAGCGGCGCATAGACCGCCTTGAACTCCGAGATCAGCGGGGCGGGTCCGAGGAACAGGATCGCCTCCCCCGCCACCAGGGCGGCCCCGGCCAGACCGGCCCCCAGCCAGTTCAGTCGTCCGGGCTGAAACAGCGTCGCCAGCGCCAGCGGTACCAGCAGGATCGGTGCCAGCAGAAAGGGGTGGACCACGAACATCAGGCCCAGCGCCAGGGCCGACCCCAGCCCGGCCCCGATCAGGTCATAGCCATAGACCCGCCCGATCTCGCGCGCGTTCATCACGAACATCAGCGCGATATAGAGGCCCGCCAAAAAGAAGAACGGCAGCAGGGCCGCATAATAGAGACCGATATTGCGCAGCTGATCCGGCCAGGTCGTCGGGTTCTGCAACTGCAGCGGATTGAACGGATTGGCGGTGATCAGCTGGTAGCCAACCGCCGCCGCGATCACCATCGCCGCCGGCAACAGGGTCCGCAGCAACACCCCGTGCTTCTGCACCGCGTCCCGGAACAGGGCCACCACCACGCCGCTCAGCGCGAAGCCCGCCATGACGATGGAGATGATCCAGTAGCCATACTCCGACCATTTCGCGACGGCGAAATAACGGGTCAGGGCGTTTTCGAAACCGACCACGCCCATGGCGATCAGAAACAGCGGAATCAGCGCCGCCCGGCTGTCCCTGCCGACGCCGCTCATGCCGGCACCTCCCAGCGGGCACGCTGGTCGAGAAAGTCGGTCAGCAGGGCATTGAACCGGTCAGGGTCATCAACGAACAGGGCGTGGCCGGCCTGTTCGAAGACCGCCATCCGGGCATCGGCATGCGTCGCCACCAGGGTCTCACCCTGGGCCCGCCAGCGGGGCCGCACCACATAGAGCACCGGCCGGTCCGTACTGTGCAGGGCAGCGCGCCAGAAGCGGCGCGGCACGTCATAGCGCAGCAGGGCCTGTTCCTGGGTCGGGCTCATATGCAGGGCATCCGCCGTCAGCCGCGCCCGGTAGTCCGCCCCCGGATCATGGGCGAACAGACCGGCGACAAAGGCCGCGCGACGAGTCGCCCGGCCGGCGGGATCAATCCGGGCGGGATCAGGCCGGCGACCGGGGCGCGCCGTGGGGGCGGGCTCCTCGCCGATGGAGTTGTCGATCAGCACCAGACCGGCAAGCTGCCCGTCGCCCTCGGCCGCGAGCATCGCCAGGCTGTCGAGAACACCGAGGGACCACCCCACCAGAACAACGCGATCCGTCCCCGACCGGTCGATCAGTTCGGCAATGTCGCGGCCCCGCCTCTGATAGGCGTAGCCATAGGGCGCGACCTCGCTCTGCCCCTGACCGCGCGGGTCGAGCGCCATCACATGAAAGCGCGTCTCGAGGGCCGCGATCTGGTGATCAAAGATCCATGCCGGCATCGTCCAGCCCGGCACGAAGACCACGGTCCGACCGTCCGCCGGGCCCGCCTCAAGATAGTGCAGCCGCGCGCCGTCCGAGGTGAGGAAGCTGCGGCTGTCTGCGGCCTGCCCGGTGCCCCCCGACACCAGACAGGCCGACAGCGCAAGAACGATTCCCCACAGGGGCATCCCGCCTCGTTCCCGCGAACTCATGGTTAACAAATACCTACCCCCGGCAGAGCCTCATCTGGCCCGGCGAACGGTGTATTGTCGACCGGCTTCCCCGGTGACGCGAGCGGACGATCAGGTCGCGCTGCCCCAGCGCTTCAGCGCCGGGCCGATACTGCCGCCCTGCACCACCACCGAGAACAGCACCACCATATAGGTCGCGGCCACCAGCACATCCTTCATCGGACCGGGCGGCAGGGACAGGGCCAGGGCGATCGAGATACCGCCACGCAGCCCGCCCCAGACCATGACCGGAAAGGCCAGTTTGAACGGCAGCAGGCTGCGCCAGAACAGCAACGGCACGCCGACGGACAGGGCCCGGGCCAGCAGCACCAGCGGTATGGTCAGCAGCCCCAGCCCCAGCAGACCAAGACGTTCGGCCAGCACCACGGCCTCGAGCCCGATCAGCAGGAACAGGACGGCGTTCAGTATCTCATCGACCAGCACCCAGAATTTCAGCAGATAGTCGCGGGTGTTGTCGCTCATCGCATAGCTGACGCCCTGGTTGCCGATGACCAGGCCGGCGACGGCCATGGCGACCGGGCCGCTGATGTGCAGGGCGTGGGCCAGGGAATAGCCGCCCATGACGACGGCCAGGGTGATCAGCACCTCAACCGAATATTCGTCGATCGCCTTCATCGCCCGATAGGCGACCCAGCCCACGGCCAGACCCAGGGCAGCGCCGCCGAGCGCCTCGACCAGGAACAGTTCCCCGGCGTGGATCAGGGAGAGTCCCTCGCCGCTGACGGCCGCCGCCAGCAGGATCGAGAAGACCACGACCCCGACCCCGTCGTTGAACAGGCTCTCGCCCGCGACCGTGGCCTGCAGCCGGGGCGGCACCTTGGTGGTCTTCAGCACCGACATGACCGCGACCGGATCGGTCGGGCTGATCAGGGCCCCGAACACGAAACACCAGGCCAGGGGCACGTCGATACCGACCAGCCGCGTCAGGGCCGCAAAGCCGGCCCCGACCAGCAGGGTCGAGAGCACGACCCCGAAGGTGCTGAGGATGCCGATCTGCCAGCTGCCGCGCTTCAGCTGGGCGAGGTCGACATGCATGGCCCCGGCGAACAGCAGGAACGACAGCATGCCGTTCATCAGGGTCTCGTGGAAATCGATATCGCCGAGGAATTCGCTGACCGATTCCGACAGCCGGCTCTGCGGCAGGACGGCGTCGATGGCGATGACGGCGATCGAGGCCAGGGCCCCCATCACCGTCAGGGCGACCGTCGTCGGCAGCTTCAGATAGCGATGATTGAGCCAGCCCAGGGTGGCCGACAGCACGATCAGTATGGCGGCGGCGTCGAACGGCGACAGGGCGCTGATCATGGGGTCTCCTGGAGGGGCGGGCCGGGTCCGGTACGAAGGCATAGCCCGCGTCTCCGGCCACGGCCAAGGCCATTCCGTGGCCACGTCCGCTGCGCTGCGGCAAAACCGGTCCGGTCGACGCAATTCGCATTGGACGACGGCGGGCCGGGCGCCCTAGGCTGAAACCCTCCCGCCATGAAATACATCAGCACCCGGGGCCAGGCGCCCACCGTCGATTTCGCCCAGGCGATGCTGTCCGGTCTTGCACCGGACGGCGGCCTGTATGTGCCCGAGACCTGGCCTGCGGCTGAGCCCGCCCTGGCCCGTCCGGGCATCCCCTATGCGACCGTCGCCCGGTCGGTGCTGACCACCTTTGCCGGGATGTCCCTTTCTGCCGGAGCGATCGATAGGGCGGTGACGCGGCTGGTCGAGCGCTTCCGCCACGAGGCGGTGACGCCGCTGGTTCAGCTGGATGCCAATCTGTGGCTGCTGGAGCTGTTCCACGGCCCGACAGCGGCGTTCAAGGACCTGGCCATGCAGCTGGCGGCCTCGCTGATGGACGCGGCCCTGGCCGGATCCGACAGCCGGCTGACCCTGGTCACGGCCACCAGCGGCGACACTGGAGCCGCGGCCGTGCGGGCCTTCGCCGGGGCCGAGCGCATCCGCCTGATCGTGCTGCACCCCGAAGGCCGGGTCTCGCCGGTCCAGCGGCTGCAGATGACCACGGTCGCGGCCGACAACATCACCAATCTGGCGGTACGCGGCGATTTCGACGACTGCCAGCGGCTGGTGAAGGGGCTGCTGACCGACGAGGGGCTGCGCGCACGCGGGGCGCTGAGCTCGGTCAATTCGATCAACTGGGCCCGGCTGGCGGGGCAGATCCCCTACTATGTGACGGCCGGGGCCGCCCTGGCCGGACCGGCTCCGCGCTTCGTGGTCCCGACCGGCAATTTCGGCGATGCCTTCGCCGGCTGGGCCGCGCGCCGCATGGGGGCGAATGTCGGCGGGCTGGTGGCGGCGGTGAACAGCAATGACGCCCTGGCCCGGGTGCTGACCGACGGGGTCTACAGCCGCCGCACCACGGTCGAGACCCACAGCGTCAGCATGGACGTGCAGGCCCCGTCCAATTTCGAACGGCTGGTGTTCGAGGCCACGGATCGCGACACCGACCGGACCCGCGCCCTGTTCGAAACCTTTGCCCGCGAGGGCACGGTGACCCTGGACGACGCCCTGCTGGCGCGGCTGCGGGCCGAGGTCTCGGCCGTTACGGTCAGCGAGGCCGAGACCCGGGCGGAGATCGCCCATGCCTGGTCGGCGTACGGCCAGGTGATCTGCCCGCATACGGCGGTGGCCGTGGCGGCGGCGCGACGGCTGGATCCGGCGGACGGACCCGTAGTGGCCCTGGCGACCGCCCATCCGGCCAAATTCCCCGCCGTGGTCGGCGAGGCCCTCGGCTTCGATCCTGTTCGGCCGGCGGTGCTGCAGGGGCTGGAGGGGCGACCCGAACACTATCGCAAGGTCGAGCCCACGCTTGCCGCTGTGCTGGCCATGCTCGACTGACGTTCCGAGGTCCCGCCTGTGCTGCCGGCTCACGAGAAACAGTCCCGGAGGGGCAGGCATCGGCGGGAAAAGGTCAAAAACCTCGCAGGATTTTCCGCCGGGATCCGCCGCATCCTGAGCCGGACGCCGCGCTGAAAAGCCTGATTGTCAAAGACCGGGCGGCAGGACCATCGATGCAGACCAGCCGTTGCCGGTCATTGTAACCTGCAACAGAATCCCGGCGGATTGTTCCGGAAGGCCGGTCGGACAAACCGGGCCGGGCGTCCCGCCTTTGTCCTCCCCCGACCCGGGATTATCTGTCCCCGGAGTCCTCCCTCAGACGGCGGCGGCGGCCACCGGGCGATCGGCCGCGCGCCAGTAGTCGAGACGGCGCAGGAAGGGGGCCGGGTCCTTGGCGGTGACCAGGGCGTCGGGCGCGGCCAGCAGCCGGTCGTGCAGCCGGGTCAGGGAGAACCGCACCACGGCCCGTGCGCCCAGATCCGGCAGGGCTGCCCGTTCGGCGCGGCTCAGGGGGCGGACGGATTCATAGCCGGCCAGGAAGGCGGCCAGGGCGGCCGGATCGGCCCTGCCCGAGGCGTCAAAGCCCCAGGCGTTGAGGGCGATGGCCAGGTCGTAGGCCAGGGTGTCGATACAGGCGAAATAGAAGTCGATGACGCCGCTGATCTCGCCGTTCAGGAACAGGACGTTGTCGGGAAAATAGTCGCCGTGGATCGGACCTTCGGGAAGGGCCTCCAGCGGTCGCCGGGCCATGTCGGCCAGTTCCTGTTCGAGACGCTCAAGCCGGTGCCGGTCCTCGCCTTCGGCGACCGGGGCGCAACGCTCGGCCAGCTCACGCCAGACCGCCGGACCGACCGGATTGATCCGCTGCCCGCCGTAGTCGGCCGAAGTCAGATGCAGGCCGGCCAGGGCGCGGCCGGCCGTGCGCTGATCGTCGAGGTCGGGGGTCCGGAGCCAGTCGCCCTCGCGCCATTCGATGATCGCCGCCGGACGGCCGTTCAGATAGCCGGTCCAGGCCCGCTCACGGTCGGGCATGGGTCGGGGGGCCGGATAGCCGCGACCGGCCAGATGGGCGGTCAGTCCGAGACAGAACGGCAGGGCGTCGGCGCGGGTGCGATATTCGAACAGGGTCAGGACGAAACGTCCGGCCGTGGTCTCCAGCCGGTAGTTGGTGTTCTCGACCCCCTCGGCAATCGGGGTCAGGCTGAGGAGTTCGCCCAGATCATAGGCCTGCAGATAGAGGCGGGCCTCGGCCTCGGAGACGGGGGTGAACACCGCCATGCGTCAAATACCCATCTGGCGGGCGCGGGCCCGCACGAGGTCGGCCACGTCGGCCAGCAGGCTTTCGCTCGTCGCCCAGCGACCCGCGCCGCGTCCGCGACAGGTCCAGATTGAGCCGTCCTCGCCATAGACCTTCAAGGCATTGCCCTCCCCGCGCAGGGACAGGAAGAGCGGATCAGACCCGTCGGCGTCAAGCCGAACCTCGGCCGCCAGTTCGCCGACGGCCCGGCGGCAGGATCCGATCTGCCGGGCTCCGGTCGGCGGTCGGTGATCGGCGACGAGGGCGGCGCGCGGGATGGCCGCATCGTCCGGAGCGGAACCGAAGGCTTCGAACGCCAGCAGCCGGATCTTGGCGGCCGCATCGTGGCCCTCGACGTCCGACGACGGATCCTCCTCGGCGAAACCGGCATCGCGGGCCTCGGTCAGGGCCTCGTCGAACGAGGCCCCGGCGTCGATCCGTTCCAGCATGAAGTTGACGGTGCCGTTCAGCACCGCCTCAAACCCGGTGACCGGACCGGCCGCCAGGGCCGCGCGCAGGGTCTCGATCATCGGCGCGCCACCGCCGACGGCCGCGGAATAGCAGAGGTGCGCCCCATGGGCCGCGGCCAGGGCCCTGAGCCCGGCGGGGTCCCGGCTGATGGCCTGTTTGTTGGCGCTGACCACGTCGATGCCCCGCTCCAGGGCCGCCCGGATCAGGGCGTGGCCGGCGTCGGCCTCGGACAGGATTTCCAGCACCATGTCCGGTCTGGCGGCGAGCAGCACCGCCGGATCAGCGGTGAACCGGTCGGCGATCACGGCAAAATCGATGCCGGGCACATCGCGAACCCGGTCCGGGGACCGAACCAGCACCCCGGTCACCTCGAAGCGCGGGTCCGGCAGCAACCGGCTGAGTACCCCCGCCCCGACCACGCCGCAGCCGGCGACCGCGACCCGGATGGGGGCCAGGGCCGTGGCCGGGACCGGCGGTTCGTAGCGGGCACCGATCCGCGTCGGACGAACACCACCGAGGCCGGCGATCTCGATTTCGACGCCGCGTTCCTCGCCCATGTCGATGGCGTCCAGCTGGACCAGCACCCCGCCGACCTCGCGCGCCACCGACCAGGAGGCGTGGCTGAAGCGCAGCGGTACCCCGGCCGCGCCGGACGGATCGCGGTCGTAGAGGCCATCGACATCCTTGACGAGGCGAACGTGATCCAGCCCCAGTTCAGCGGCGACGAACAGGGCCGTCAGATCAGACCCGCCTCGCCCGAGCAGGGCCGTGCGCCCATTCTCGAGCAAGGCCCCGAAGCCTGGCACGATCACGGCCTCGTGGACCTCCAGGGCGCGCAGCAGGGCAGCGGTGTCGAGGCTTTCCGGATGGGCGTGCTGGCTGGGCCCCGAAGCGCGGATGCCCAGTTCGCGCACCGACAGGGAGACGGCGTCGATGCCGATCCGGTCGCAGGCGATGGCGGTGAAGGCCGCCGCCGCCTCCTCGCCCTGGGCGACATAGGCGGGCAGCAGACCGTTGTCGTGATCGAGGCCGAGGGCGCGCGCCTCGGCCAGCAGCCGGTCGGTCTGGCCGGCGAAGGCCGAGACCACGGCCACGACCCGGCGGCCGGCCCGCACATGGCGATAGATCTCGGAGGCGACAGCCGGGGCCTGGGCCGGACCGCGCAGGACGGAACTGCCGAATTTGAGCACCACGACATCCTCGACGGCGGGACATCGTTCGGGCGCGAGGGCCGCGGGTTCAGGACGGGCAAGGACGGCGAGATGGGGCATGGCAGGGGTCCGGTCGGTCTGGGGAGGAAGGGAGCCGGGACAAGAAAAAACCCCGCCCGGGGATCCGGGCGGGGTTGGGTCTGAGCGGCTTGAAGTGAATGCGCGCTAGCCTGTCCCCGCCCTGGGCGTGGTCATGGTGATCATGGTGATGGTCATACCGAAGCCGCTGCGGGTCACACGACCGCACGCGCCCGAACGGGCGATGACGGCGCGGGCGGTGATCGGGGCGAAGGGCACGGGGCAAGGGTCCGGAAGCGGTATGAGACCGTAACGCTGCCCCCGCCAAACCCGAACCGTCAAGGGTCGACCGCACGAATATCGCCGCGCCAGTGCCATTCGCGTGTCGCAGGTGGTCATTTTTGTCACCCTCGCCCCCTTCGTCGGTCGGTTTGCCCTAGGCCCAATGCATCTGCACACGATGGGCCGCGGCCCAGTGAATGGCCCTGATGGCGTCGATGATGGCCCGGGCCGCGGCGCGGGTTCCCAGTTCACCGCCCAGGTCGGCGGTGGTCGCCCCCGCCGCCAGCACGGCCGCCACGGCCGCCTCGATCGAGTCCGCCTCGTCCTCCAGCTTCAGGCTGTGGCGCAGCATCAGGGCGGCCGACAGGACGGTACCGACCGGATTGGCCAGGTCCTGGCCGGCGATGTCGGGGGCCGAGCCGTGGATCGGCTCGAACAGGCCGGGCCCACCGGCCCCCAGCGAGGCCGAGGGCAGCAGGCCGATCGATCCGCCCAGCACCGAAATCTCGTCCGACAGGATGTCGCCGAACATGTTCTCGGTCAGGATGACGTCATAGTCGCGCGGCTTGCGGATCAGATGCATGGCCATGGAGTCGACCAGGGCGTGTTCCAGCGTGACCTGGGGGAATTCCTCGGCATGGATGCGGGTGACCACCTCGCGCCACAGCCGGCTGGTCTCCATCACATTGGCCTTGTCGACCGAGGTCACCTTGCCGCGCCGCTGCAGGGCGGTCTGGAAGGCGGCGCGGGCCACGCGCTCGATCTCGCCGACCGTATAGATACACAGGTCCGAGGCCATGGTGTCGGTGCGGGTCTTCTCGCCGAAATAGATACCGCCGGTCAGCTCACGGAAGACGATCAGGTCGACGCCCTCGACGATCTCGCGCTTCAGCGGCGAGCGGTGGGCCATGACCGGCGAGACCTGCAGCGGGCGCAGGTTGGCGTACAGGCCCATGGCCTTGCGCAGCCCCAGCAGCCCCTCCTCCGGCCGGCGCTTGCCGCCGTCCCACTGCGGACCACCGACGGCCCCCAGCAGCACGGCGTCGGCGGCGATACAGGCGTCGCGGGTCGCCTCGGGCAGGGGATCGCCGGTCGCGTCGATGGCGGCCCCGCCGATCAGATGTTCGGCGAAGTTGAAGGTGTGGCCGTAGAAGTCGCCGATCACGGTCAGGACCTCGACCGCGGCGGCGGTGACCTCGGGGCCGACGCCGTCACCGGGCAGGACGACGATGTTGAAGCGGCTGGGGGTGGTCATGCGACAGGTTCCGATACGGACTGATGTTCAAAGGCTTCGATGGCGGCCAGGTGTTTCTGCAGCCAGCCGAGGGGGTCGACGCCGTCCAGCAGGCACTGGCGGGCGAAGGGTTCGACGGTGAAGGGCACGGCCGCGTGGTTGCCGCGACGCAGCTCGCCGGCCTCGAGATCGAGGGTCACCGGCTGGTCCGGATTGGCGGCCAGATCCTCCCAGGTCGCGGCATCGACCTCGACCGGCAGCAGGCCGTTCTTCAGGGCGTTGGAGGTGAAGATGTCGGCGATACCGGTCGAGATCACCGCGCGGAAGCCATAGTCCAGCAGGGCCCAGGGGGCGTGTTCGCGCGAGGACCCACAGCCGAAATTGGCCCCGGCGACGAGGATACGCTGCTCGCTCGGATCGATGCGGTTCAACACCGCCTCGGGCCGCGGCGTGCCGTCGGTCTCATAGCGCCAGTCGTGAAAGGCATGGACGCCCAGCCCCTCGCGCGAGGTGGTGGTCAGGAAGCGTGCCGGGATGATCTGGTCGGTGTCGATATTGGTCTGGCTGAGCACCAGGGTGCGCGAGGTCAGGACCTTGAACGGATCAGACATTCTGGGCTCCTAACGGCGCGCGCGCGGCGCTCGCCTGCTTGAAGATGGCCGTCTCCTGCAGATAGACGCGCGGGTCGGTCAGGACTCCGGCGACGGCGCTGGCCGCCGCGGTGGCCGGGCTGGCCAGGATGGTGCGGGCCCCCTTGCCCTGACGGCCCTCGAAATTGCGGTTCGAGGTCGAGATGGCCAACTGGCCCGCGCCGACGACGTCACCGTTCATGGCGATACACATCGAACAGCCGGGAATGCGCCATTCGGCCCCGGCCGCGATGAAGACCGTGTCCAGACCCTCGGCCTCGGCCTCGCGGCGCACGGCCTCGGAACCGGGCACGACCAGCATGCGCACGCCCGGCTTGATCCGGCGGCCGCGCAGGACGGCGGCGGCGGCGCGCAGGTCCGGCAGGCGGCCGTTGGTGCAGCTGCCGATGAAGACGACATTGACCGGCTGGGTCGTGGTCGCCTCACCGGCGGTGAAGCCCATATAGGCCAGGGCCTTGCGGTCACTGTCCGAGCCGGGCTGCGGCACGGGCGATCCGATCGGTGCCCCGGCATCCGGCGTGGTGCCCCAGGTGGCCATAGGGGTGATGGCCGCCCCGTCCAGCCGGACCTCCCTGTCGAATACCGCGCCGGGGTCCGAGGCCAGGGTCAGCCAGTCGGCGGCCGCAGTCTCATAGGCTGCGCCTTCCGGCACATGGCGGCGACCGCGCAGCCATTCGATAGTGGTGGCGTCGGGGGCGATCATCCCGGCCCGGGCCCCGGCCTCGATCGACATGTTGCACAGGGTCATCCGCCCTTCCATGTCGAGGCCGCGCACCGCCTCGCCGGCATATTCGATGACGAAGCCGGTGCCGCCGCCGAAGCCGAGGGCGGCGATGACGGCCAGGGCCACATCCTTGCCCGAGACCCCGCGCTGCAGCGTTCCGTCGACCGTCACCCGCAGGGCCTTGGGCTTGCGCTGCATCAGACACTGGGTCGCCAGCACATGGCCGACCTCGGAGGTGCCGATGCCGAAGGCCAGCGCCCCGAAGGCCCCGTGGGTGGCCGTGTGGCTGTCGCCGCAGACCACGGTCATGCCCGGCCGGGTCAGGCCCAGTTCGGGGCCCATCACATGGACCACGCCGCGGTCATCACTGTCCCAACCGGCCAGAACGATGCCGTGACGGGCACAGTTCTGTTCCAGCCGGTGGACCTGGGCCTCGGCCTGGGCAGTCACATAGGGGCGGCTTCCGTCGGCCCCGGCCGGCAGGGTCGGGGTGGAATGGTCGAGGGTGGCGAAGGTCCGGTCGGGACGCCGCACCGTCAGGCCGCGCGCCTCGATGTCACTGAAGGCCTGGGGGCTGGTGACCTCATGGACCAGATGCAGGTCGACATAGAGGACGCCGGGCGTGGCCGGGGTCTCGGCCGCGACCTGATGGCGGTTCCAGACCTTGTCGAACAGGGTTTCAGGCCGGCTCATGCTGGCGCTCCCTGGCGGTCGGGGCCGGGGCGGCGAGGCTTTCCAGCCAGCCGAACCGGTCGGGTGTGGCCCCGGTGAACAGGCCCCGGAAGGCGGCGTTGAGGCCCCGGGTGACCGGACCGGGGCCGTTGGCGCGGGTGGCGATGCCGTCGATGGAACGCACCGGGGTGATCTCGGCCGCCGTGCCGGTCATGAAGACCTCGTCGGCGACATAGAGGGCCTCGCGCGGCAGGGTCTGTTCGACCACCTCGATCCCCTCGGCCCGGGCCAGTTTCAGCACGGTGTCGCGGGTGATGCCCATCAGGATGGACGAGGCCGCCGACGGGGTCAGGATGCGGCCGTCCTTGACGATGAACAGGTTCTCGCCGGCCCCTTCGGACAGGCGACCGTCGGTGCCCAGGGCGATGCCTTCGCCGAAACCGTTGGTGCGGGCCTCGCGGCCGATCAGATAGCTGGACAGATAGTTGCCGCCCGCCTTGGCCCCCGAGGGCACGGTATTCGGCGCGATGCGGGCCCAGCTGGAGACGCAGGCGTCGACGCCGTTCTCCAGCGCGTCCTCGCCCAGATAGGCCCCCCAGGGAAAGGCGGCGATGGCGACGTCGACGTTCATGGCACCCGGGGCCGGGGTCACACCCATGCCGCAGGACCCGAGGAAGGCGATCGGCCGCAGATAGGCGCTCTGCAGGCCGTTCGCCCGCACCACCGCCCCGCAGGCGGCGACCAGTTCGGCCTCGGTGAACGGCAGGGGGAAATGATACATCCGCGCGCTGTCGAACAGGCGGCGGATATGGTCGGTCAGGCGGAAGCCGCGCGGACCGTCCGGGGTGTCATAGACGCGGATGCCCTCGAACACCGAGGTGCCGTAGTGCAGGGCGTGGCTCATCACGTGAATCTTCGCGTCGGCCCAGGGCGTCAATTCGCCGTTGATCCAGATACTCTCAGCCAACGGCGGCATAGGCACGGTCCTCGTGATGGGCGGCGGGGCGCGAGGCCTCGACGATGGCCAGCAATTCCTGGTCGTTGATCTCGCCGATCTGGTCGGCGCGGTGTTTGAAGGCAGCGAAGGCACCGGCCAGATGCGGCCCGGCCAGCGGATGACCCAGGACCTCGGCGCGCTTGGCGAGGGCGTGACGGCCGGAGTGTTTGCCCAGCACGAAGAAGCTGCCCTCGAAGCCGACGTCCTCGGGTCGCATGATCTCATAGGTCCGGGCATCGGCCATCATGCCGTGCTGGTGAATGCCGGCCTCGTGGGCAAAGGCGTTGATGCCGACGATGGCCTTGTTGCGGACCACCGGCGTGTGGGTGACCTCGCTCAGCAGGCGGCTGGTGCGAACCAGCTGGGTGGCGTCGACCCCGGTGGTGACGCCGAAATGGTCGGCGCGGGTGCGCAGGGCCATCACCACCTCCTCGATCGAGGCATTGCCGGCCCGTTCGCCGATACCGTTGATGGCCCCCTCGAACTGACGCGCCCCGGCCTCGATGGCGGACAGGGTATTGGCCACGGCCAGTCCCAGGTCGTCATGGCAGTGGGCCGAAAACACCACGTCGGGAAAGCGCGGCCGCAGGGCGGCGATCAGGTCGGCGAAGCGGACGGTGACCTCGCCCGGCGTGGCATAGCCGACGGTGTCGGGCACATTCAGGGTCCCGGCCCCGGCCTCGGCGGCCGCCGACAGCACCTCGGCCAGGAAGGCCGGTTCGGTGCGGAAGGCGTCCTCGGCCGAGAATTCGACGTCGTCGAACCGGCTGCGGGCATAGGCGACCGCCCGGATCACCGCCGCCAGAACCTCGTCGGTGCTCATGCGCAATTTGGCCGAGCGATGGATCGGGCTGGTGCCCAGGAAGACATGGCAGCGGCGCGACGGCGCACTACGCAGGGCGCGCCAGGCGGCGTCGACATCGGCCTCGGACGAGCGGGCCAGCGAGCAGAAGGTGGGGCCCTCGACCTCACCGACGACGCGGCGCACGGCCTCCTCGTCACCGGGCGAGGCGGCGGCGAAACCGGCCTCGACCACATCGACCTTCAGGGCCGCCAGCACATGGCCCAGCCGCACCTTGTCGTCGGCCGACATGGAGAAGCCCGGGGCCTGTTCGCCGTCGCGCATCGTGGTGTCGAAGACGATGACGCGATCGGCGGCCCGGCCGGCTACGGCGGGTTCAGGGGATCCGGTCATGCCGCGACCTCGGTCTGGAAGGCCTGGACCGGGCACGCCGCGGCAACCCGGGTCGCCCCGATCATGCGGTCGATCTGCCGCCCCAGGATCTCGACGCAACGCCCGGAATCCCGCCCGCGAACCTGCAACTGCAGGCGGCGCATGGGCCCCTCGCCCGCCAGGGTCATGCCGTCGATATGAAAGCCGCGGCGCTCAACGAGACCGATCAGACGCTGCAGCGAACCATCGGCGTGGTCGATCTGGATATGCAGGGTGTCGGTCATCAGATTTCACCTTCAAAATTCATCGTGCCATGCATCATCTCGGCATTGCTGCGACCCGGAGGCACCAGCGGCCAGACGTTGGCCCCGGGGTCGATCAGGACGTGGGCGAGGCAGGGCCCGGGGGCGGCCAGCAGGCGCTGGATCCCGGCCGAGACGTCTTCGCGGCGGTCGATCCGGAAGGCCTCGATGCCGAAGGCCTGGGCCACGGCGACGAAGTCCGGATTGTCGGACAGGTCGACCTCGGAATAGTTCTGGTCGAAGAACAGCTCCTGCCACTGGCGCACCAGGCCCAGGGAGCTGTTGTCCAGCAGGACGATCTTCAGGGCGACGCCGTAGCGGCGCAGGGTCGCCAGCTCCTGGATGTTCATCATGAAGCTGCCGTCGCCGGAGACGGTGACGACGTGAGCCCCGGGATTGGCCATCTTGGCCCCCAGTCCGGCCGGCAGGCCGTAGCCCATCGCCCCCAGACCGCCCGAGCTCAGGTGCGCCTGCGGTCGCGAGAAGGCGCAGTGCTGGGCCACCCACATCTGGTGCTGGCCGACGTCGCAGGCGGCGATGAAGTCGTCCCCGGCGGCCAGCGACAGTTCGTTCAGCAGGGCCGGGGCATAGACCCCCTCGCCTGGTGCGTCGTAGCGGAAGGCGTGGCGACGGGCGTTGGAGGCGCAGCGGATCACCCAGGGGTCGATGGCCAGCGGGGCCGTGGCCATCCGCGCGGCCAGGGTCTCGATGCCTTCGCGCATCGGACCGACCACGGCGACATGGGCCGCCCGCAGCTTGCCGACCTCGGCCGGGTCGATGTCGAAATGGACGACCCGGGCGTGGGGGGCGAACTCGGTCAGCTTGCCGGTGGCCCGGTCATCGAAGCGCGCGCCCAGGACGATCAGCAGGTCGCTGTCCTGGACCGCCTCATTGGCGGCGCGGGTGCCGTGCATCCCCAGCATGCCCAGAAAGCCCGGCGCGTCCGTACGGATCGAGCCCAGGGCGTTCAGGGTTGAAACCGACGGGATGCCGGTGCGATCAGCGAACGCACGCAGGGCCTCGACCGCCCCGGCGATCTTCACCCCGCCACCGATATAGATCAGCGGCCGTTCGGCGGCGCGGATCATCGTCTCGGCGTCGGCGATGGCCGCGACGTCCAGCGGCGTGATGTCGTTCGGCGTGTTGAAGCCGAAATCACCAGACGTCAGGCCGACCTGGATATCCTTGGGCAGGTCGACCAGAACCGGCCCGGGCCGACCCGAGCGGGCGACATGGAAGGCTTCCTCGATCACGGCCGGAATATCGGCCGGATCACGGACGATCCAGCTGTGTTTCACCAGCGGCAGGGTGACACCCAGGATGTCGATTTCCTGGAAGGCGTCCGTGCCCATGACGGCGGTCGAGACATTGCCGGTGATACAGACCAGGGGCACGGAATCCATCATCGCATTGGCGATACCGGTGACCAGGTTGGTGGCCCCCGGTCCCGAGGTCGCCAGACAGACGCCCGGCTTGCCGGTGACCCGGGCCCAGGCGTCGGCGGCGAAGGCGGCCCCCTGTTCGTGACGGACCAGGATGTGCTTCAGCTTCGAGCCGGTCAGGGCGTCATAGACCGGCATGATGGCACCGCCCGGATAGCCGAACACCACATCAACCCCCAGCCGCTCCAGGGTGGAGACGAGCAGCTGCGCCCCGCTGCGGGGAGCGGGGGTCGTTGCGGCTTGCAGGGCGGGCGCGGCGGCGCTCATCATCTTGGTCCGGTCAACTCTCTGATCAGGCCGCTTCAGCGGCCTTGGGGGCGTGCAGCCAGGCCATGCGCTCGCGCAGGCCCGCGCCGACGATCTCGATGGGATGGTCGCTGTCGGCCTTGACCAGGGCGTCGTAGGTGCCCTTGCCGGCCTCATTCTCGGCGATCCATTCGCGGGCGAACTGGCCCGACTGGATCTCGCCCAGGATCTCCTTCATCCGGGCGCGGGTCTCGTCGTTGATCACGCGCGGGCCGGAGGCGACCGAGCCCCATTTGGCGGTCTCGGAAATGAATTCGTTCATCTTGGTGATGCCGCCCTCGTAGAACAGGTCGACGATCAGCTTCAGCTCGTGCAGGCATTCGAAATAGGCGATCTCGGGCTGGTAGCCGGCCTCGACCAGGGTGGTGAATCCGCCCATGACCAGCTCCTTGGCCCCGCCGCACAGGACCGCCTGTTCGCCGAACAGGTCGGTCTCGGTCTCTTCCCTGAAGCTGGTTTCCAACAGGCCGCCGGTCGCGCCGCCGATACCTTTGGCATAGCCCATGGCCCGGTCGCGGGCCTTGCCGGTGGCGTCCTGGCCAACGGCGAACAGGGCCGGAACGCCGCGACCGCGCGCGAACTCGCGGCGCACCAGATCACCCGGCCCCTTGGGGGCGACCAGGATGACGTCCATGTCCTCGCGCGGGGTGACGCGGTCGTACAGGATCGAGAATCCGTGGGCGAACAGGATGGCAGAACCTGGCTTGGCGTTCGGGGCGATCACGTCGCGATAGATATCGGCCTGGGCCATGTCCGGCGTCAGGATGGCGATGATGTCGGCACCCTTGACGGCCTCGGCCGGCTCGGCCGTGGCGATGCCGTCGGCGGTGGCGTTCTTCCAGCCCTTGCCGCCGTGACGAACGCCGGCGATCACGTCGTGACCGCTGTCCTTCAGGTTCTGCGCATGGGCCCGGCCCTGGGAGCCGTAGCCGATCACGGCGATGCGCTGGCCGGCGATGGCCCCGGGGCGGATGTCGGCGTTCGTATAGATCTGCATGTCAGGCGTCCTCATGGGCTTTGGTGTCGACCGGCATCGGGGTGTCCCGGGTCTGGGCCGGCGGTGGATTGGGAATGGTGACGGCCCCCTGGGCGGCCGAGGCGACCGAGGCGGCGTATTTGGCGAAGACGCCGTGTGCCGGGCGGGCACGGTTGGGGGCGAAGCCCGCCCGGCGGACCTCCAGATCGGCGCTGACGTCGATCCGGCGGTTGGTGACGTCGACCGTGATCCTGTCGCCATCGCGAACCAGGGCGATGGGACCGCCGACGGCGGCCTCGGGCGACACATGGCCGACGACGAAGCCGTAGCTGGCCCCGGAGAAGCGACCGTCGGTGATCAGGGCGACATCGTTGATGCCGCGCCCCTTCAGGGCAGCGGTGACCTGCAGCATTTCCCGCATCCCGGGACCGCCGCGCGGGCCCTCGTAGCGGATGACGATGACATCGCCCTCGCCGACCGACCCGTCCTGGACGGCGTGGAAGGCGTCCTCCTCGGAGTCGAACACACAGGCCGGACCCTCGAAGCGATCGACAGCGTGACCTGTCAGCTTGATGACCGCGCCGTCAGGGGCCAGGTCCCCGTAGATGACGGCAAAGGAGCCGCGCGGACTGACCGGGGCGGCCATCGGCGTCACGACCTGCTGGCCAGGGGCCTCTTCCGCCTCGGCGGCCTCGGCGAACAGGCTGCGGCCGCTGACGGTCGGGGCGTTGTGGATCTTGCCCGCCGCGGCCAGCCGCTGGGTCACCAGACGGGTGCCGCCGGCCGCGTACAGATGGCTGGCCAGGAAGCGGCCGCCCGGCTTCAGGTCGCAGATGACCGGGGTGGCCTCGCAGGCGGCGTTGCAGTCCTCGACCCCGAACGCGACCCCGGCCTCGGCGGCGATGGCGGTCAGATGCAGCACGGCATTGGTCGAGCCCCCGCTGGCCGAGACGGCGGCGGCGGCGTTCTGCAGCGAGCGGCGGGTGATATATTTGCAGGCATGGTCGCCGGCGAAGACGCGTTCGACCACCAGCCGGCCGCAGCGCTCGCCCTCGGCCGCCTTGCCCGGATCGACCGCGGGGACGTCATTGGCCCCCATCGGCGACAGGCCCATGACTGACAGGGCCATGGCCATGGTGTTGGCCGTGAACTGGCCGCCGCAGGCCCCGGCCCCGGGACAGGCGGCGCTCTCGACCGCCTTCAGACCGGCATCGTCCAAAGCGCCGGCGGCATGGGCCCCGATGGCCTCGAACACCTCCTGGATCGAGAACTCGCGCTCGCCGATCCGGCCGGGCATGATCGTGCCGCCGTAATAGACGAGGCCGGGGATATCCATCCGGGCCAGGGCCATGGCCGCCGCCGGAATGGTCTTGTCGCAGCCGACGATACAGATGACGCCGTCCAGCTGATGGCCCTCGATGGCCAGTTCGATCGAGTCGGCGATGACCTCGCGGCTGATCAGGGAGGCCTTCATTCCCTTGGTACCCATCGAGATGCCGTCGGTGACGACGATGGTGTTGAAATCGACCGGCCAGCCGCCTGCGGCGATGATGCCGGCGCGCACGTCTACGGCCAGCCGGTCCAGATGCATGTTGCACGGGGTGACCGTCGACCAGGTGTTGACGATACCGATCATCGGCTTGTCGAAATCAGCATCCGCCATGCCGGCGGCGCGCAGATAGCTGCGCGCCGCGGCCCGGCTGGGGCCGCGCGTGACGGCATGGCTGCGCCAGTCGGGCCGCGCGCTGTTCGGGGTGAAATCTTGCGTCATTGGGTCAGGTCGGTTCCGGTAGAAGTCCGGACCGCACGCATAAAAAACCCCGCTTCCTTGTCAGGAAGCGGGGGCTGCGAGCGATCCAGTCAGGTCTGGTCTCAGGTCGCGTTCAGCCACACCGCTCCGGAGAGCAGTACAAGGGTGAGCCCAAGAATAAGGGTGTGCAGGACCATGACCGTCTCGTCGGCGCGCGACAGCGCGACCGCCCCGGGGGCGGTCCTGCGATCAGCGATACGGGCGGCGTCGGTCAAGGGAGGGTTCCTGTCTGGTGATTCACTTAACCAGACTTTGCCGCGCCGCACAACAGGAATGGGATGATTTATGCCGTTAGACACCAAATAGAGCGCCGCACGGCAATATTTTGTCTCGCCAAAACGGGCCGTTCAGCGAGCGCCGGAAGCCGGAGCCAGGGCCCCCTCGACGGCGAGGGTCGCATCGGCATTCTCGACCACGGCCAGGCGGATGGTCTCGATCCCGTGGCTGGCCCTGAGGTCGGCGAGCCAGCCGAACAGGGCAGCGCTGGAGGCCGAGGACGCGCGGAATCCCAGGTCGCCGGAGGCGTCCATGGCCGTGGTCAGCGTGAGCCCGGCAGCCTCGGCGGTTTCGACAACGACAGGCTGGATGCCGGCGGGCGAGGTGACGACGACGGCCTCCGGGCTCGCCAGAAGGCGCACACCCGCCTCGACCCGAACCCGGTCGGATATCGCCTGCAGGCGGTGGTCGGCCGCGGCCGCGCGCCAGGTCCAGGCCGGACGCACCACACCCAGCCACAGCAACAGAGCCAGAAGGATGACCAGCATCACGGCCAGCAGCCCCTGTTCGCGACGGGTGCGTCCGTCCCACCACGGGCGAAGGGGAAGATGGAAGGCGGTCATGCCGGAGCTCCGATCAGGATTTCGCTGACGACGCGGCCGCCGTCGTCGACGGTGCTGGTATCGTCCAGTCGCATGCCGGCTGCAGCCATGGCGGCGCGCAGACTGTCCAGGTCCTGATAGGCCGGATAGCTGACGGTGGCGCGTACCCCGGTCTCGGGGTCGGCGACGAAACTATCGAGTTCGGCCCCCTCGACGCCCTCGACGGCGGTGAACAGGGCGGCGGCGGCGGCGGTAAGTCCGCCGGGCGGTGCCGCGACCTCGAGGCGACGGTTGATCTCGGCCACCGGATCGGTGCTCGCGGCCAGGTCCGGCAGGCGGGTGCGGATCAGGTCCCGGGTTCCAGCCTCGATCCGGCGGGCGGCCAGATCATCGCGGGCCGCCGTTGCCAGGGTCAGGACCAGGGGCGAGATCAGCAGCACCGCCGCCAGCAGTGCCGCCCGACGCCAGCCGCCGGCCCCCCGGCTCCCGTCGCGATCGACCCCCGCCAGAAGGTTGACCGGCGGATTGAGGGCGGCGGCGACCAGGGCGCGCTCGAGCGCGGGCTCGCTCTCGATCGGCTCGACCCGCCGGTCCCCCCGGACCAGGTCGAGCAGGTCCGGCTGGACGGCGACGGCGAACCGGTGGCCGCGCAGGGCCAGGCTGGGCCCGAAGGCGACCATGCTCAGGGCGTCATCGGCGGCGGGAACCGGCAGGGTCATCATGTCCGGAACCAGGACATCGGCACGGACTCCGAGGGCATCGAGATAGTCGGTCCAGGCCGACAGCAGGGCCTGGTTGACGACCAGGACCAGACGCGGCTCGCCGGCGGGTCCCGGGGGGGCGAGGGTGACGGACAGACGGTCGGCCGGAGCGGCGAGGCTGTCGCGCAGGGCCCAGAGGGCGGCGGCCCGTACCTGGGCGGGCCCGCCGGACGGCAGGTCGAGCCAGCGCGCCATTACATCGGTGCCCGGAACCACGGCGACGGTGTGAAGGGTCGGCGGGATCGCGGCGGCGTCCGGCAGCAGATGGCCGCGTTCGTGCACCGTGCCGCCGGCGTCGACGACCAGATAGGGGGCCGGCTCATTGCCGAGCGCGGGGATGAGGATCAGGCGGGTCAGGCTCATTCGTCGAGGGTCCAGCGTTGGATCACGGTCACCACCTCGCCCGAGGGACGGGCGTACAGGAGGGCCGTGCGAACCGCGTGTATGCCGCCATAGTCGACATCGACGCGCAGATTGAAGAAGCGGGTCAGGACGCCGACCTGCTCGACGGCCGCCGACGACGGGGTCACGCCGGACAGGGCCGACTGGCGCCAGAAGGCCGTGGCGTCGGTCCAGCCGTCGCGCGGACGGGCGAGGATGGCCGCGCGGGCCATGGCCGGGCTGATCCGCCCCTCCCCCAGCATTTCCAGCAGCGGAGCCTGGTCGACGGTCAGGGTATTCACATTGAGGACCGAGGGGCGGGTGGTCGGCAGGGCACACACCAGGGGCCGCAGCCGGCGGTAGAGGTCGGCATCGACGCCACGCACCGCGCGCAGCTCGCTGACCTCGGCCAGCATCACCCCGCCGGTGCGGTAGGGAACGGCCAGACCGGCATAGGCCCCGTCCTCGGCTCCGAGGGGGCCGGTGGTGGCGTCGGCGTCGAGCCAGTCGACCAGGGCGGCGGCGACGGGCCGCATCCGGCTTTCGGGCACGCCGACCGCCTGACCGAGGGCGACGAGACGGGCGGCCTGGTCGGGATTGGCGATCAGGTCCTCGCCAACCCCGTCGACGACGCTGTTCAGGTTGAAACAGGCCTGGCCGTCGCGGACCACGGCACTGAGGGTCCCGGCCTCGATCGGAAAACTCAGGATACGACCGTTCCACTGGGGATCGAGCGGCGTGCGCACCGGATCGGCCTGCAGCAGGCGGGTCACCTGGCGGCGGGCCAGCAGCTCGGCCCCGGCGGCGTACCAGCGGGCCTGGCTGCCGGTCTCGGCATTGGCCGCCCGGCGGACCGAGAACCGCACATCGTCCAGCACGGCCACAGCGATCACCGACATCACGGCGACCAGCAGCAGGACGGTCAGCAGGGCCATGCCCTCGCGGCGCGCGCGCGACCGGACGCGGCCGCTCATCGTCCACTCCCGACCAGGAAGATCTGGCTGACCGGGCCATAGCCGTCGAGCGTCATCGTCACCCGCACCGCGTCCGGCAGCGGCCGTTCAGCGGTGGTGATGAAGCCGGGCGCGTCCTGGCCGTTCTGGATGAAGGCGACGCTGAGGTCGCTCACCCCGCGATACAGGATCTGCGGCACACCGGCCCGGGCCCCGTCCAGGCGGGGCGAGACGCGACGCTCGAGACGCCCGTCCACGAGACTGTATTCGACCCGCTGCAGTGAGGCCCGCGCCTGTTGCCCCGGATTGCTCCAGCCGGCGCGCGTCAGGACCAGCACCGGCTCTCCGGGCACCAGGGCCCCGCTGATCGGTTGCGGGCGGGGGCGGCCGGTCGGGCCACGGGTGCGGCGCGCCGTGGCCTGGCCGAGATCGGCCTGCAGCAGGGCGCGGGTGCGCTGGAAGGCGGCGGTGCGGTCCGAGGCCGCCCGTATGGCGAAGCGATTGTCGATTGACAGGCTGAGCACCGCCGCCCCGGCGGCGGCGATCAGGGCAAAGATCAGCAGGGCGACCAGCACCTCGACCAGGGTGAAGCCGGGACGACGGGCGCGCATCAGCCGCGGGTCCGGAACAGGGTGCGGTCCGAGACCTGTCCCTCGTCGGTCGAGACCCGGACCTCGATCCGCTGCAGGCCGGGATCGTCGGTTCCGGTGACCACCCGGGTCCAGCGCCAGGTGCGACCGGCCATCCCGGTCTCACCCGCGGTCTCACCGTCGGCCAGCCCCGGGGCGATCACCGCCTCGATACCGACATTCTCGGCCACCACCCCGGCCAGGGTCCGGGTTTCGACCCGGGCGGCAGAGCGGGTGTTCTCGCCTGACAGGTTCAGCAGGGCCAGGGCCGCCAGGCTGAACACGGCCAGGGCGACGAGCACCTCGACCAGGGTGAAGCCGGGCCGGTCAGTCATGGATCACGACCTCGCCGGCCCCGTCGACCGTGACCACCACCGCGCGATCGGCACGACTGAGCGTGATCCGGGCCGGATCGGCGATACCGGTTGGATCGAACACCACCCGCACCGGGGTCATGCCCGCTGTCATGGTCGTACCGTCCCGCCAGGTCTCATCCCGAAACGGTCCCTCCGTCAGCGGCGACCAGTGCAGGCCGTCATAGGTCGAGAACTGATAGCCGGCGGCATCGGCCTCGACCGCCACGACCCGATTGGCCAGCACGGCCTCCTCGCGGGCGCGGGTCAGGCGGGCGGCGAACCGTTCCGCCTCGGCCCCGACCGGCGGCCGGGGATCGGGCACGGTCAGCATGACCGCCCCCGCCGCCAGACCGATGATGGCCACCGTCATCATCAGCTCAACGAGGGTGAAGCCGGCTCTTGTTTGGGCGCTATCGCGCCGCGCGCGGCGCGGCGCTGCATGAGCGCGATTGGTGCGCAGGCCCTCCCCCGCCGGTGGGCCCGGATTGGCACCCAGCGCGCTCAGGCAGCGAACCGCCGCGCGGCGAGCGCCAGCGCCCCAAAGACCCTCAATTCTGCCAGTTGCCGAGATCCGCGTCATTGTCCTCGCCCCCCTCCTTGCCGTCCGCCCCGTAGGAGAAGACGTCGAACTGACCGCCGTGGGCGCTCTGGCGCCGGTACTGGTAGGGATTGCCCCAGGGGTCCTCGGGCAGGCGCCGGACATAGCCACCCTGACGATAGCGTTCGGGCCGGGTCAGGCCGGCGGGTGCGGCGACGAGGGCCTGCAGGCCCTGGCGGTCGTCGGGGAAGACCAGATTGTCGAGACGATAGGTTTCCAGCGCCTGTTCCAGGGTCGAGATGTCGGCCCGGGCCTTGCCGACCATGGCCTTGTCCTGGCTGGGCAGGACATTCAGCGCCACGACGGTGGCCAGCAGGCCGATGATGACGATGACCACCATCAACTCGACCAGGGTGAAACCTTCTCGCCTCTGGGTCCTGACGTTCGCCGCGCGGCGGCTCACGGCTTGAGGACACGGTTGGGCGCTAGCGCTCGCGACGCGGTCGCGCGCTGCTTGAGCCCCATTCCGGGTGCGAACCCGTCGCGTCGAACGCAGGGAGGCACGTCCGGCGACGAGGCGGGCCGCCCTGACGCCGTGGGCCGCCACGCGGCGAACGATTGAGCTGAATGACATCACGTTGCTCCTCACCCCATCGCCAGGGTGTTGATCTGAAGAATGGGCAGCAGGATCGACAGGACGATCAGGGCGACCACCCCGCCCATGACCACGATGATCGCCGGCTCCAGCAGGCTGAGCATCACGGCGGTGAAGGTGGCGAACTCGCGGTCCAGATAGTCGGAAGCGCGTTCGAGCATCGGCTCCAGCCGACCGCTGCTCTCGCCCGAGGCGGTCATGTAGACGAGGATCGAGGGGAAGACATCGGCGCGGCGCATGGCCGCCGACAACCCGCCGCCCTCGCGCACGGCGTCGGCCATGGTCTCGGTCGCCTGGCGCAGGGCCCGGTTCGACACCGTGCGGGCCGTGATGGTCAGCCCCTCCAGAACCGGCAGGCCGGCCGCGATCATCGTCGCCAGGGTCCGGGCCATCTTCGCGCCGTGCAGGTCGCGCGTCAGACGGCCGACCAGCGGGAGGTTCAACAGCAGGGTGTCGGCCTTCAGCCGCGTCTTGGGATCGCGCAGGGCGGCGGCGGCGGCCAGACCGCCCAGCACCAGAACCACGGCCAGCAGCCAGCCCCAGTTCCGCATCAGGTCCGACAGGCCGATCACCAGCCGGGTCAGCAGCGGCAGGGTCTGGTGCATGCTGTCGAACTGGTCGACCACCTTGGGCACGACGAAGGTCATCAGGGCCCCGATCACCCCCAGGGCCACCACGGCGAGGACGATCGGATAGACCAGGGCGGTGACCACCTTGCCGCGCACCTGTTCATCGCGCTCAAGGCCGTCAGCCAGACGTTCGAGGATGGGGGCCAGGGCCCCCGAGGTCTCGCCGGCCGAGACCATGGCGCAGTACAGGGGCGGAAAGGCCGGCCCCTGGCGGGACATGGCCTCGGACAGGCGACGGCCTTCCATCACCCCCGCATGGACGGCGTTGAGAATGGCCCGGACCCGGGGACTGTCCGCCTGCAGGGCTATGGTGCGCAGCGCCTCCTCGATCGGGGCGACCGAGACGAGCGTAGCCAGTTGCCGGGTGGTCAGGGCCAGGGCCTTGGCGCTGAGGCGGCCGGGACGCAGGGCCAGTTCGGCGCGCTGGGCCGCGCCGCGCGCGGGAGTGATCTCGAGCGGCATCAGGCGCCGACGATCCAGCAACCCCCGCGCCGCGGCCTCGTCGGCGGCGGTCAGCACGCCGGACACCGTCCGCCCCGAGGCGTCGGCGGCGACATAGTCGAACGCCGCCATCAGGCCGGCACCCCGAGCCGGAGCGGCGCGGGCGCGTCCGGCACCTCGGCCGTCTCCTGCCGCGTGACCCGCACCGCCTCCTCGACCGAGGTGACGCCGTCCAGCACCAGGGTCCGGGCGCTGTGGGACAGGGTGTCGGCCTTGTCGAAGGCGACGGCGGCAATGGCCTGTTCATCCGCCTCGGCCGCGATCAGGCGGCGGATGCGGTCATCGACGCGGATGGCCTCATACAGGCCGACCCGGCCGACATAGCCGGTCTGGTTGCAACGGGCACAGCCGTGCGGCCGCCAGACGGTCGCGCCAACAGGGACCCCGACCATTCGGGCGGTGGCCGCGTCGGCGGGCTCGGGCCGACGGCAATCACCACACAGCCGTCGCACCAGCCGCTGGGCCACGATCAGCCGCAGGGTCGAGGCCAGCAGGAAGGGTTCGACCCCCATGTCGCGCAGCCGGGTCACGGCCCCGACGGCGTCATTGGTGTGGACGGTCGACAGCACCAGATGGCCGGTGAGGGCGGCCTGGACCGCGATGCGGGCCGTCTCGACGTCGCGGATCTCGCCGACCATGACCACGTCCGGATCCTGACGCAGGATGGCGCGCAGGCCGGCGGCGAAAGTCATGCCGACCCTGGTGTTGACCTGGGTCTGGCCGACGCCGTCGATCGCATATTCGACCGGGTCCTCGACCGTCAGGATATTGCGGGTGGCGTCGTTCAGCAGCGACAGGCCGGCATAGAGGCTGGTGGTCTTGCCCGAACCGGTCGGGCCGGTGACGAGGATGATGCCGTTCGGTTCGGACAGGGCGGCGCGGAAGGCGTCGAGCACGCCGGGGGCCATGCCCAGCTGCTCCAGCTTCAGGTCGGCCTGGTCCTTGTCGAGAATACGCAGCACCACCCGCTCGCCGGCGCGCGACGGCAGGGTCGAGACCCGCACGTCCAGCGACTTGCCACCGAGCGCCAGGGAGATACGGCCGTCCTGGGGAACCCGTTTCTCGGCGATGTCGAGGCGCGCCATGACCTTGATGCGCGACACCAGCAGCGGGGTGATACGCGGGTTGAGGCTCAGGGCCTCGCGCAGCACGCCGTCGACCCGCATACGCACGGTCAGGGCCCGGTCGAAGGGCTCAAGATGGATGTCCGAGGCCCCGGCGCGGACCGCCTCGGCGATGATGCCGTTGATCAGCCGGATCACCGGCGCGTCGTCGGCGGTGTCGAGCAGGTCGGCGGCGGCGGGCATGTCGTCGATCAGGCTGTCCAGACCGGACGGCATATCCAGATCGCCATCGCCGCCGGTCGCGTTCAGATGGTCGCCGGCATAGACCTCGGACAGGTGGCGATCGAACGCGGCCTGGCTGAGATGTTCGACGGTCAGCGGCCGCCCGAGCGCGCGCCGGGTCTCGACCAGGGCCCCCGCGTCGGCCCCGTCCCGCAGCCCGACCCGGGCCACCTCGCCGGCGTCCAGCAGCACGACGCCGTGTCGCTTGGCGAAGCCATAGGGCAGGGTTGGATTGACGAGGACGATCATGGTCTCAGTCCTGCGGCACGGGGGCGGCCACCGAGGACAGGGGCGTACCGTCGACAACGCCCGCTGGTGCGGTCACGGCCCGATCCGGAGCGACCGGGGGCTGGGTGCGCATATAGTCGCGCAGCATCTCGTCGAGGCTGGCCTCCTGGTCCGGCAGGGCGCTCTGCTGCTGCCGGCGCATATAGCCCCAGCGGTCGGCCGTCAGGGCCTGGGCGTCATCCGGGCTGCGGATGATGGTCGGGCGGATGAAGACCATCAGATTGGTGCGCCCGCGCTGGTGGCTGCTGGAGCGGAACAGCCCCCCGATGCCGGGCAGGTCGCCGAGCCCGGGCACCTTGTCGACCGAGAGCCTGTCGTTCTGGTCCAGCAGGCCGCCGGCCACGGCGATGTCGCCGTCGTCGACCACCAGGGTGGTTTCCAGTTCGCGCTTGTTCAGGACCAGATCATTGGCGCTGCCGCTGAGGATACCGTTGATGCTGGACACCTCCTGACGCAGGAACAGGGTGATCGAGCCGCCGGCATTGATCTGGGGCCGGACCACCAGCTTGACGCCGATGTCCTGGCGCTGGGTCGTACGGAAGGGGTTGGAGTTGCCGTCCAGCAGGGCCTCGCCGGTCGTGATCGGCACCTCCTGCCCGACGAGGATCGTGGCCTCCTCATTGTCGAGGGTCATCAGCGACGGGGTCTGCAGCAGGTTGGAGCCGGCATCCGTCTTGGCGGCATTGATGATGAAGCCGAACAGGCCGTTGCCGAGGCTGCCACCGCCGCCGCCGACGAAACCGTTGGCCCCCAGCAGGCTGTTGACCGCGAGACTCTGCAACTGTTCGCGCAGCGGATCATCGCTGGCCAGGGTGGTGGCCGCGGCCCCGCCGGCGACCGGCAGCAGGGGGGTGGCACTGTTGGAATAGTTGGTCAGGCCGATCGGGCTGCCGTCCTGGCCGGCCAGCAGCCACTGGACCCCCAGCTCGCGCACGGCGGTGTCGGACAGTTCGACGACGATGGCCTCGATGAGCACCTGCTGGCGGCGCTGATCCAGCTGCCGGATGACCTCGGCCAGCATGCGCTGGGTGTCGGCCGAGGCCGAGACCACCAGGGCATTGGCCCCGGGGAAACGGGCAATGGTGGCGCGCTGGCCGGGAACCGGATCAGCCGTGACGGCGGTGACCGGGGTCGCGACCTCGCCCCCCGGCGTGGCATGGGCGCTGGCGGCGGTGACCGGCTGGCCGACGATCTGCTGCAGCACGGGCAACAGCTGTTCGGCATTGGCATGCTGCAGGAAGATGACCTTGACGTCGTCGGCCGAGCGGGCCCGCTGGTCCAGGTCCTCGACCAGCGGACGCACGCGGGCTACCGCGGCCGGATCGCCGCGCAGGATGATGGAGTTGGAGCTGTCGACCGGCGTCACCGACACCATGCCCTGCCCCGGCTGGCCGCCGGGCGGGGCCAGCACCGACTGCAGGACGGCAGCGATCTCGCGGGCCGAGGAATTCTCGAGGGTGATGACCTCATAGCTGGCGCGATCGACATCGATTCGGCCGATCAGGGCGCGGATGCGCACCAGGTTGTCGGCGAAGTCCGCGACCACCAGGCTGTTGCCAGCCGGGTTGGGCAGGACCTGCCCCTGGGCCCCGACCAGCGGGCGGATGGTCTCGGCGGCAGAGGCGGCGTCGATGTTGCGCAGCTGGAAGACCTCGGTCGAGAACCGCTCATTGCCGACCGTCGACGGTCCCTGGGCTGCGCCCCCTGCCGGACTGATGCGATAGGCCCCCGAGCCGGTCGGGGTGACCACCAGGCCGTTGGCCCTCAGGGTCGACAGGAAGACCTCGAACAGTTCGGTGCGGCCCAGTGGCCGGTCGCTGGTCACGGTCACCGTGCCGCTGACGGCGGGGTCGACGATAAAGGTGCGGCCGGTGGTACGGGCCACGTCCTGGATAAAGGCGCGGATGTCAGCCCCCTGGACATTCAGGGTCTGGCGTCCGGCGGTCTGGGCCAGGACGCTGGCGGGGGCCATCAGGGCCGGTCCGGCGAGGGTCAGGGCCAGGACCGCGGAGACGGCGCATCGGGTCAATCGGTTCACGGGCCGGTCCTTATGGTCGTCGTCTGCACCGCCCCGTCCCGTTCGAAACGGATGCGGGCACTGGTGGCGCTGGAAAGCTGGCGGCGGAGGGTGGCGAGCTGGGCCGGGCCGGTCAGGTCGGTGTCATTGACGGACAGGATCACGTCCCCGGGCTGGAGGCCGGCGGCGGCGAGGGCCGAACGATCAGCCCCCTCGGCAATGGTGAAGCCATTCATGCCCAGCCCCTGCAGCCGGGGCCGCAAGGCCCCCATCAGCGGGCCGGGGTCGACGATCGGCCCGGTCGGGGCGACGACGGCGGTCGGGGTCGGGCTCACGACCTGGGGGCCCGGCGGCGGCGGCGGCGGCGGAGCGGCCCCCATCGGGGCCTCGGCGAAGTCCAGACGGGTGACCGAGGCACCACGCGCGAGGGTGACATGGTCCGGCCCCACGGACTGCAGGATCAGCCCAGGCTCGACCGGCTCGCCGAGACCGACCGAGATCTGATGGCCGTCGGCGAAACCGATGATGGCTGAGCCGCCCCCCGGCCCGCCGGCGCGGACCCCGAACAGCCGCATCTGACTGCTGCCGGCGGCGGTATCCTCAGCCAGGCTGCTGCGGCCGCCGGTGCGGAAGAAGGCGTCGAAACGCTGGAAGATGGAGACGTCGACGGCCGTGGCGGGCACGGCGACGACGGCGGCCGGCACGGCCGGACCGGGCTGGACCAGGGTCCAGACCAGTCGCCCGGACTGGACCAGCAGGGCCAGGGCCAGGGTCAGTTCAAGCGCTGTCCGCAGCTGCCGCGGGCGCGTACGGAGCGCACCCGATACCTGTCCCGCCGATAAATTGAGAGTGCGAAGAAAGCCGATCAAGGTGAACACGCCCGACACGACCCCAGGGGCCAGGGACGCTCTTAGACCAATCGTCCGGACCCGGCCTCACGGCCGCATGACACCCCGGACAAACTAAGAAGACAGTCCATCCGTTCACGGAGTAAACCGCTCAAAACCGGGGGCCGGTCGCTGGGACCGACCCCCGGCAGAGAGGGATCAGAAGCGGGCGGTCAGGCTGACCGAGGCGCTGGATCCGAGGTCGTAGTTGTTGATCAGGATCTTGTTGCCCAGCTCCTGATATTCGTCGAACCCGGTCTGCAGCAGGTTGCGCAGTTCGAGCGCGAAACCGAAGTCGCGGTCCATCGCGGTGAAATCCTTGCGATAGACGAAGTCGAGGAAGACACCCGGGTCTTGGATGTAGTCAGGCTCGCGGCTGCCCGCAGCCCCGGCACCCCGCGCCGTGATCCGTTCGCTGACGTAGTTGACGATGATCGTCGCCTGCGAGCGGGCCGTGTCGTCTTCCCAACCGAACTGGGCGTTGACCACATGTTCGGACTGGCCCTGGAGCCGGCTTCCGTCCGCGATGAAGAAGGACGCCTGTTCCGGCGTGCCGGCTCCACCCAGCGACAGGACGGTGTCGGCGACCCCAACCCGAACCTCGGAGTCCGACCATGTGTAGTTGGCCTGGATCAACCAGCGCTTGTTGGCGATGAAGGGCGACGGCGAGTCGATGAACTCGAAGAATTTCTTGAACTCGACCTCGGCTCCGAAAATCGTGGCCTGGGGCGCGTTCAGGAAGCTCTGCTGACGCTGGTTGCCGACGTCGGTGATGATCGACTCCACCGGCTTGTCGAGATCCTTGTAGAACAGACCCGCCGTCACATACTGCTGACGCGCGAAATACCATTCGTAGCGGGCATCGATGTTCAGGATCTCGGTGTCCACCAGATAGGGGTTGCCGATGAAGGTCCTGTCGCTGTCAGGATCCGTATAGGACTGGGGTGCCAGTTCGCGGAACTGGGGACGACCAATGGTCTGGGAGATGCCGAACCGGGCCTGCTGATCCTCGGCGAAATTCCAGGTCGCCGTAAACGACGGCAGATAGTACTGCTCCTCGATCCGGGTCGCCTGGTACGGCGCGGAGCCGCCGAACACGTCGCGCGGAACAACAGTCTGCTCGCCGTCCTCGAAGCGCAGACCGACCGTGGTCCGCACCAGCGGGACGATTTCGGCGTCGACCATCGCATAGAGGGCGTTGACCTTCAGGCTGGCGTCATAGGCGCTGGCCCCGTTGCCGCCGGTGACTTCTCGCAATTCCAGCGTCGTCGGGTTGATGTTGAAGTCCGAAAACAAATAGTCGACCCGCGATTCCCGCTGATCCACACTCAGGGAACCGACGGCCGCGAACTGCAGGTCGCGGCGTTCGGCGTCGCGGGTGTTGTCGAGGATGGCGAAGCCGGCGCTGAATACCGCTTCACGGAAATCCGACAGCGGCAGCGTATAGCTGACGTCCGCCCCGCCCGACAGGACGTCGTCGTTCAACTCACTGAACGAGATCAGATTGCCCTGGACGTTATGGATGAAGTTACCGCCGGCATCGACGCCATAGACGAAGCGGCTCTCATACGGCGCATCGCGCGAGGTCGTCGCGTAGGAGGCGCGCCAGTCGACCTGCAGGTCGCCATCCATCAGGGTGTGCGAGCCGGCCAGCTGGGTGGTGAACAGCTGACGGACAAACCATTCCGTATGGTCGTCGCGCACGACCGCGCCACCGGCGTCGAAGTCGGTACCGGCGCGCGAACGGGCTTCCTTGGTCGTGTTGCGAACGTAGAAATTCGTCCACTTCAGTTCGTTGTTTTCGCCCGAAATGGACAGGCCACCGAGGAAGTTCAGCTGGATGTCATTGCTGGTCGAATCCACGACCTTGTCGCTGACCGGAACCAGGACGGCCCCGGAAAACTGGCCTTCCTGCTGCACGGCCTGGCGGGTGTCCCAGCTGTTGCTGTAGCTGGCCACGCCGATCACACCGAGCGTGCCCAGACCGGTCTCATAGGCGTTGCCGCCCGAAACCTTGAAGCCGAGATCGGCGGGAATGGTGTCGCGCTGGAGCAGGCGCAGCGGCGCGTTGACCAGGGAATGCCCCATCTGCTGCAGTTCGGTGGCGGTGTAGTTGGCCCCGTTGATCTGCTCGCCCGAGGCGAAGGCGGCGGCGATCGAATCCGGCACATCGCGGGTGCCGTCGTCGAAGCCGGTGAAGTCGGTGCGCGATCCGAAATAGATCAGGCCGTCCTTGCCGGTCGTTTCCGTATTGCCGCCGGTCGAGGCCTCGATGTTGAGGAAGGGCGAGTTGGGTGCGTCGACGGTGCGCAGATCGATCACGCCACCGCCGAACTCGCCGGGCAGGTTGGCGGACCAGGTCTTCTGGACGGTGACACCGTCAAGGATGCTGGACGGGAACAGGTCCAGCGGCACGACCCGCTGCAGCGGCTCCGGACTGGGCAGGGGCGACCCGTTCAGCAGGGCCGACGAATAGCGTTCACCGAGACCGCGGACATAGACGAAACGGCCCTCGACCACGGACAGGCCGGTCACGCGCGTCAGGGCGGCGGCGGCGTTGCTGTCGCCCGTCCTCTGCAGGTCTTCATTGGTCAGGAAGGCCGCAACCTCGGAACTCTCGCGATTGGGCTCGGGGATGTAACGGCCGAGAACGACCACCTCATCGACAGTGGATGTCTGGTCTATCGGGGCCTCGGCCGCGGGAACCGCGTCCTGGGGCTGGGTCTGGGTCTGGGCCATGGCCGTGGCGGGCGCGATCAGCGCACTGCTGGCCAGAAGGACCCCGCTCAGGGTGAGGTAGGATTTGATCATGATCTGCGCCTTGAAGGGGTCAACGGGAAACGTGAAGGTCGGCGGCGGCCCCGAAGGGCCGCCGCCGTGCTCCCGTAATCAGCAGGTCTTTCCGGCGGTCAGGCCGCAGGTCCAGCCCTGGTACCAGGTGTCGGCGGCGTTCTGGACGGCACCGATATAGGTGGTCAGGACAAAGCCACCGTGGACGGCCGGCGCGTTAACCGGGGTGACTGCCGTCTCGTTGGCACCGTTAATGAAGGTCAGCACCGTATTGGTGAGGGTCACGCCCGTGGCCGGGGCCGTCAGGGTCGAGGTTCCCGCGGCGGTGTTGTTCGTGCCCGCCGTGAAGACGGTGGTGGAGGCCGCGACATTCGCCGGACGGTAGGAGATGCCGCAGGACATGAAGACCGAGTTGAACGTCGGGAAGCTGGTCAGGGTGTCGGCGTCGTTGATGGCCAGGCAACCCGAGGCCGAACCGGCGACGTTGGTGAAGACCGAGTTGATCACGGTCGGCTTGGTGCCGGTGTCGAAATGGGCGACCGTGTGGGCGTCCGTCGGCGAGTTGCGACCGACCAGGGTCCAGTTGGCGATCTTCGGCTGCGAGATGTAGCGCGAGGCCAGCGGCGTGGCCGCCGGAGCCGACGAGAACTCGAAGCCGGCGCTGCGGCTGGTGGAGTTCGGGGCCCGCTGGGTGACGATGCCGAACTGGGCACCCCCGCGCCAGCCGGTGTCGGTGTCCAGGCCGTCGTCGTCAGCACCGTTGATAACGATATGCTTCAGATTGACGAAGCCGCCGAAGATCTCGATGCCGTCGTCGGAGCTGTTGTAGGACTGGACATATTCAATGGTGGTGCCCGAGCCGACGCCGGCCAGGGTCAGAGCCTGGAGCTCGTTGCCGGTCGAGATCTCAAAGCCCGAATATTTGATCTGGACATACTTCAGGCGGCCCGAGCTGTCGGTCGGGGTGTTGCCGCCGAAGAAGGCGCTCGTGCCCTCGACCTGGCCGGTGCAGGTGACCGGGGCGGTCAGCTGGCAGTTGGCCTGCGGTGCGCGGCCGGCGAGAACGATGCCGCCCCACTGGCCCTGGGATTCCAGGGTGGTGGTGCCTTCGACGTTCTGCCGGCTGGTGAAGATGATCGGGGTGGTCGAGGTGCCCTCGGCGAACAGCTGCGAGCCACGGTTGACCAGCAGGTAGTCGCCGCCGCTCGAAGCGAAGACGGTGACGCCCGGCTCGACGGTCAGGATGCCCTGGGCGCTGCCGGCCAACGGCGCAGCCGGGTCGATACCGCGATCGGTGCCGACCTCGGTACGACCGCTGATCGAATAGATGGTGCCGGCCCGCAGCGGTACCGTCAGGTTGCCGAGGATCTGCTGCGGCAGCTGGCACACCCGCAGGGTGTTCGAGGCGATGGTGCCGACATTGGAGAAGCCGGTCGGGCAATCGACCGCCGCCGTTCCGGTGCCGCCACCGGTGCCGCCACCGGTGCCGCCACCGGTGCCGGTGCCGAAATCACCCTCGCCGGGCGAGGCAACCTCGGCGGACCCGCAGGCCGCAACAGTCAGGGCGCAGGCGGAAACCGCGAGCAGGGTTTTCAGTTTGAAGCCGGTCATCGTTTTCCACCGTGTTCTGGTCAAAGGAACTCACGACAGGTGGGACCGGAACGCTCGGTCCCGATCACGACGACATTCGCCCCCGCCCGTCCACGGCCTCACTAGAAGGCGGATGTGACATCGCAGCCGCCGAAAGGTGACGGTTCCGGCGCGCTTGTGTGAAGTTGTTTTCGCGGTTCGATGAAACACCATCCTGATACGGCGCAACCGTCATGAAACGGCGACGCCTGCCTGTCACCGGGGCCGGTTCAGGCCTTGCCTTGCCCGGCACCGCCGCCTAAGCGCGACCGACGAAAGGGCCGCCTGTGACGCCAGCGATCTCTGCATTCCTTCTCGGTGGGCTGGGTCTCATCTTCGGCAGTTTCATCGGCCTGGTCAGCCTGCGCCTGCCGCGCGGCGAAGGGATCGTGGCCGGACGGTCGCGCTGCGGCGGCTGTGGTCGTCCCCTGCCCCCGTGGCGTCTGGTTCCGCTGGTCAGCTGGCTGATCGCGCGCGGACGCTGCCAGGATTGCGGCGCGCCCATCCCGATCCGCTATCCGCTGATCGAGGCCGGATGTGGCCTGATCGGCATCGGCGCTGCGCTCAGCCAGCCGGACCTGACCACGGCGGCGATCACCGCCCTGCTGGGATGGCAGCTGCTGCTGATCGCCATCATCGACGGCGAGAATTTCTGGCTTCCCGATCAGGTGACGCTGCCGCTTCTGGTCAGCGGACTGGCCGCCCGTCTCTGGCTGGATCCGACGGGCTGGAGCGAACCTGTGATCGGGATCCTGGCCGGGTTCGGGGTCCTGTGGACTGTGGGGGCCGTCTATCGACGGCTGCGCCATCGCGAGGGCCTCGGCGGCGGCGATCCGATCCTGCTGGCCGCAGGCGGGGCCTGGGTCGGCTGGATCGGCCTGCCCAGTGTGTTGATCTGGGCCTCGGTCGGCGGCCTCAGCGTCGTCGTGGCGGGACTGCTGACCGGTCGCCGGATCGCCGGGACCGACCGGATGCCGTTCGGCGTCTATCTGACCATCGGCATCGCCCTGACCTGGCTGCTGGGTCCGCTGGGCCTGCGCGGCTGATCAGGCCGCGACGCGGGCCGCGACGCGGGCCAGGGTGCGGGCGGCCGTGGGGACGACCTCCCCGGTCAGGCCGCGGCCGATCCAGACCTGCAGATTGCGGGCGGCCACCACATCCCGTCCGTCCGAGCGCTCCCCGCCGAGGATGCTCTCGGCCAGGACCTCGGCGATCAGGACCGCCTCATGATCATTGCGCGGGCGATGTTCGAGGATCAGCTGTTCGGCGCGGTCATAGGCATCGTCGCCGGCACCCGGGTCTTCGGCATCGGCGAGATCCAGCCACAGGCGCGAGGCGGATTCAAAGCTCATCAGGGACATGGGGACGCTCCGTGGAAAGCCGGTCGGCGACCGGGATGAACTGGGACGGTGAAGGGGCGGGGTGAACCCGGCTCAGGCGAGCGAGCGGGTCCGCCACAGCTGGTACCGGCGGGCCATCGGGGCTTCGACCGCCCCCGCAACCAGGGCCAGCAGGATACCGGCGCTGATCAACCAGCGCAGCGTCACATAGGCGCGCCACAGGATGGAGGCGTCCAGCATGGCCGCAAAATGGGACAGGAAGCCCAGCAGGGCGAAGGCCGCCGCCGCCCGGACCCACCAGCGCGACCAGCGAAGGGCCAGCTGATAGAAGGCGGCGAACAGAAGCCCGTCGGCGGTCATCACCCCCCAGGTCACCCGGCCCCAGAAATACTGGTCGACCAGGCCACTGGCCACGAAATTGGCGAGGACCAGCAGGACGCCCGTGCGTTCGGGCCGGTCGCCACGCCACCAGACCAGACCGCAGATGACGTAGGTGATGCCCCAGTAGATCGCCTGAGCCGGCGTCTCGACCAGGGGCAGGATGTCTAGAAGCATGTGACAGTGGTCGGCGCATGCGACATCTCCGTCAAGCGACCCGGTGCAGCCGCTGGGGAAGCAGCGGCACATCGCCGTCGTCCGGCGGCGGCTTGGTCTCGGGGCCACCCCGGCAGTCGGTCCAGTCGATCCGCATGGCCCGGGCATCGCGGGTCAGGTTCCGGTGAGCCCGGACCAGCCGGTCGCGGCCCCGGGTGATCAGCGGCAGGGCAGCCATCACATCGGCCAGGGCAACCTGACCGACGACCGCGCTGATGCCGTGCTGAAGCCGCCCCCGAACCATGATCGCGCCAAGGTCGCACAGGGCGGCGACCGCGAGATCAACCGCGCGTTCCGCCGCATAGAGGCTGTCTGCGAGTTCGCGCCCGAACTGATCCTGATCCATGCTTCCGGCCTCCTGCGCCGGACGGGTCCGGCCGATACAAGGTCGGTGGCTCGGCCGCCTAAAGCAGACGGTAGCCGAACAGCAGGAGGAAGATCAGGATCACCAGTGCCCCCAGAACCGCGAAGGCCCCGATAATGGCCGACGTGTTCACACCGCCCGACGGGGGCGGCCGATAGAAGCCCGGCGGCTGATCCGGAACGTCTCCGGCACCGACCGGTCCAGCTGGACGCAAGGCCGGCCGATCCGCCATCGGGGGCGACACCCATAGGGGATTTTCCCCTAGCCTGACGCGGGCCGCCCGGCGGGAGCTGACGCCGAGGCGACGCATCGATTCCGAGATGTGCAGACTGACGGTCTTGGGCGAAATACCAAGGACGCGGGCCATCTCCTTGTCCGTCATATTGGCCGACAGACGCAGACATTCCTCCTGGCGCGGCGTCAGCGGCGATCGGCGGTCATCGTTCGACAGATCCCCGGTGTCCCCGACCGCCGGCTCCTCACCGGACAGTCCCGCCTCATACGACATTGCGCCAGCTCCCCCTGCCAGGCCGCCGCGTCCGCAGCCGGACCCGGCGCGTTGCGCCCGCCCCGACCATATATGAGTTCTTCCTTCCAGGTTGAGTCCCTGTTTGGCCGGTTGTCGTCCTGTCGGGAAAGCCGGTCAGGCCCGCTTCTGGGCCACGGCAACCTGGGTCTGCCGCGGCGATATCCGCGAAAACTGCAGCACAGACTGCGGCCAGCTCTCGAGCAATCGCCGGGCGAGCGGCGAGCGGGTCGCGGCGGCATGGGCCTCGACCAGGGCCCGCAGCCGGGCCGCGGCGGCCCCGACGACGGGGCCGGCCGCGACCGATTCGTCGTTCAGCCGGGCGTCGATCGGCGTGCCGGCGTGGAGGACAAAGGCCTCCCCCCCCGACATGCCGGCCCCGAAATTCCAGCCGATCCGGCCCAGGACCGCCACGGTGCCGCCGGTCATATATTCGCAGCCATGGGCACCACAGCCCTCGACCACGGCCGTGACACCGGAGTTGCGAACGGCAAAACGTTCACCGGCCGCCCCGGCCGCGAACAGGGTGCCCGAGGTGCCGCCGTACAGGCAGGTATTGCCGATCAGGGCTTCGCCCTCGACCCAGGCGGGCGGGCGCACGACGATGGTGGCACCGGACAGGCCCTTGCCGACATAGTCATTGGCCTCGCCGTCAAGTTCGATGCGCAGCCCCTTCATCCCCCAGGCGGCCAGCGACTGACCCGCTGCCCCGCGCAGGTTCAGGGTCAGCAGCCCCTCGGGCAGGCTGTCGCCGAACCGGCGCACGATATGGGACGACATACGGGTGCCGATGGCCCGCTGGGTGTTCCGCACCGCATAGGTCAGCTGCATCTTCTCGCGCCGATCGAGGAAGGGGGCGGCGTCCAGTTCGATGCGGGCGTCCAGCGAATCGGCCACGGCGTTGCGGGGGGCGGTGGCCGGGCGGCCGTTACCGGACTCGCCGACCCGGACCAGCAGCGGATTCAGGTCGAGGTCGTCCAGATGGGCCCCGCCGCGCGAGACCTGACGCAGCAGGTCGGTGCGACCGACGGCCTCGTCCAGCGAGCGCAGGCCGAGCGAGGCCAGGATCTCGCGGGTTTCCTCGGCGATGAAGCTGAACAGATTGACCACCTTCTCGGCCGTGCCGGTGAACAGGGCGCGCAGCCGCTCATCCTGGACGCAGACGCCGACCGGGCAGGTGTTGGAGTGGCACTGCCGCACCATCAGACAGCCGACCGCGACCAGGCTGGCGGTGCCGATACCGAACTCCTCGGCCCCCAGCAGGGCCCCGATGACCACGTCGCGACCGGTGCGGATGCCGCCGTCGGTGCGCAGCCGCACATGGCCACGCAATCCGTTGAGGCTGAGCACCTGATGGGCCTCGGACAGGCCGGTTTCCCACGGCATGCCCGCGTGTTTGATCGAGCCCAGGGTCGAGGCCCCGGTGCCGCCGTTGTGGCCGGAAATCAGGATGACATCGGCCTTGGCCTTGGCCACGCCGGCGGCCACCGCGCCGATGCCGGACGACGACACCAGTTTGACCGTCACCCGGGCGTCCGGATTGATCTGTTTCAGATCGTAGATCAGCTGGGCCAGATCCTCGATCGAATAGACGTCGTGGTGCGGCGGCGGCGAGATCAGGGCGACGCCGGGCGTCGAATGGCGCATCCGGGCGATGAATTCGGTGACCTTGAAGGCCGGCAGCTGACCGCCCTCGCCGGGCTTGGCTCCCTGGGCCACCTTGATCTCGATCTCGCGGCACTGGTTCAGATATTCGGCGGTGACGCCGAACCGGCCCGAGGCGATCTGTTTGATGGCGCTGTTGGGATTGTCGCCGTTCGGACGGGCCTTGTAGCGCTCCGGATCCTCGCCGCCCTCGCCCGAGACCGACCGGGCCCCAATGCGGTTCATCGCGATATTCAGGGTCTCGTGTGCCTCGGGCGACAGGGCCCCCAGCGACATGCCCGGCGTCAGGAACCGCTTGCGCAGCTCATTGACGCTCTCGACCTCCTCCATCGGGATCGGTGTCGCCTCGCGGAAGTCCAGCAGATCGCGCAGGGCGGTCGAGGGGATCTCGCGCGTACGGCGGCTGTAGGCCTTGTAGCGTTTGTAGTCGCCGCGCGTGGTGGCGTCCTGCAGCCGGTGAATCTGTTCGGCGTCCCAGCCGTGGGTCTCCTCCCCGGCCCGGATACGATGCGCCCCGCCGATCCGGAGACGGGGGGCCGGGGCGGCGAAGCCGCGCGCCGTCTTGCGCACGGCCTGGGCCTCGATCCCCGCCAGGCCGATGCCCGAGATCCGCGACGTCATGCCGGGGAAGAATTCAGCGGCCAGGGCCCGCGACAGGCCCAGGGCCTCGAACTCACAGGCCCCGCGATAGGCGGAAATGACGGAGATGCCCTTCTTGGCCAGGATCTTCATCAGTCCGGCCTCGGTCGCCGCCTTGTGGTTCAGACAGGCCTCACGCAACGACAGTCCGGGATAGCGGCCCCCGTCCAGACGTTCGAGGAAGCTTTCCTGCGCCAGCCAGGCGTTGACCGCCGTGGCCCCGCACCCGACCAGGACGGCGAAGGCATGGGCGTCGATGGCCTCGGCCGACCGCACGACAATCGAGACGACGGCACGCAGTCCCGCATCCACCAGCCGCGAATGCACCGCCGCCGTGGCCAGGATCATCGGGATCAACGGTCGCCCGGGTCCGGCCGCCACATCAGTCAGCACGACCAGGGCCGAGCCGCCGCGGACCGCGGCCACGGCCTCGTCGCGGATCCGGTCCAGCGCCGCCTTCAGGGTCTGTCCGGCCGGAACCCCGGCCGCCGGCACCGCGAAGGTGCAGTCGATCTCGGTGGTCGCGCCGGCCCCGACGACATCGAGCATCCGCTCGTACATGCCGGTGGTCAGGACCGGACTGTCGAGCACGAAGACCCGGGTCTGGGTCTCGTCCTGGGCCAGGATGTTGCCGAGGTTCTTGAACCGGGTGCGCAGACTCATGGCCCCGGCTTCACGCAGGGGATCGATCGGCGGATTGGTGACCTGGGCGAAGGCCTGGCGGAAATAGTGGCTGAAGGGCCGATCCTGGGTCGACAGCACCGCCGGCGGCGTATCGTCGCCCATCGAGGCGACAGGCTCCTTGCCCGAACCCGCCATCGGATCCAGCACGGTGTCGATATCTTCCTGGGTCCAGCCCACGGCCGCCTGGAACCGGGTCAGGGCCTCGCCCGTCAGTCGGCGGGGCTCATCCCCCGGACCGACCAGGGGATCAAGCTGCACCATGTTCGACAGCCAGTCGCGATACGGCAGGGCCGCCGCCAGCCGGTCGATGGTCTCGGCCTCATCGTAGAAGCGCCCGGCCTCGAGATCGATCGAGATCATCCGCCCCGGTCCGATGTGCAGCCGCCGGGCGATCCGTTCGTCATCGATGCCCGCCATACCGACCTCGGAACCGCAGATCAGCAGGCCGTCGACGGTCTCGGCCGCCCGCAGCGGACGCAGGCCGTTGCGGTCCTTGCCGGCGACGACCCAGCGGCCGTCGGTGGCGCAGATGGCGGCCGGTCCGTCCCAAGGCTCCATCACGGCATTGCAATAGGCATAGAGCGCCCGGTGATCATCGGAGATCACCCCGTCGACCGGGGCCTCGGGCATCAGCAGGGCCTTGACCATCGGGGCCGGACGCCCGGCACGGACCAGCACCTCAAAGACATTGTCCAGCGCGGCCGAGTCCGAACCACTGGACTGGATCACCGGCTTGACCGTCGCGTCATCGGCCCCGAAGGCCTCGGCCGTCATGCCGATCTCATGGCTGCGCATCCAGTTGGCATTGCCGCGCAGGGTGTTGATCTCGCCGTTGTGGGCCAGCATGCGGAACGGCTGGGCCAGCCGCCATTCGGGGAAGGTGTTGGTCGAATAGCGCTGGTGGAACAGGGCGACATTGGCCTCGACCCGCGGGTCGGTCAGGTCGGCGTAGAAATCGCCCAGGGCCTCGGCCAGCATCATGCCCTTGTAGATGACCGACCGGGCCGACAGGGAGCAGATGTAGAAGTCCGTCAGGCCGCGCACCTGGGTGCGTTTCTCGATGCGTCGCCGCAGGATGTAGAGGGCACGTTCAAGGGCTTCGCCGTCCAGCCCCTCGGGCGGACTGACCATGATCTGTTCGATCTCGGGACGGGTCGCGGCAGCGCGTTCGCCCAGGACCTCGGCCCGGTGCGGCACCTGGCGCCAGCCGTACAGATAGAAGCCGGCCGTCAGGACCTCGCTCTCGACAATGGTCCGGGCCCGCTCCTGGGCTCCCAGGTCGATACGCGGCAGGAAGACCATGCCGACGACAATCGGTCCCGGTCGGGGAGTCTGGCCCGCGTCGCGGACCTGTTGTTCGAAGAAGGCGCGCGGCAGGCCGATCAGGATGCCGGCCCCGTCGCCCGACTTGCCGTCCGCGTCGACCGCGCCGCGATGCCAGACCGCCTTCAGCGCCTTCAGCGCCAGTTCGACGACTTCCCGGCGGGGCTGGCCGTCGATCGCGGCCACCAGGCCGACGCCACAGGCATCGCGCTCGGACGCCGGATCATAGGCCTGGGCGTCGATCAGGCGCTGGCGCTCGGCCAGATAGTGTTGAGGATCGAAGGTCATGCCGCAGCCTGCTTCCGGCTGGTCAGCCATGTATCGATTTCCGCCGCGGCGTCCTGACCGTCGCGGACGGCCCAGACCACCAGCGACGCGCCCCGCACGATGTCGCCAGCGGCGAAGACGCCTTCGACAGTCGTCGCCTTGGTGGCCCCTGCCGTCCAGATCGTGCGCCAGTCGGTGACGGCCAGGTCCGGGGCCGAGAACCGGGCGGGAATGTCCTCGGCGTCAAAGCCCAGGGCCTCGATGACCATGTCCGCGGACAGGTCGAACTCACCGCCGGGCACCGGCTCGACACTCCAGCGCCCGTCGCCCCCCTGCACGGCCAGGGCCATGCGATTGGCCCGCACGCCGGTCACGCGACCGGCGTCGCCGAGCACGGCCCGGGGTGCGGCCAGCCATTCAAAGACCACGCCCTCTTCCTCGGCATTGGTCACCTCGCGGGCGCTGCCGGGCATGTTTTCGCGGTCGCGGCGATACAGGCAGGTGACCGAGGTCGCACCCTGGCGCACGGCCGTGCGCACACAGTCCATGGCCGTGTCCCCGCCGCCAATCACAACCACCCGTTTGCCCCCCGCATTGAGCGAACCGTCATCAAAGGCCGGAACAGCGTCACCCAGCCCCTTGCGGTTGGAGGCGATCAGATAGTCGAGTGCCGCCGTGACTCCGCCCGAGCCACAGCCGGGCACGGACAGGCGTTTGGCCTGGTAGACGCCGGTGGCGATCAGGACGGCGTCATGGCTCCCGCGCAGGTCGGCGAATTCCATGTCGGTGCCGATCTCGACCCCGAGCCGGAACTGGACCCCGCCCTCGACCAGCCGGTCGACGCGCCGCTGCACCACCGGCTTCTCCAGTTTGAAGCCGGGGATCCCGTAGGTCAGCAGGCCGCCGGCCCGATCATGACGGTCATAGACGGTGACTCCATAGCCGGCGCTGCGCAGCCGGTCGGCGGCGGCCAGACCGGCCGGTCCCGCGCCGACAATACCGACCGACAATCCGCGCTCGACGAGCGGCCGTACCGGCGTGACCCAGCCGTTCTCGAAGGCCAGGTCGCCCAGATATTTCTCGACCGAACCGATGGTCACGGTCTCCCAACCCGCCTGTTCCAGGGTGCAGGCCCCCTCGCACAGCCGGTCCTGCGGGCAGATGCGGCCACAGATCTCGGGCATGGTGCTGGTGGCCTCGGCCTGGTGCCAGGCCTCCTGTTCCCGCCCCTCGGCGGCCAGCCGCAACCAGTCGGGGATGTTGTTCTCCAGCGGGCAGCCCGACTGGCAGAAGGGGACGCCGCACTGGGCGCAGCGACTGGACTGCCCCTGGGCCGCGGCCTCCTGGAAGGCCGCATAGATCTCGCCGAAATCGCCCACGCGCTGCGCCGCCGGAACCTTGGCCGGCCCGGCATGGGCAACCACGACAAATTTCTGGTTGGCGTCGGCCAAGATCGACAATCCTACTGCAGTGCAAGGAAGGACCCTAGGCGACCTGAGCCAATCGCACAACAATTGTGCCAATTTTGCGCGTCACAATCCGAATACGGCAAGATTATTGCTGATTCTTGACGCGACCCCCTTGCCAAGCTCGCAAATGCGTTAAACATTTCGCAACTGCGAGATAACCAAGGGGGACCTCCACATGACCAAGATCTGGAACAGGCTACCGGGCATTGTCGCCCTCTGCCTTCTCACCGCCGCGCTGTTTGCGGCCGGGGGTGCCTTCGCCGCACCCAACAGCGCCGCCGTCGTCGCCGCCATGGAAACCGCCTCTCCAACGACCGCAGCACCCGCTGCGGTCGTTTCTGATTCTGCCGTCGAAACTCCCGTCGAGGCGGAGGTCGTGGCACCGTCGCCCGCCGAGGACGAGGGCGCTCCGACACTGCTGGCGCATCAGGCTCCGCTGGAGCTGGACGCCGCCGGCACAGCCTGGCTGGGGACATCGACGGCGCTGGTGCTGCTGATGACCCTGCCGGGCCTGGCCCTGTTCTACGGCGGCATGGTCCGGCGCAAGAACGTCATCGCCACCATCACCCAGTCGGTCGGCGTCTTCGCCGTGGTCTGTCTGGTCTGGTTCATCGCCGGCTATTCAATCGCCTTCGGGGCCAATCCGTCAGCGGAGCTCCAGCCCTATGTCGGCGGACTGGACATGCTGTTCCTGAACGGGGTGACGCTGGAAACGGCCAACGGCCTGCTGCCGGGCATTCCTGAATTCCTGTTCGTCGCCTTCCAGATGACCTTCGCCATCATCACCCCGGCGCTGATCACCGGGGCCTTTGCCGAGCGGTTCAAATATTCGGCCCTGTTGCTGTTCACGGCCCTCTGGTCGCTGCTGGTCTATGCGCCGATCTGCCACTGGGTCTGGGGCGGCGGCTTCCTCGGGGCCGCGGGCGTGCTGGATTTCGCCGGTGGTGCCGTCGTGCACGTCAACTCCGGTGTCGCGGGTCTGGTCTGCGCCCTGTTCCTGGGCAGCCGCAAAGGCTACGGTGTCGACACCATCACCGCCCACAATCCGGTGCTGACGATGATCGGGGCCTCGCTGCTGCTGGTCGGCTGGATCGGCTTCAACGCCGGCTCGGCCGGGGCTGCCGACGGCCTGATGGCCGTGGCCCTGCTGAACACCATCCTGGCCGCCGCCGCCGCCGCCCTGACCTGGAAGATCATCGAGTTCATCGAGAAGAAGAAGATGTCGCTGATCGGCATGTTGTCCGGTGTCGTCGCCGGTCTGGTGGCCATCACGCCGGCCGCCGGTTTCGTCGATCCCAAGGGGGCGGTGATCATCGGCCTGATCGCCGGTCCGGTCTGCTACATCGCCTCGATCTGGATCAAGAAACTGCTGCGCTATGACGACAGCCTGGACGCCTTCGGCATCCACGGCGCGGGCGGTCTGGCCGGGGCGCTTCTGACCGGGGTCTTCGCCACGACGATGATCAACGGGGCGTCGGAAGGGGCTCATGTCGCCACCCAGGCCCTCGGCCTGGCCTGGACCATCGCCTACAGCGCCGGCGGCACCTTCGTGATCCTGCTGATCTGCAAGTTCACGACCGGACTGCGGGTCACCGAGTCCCAGGAGGACGAAGGCCTCGACTCCCACCTGCACGGCGAGGTTCTCGACCACGCCTGATCCGAATTGCCCGGGCGGGGGCCTCCCCCCTCACCCGGGCAAACGCGGCACCTGCCGCACACGACCGTTTCAACCGACTTCAACCAAGACGAGGGGATCATCCAATGCGTATCTATCTTGCGAGTGCAGCCGCCGCCGCCCTGCTGCTGGCCGCCGGCGCGGCCTCGGCCCAGAGTGCCGAGGTTGCGTTCAACGCCACCGTCACCAGCGACTATGTGTTCCGCGGCTTCAGCCAGACGGATGAGGATCCGGCCTTCCAGCTGGGGGCCGACCTGACCGCCGGTGCCCTCTATGCCGGGGCCTGGGCGTCCAACGTCGATTTCGGCGATGACACCAAGGCCGAGTTCGACATCTACGGCGGTGTTCGCGGCGAAGCGGCCGGCTATGAATGGGACCTCGGCCTGGTCGGCTATTTCTACGCCGACGCGCCGTCCGGGGCCGACTATGACTACCTTGAGGTCAAGGCCGCCGCCTCCCGCGCGATCGGCCCGGCGACCCTGGGTCTGGCCGTCTACTACTCCCCCGACTTCTTCGGCGTCGACGAGACCGCCACCTATGTCGAACTGAACGGCGAATGGGCCGTGACCGACAAGATCAGCCTGTCCGGAGCCGTGGGTGAACAGTATCTGGACGTCAATGACGACTATGCGACCTGGAACCTGGGTGTCGGCTATGCGCTGAACGACGCCCTCGGCGTCGACCTTCGCTACCACGACACCGACGTGGACGGCGTGCTGTCGGAATCACGCTTCGTGGCCAGCCTTTCGCTGGGCTTCTAGACTCATTCCGGCCGGGGACGGCCGCCCGCGCAGGCGGGCGGCACGTCCTCAGTCCGGACCGTGACCGTGGCCGCCGCTTTCCGAACTGGCGGCTTCGGCACTCCAGGCCTCGCCGTCACTGCCCTCGAACCAGAAGGGGGCGCGCGGCAGCGACCGGCGACCGACCTCGTCCATACGGGCGTCATAGACCCGGCCATTGGCGACCGTATAGGCGATGGCCGTGGTGTTGCGCAGGCTGTCCAGCGGGTTGGCGTCCAGCACCACCATGTCAGCCAGCTTGCCGACCTCCAGCGAGCCGATGTCGCGATCCATGCCCAGGGCCCTGGCCCCGTTCAATGTGCCGAAGCGCAGGGCCTCCATCGGCGTTGAACCGCCCTGCTCCATCATCCACATCTCCCAGTGGGCGGCCAGGCCCTCGCGCTGGCCGTGGGCCCCCAGTTCGACATTGACGCCCTCGCGCGACAGCCGGGTCGCCTCGCGGGCGATGGCAATGTGGTTCAGTTCGTTTTCGGGCACCTGGACCGGGCGACGCGCCCGGCTGTCCAGCACCCGCCGCGGCACATATTGCTGCAGGCGGGCGTCGTCCCAGACCGGCGTGGTCTCGTACCAGTAGTTCTCGCCCCAGCTGCCGCCATAGGCCACGACCAGGGTCGGGGTGTAGGACACCTCGGTCTGACGCCACAGCTGGTGGACGTCGTCATACAGATTGGCCAGCGGGATCGAGTGTTCGATGGTCGTATGGCCGTCCACGATCATCGACATATTGTGCTGGAACAGCGAGCCGCCCTCGGGGACGACCATCATGCCCAGTTCGCGCGCGGCCGCGATGACCTGCTGGCGCTGGTCGCGGCGCGGCTGGTTGTAGCTCTTGACGCTGACGGCCCCGACGGCCTGCATGCGACGCAGGTTGGACAGGGCGTCGTCGAGGCTGTCGACCTGGGCCGTGAAGGCGGTCCGGGCCCCGTACAGGATGGTGCCGGTCGAGAAGATCCGCGGGGCCACGATGCGACCCGCCTTGGCCAGTTCGCTGTGGGCGAAGATCTCGCTGGTGTCGTTCGACGGATCGTGGATCGTCGTCACGCCAAAGGCCAGCGACGCATAGTCGATACGGCTCTGCTGCGGGATGATCTCGTCCGATCCCATCGAGCCGTGCCAGTGGGCGTCGACGATCCCGGGGATGATGGTCTTGCCGCTCATGTCCATGACCACCGCATCGGCGGGCACGGTGACCGAGCCGCGCGGTCCGATCGACTCGATACGATTGCCGTTGACGACGACCACCCCGTCCTCGATCACCTGCTCACCGTTCATCGTGATCAGGCGGGCCCCGGTCAGGGCCACCCGACCCGTGGGTCGGCCATAGTCGGCGGTGAAGCTGATATTGATCCCGGCCTCGGCCGGTTTCGGCAGGGTCTCGGGTGCCCCGTCGACGAAGGTGAAGGTCTGGTCGAGGTCGCGGGTGAACAGCTCGGGGCCCATCGACCACTGCAGACGACCGGAATCGCCCGACCAGTGCAGCCACTCGCCGGCGTCGCGGGTCACCCGGGTCTGCGGCAGGGCCTTGCCGTCGGCGCTCAGGCTGACCGGTCGGCCAGTGGCGACGAAGGGGGCGACATAGGCGTTGAACCGTTCGGTCCAGGCGATCCAGTGCTCGTCCGGCGACAGCACGAATTCGGCCGCATATTCGGACGTCAGATGGGTCCGTTCGTCGTGGCCGGTCAGGTCGACCGACTTGAACGCCCGGTTCTCGCCCTCGCGGCCGGTGAAGAAGATCCGGTCATTGGTCGCGCCGAACCGGGGGGTGACGCCGTCGTCCGTGACGAAGGTCGCCTCGCCGCCCGCCGTCGGAATCCGGTAGATGCCGGGGTTCTGGCTCCACAGGGCCGTGGTCAGATAGCCGTCGCTGGTGCTGCGATAGGCGATGGTGCGGCCGTCGGGCGAGAAGGTCGGCTCCAGATAGTGACCCGGCTGGCGGGTGACGACCCGGCCGGTGCCGCCCGAGGCCGGCACGACACGGACCGTGCCCAGATCGCCGTCGCTCCAGGTCGTGTAGACGATCGACCGGCCATCACGGGACCAGGACGGATACAGTTCAAAATGATCGGACTGGCGCGTCAGCCGGCGCGGCGTGCCGGTGGGCAGATCGCGGATCCACAGACTGCCGAGCGCCTCGTAGACGACCTTGCTGCCGTCGGGCGAGGTGGTGGCCCAGCGGATCATCTTCACATCGAAGCGGTCGGGCGCGACCTCGACCGGGAAACGCACGACGTCCTCGACCCGGCGCGTGTCGGCGACGTGGAAGGGAATCTCGGTGACCGCTTTCGAGGCCACGTCGACGCGGTGAATCTTGCCACCGGCCCAGAAGACGATGGCGGTGTTGTCCGGGGTCCAGCTGATGGCCGGATAGACGCCGTGAATGGCCCAGGTCTCCTGCAGGTCCCGATCCAGGCCATCATAGACCGGCGTCTCGCGGCCGGACTCGAGGTCCTTGACATAGAGGACGGACTGGCCGCGAACCCGGCGGATGAAGGCCAGCGAACGCCCGTCCGGCGACGGGGTCGGCCGGATCGAACCGCCCGGGCCCGAGACAAATTCATTGATCTCGCCGGTGTTCCGGTCGAGTCGCTGGATCACATAGATCTGGCCGTTCGGATCCTTGCTGTAGTCAAAGGTCTGGCCCGGCGTGGTGTCGTCGCTGAAATAGAGATACTGGCCGTCGGGCGAGAAGGCGGGCTCCCCGGTGTCCTTCTGCTGGGTGCGGCGCTCGGTCAGTTGCACCCCGCCACCGCCCGAACGGTGGTACATCCACATCTCGCCGGCCCCGAGCGAGCGGCCCGAGGTGAAATGTTTGCGGGCCACGATGAACTGCCCGTCCGGCGACCAGTCGGGCTGGTTCAGCAGGCGGAAGTCCTCGTCGCTGACCTGGGTCGGGTTCGACCCGTCACGGTTCATCACCCAGATGTTGTCGCCACCGCCGCGGTCCGAGGTGAAGGCGATCTGGCGACCGTCCGGCGAATATTTGGGCTGCATGTCCCAGGCGACGCCGCTGGCGATGACGCGGGCCTCGCCGCCGGCGATCGGCATCACATAGATGTCGCCCAGCAGGTCAAAGACGATTTCGCGGCCGTCGGGGCTGACGTCGAGCGACATCCAGGTGCCCTCGGTGACGTCCAGCGGGATGTCGCGCGACGGTCCCGCGGGGTTCTGCACATCCCATTTCGGCGTCTCCGCGGCCTCGGCCGCCACCGCCGCGTCAGCGGTCGCCACCGGAGCGGGCACCGGCATCGGGTCGAGGGCCGGCGCGGGCTGCGGCGGGGTCTGGGCCAGGGCCGGCGCGGCAAACACCAGCACGGCAACAGTCGTCAGCAAGGAACGTTTCATCAGCCCACCCCCGGAGCCCCGCCAATTTCGGGACCCGGACATCTAGCCGGTTGCGTCCCGGTTTGGCGACCCCGAATGACGGCCCGCCTGCGTTCGCCGACGCGCCTCTCCGGAGGGGATTGACGGCGGCGCGGTCCTTCGCCAACGTAATGGCACTCATCAAGACCGGCTGAGGGATAGGCCCTTTGACGCCGGGGCAACCTGCGCGTGGCTACCCGCCGCGCGAGATGGTGCCAACTCCTGCGGGGTTCTCCGGAGCCGCGAGAGATGAGTGAAGCGAAGACCCCGCCACAGGTGGGGTCCGACGTCTTCACGGGTCTGTCACTGCATGAGTCTCGATGACCGAGACCTGGAGTGACCCGTGCCGACCCCATCCCCGACGCCCCGCAACACCACCCACGGCCGTGATGTCCACGCCGTCATTCCGGCCGACTTCCGACTGGAGTCCGGCGAGCGTCTGCTGACCGGACGGGTCCAGGGGCGGCTCCACGGTCCGGACAATGGTCCGCTGGTCGCCGTTTCAGGCGGCATTTCCAGCGGCCGGTTTCCGTCGCTGGACGCGGCGGGCGAACCGGGCTGGTGGCCCTGGGTAGTCTGTCGCGGTGGCCCGGTCGACCTGGAGACCACCCGGGTTCTGGCCTTCGACTTCCTGCCCGGCGACGGCGAGACAATCGTGACCATTACCGCGACCGATCAGGCACGTCTGCTGGCCCTGCTGCTGGACGGGATCGGCGAGCCCCGCCTCGATGCCTTTGTCGGAGCCTCCTACGGCGGGGTCGTGGCCCTGGCCTTCGCCGCCGCCTTTCCGGACCGGATCGGGCGGCTGGTGGTGATCTCCGCCGCCCACCGAACCCATCCGATGGCCACAGCCTGGCGGGGACTGCAGCGCCGGATCCTCAGCTTCGCCCGCAAGGCCGGGCAGGAGGCGGAGGGGATCGCCCTGGCCCGTGAACTGGCCATGACCTCCTACCGGACACCCGAGGAATTCGGCCTGCGCTTCGCCTCGACCGCGCCGGCGGCGGCGGGCGAGTCCTACCCGGTGTGCGAGTATCTGACCGCGCGCGGCGCGGCCTACAGCCGTACCATGGGTGTGGATCGCTGGATCAGCCTGTCGGACTCCCTGGACCGTCATGAGGTGGCCCCCGAGCGGATCCTCGCCCCCCTCACCCTGGTCGGATTCACCTCGGACCGTCTGGTGCCGATCGACGACCTGCGTGATCTGGCCGCCCGGGTCCCGAGCCTGGCGCAGTTCGTCGAGGCCCCCTCGATCTTCGGCCATGACGGCTTTCTCAAGGAGCGTGAGCTGATCGGCCGCGCCCTGACCGACGCCCTCCTCCCCCTGTCCGCCCGGTACCGTGAGATCGCCGCATGACCTGTCCCCCCGCCCAGCATCCCGCCACCCTGGCCGCGCGCCACGGTGTCAACGCCGACAGCGCCCACGGGGCCGTGATGCCGCCGCTCTATCTGTCGAGCAATTTCAGCTTCGACGGCCTCGATGGCAAGCGCCGCTATGACTATACGCGCTCGGGCAACCCGACCCGCGACGTCCTGGCCGAGACCCTGGCCGAACTGGAGGGCGGGGCCGGGGCCGTCATTACCGCAACCGGCATGGCTGCGGTCGACCTGGCCCTGTGTTCACTGGAACCCGGCGACCTGTTGATCGCCCCGCACGACTGTTACGGCGGTACCCACCGACTGCTGACGGCCCGGGCCCGGCGCAATCATTTCAGCGTGGAATTCGTGGACCAGGGGGACGTCGCCGCCTTTGACGCAGCCCTGATCCGGCGGCCGAAACTGATCCTGATCGAGACCCCCTCCAACCCGCTGATGCGCATCGTCGATGTCGCTGACCTGTGCCGACGTGCCCATGCGGTCGGGGCCAGGGTCGCCGTCGACAACACCTTCCTGTCCCCGGCCCTGCAGCAGCCGATCGCGCTCGGTGCCGATCTGGTGATCCACTCGACCACCAAATATATCAACGGCCATTCGGACGTGGTCGGCGGGGCCGTGATCGCCGCCGACCAGGCCGATCATGAACAGCTGGCCTGGTGGGCCAACTGCCTCGGCGTCACCGGGTCGCCGTTCGACGCCTATATGACGCTGCGCGGGGTGCGCACCCTGTTCGCCCGCATCGAGCGCCAGCAGCAGACCGCCCAGCAGGTGGCCGAATGGCTGGTGCGCCAGCCTGCGGTGCGGGTCGTCCACTATCCCGGCATGGCCAGCCATCCCGGCCATGCCATCGCCGCCCGGCAGCAGGCCGGCTTCGGGGCCATGCTGAGCTTCGAGCTGCACGGCGGGCTCGATGCCGTCCGCAGCTTCGTTGACGGCCTGGCGGTCTTCACCCTGGCGGAATCCCTGGGCGGCGTGGAAAGCCTGGTCGCCCACCCCGGGCTGATGACCCATGCGGCGATGACGCCCGAGGCGCGCCGGACGGCGGGAATTACTGACGGCCTGCTGCGCCTGTCGATCGGACTGGAGCATGGCGATGATCTGGTGGCCGACCTGGCGCGCGCCCTCGAGGCGGTGCCGGCGGCAGCAGAGGCGGCCTGAGCCTGACTCCCGTCAGGGCCGGGTCCCGGACAGGTCCGGCCCCGGCCGCATGATCCTGTCGAGACGAGGCTTCAAGGTCTTCATCACGACGAAGGCCACAGAGACGCCGATGAAATCGGCGAGAAAGTCTCCCCAGCTGGCATCGCGTCCGGTGCCCCCCTGGATCAGTTCGACCAGTCCGCCGATGACGAGCGCCATCAGGCAGGACAGCAGCACGGTGCCGCGCCAGATCAGGACCTCGATACAGCCCGCGATCAGGAAGAAGGCGGCCACATGGGCCAGTTTGTCGGACACCCGGGCCGTCTGCTCGATTTCGAGGACAGGGCCCAGCATCAGGGACAGGAGCACCACGATCACGGCGGCGGCGATCAGTCTGATAGCGGTCTTCATCGGTCATCCTCGCTGGGTGTATCCGTCCTAGCAGGCCCGCCCCGTCCTGCCACCCGGGTAACGCAGGGCGGATACACAACCTCTGATTACATTCAATGACGCGGACGTTATACAGGGGGGCCGGCGCGGGTTCCTTTCTCCCGTCCCCGACCCGAAAGGAGTTGCCGTTGTCGGTTCCTGAAAGCTAAGGCGTTGTCGTGGCTCTCTATCCTGTAATCATGTGCGGCGGCGCGGGGACCCGGTTGTGGCCGGCGTCCAGGCCGTCCCGGCCGAAACAATTCCTGTCCCTGACGGGTAGCCGCTCGCTGTTTCAGGACACGGTTTCCCGGGTTGTGCCGCTTGTGCAGACCGGCGGCGAACTGATTGTGGTCGCAGGCGTCGCCCACCGGCACTGGATCGCCGAACAGCTGGACGAACTCGGTGTGACGGCCCGGATTCTTCTGGAACCCGACGGGCGGGGATCGGCCGCAGCCATGGCCGCGGCAGCCATCCGGATCCACGCGCTGGATCCTGACGGCATCGCGGCCTTTGTGGCCTCCGATCACCATATTCCCGATCATGCCGCCTTCCGGGCCGCCCTGATCCAGGCCGTTGACGGCGCACGCGACGGGCGCATCGTCACCCTGGGCGTACGCCCGACCAGCCCCTCCGAAGCCTATGGCTATATCAAGCCCGCCGGCCGCGGCCTGTCTGCGGTCGAGGCCTTTGTCGAAAAGCCCGACGCGCCGACCGCCGCCCGCCACATCGAGAATGGCTATCTTTGGAACAGCGGCAATTTCATCGCCGCAGCGCGGACGCTGATCGCCGAGATGCAGGCCCTGGCCCCCGAGGTCGAGCGCGCGGCCCGGGCTGCGGTCCCCACCGATCCCGGGGCGTTTCGCCAGACCCTGACGGAGGCCTTCCTCGCCGCCCCCGACATTTCGATCGACTATGCGGTGATGGAGAAGACCCGGCTCGCTTCCGTTCTGGAAGTGGATTTCGCCTGGTCCGACCTCGGTGCCTGGGATGCGATCTTTGCCGCGGGAACCGGCAATTCCGGCGACCACGTGCTGGAGGACTCCTCAGACTGCCTGATCCGGGCGGCCGAGGGCACGCTGGTCGCTGCCGTGGGCGTCAGCAACCTGGCCATCATCGTCGAGGCTGACGCCGTTCTGGTCTGCGATCTATCCAGGGCCCAGGCGGTCAAGCCGCTGGTCGACACCCTGCGCAGCCGTGCGCCCCGACATCTGGACTTCCCGACCGCCCCCCCGGAAGCCCTGGCCCCGGGCGGTCGCCGGTTCGCCGACTGGCTGCGTCTGCGCGCCCTGCCCACCTGGTCGACCCTGGGCCAGACCGGCAACGGCCTGTTCGTCGAGGCCCTGTCGCTTGACGGTCGGGACACAGGCCGTCCGCACCGGGCCCGGGTCCAGGCCCGTCAGATCTTCGTCTATGCGGAAGCTGGGCGGCTGGGCTGGATCGGTCCCTGGCAGCGTATCGTCTCCACCGCGCTTGCCCGCATCCAGGCGGACTACCTGCGTGACGACGGCCTGAGCCGGACCCTGATCTCGGCCAGTGGCGCCGCACTCGACGACACCCCCAGACTCTATGATCAGGCCTTTGTCCTGCTGGCCCTCGCCACGGTGCATGCCGCGGGTCACGAGGATGCGGCGCTGGAAGACACCGCCGTGCGCCTGCGCGAGGCCCTGCTGCGGCAGGTCCTGCCAAACGGCGGCTTCGCCGAGGCCGGCGACCACCCCTACCAGGCCAATGCCCATATGCATCTGCTCGAAGCCTGCCTGGCCTGGGAGTCGGCCGGCGGCGACCCGGGCTGGTCGACCCTGGCGGACGATCTGGTGGCGCTGGCCCTGGACGCCTTCATCGCTCCGGACGGCGGCTTTCTGCGCGAATTCTTCCGCGCCGACTGGACCCCGGCCGAGGGTGAGGACGGGACCCTGGTGGAACCCGGCCATCAGTTCGAATGGGCATGGCTTCTGACCCGCTACGGTCAAGGCCGCGGCGATGCGCGCGCCCTCACCGCCGCATCCGACCTCTATGCCGCCGGGCGGCGGGGCGTGACTGACCGGCCCGAGATCGTCATCGACGCCCTGAACGCCGACGGTTCGGTGCGCAGCCGGCAGGCGCGGCTGTGGCCCCAGACCGAATGGCTGAAGGCGGCCCTGATCCTGGCGGAAACCGCAGAGCCGGACACGCGGGCCATCCTGCTTGAGGACGCGGCTACGGCCCTGCGGGCGCTGTGGCTATATCTGACGCCCGACGGCCTGTGGCACGACAAACATCTGCCCGGCGGCGGCTTTGTCCCGGAACCGGCCCCGGCCAGTTCCCTCTATCATATCATGGCGGGCTTCCAGCAGCTGGCGGCGTCCTGGCCGGCGCTGGTGAGCAACGGCGGCGCGCCGCTGTCGCTGGACTAGGCCGGACGGTTCAGGCCGGAACCGGAGCCGTCCAGGGACGCACCACGATCTCGCCATCGGCTCGTTGCACGGCCTGCAGGAAACCGTGCCCCAGCCCCTCGAGCCGCACCGCAGTCAGGACGCCGGACTCATAGGCCCGGGTGTCGATCCCTATGCGACGGTGATCGATATAGGGTTCGTCGGCCGGCGTATGACCGTGCACGACCATACGCTCGAACCGTGCCTCGCTGTTGAGAAAGGACCCGCGAACCCACATCAGGTCGTGGTCGGCCTGGTCGTCCAGCGCCACGCCTGGACGGGCCCCGGCATGGGCGAAGAAATAGCCGCCGATAGTGACGCTGTATTTCAGGGACTCAAGGAAGGTTCGCTGGCCCGTCGTCAGTCGGTGGGCGAGGTCGGAGGACAGTGCAGCCCAGCCCTCGGGGCGATGTTTGAGCACGGGAACCTTGAGGCCGAACGACTCCAGGGCCTGGGCCCCGCCGTAATCGCACCAGGCCGCACCGACGGTGGAGTCCTCGAGGAACTCCAGCATCTTGTCCTCATGATTGCCCATGAGAAAATGCGTTTCGAACGCCGGATCGTCGGCCAGGACCACCAGCCGGTCGATCACGCCACAGGACTGGGCCCCCCGGTCGATATAGTCACCGAGGAAGACCAGAACCGGTCGATGTCCATCGTCCGGCGTGTCGCTGTCGATGATGGCCGACAGCAGCCGGTCCAGAAGATCCAGCCGCCCGTGGATGTCACCGATCGCCCAGACCACCGTGCCCGCGGGCACACCGGCGGGAACCGGCAGGGGCGCGGCCGGGACCGCCTTGGGCGCACGATTGAACAGACGACGAAGCATGCCGGTCTCATGCACGACAGGGAGGCCGCTGTTCAACCAAAGTTTACGCTGCGTTGCCTCCGCTCCTGCAATAGCGGAAGCCGAAGCCTGTCACGGATCAGGATGAAGACTGGAATTCGACGACCGGCTGGTGTCCCCTGCCCGCGAGTCCAAACCGTGAGGTCCAGTATGAGCGATTCCGAACTCTATCCCGTCCCCGCCGGCTGGGCCGCGCGCGCCCACATGGACCGGGCCGGCTATGAGACGGCCCGGATCGCCGCCCGTGAGACCCCCGACGCCTTCTGGGCCGAACAGGCGAAACGGCTGGACTGGATCACCCCGCCGACGGTCATCAAGGACGTCTCGTTCAACAAGGCAGACTTCCGCATCCGCTGGTTCGCCGACGGGGTGCTGAACGTGGCCTGGAACTGTATCGACCGGCACCTGGCTGCGCGCGGTGACCAGACCGCCATCCTGTGGGAGGGCGATGATCCGGCATGGTCAGGCGGCATGACCTATCGCGAGCTGCACCGCGAGGTCAGCCACATGGCCAATGTGCTCAAGGCGCTCGGTGTGGTGAAGGGCGACCGGGTCACCCTGTATCTGCCGATGATCCCCGCCGCCGCCGTGGCCATGCTGGCCTGCGCCCGCATCGGGGCCGTCCATTCGGTGGTGTTCGGCGGTTTCTCGCCCGACAGCCTGGCCGGGCGGATCGAGGACTGCGGCTCGAAGATCGTCATCACCGCCGACGAGGGATTGCGCGCCGGCAAGCGCATCCCGCTGAAGGCCAATGTCGACGCGGCGCTGGAGAAGGTCAGCGTCGACACCGTTCTGGTCCTGACCCACACCCGGGCCGAGGTGCCGATCGTGGCCGGTCGCGACGTGCGCTATGACGACATCCGCCAGACGGTCGGCGACGACTGTCCGTGCGAGCCGATGAATGCCGAGGACCCGCTGTTCATCCTCTATACCTCGGGCTCGACCGGCAAACCCAAGGGCGTGCTGCACACCACGGGCGGCTATCTGTTCTGGGCCGCCTGGACCCATGAGCTGGTGTTCGACTACCGCCCCGGCGAGGTCTTCTGGTGCACGGCCGACGTCGGCTGGGTCACCGGCCACACCTATGTGGTCTATGGGGCCCTGGCCAATGCCGCCACGACCCTGATGTTCGAGGGCGTGCCCAACTATCCCGACAACGGCCGCTTCTGGCAGGTGGTCGACAAACACCAGGTCGAGATCTTCTACACCGCCCCCACCGCCCTGCGCGCCCTGATGCGAGACGGCGACGCCCCGGTGAAGGCCTCGTCCCGCAAGAGTCTGCGCCTGCTCGGCACGGTCGGCGAACCGATCAACCCCGAGGCCTGGCGCTGGTATCATGAGGTGGTCGGCGACGGGAAACTGCCGATCATCGACACCTGGTGGCAGACCGAGACCGGCGGAGCCCTGATCGCCCCCCTGCCCGGCGCGACAGACCTCAAGCCCGGCTCGGCCACCAAACCCCTGCCCGGGGTCGCGCTGGAACTGGTCGATGCCGAGGGTCTGGTTCTGGACGGGGCCGCCAGCGGCAACCTGTGCATCACCGACAGCTGGCCCGGCCAGATGCGCACTGTCTGGGGCGACCACGAACGCTTCTTCGACACCTATTTCAGCACCTATCCGGGCAAATATTTCACCGGCGACGGCTGTCGTCGCGACGCGGACGGCTACTACTGGATCACCGGCCGGGTCGACGATGTGATCAATGTCTCGGGCCACCGGATGGGTACGGCCGAGGTCGAGAGCGCCCTGGTGCTGCACCCGCATGTGGCCGAGGCCGCCGTGGTCGGCTTCCCCCACGACATCAAGGGCCAGGGCATCTACGCCTATGTGACCCTGAACGCCGGGATCGAGCCGCACGACGACCTGAAACGCGCCCTGGTCGCCCACGTCCGCAAGGAGATCGGCCCGATCGCCGCCCCCGACGCCATCCACTGGGCCCCGGGCCTGCCCAAGACCCGCTCGGGCAAGATCATGCGGCGGATATTGCGCAAGATCGCCGAGGGCGAGGTCGACAGCCTGGGGGATACGTCAACGCTGGCGGATCCGGGTGTGGTGGAGGCGCTGGTCAAGGGACGGGGCTGAGCAGCAACGGCCCGGCGGCGGCAGGGGCATGGATATTGCCCCGAAACCTCGCATCGTGACAGCGTCTTCAAAGCAGACCGACTAGCGTTACTTGATCGCGGCAGTATCTGACGCCCTCGGGCAGAACGACCGTTTCCGCACACCACCACCGGACCCGCCTAGACTTTTTTGGTGAATAGTGTAGCACCCCGCTAAAATAAATTCGGCGAACTATGTCCCTAAAATTTGTCTGGATACTCTCAGGCCTGGCATTGCTGGCAGCCCTTTGGCTCGTTGGCGGGCTTGTCTATTTTCGTGACATTCCCTACGGGGCCGTTCCTATTGAGGAGCAGATCAATCTTGCCGTGATGGCCGCCCTGTCCAGTGCAACGGCCATTCGGGCCGCGACCGTCCGGGGCTCCGCCGAGGACAAGCTGAACCAGGTGATCATCACCGGGGTCGTGCTGTTCGGAACCTACGCCCTGATCATACTGATGGGCCGCTACTTCTTTTCACGCCTGGTACTGTCCACGGCCATTCCCTCCACGTTGTTGCTCAGCGTGCTGATCATCTGGCTGCGCCATCGCAGCGGCGGGGTCTCGGTGGCCGTCATCGCCCCGCTGGTTAAGCCCCGCGAGAGCAAGGTCGACGGGGCCGTCGTCCTGCACAATCCGGACTCCGATTTCCGGTCGTTTGATCTGCTGCTGGTCGACCTGCACGAACCGGTGAGCGGTGAATGGGCGCGGGCCCTGTCACGGGCCATGCTGTCGGGCTGCCGGGTCCGTCACATCCAGGACCATCTCGAGGAATTGAGCGGGGCGGTTTCGATCAAGGATTTCGAACTCGAGCACCTGCCGTCGACCAATCAGGAATCCTACATCGAGATCAAGCGGCTGATGGATATCGCCGGGGTCATCGTCCTGACGCCCCTCGCCCTTGTCCTGATCGCCCTGGCCTCGCTGGCCATCGTCGTCACCAGCGGATGGCCCGTCTTCTTCATCCAGCAGCGGGTCGGCCTGGGTGGCCGCCCGTTCCGCATGTGGAAGCTGCGCACGATGCGCCCCTGTGCTGACGGGGCCAAACATGCCGCCGCGGTGCCGGGGGATAATCGCATCACCTGGATCGGCGGCATCCTGCGCCGGACCCGGATCGATGAACTGCCGCAGCTGTGGAATGTGCTGAAGGGTGAGATGAGTCTGATCGGCCCGAGACCCGAGGCTCATGCCTTTCACAACGACTATACGGAAGTGCATCCCAAATTCGCCTACCGCTGCCTGGTCCGCCCGGGCATCACGGGCTGGGCCCAGGTCAATGTCCCGCCGTCGGCCAATGCCGACGAGGCGCTGACGAAATTGCGATACGATCTCTATTATGTGAAACGTCAGTCGATCGGTCTGGACCTGCGGATCGCGCTGCGAACCGTCTGGACCATCACCCATGGATCCGGCGTGCGCTAGGGCGTCCGATCCACCCGCCGCCTCCGGTCCTCACACCGCCACGCCTGAACCAGACGGACTCCCCATGCGATATCTCATCACCGGCACGGCCGGATTCATCGGTTTCCATCTGGCACGTCGACTTCTGTCCGACGGGCACGAGGTCGTCGGCGTCGACAATTTCTCCACCTACTATGACGTGGCCCTGAAGGAGGCGCGCAACGCCATCCTGGAGACGCACGGTGACGCCTTCCGCGTCTACCGTATCGACCTGGAAGATGCCGCTGCCCTGGACAAGGCCTGGGGCGAGGCCCGCCCGGACGTGGTCATCCACCTCGCCGCCCAGGCCGGCGTCCGCTACAGCATCGACCACCCCGAGACCTATGTGTCGTCGAACCTGATCGGCACCTTCAACGTGCTGGAAGCCGCCCGGAAATATCAGCCCAGACACCTGATGGCCGCCTCAACCAGTTCAGCCTATGGGGCCAATACCGAAATGCCGTTCCGGGAATCCGACCGGGCCGTCCATCCGCTGACCCTCTATGCGGCGACCAAGGGGGCGACCGAGCTGATGGGACACAGCTACGCCAACCTGTTTCGCATCCCGACGACCTTCTTCCGCTTCTTCACCGTCTACGGTCCGTGGGGCCGGCCGGACATGGCCCTGTTCAAATTCGCCAGGGCGATCCTCGATGATGAGCCGATCGACGTCTATGGCAACGGCGACATGTCGCGCGACTTCACCTTCGTCAGCGACCTCGTCGAAAGCATTGTCCGACTGTCCGCCACCATTCCGGGCGACACGCCGGTTGAGGGCGACAGCCTGTCTCCGGTGGCCCCCTATCGCCTGGTCAATATCGGCGGCGGCACGCCCAGCAGCCTGATGGACTATATCGGCGAGCTGGAGCGGACGCTGGGGCGCGAGGCGAAGAAGAATTTCCTGCCGATGCAGGATGGTGATGTGCGTTCGACCGTCGCCGCCCCCGACCTGCTGGTGGCCCTGACGGGCTACAAGCCGGCCACACCGATCTCGGTCGGGGTTCCGGCCTTCGTCGAATGGTATCTCGACCATCGCGGCCGGTGACCCGCTGATGGGCGCGGCACCGCAGAGGACGATCCTGTTTCTCGGCGCCGACGCCGCCTATCTCCATGCCTTCCGCGGTCCGTTGATGCGATGGTTCCAGGCCAGGGGCTACAGGGTCGTGGCTGTCGCCGCCGTCCTCGACGGGTTCGATCCCGCCGTGTTCGCCGCCGGCGGCGTGACCTTTCATGCCTGGCCCCTGAAGAAGGCCTCGCTCGATCCGATCGGCGACCTGACCCCGTTGATGACCCTGTGGCGCGTCCTGCGGCGCGAGCAGCCCGACCTGCTGTTCGCCCACACGATCAAGCCGGTCATCTATGGGGTGATCCTGAGCGCCCTGGCCGGGGTCAAACGCCGCAGCGTGATGATCCCGGGCCTCGGCTATGCCTTTACCGAAGGGACCGGGCTGAAACGCCGCCTGGTCGGCTGGCTCGCCCGCCACGGCTACCGGACCGCCCTGGCGCGCGCCCATATGGCCATCTTCCAGAACCCCGACGATGTCGCGGCCCTGCGGCAAACGGGTGCCCTGCCGGCGGCGACCCCGACCGGACTGGTCAACGGGTCGGGTGTCGACATGGATCACTACGTCCCGGGCCCATGGCCGGACGGTCCGCCGCGCTTTCTGATGGTCGCCCGACTGTTGAGGGACAAGGGCGTGGTGGAGTTCATCGAGGCGGCCCGTCACGTGCGACGCCGCCTGCCCGACGCCCGCTTCGTGCTGGTCGGCGGCACGGATCCCAATCCCGCCGCCATCGCCCAGGCGGAGATCGACGCCTGGGTGGCCGAAGGCCTGATCGAGGCCCCGGGCCAGACCGGCGATCCCCGGCCCTACTATGCGGACTGCCATGTGTTCGTCCTGCCCTCCTACCGGGAAGGCACGCCCCGGACCAATCTGGAGGCGATGGCCATGGCCCGGCCGATCATCACCACCGACGTGCCCGGCTGCCGGCAGACGGTCATCCACGGTGAGAACGGCCTGATGGTCCCCGCCCGGGACGGACGCGCCCTCGGCGAGGCCATGCTGGCCCTGGCCGGGGATATGGAAGCGGCACGACGGATGGGGCTGGCGGGTCTGCGGATGTGCCGGGAACGGTTCGAACTCGCCGCGGTCACCGCCGAAACGGGCGCGCTGATTATAGGAAATCAGCTCCCTAACTCGTAGGTCAGCGTCAAATGCGGATCTCCGCGACCGCGATAACTCGTTTTTCATTAAGTCTTTCGAGCACACACCATCCTGCGATCTGGATGGGCGAACCCGCCGAAAACCGGCCGTCTTCAACTCGATCACCGCTTGCCAACATACTCTTGGCGGACATTCTGAATGCCGGTTTACGCTGATGACAGCACCGCTGAACGTAGCTTGGCGGCAAAACGCCTAGCCAATTCCAAATTCACTCAGGCCGATTTCGAGTACTGGGCTACTTTGTATAAATCGCCTCAATGCTCGACCCTAGACCTAGGCCGATGAGAGCTCCATTGACTGCCTTCTTGGCCAGAACAAGCCCCGGGTTGCCTGCGACAGCGGCCTGCACGCGATCAGACCCGGCCTCCGCTGACAAACTCTCTCCAATGCCGCGCTTCTGAAGCGCCTGCAGAATTCGAAAAGGGCTGACCCCCTGGGCTTTAAGGCTGGCTCGACTCAGGCCCACATTTTTCATCGCTTGATCAATATGTCGCGGCGTCCAATAGGTAATATGCTCCGGAAACAATATCATACCCCAGTCCTGCCCAAGCAACCTTCGCTCGAGTGAGTCAAAATTTGGCGTCGTCACATACAAAGCGCCGCCCGGACGAAGCAAATTCGCTATATTTGCAAGTACAGGAATTGGATTATTGATGTGCTCAATGACTTCCGTAAATATTACGACATCAAAACTTTCAGCAGGAAGATCCGGGAATAAACCACCCTCATGAGCCTTAATCCCTTTTGATCGCAAATATCTAAGGCGCTCTTCATTGAATTCAGTCGCGTGAGGCTCGAAGCCAAGCTCTCCAAGCTGAAGCAGCAAACGCCCTGCACCAGCCGCGACATCCACTACTCGTCCCAATTTTAGATAAGGCGCAAGCCTGTTCGCAACGGCTCGTTCATTGGCACGATTGACTTCGGTCTGACGGGCGTCCTCCGCTGCGTAGTCATAGCCCTCGCCGTATACCGCTTCATACTCTTCAGCTGTCGGAATACGCTCGGAGAAGTTAAACCCGCAGGCCTCACATCGCACGATATGATCGCGAACGAACGCGGGAAGCCGGCGAAAACTGGCGGCTGCGCAGAGTGGGCAGGCATCGAGCAGTAGCTGTGCTTGGGACATTCCTCCCGGATAGCCGGTGTGAAATCGTGTGGCTAGAGTAACTTTATGCTCGATTTATCCTGGACACGGTCTGGAGGGTCTTGGGTTCTGATGAAATTCCCTCTGCGAGATGATGGCTGCATCGACGAGCTTGGCCTTGCAGGTAAACTCCCGATCCGGCGCACGCGGCGATTGACGATGGGCATTCTATGGAGCGACAACAATACAGGCCCTCAATGAACCTTACCAATGAGCTGATATAAAAGCACTTTCCATAAATGGACATCTTGCAACCGGCACCACGCAGGACCTGTCGTCAGTCGTGACTATCGCCACCGGCGCAACGACGGGAATAGAAGGACTTTGGACGCAATGTCACGACCACGCGCCTGACCACTACTGCCCGACGGCCTTCGGGCCGGCTCACCGCCGGCCACCCTGACCCCGCTGGAGCCTCTGTCAGTCGATCGACCGCAACCAGACCTGGAGCATCAGCACCGACCAGAGTGAGGTCGACCAGTCATGGCGACCGGCGAGATGCTCCCGCCAGCGCATCCGCACCGGAACCGGATCCAGCAGGTCACTGTCCCTGAGGCTCTGCTCTGACAGCAGGTCCTCGGCCCAGTCGCGCAGTTCGTGCCGCAGCCACTTCCCGACCGGGATACCGAACCCGGCCTTGGGCCGTTCGATCAATTCCGGCGGCACGTGCTGGTACAGGATACGCCGGAGAATATTCTTGCTCGGTCGTCCCGTCGCGCCCCGGTCCGGGATCCGCCAGGCCGATGCCACCAGGCGGTGATCCAGCATCGGCACCCGGGTCTCCAGACCGACACTCATCGCCGCCCGGTCCACCTTGCACAGGATGTCGGCCGGCAGATAGGAGGTCGCGTCCCAGTAGAGCATGGACTCGAACGCCCCCGGCGACAGGCCGGGATCTTCCGGCTGGGCCCGGCGGTCGTCCAGGCCGCCGGCACCGGGGACGATCGCCTTCACGGCCGCCCACTCGTCCAGATACAGGAAATAGACGTCTTCCAGGGAATTGCAGGTCTTCAGCAGGTGGGCCAGCTTGGCGGCCGGATTGCCCGCCGCCCGACGCTGTGACCGCACCCCGTGCAGTGCCAGATTGGCCAGGCCGGACGGCATCGCGTCCAGAAGCCCGCCCGCCGCGTGCCGCAGGGGGGCGGGGATCGCTGACAGACGGTTCCATCGCCCGAACGCCCCCGCATAGCGGTCATAGCCGCCGAACAGTTCGTCGCCGCCGTCTCCGGACAGGGACACGGTCACACTCTGCCGCGCCAGGTTCGAGACGATCGCCGTCGGGATCTGCGAGGAATCGGCGAACGGCTCGGAATAGATCTGCGGCAGGCGGCTGATCGTGTCGACGACATCAGCCGGCCGGATGATCAACTCCTGATGCTCGGTTCCCAGATGGTCCGCGACGGCCCGCGCAAAGCGGGACTCATCCATGGCCTGGTCCTCGAAGCCGATGGTGAAGGTCTTTACCCGACTGCCGACCACCTGGCTCATCAGGGCGACCACGGTCGAGGAATCGACCCCGCCGGACAGAAAGGCCCCGACCGGGACGTCCGCCACCGACTGCAGGCGAAGGGCGTCCACCAGGTTTTCCTGGATGGTTTCGAACGCCTGCTCCTCGTCGTCGAACGGATTGCGGCGTCCCGCCTCCGCCACCTCGGCCAGCGACCAGAAGCGCTCCAGCTTCATCCCCGGTCCCGTCGTCGGGGCGAAAGGCGCGCTGGCCGGACGGTGCTCCAGCACCCCGGCGTTGACCGTCATCATGCAGCCGGGCTGCAATTTGTAGATGTCGCGAAAGATCGAATACGGCGGCGACAGATAGTTGCGGCGCAGATACAGGGCCACCGCGTCCCGGTCGATCCGTTTCTCGAAACCGGGATGGCGGCGCAGGGCGTGGATCTCGGACCCGAAGACGAGGTCGCCGCCGATCCAGCCATAGTAGAGCGGCTTTTCGCCGAGACGATCACGGACCAGGGTCAGCTGGCGATCCTGCCGGTCCCACAGGGCGATGACGAACATGCCGACGGCCCTGGCCAGGGTAGCCTTTACGCCCCAGCGCGCGAAGGCCGCCAGCAGGGTCTCGGTATCCGACCGCCCCTGCCAGGGGATGGTCCCCGTGCTTTCGAGTTCCCTGCGGATCTCGAGATGATTGTAGATTTCACCGTTGAAGCTCAGCTGATAGCGGCCGCAGTGCGAGGCCATGGGCTGGGCCCCGGCCGGCGAGAGCTCGAGGACCGCCAGACGCCGGTGGCCGAGACCGATCCCTGCGTCGGAATCGATCCAGACCCCTTCGGCATCGGGACCGCGATGTTCCAGGCTGTTCGCCATGGACCGGACCAGGCGCTCGTCAACGGGCCGCGCGCTGAGAATGCCGACAACACCGCACATCTGGGAAGGCTACCGGAATTCTTCAGGGGAAGGGACGCGCACCGAAGAAACTTCGATTCCTGAATCGAAGGCCAGCCTCCTCAAGCGCACGAATCCCGTACAACAAGTTTTTTGACTTGGCAATTCGGCAATTTTCTTTCCCTACACCCCTGTTATTGAAGATATATTGCGGAGATCGCCCAAGTAAAAGTTGTGGCGACCTAGCGGACATCACGTCAACCCCGGGTTCCGCAGGCGACCCAATACGGCACGCCAACGCTGAACCGCACATCCACCAGGCCGGCATCGGCCATCATGGCGGCAATCCGGGCGCGACTGAAGCGTTGCTCAAGGCGGGTCCCGAAGCGGTCGAGGGCATCGGTCTTCATGCTGTAGAAGCTGTTGTGACGATAGGCGCTCAGCGGCAATCCCTCGACACGGATCCCCAGCCGTTCGGCCAGGGCCGCTCCGCGAGCCAGGGGCCAGTAGACGAGGACGGCGATTCCGGTGGTGACCGCCCGGCGCAATCCGAACGGAAGGCGCGAGATGACGACCCGGCCCAGGTCAGTGACGCGCCAGAGCGCGCGGAACCAGCCGGGACGATTGTCGAAGGCATAGTAGACATAGACCAGCAACGGCGCCCCCGGCTTCAGCTTGCGAACGCAGTCACGCATCGCCGCCGCCGCATCGGGAATGTGGTGCAGGACCCCGAGCGCGTAGCCCAGCGCCCTGAACCGCAGCCAAGATCAAACCCCTCCGCCGTGGCCGGCAGGGCGTCGAACGGAAATATCGAAAAATAGCGATCAAACATCGCCTGCCATTCCGGCTCGCCCAGCTCCGTCTGATCGTAGGCGTCCCATTCCTCGCCGAAGGCCGCGACGGTTTTCGGGTCGATATTCCCGGGTCGACCAGGCCCCTCCCCGCACGGCTGAACACTGCGGGCCTGATCTGGATCCGCAGGTCTGCGGGTCCACACGGCCCTAGGTGAATCCGTCAAGGTCAGACAACTGGTTGAGCGAAATCAGATCGAGGTCAGTCGCGACCGGGAGGGCCTCGACCGGCAGGCCTGCCGCAGACAGGTGGCGGACAATATACAGAAAGCCATGCTCGAGACCGCGCCCGCCAAGCCGGTCCGGCAGGGGTTGCCGTAACAGGTCGAACACGGGTGCCTTGTCGAACACGAACACGCCGATATCCCGCTCACCGACCGTCGGCTCGAGTCCGGCCTCACGGGTTTCAACCAGGTCGGTCACCCGCCCCGCCGGATCACGCGTGACCCTTGTATAGGCCCGGTCGACACAACGGGTCGGGAAGGCCAGCGTCGCCCCGCCTTCGGCGGCCCGCACCGTGGCGGCCAGGGTCTCCGGCTGGATGAATGGCAGATCGCCCCAGATCAGGATCAGCCGATCGACCTCCGAGGCTCCCGGCGCGGTATCGAATCTCAAAACCGCATCGCCCATACCGCGGGGCTCGTCCTGCTCGATCAGATTGGCCCGCCGTCCGGCCCCGGACAGGCAGGCCTCGATCAGCGGCCGCCCCGACGGACTCACCACCACAGTCGGTTCCGGATCATAGGGGGCCAGCAGGTCGAGAATCCGCAACAGGATGGGTCGTCCCTGCACCGGATGAAGCGTTTTGGGATAGGGCAGGCCGGCGCGGGTGCCCGCCCCGGCCGCCACGACCAGCGCCTTGCATCTAGACATGAAGATCATCCCCGACCTGTCCGCGGAAACCACGCGCGATCGCCTTCCACAACACCCGTCGTTGCGCGCCGACGGTCATGGAAAACAGGCTCTTCCAGCCGCTGCGTGCCCGAAGCCGCGCCAGGCCCACTCCGACGGTCAGGATGCTCCTGAGCAGCGGTTTGTTGAAATACAGCCGGTTCAGGATGAGGGTATTCTTCACATAGTAGTAGAGCCGGAATTCGTTGATCGGCCGCCGCGTGACGTCCGGGTGGTAGTGTTTCGCGTCCAGGTGGGACACGACCGGCCCCCAGGCGGACAGCCGCATGAAATAGTCGACCTCGTCGCCAAAGAAGAAATAGCGGGTCTCGACATTGCCCACGGCCCGCGCCGCGACACAGGATACCAGCGCCCCGTTGAACAGATGGGCGAACGGATAGATGCCGTCCTTCGCCTGCGCCTGCAGCCCGGCCAGGGTGGGGGTCTTGCGTGGCCAGGCGAAGATCGCCGGCTGCCCGTCCCGGTCCAGCCGCGGAAAGGGAAAGACGAAATGGGTCGGACGATCCTCCTGCAGGACCACCGAAGAAATGCAGGCCCTGTCCGGGGTAAGGTTGTCGGCAAGAATCGCCAGCGCACCGGGGTCCGGACAACCGTCATCATCCATGAGCCAGACCGCGTCGAACCCGTTCTCGAGCGCATGGGCGATGGCGCGGCTCCAGCCTCCGGCGGAGCCGACATTGTCCTGGGTCAGGACATCGACGTTCCGGGCGGCGAGGCGCGCGACGGTGTCGTCGGTGCTGCCGTTGTTGATCACCAGCAGGGCGTCGACCGGCCGGGATTGCGCACGAACGCCGTCGACACACCGCTCCAGCAGGTCGATCCGGTTGTAGGTGACGATACAGGCCAGGACTTTCAGGCGACCGTCTCCTTCAGCGAGCGAACCAGGGCAGGCCAGGCGCAGACCGCGAGGGCGTCCGCATCCAGGGCCACGCCCTGCGCTTCCGGGTCAATGCGGATCGCGTCGATCCCCGCCGCGCGGGCCGAGGCCAGTCCGCTGGGGGAGTCTTCGAAGATCAGGGCGTCGACGGGGGTGACCCCCGCCAGGTCCAGCACCCGCAGGAAGGGCTCCGGCTCCGGCTTGCCGCGCGTGACATCCTCGCCGCAGACGACCGGATCGAACCTGTCCGCCAGGGCCATGGTGCGCAGCGACTGGTTCACCGTGCCCCTGGATCCTGATGAGCAGACAGCCAAACGGGCCCAGGAAACCGAATCCAGGAAGGCGACCAGTCCCGGAAAGGGTGACAGGTCCCGCGACAGGATCTCACGGGCGATCACCCGCTTGCGCCGGGCAAGGTCGTCCATCACCACCGCGTCGAGTTGCGTCTGGTTGGCGGCAACGATCCGGGCCAGGGCCGCCTCGGTGGTCATTCCGGCGATGTCGGCATAGCGGAACGCCAGACCCAGCGGGTCGAGAACCTCGGCAAAGGCCCGCTCATGGGCGGTGCCGGTATCAGCCAGGGTGCCGTCCAGATCGAAGATCAACAGCCGCCGCGAACGCAGGGATTGCGCCAGCCCTGCAGGCGTCATCGGCTGAAGCCGCCTTCATCATACAGGGCCAGGATGGTGCCGGTGACCCGACTGCCGTCGTGTTTGCCTGGCGACGCCTCGGACTCGAAGGCGTCGACGATGCGGCGCACGGGGATGTCGGCGAAACGGTCGACGTCATCCTCGACATAGCTCTCGTCGGCCTTCAGGCGGCTCTTGTTGATGAGCACGGCGGAGAAGAGATCGCGCATCGGATAGTCCCGGCTGTCCGGCCGGCACAGATGGCGGTGCGCGCCGAGAATATAGTCCGACGACAGGTAGCTGGGGGTCTCGTAATCAGCCCCGATATTGGTCACGAACACCTTCAGAGCCGTACGGTTGGCCGCGATGGTCTCGGCCACGCCCCGGGACATATAGGTCGGATACAGGGAACTGTGCTGGGTGCCGGCGGAATAGATGATGATATCCGCCTGCTGCAGCGCCAGGACGACGCCGGGCGAGGCCATCACCGCGGTGTGGTGACGGTCCAGGAAATGCTTTTTCTCATCCAGCGACAGGCGTTCGAACGCGGTGCGGTCCAGGGTTCCATCGAGCAGATAGAGGCCGTCGATCCGGACATTCGATCGCAGTTCGACAATCTCGGCCTCCGAGTAGAGCATTTCGCCATTGGCGCGCAGCGCCGTCAGCCACTTGTTCTCGACGCTGTTGGGCAGGACGGTGCCGCGCAGGCGGAACAGTCGATCGAAGGCCCGGGTCGTGACCTCCATATCCCGGCCACAGGCGAGAAAGGCACCGGCGTAAAGACAGTTCATCAGGGCGCAGTCGCCGAACTCGAACGTCAGTCCCCGTGCCTTCTGGATGACCTCCAGGCCGTCGACGAACTCGCCCACGAATCGCTGCAGCGCGCTGCGCACCGCGCCACTCTCGATCTCGATACCGGCGATCGTGTCCCCGCCGGTCGCGAACCGGCGCATATCGGCCAGGCAGGCGGCCGCATCCTGGCCGACCGGGTAGCGGTAGGCGAACAGGGCCTGGCTGGCGTCCCGGTGCGGGTCGTCCACGGGCAGCATCAGTTCCTGCACCTTGCGCAGGTCCGACGGGCCGAGCATGTCGAACACGCGGCGGATTTCCCCGGTCGACTTTCCGTCGTCATAGGCATTGACGACCGAGGTGACCGACAGCCCCTGACGATCCAGCAGCGCCGGGATCAGCGAGGCGGCCCCGCGACCTCCATTGATGACGACAACGTTCAACATCGCTCAATTCCACCCAGGATCGCCGTCTGCAGACGAACGTGACAACAGGCCGGATCGGGCCATGATTCCCGAGCGTTGACGCGCATAGCGACAAGGGCGGAATTGGTCAGTCGCGACGACGACGTCCCGGACCCTCACTGCACACGCCACGCTCGTCAGACGCTCGCCGGCACCTCACCGAGGGCATCATAGACAGCCTGATAGCGTTTCACACCCTCTTCCAGAGAGTAACCCCAACTCGCATCCCTGATCCTGCCGTCTTCGCGGCCGTCGCGCCGTTCCAGGACCGAGACAAGCGCCGCCCGGAGCGTCGCCGGCTCGAAATCCTCGACCACCACCGAGCCGTTGGCATCCGGCGACAACAGGATGTCCAGATCACCGACTCCCGTGTTGGCGACAACCGGCACATTGCAGGCCAGAAGCTCCGCCAGCTTGGTCGGCGAACACCCTTCCTTGTGCACAGGATTGATGAAGACCACCGACAGGCTGGCCAGCGCGATATAGGCCGGCACGTCGTCGCGTCCCGAGTTGGCAAACCGGATGCTGTCGGCGGGCAGGCCGGCGGCCGTGGCGGCATCCCGGACCAGCGGCTCACCGTTGTTGGAGAGGAACAGCATCACCGCATCCGGCCGAAGCGCCCGCAGCTGACCGAACAGGGCGATCATCCGGTTCAGCAGATAGTCCGGACCCAGACTTCCGAGGTAGAGCAGGACCGTGCTCCCGGCCGGCATGGCCAGTCCGGTGCGCAGGACCGCGGACCGGGCCGTCACGGCCTCGTCGACCCGAAAATGCGCGAAATCCGCGCAACAGGGGATCACGGTATAGACATTGTGGCCGCGTGCGGCGGTTTCAGGATAGCGCGCCTGCAGCAGCTCAACGGCTCGCCGGGTCAGGGCGACGATCTGATCGGACTGCCGGATCAGGCCGGGCTCGAACCGCTTGAGAATTCGATACACCCAGGGGAAGCGTCCCCGGTCGATGCGGACGTCAAGCCAGAAGTCGCGGAAATCCAGCAGCAGGCGGGCCCCGAACCGGTGCTTGAGCCTTTGACCGACGAACCCGGCCAGATGTCCGCGGCAATGGAGGACGGACACCGGTTCCCGGCGCACGATCTGCCCGGCCGCCCGGTAGAGCAGCCACAGGACCCAGGCCGTCGAGATGACCGGCGGCCGGTTGTAATAGGGCACGATGGTCCAGCGCACCCCGGCCTGGTCGAACAGAGTCCGGTAGCGTGAGATCAATGCCTCCCGGCCCGGCTTTTCGGCACTCAGGACATGGATGTCATGACCCAGGTCCGCGAGCCCCAGGATGTAGGGCGCGAGTTGCGACTGACCAATGTGGTCAGTGATGCCGTCCTGGGTGATGTGAAGTACCGTCATTCACTCTCGTCTCGTCAGCGGGGGAACGGGCGCTTTCAGGCGCGAGGTTCGGGAAAGAGCAGATCAAGATAGCGGGCCGCCGCGATGGCGGGGGTGAAGTCGCCTGCGCGTCGGATCCGGCTTTCGCGATCCCCGGGGGCGTCCAGGGTGCTGATCATCGCCGCGGCCAGCGCCTCGGCGTCGCCGCACGGACACAGGGTGCCGAACCGGCCATGGTCGAGGATTTCGGCGGGGCCGCTGGGACAGTCGGTGCTGACCACGGGCAGTCCGTGCCCGAGCGCCTCGACCACCACATTGCCGAACCCCTCATAGTCGGACGAGAGCACGAACAGGTCAGCCGACTGGTACCAGGGGGCCGGGTCCGCCTGGAAACCCGCCAGGGTCACGCGATCCGTCAGCCCTTCAGACGCGATCAGGGCCTCGATCTCCGCCTGCATCGGCCCCTGGCCCAGCAGGACCAGATGGGCATCGCGCTGCCGGACCAGGCGAGCGAAGGCCCGGATCAACAGCAGGGGATTTTTCTGCGGCTTGAAGGAGCCCACGGACAGAATTCGCGATCGATCCGCCGGGCCCCAGTCCGGTCGCGGCGCGGTCTCGTCCGCCGCGCCGGGGCGGTGCACGCTGATCGGGTTGTAGATGACGTCGAACCGGTCGCGCGCCAGACCCGAAAGCCGGGCCGTATCATCGGCCACCCCGCTGGAAACGGCGACGCGACTGTCCGCCCACGGATAGCCCAGCCACAGGCTGGCCCGCATCACCATCCGATGCACAGGGCCGCGGCAGGCGTAGGCATTGGACAGGGTGATATGGTCGGTCAGCATCAGCCGCGGCCGTGTGCCGCTCATCAGCCTGGCCAGAACGGCATAGATGGTGAGCGGCCACATGAAGGCGACCAGGGCGTCGGGTCGGGCATCGCGAAAATAGCGGACCAGGGCCGGGAGGGTCTGAACCAGCCGTCGGGTCTTGAGGTCGACGACCGTGAAGGGGTGCGCCTCATCAATCAGGTCTCCGCTCGCCCACGCCAGGACGATATCGACCTCATGGCCCCGGTCGACCAGGGCCCCGGCCAGATCCAGCGCGACGCGCTCGGCCCCGCCGCCCCCCAGCGAGGGCAGGAAGAGGGCAAGATGACGACCCGACCCCGGTTTCGTGACCGGGGCAGCCGGCAAGAGCTGGGATTCAGGCAAGGCAAACGACTCCAGGTGAGGATGGGGTCCGCGAACAGACCCGATCCGGTCCGGACCGCCGCCCCCGCAGGTGCCGCCGTGCACGCTCGACCACCTCAGCCACGCGCGCGCAGAAGCCCGGGCAGTCGAACCAGCGAAAAGAGCGACAGATCAAATCCCTGACGAAAAGCATAGATGTTCATTATGACACCCCGGATGACATTGCCCATCAAATAGGCGAACGCCGCGCCGATGGCACCGACCCGGGGCACCAGGACGGCAGCCACGGCAATGCTGCAGACCACGGAAATCAAATAGCTGATGGCCACGATTCGTTCCCGGCCGATCATGGTCATCACCATGGCACTGGGACCAAAGAGACCGGCGACCAGCTGGGCCAGGCAAAGCACGATCAGCAGGGGCTGGGCCGCCGCAAACTCGGCACCGAAGAAGGTTCCGAGCGCCCAATGCCCAAAGACGGCAAACACCAGGACCACCCCCCCGGCACCGGCCGACATAAACACGGCTGCGCCGGTGACCAACAGTTGCAGCTGACGCCGGTCACCGCGCGCATAGAATTTGGCGACGAACGGTGAGATCACGAGATTGATCAGTGAAATCGGTGCCGTTGCCAGCGCCATGCTGGACAGGGCGACCCGGTACAGGCCGGCGTCGCTGGTCGTCGCCAGAGCCGCGACCAGCAAGACGCCATAGGTACCGTCCAGCTGACGCATGCCCTCGGTGAACATCATGGGCATGGCCGCGCGGAACCAGGCCTTGGGGCTGGAGCGGGACGGTCCCTTGCGAACCGCGGCCGGCAGCCGAAGCCAGATCAGAACCATGGTCACCGCCACGATGACGAAGACGGCGGCAGCCTGAAGACCCAGCGCCAGGGCCGGCGTCAGGGCCGTATGGGTCAGAAGCGGAACCAGAAACAAGACCAGCAGGAACAGGGCCGGCCGAAACAGGACCTCGACCGCCTGACCGAGAACCGTCCGTTCAAACCCCCGCAACCAGGCCCCGACCTGGGCACTGAAGGCAAACAGCGGCAGCAGCAGCAGCGCGATCAGCAGGGACCGGTGCAGACCCGGTGACAGCTGTCCCGGCCAGGCGGTGATCACGATCGCCGCAAGGATTCCCACGCAGACGGAACAGATCAGGGTCGTGGCCGAAAACGTTCTGAGGATTCCGCTCAACCGCGGCATATCGTTTGTGGCGTTAGCGGCCGCCACCTCGCGGGTTGTCAGATTGATCAAGCCGAACTGAGCCGGCACGCCGAGCAGGGTCACCACGGCCACGGCCACGCCATAAACCCCGTACCCTTCGGCCCCCAGATGGCGCGCGAGCTGGACCCCGATCAGGAAGGTCAGACAGGTTCCCACCAACCACAGCAGGCCGCTGCCAAAGGTCGCCCTCAACAGACTGCGTGCCGCCGATGCCGAGGTCAGCGAAAGGATGCGGCCCAGAGGTTTGGCAAAGACAGATACCCTCATGCGAGGCCGCGCCGGCCAACGCGTACACATTGGCCCCGGCCACCGACTGACCGCCGGGAGTCTGCCGGAAGGACCGCCGCCGCCCCCACCGCCGCTGGCACGCGATCATGGCTGGATTTCCGGCGATACACGGCAGTTACCGGACCGGTTCGCTCAGCGGGCCGAAGTCGGTGTTCCGGTTGATAGCGATCCGGTTGCGGCCATCCAGGCTGGTGACGTCAAAGCCCATGGCCTTCAGATGGTCAGGAACCTCGGGACTGCTATCCAGCTGTTCGAACAGGATCACCTTTACCTTCTGCAGGGCGGATCCAGCGCCGCGAAGGGCAGCAAGTTCCGCGCCTTCTATATCGATCTTAAGGACGGCTACCGTGGGCAGGTCCGCCAGAACATCAGCGAGAGTCGTGGTCTCCACCTGAACCTGACGCCCGCCGCCCTGCGTCGAAGCCAGGGCGATGGTGGCCTGTCCGAAATGCCCGTCCCGGACTGTCGCCTCAACATGGAGTCCCGCACGATCAGCCAGCGCACGTTCGATGACGGTCGCATTTTCCACGCCGTTCAACGCCAGATGTTCACGCAGGGCCACAGCGGTATCAGGCATCATCTCCACAGCGACAATACGTCCTGCCGCGCCGATACGGCGCACCGCGGCCACGGTGAAGAATCCAATGTTGGCGCCTGCATCCACGACAACATCTCCCGCACAGAGGTGCCGGTCCAGTGCCTCGAGGACCCGGAATTCTCGACGCGGCACTACGTGGTAGAGGTCGTCGGACCGGGCGCGAAGACGAAAAATCCCGATCCCCTCGACCTTGGCCGTCAAATCCGAAAGCAGGATTGGATCACACCAAACGTCGAGGTCACGGGCCGAATTGCGGAGCGCGGCGCGGCATGAGGCATTAAGGGCGCGCTGATCTGCGGCTGTCAGGCCCCGCACCGATGTCATGACCCAGGCCCAGGTCATCAGTCGCTGCACATAGGTCAGGGCGCGTCTCAGGGCCGTCCGCAACGGCCGCGGCGTCATCTTTTTGACGAAGGACCGGACGGTCACGATGATGAAATCCCTGGAGCTACGGCGTGGCCGGACGGCGGGGTTCTTCTAGGCGAAAGCTCATGGCCACCACAACATTTCTCTCCGGCACCAGACGGCGTCGACCAGGCCGGTTTCATTCCGGCGCGATGTGCGGCGTCCGGCCCTTCGCCTGATGAAACCGCTGCCGCAGATAGCGGCGCAGGTCGGCGGTGTGGCGCTCGGTCAACTGGGCGAAGAGCCAGGCGACCGCCAGAATCAGGATGATGATACCGACATAGCTGGCGATACCGACGGGATCCGTGGGCCGGAAACCCTCGCGATATCCGGCGATATTGGTCACGGAGCCGAGGACGGCGGTCGCAAAGATCAGGACCGGAAAATGCACGAGGTAGAGGCTGTAGGAAAAGTCGGCCATGAATTTGTTGAACGGTGCGAGCCATTCGAACACGACGATACGGCGCCCTCGCATCGACAGCAGGACCCAGCCGAACAGGATGGCGGTGACGTATTCCGTCGTCATGCGTAGCGCCAGATCGGCGTCAATCGCGGCGTCCTGGAAACGGCAGATGGCCAGCCAGAGGACGAGGGCAATCGTTGCCGAAACCGGCCGGGACAGACGCGGTGCATAGATCATCGCCACGGCCAGGCCGACCAGCCATTGGCCCAGATAGCTGACGAACATCCCGCCGAGCGCCGCGACCGCGACCAGGGCAAGGGCCAGACTGACGTAGCGGGTGCGTCCGCGCGCGATCGCGCCGGTCAGACAAAGACCGAACACCATGTAGAACCAGAACTCGGTTGAAAGCGTCCAGAGCGGCTGATTACTGCCCAGAACCGGCGTAAAATAGTATTGCAGCATGGTAATGTTGCCCAACACCACGCCACCGCTCAACAGGTCCTGAAACGCCAGGCCATGACTCTTGGCGATGACCATCGGATGGGTGCCGTCGTAGAGGCCCGTACCGCCGAAATAGTGCACCCCGATCCAGTCAAGACCGAAGGTCAGGGCCAGGGCCGGCAGGAAGGCGATGAACAGACGGGCGATGCGATCAATCGCATAGCCGCCCGACTCGAATCGCCCGTCCGCCGCCCGCGCCATCGACAGGCCGCCGACCAGGAATCCGGACAGGACAAAGAAGACCAGAACCGCCTGGGCATGGAATCCGGTGAGCCAGAACCAGGCCTGGACCCAGGGCCTCTGATCGCCGGCCGCGAGCTCGCCATAGCCGATGATCAACGGGTTTCGCGCATGGGCGAGCATGACCATCATCGCCGCCAGCCAACGCGCCATATCCACAAACGAGATCAACGTCGGCTCGCGCAGGGCCTTGGCTGTCTGGCGGGCGTCGATAATTTTGGAGGGCATCCCAGGCATTTCCCGTTGTCCGGCTTCGGTTCGCACCTTGGCATATCCGGAATGGGCGAGGAATGCGGATGAACCCGCCGGATTACCGGAACGAGGGGAGGTCCTGGCTGACCGGACGCCCGTTTGCGGCGGAAGTTGTGGCCCGGGCCGGCCTCTGGCCATTGTCTCCCGCGCCATTGGCGGCTACCGCAGGACAGAGCCTCAGGCGCGGGCACAGTCCCGCCGACCGGAGGGCCTGCATACGGAGACCGACCGACAACATGGCCCTCTACTGGATACTGTTGTTCCTCTGCGGCCTGTTCGCCCTGGTGGAGCATTCGCGGCCGCCCGCGCTGCGCAACATGATCGATGCGCCGTGGATCCTGATGATGGTGGTGGTCGCCTGCATGATCGGCCTGCGCTGGGAGACCGGCGGAGACTGGTTCGCCTATGTGGCCATGGTCGACAGCCTGAGCTGGACCAACCTCGAATACGCGCTTTCCAGACCTGATCCCGGATTCGGCCTCCTGACCTATTTTGCCGCCAACGGCGGGGGCGGCATGACTACCGTGACGATGTTCAGCGGAATCGCCATGGCCGTCGGCCTGACCGTCTTCTGTCGCAACCAGCCCCGGCCCTGGCTCGCCCTCACCGCCGCCTTCCCCTATATGATCGTGGTTCTGGGCATGGGCTATATCCGCCAGGGCATCGCCCTGTCGTTCATCATGATCGGCCTGATTGTCCTGCAACGCAGTTCGGTTCTGCGTTATGTGATGGTGATCGCCGTCGGGGCCGCCTTCCACTCCTCGGCAGCCCTGTTCGTGCCGATCGCGGCCCTCGCCCAGGCCAGGAACCGCCTCTGGACAATGGTCTGGGTCGGTATCTCCGCCGGGGCCGCCTTCTTCCTGTTCCTGCGCGAACAGGCCGACACCTTCATCACCAACTATGTCGAGGCCGAGTACAATTCGACCGGGGCACTGGTTCGGGTCCTGATGACCGTGCTGGCCGCCGGGGCCTTCCTGCTGTTTCGCCCGCGCTTCCAGCTCGACGAGCGGGAACGGACGCTCTGGACCTGGCTGTCGGTCATCGCCCTGGCCTTCCCGGTCCTGCTGGTTGTCCTGCCGTCCTCGACGGCCGTCGACCGGATCGCCCTCTACTGGTTGCCGCTGCAGCTGTTTGTCTTCTCGCGCCTGCCCGACGCCCTGGCCCCGGACATCAAGACCCAGCGGCTGATCACCCTCGCCATCTTCATCGCCTATGCCGTGACCTTCTATGTCTGGATCAATTTCGCAGACAACGCCTTCGGCTGGGTTCCGTACAAGTTCAAACCCCTGATGGAGACCTTTTACTGATGTGTGGCCTCGCCGGCTTTTTCAGCCCGCGTGGGATGGAACCGGGGGCCGAGGCCCGGCTGGTGAGCATGCGCGACGCCCTCGCCCATCGCGGTCCCGACGACGCCACCGCCTGGATCGACGAGGCCGCCGGCATCGCCCTGGGCCATCGGCGCCTGTCGATCCTCGACCTGAGCCAGGCCGGAGCCCAGCCGATGGCCTCGGCCAACGGGCGCTGGATGATCGCCTACAATGGGGAACTCTATAATCACCGGGCCCTGCGGGCCGAGCTGGAAGCCGCGGTCGGGACCATCGCCTGGCGTGGCCATTCCGATACCGAGGTCCTGATCGAGGCCATCGCCCACTGGGGCGTGGAGGCGGTTCTGCCGCGCCTGAACGGCATGTTCGCCATGGCCCTGTGGGACCGCCGCGACCGTCGCCTGACCCTGGCGCGCGACCCGTTCGGCGAGAAACCGCTCTACTACGGCTGGGTGGGCGCGAGCCTGGTGTTCGGCTCGGAACTCAAGGCCCTGAGGGTGGTACCCGGCTTCGACCATGCCCTGGACCCGGAAGGGCTGGCGGGATTCGTCCGCAATGGCGTCACCCCCGGCCACCGCTCGATCTACCGGTCCATCGGCAAGGTCGCGCCCGGGACTTCGATAAGCGTCTCCATCGACGCGGTTCCCGGTGCCGACATCGTCAGCGTGCCGTTCTGGTGTGCCGGGACCGCCGCGGACAGGGCCCGCGCCAATCCGTTCACGGGCGACCGGAATGCGGCGGCGGCGGCGCTCGACGAACTGTTGCGCGATGCCGTCAGCCTGCGCATGGAGGCCGACGTTCCGCTCGGGGCGATGCTGTCCGGGGGCATCGACAGCACCCTGGTCACGGCCCTGATGCAGGCGCGGAGCGACCGGCCGGTCCAGACCTTTACCATCGGCTTCAGGGAGTCGGGCTATGATGAGGCCGTCCACGCCCGGGCCATCGCCAGCCATCTGGGTACCGACCATCACGAGCTCTATCTGGACGCCGATGCCGCGCTGGATGTCGTGCCGGGCTTGCCGGCCATCTATGACGAGCCGTTCGCCGACAGCTCGCAGATTCCGACCCTTCTGGTTGCCCGGCTGGCGCGCCGGTCGGTCACCGTGGCCCTGTCCGGCGACGGCGGCGACGAACTGTTCGGTGGCTATAACCGCTATTTCTACGGGGCCCGGGTCGCCGGTACGATCGAGACGCTGCCCCTCGGGCTGCGTCGGCTGGCTGCCGCCGGCCTGACCCTGGTCCCGCCGTCGTTCTGGGATGACCTCGCCGGTGTCATGCGGATGCCGCGCGGTGCACGGACGGGGGAGAAGCTGCACAAGCTGGCCGGTGTGATCGGCGCGGCCGATCGGCCGGCCTTTCATCAGGCCCTGCTGTCAATCTGGCCGGACGCGGCCCATGTGCTGACTCAGCCGGGGGCGTTCGGGATCAACGTTGATTCCGGGGCCGGGCTGCTGGCCCAGGATTTCGCCGCCGGGGCCATGCTCCATGACACCCTGCATTACCTGCCCGACGACATCCTGACCAAGGTGGACCGGGCCACGATGAGCGTCAGCCTGGAAGGCCGCGTGCCCCTGCTCGACACCCGGGTTTTCGACTTCGCCTGGAGCCTGCCGATGGCCATGAAGGTCCAGGGCAACCAGGGCAAGCTGGTGCTCAAGGACGTGCTGGACCGCTATGTGCCGCGGGCCATGATGGAACGCCCCAAACAGGGCTTCGCCGTCCCGGTGGGCCAATGGTTGCGGACCCGGTTGCGCGATTGGGGCGAGGCCCTGCTCGACCCCCGGCGGCTGCGCGACGAGGGCATCTTCGACGTCCGGACCGTCCGGCAGGCCTGGGACGAGCACCAGAGCGGCCGCCGCAATCATGACGCCCGGCTCTGGACGGTGCTGATGTTCCAGGCCTGGCGCGACGAACAGGGGCGCTGAGGCCGGTCAGCCCGCCTCAGTCCCCCGGAATCCGGAATATGCCGTGGAACCGGTTGCCGAAGGTCATCCCGGCAAAGGCGCGGCCACCCAAGGCGATCGCGAGCGCGGCGACGGCCCCCTTGAGCGCGCCGCCTCCGACATAGGGCCACCCCATCTCGCTGATCTGCCAGTGAAGACATTCCAGGCCCGGCGCGGCGCGATCGATCATCAGCCTCTGCTGGCGGGCATCGACCCGGATAAGGTGGGTGGGCACACCCTCACCCACATGGTCCGGTCTCAAAACCCGCTTGAGCCGGCCGAAGGCCCGCGCGGTCCAGTAGACCGGACTGGGATTCTGCTCCAGCGGCCCCTCGATCGACAGCAGTCCGCCCGGCTTGATGAAGGGCAACAACGCCCGCAGCGTCTCGACCGGGGCCGGAAGATGTTCAAGCACGTCGCCGAAATGGATGGCGTCAAATGATGCCGGAGCGAAACTGGTCGCGAATTCAGCGACCGATACAGCCTTGCAGCCCGCCCGCTCGCCCGCATAGCGGGCGGCCTCCGGATCAAAGTCCACACCGCTTGGCGTCAATCCGGCCCGTCCCAGAGACGTCAGCAGGGCCCCCAGACCGCAGCCGTAATCGAGCACCGCCGCCCCCTCGGGCAGGAACTGTTTCAGCAGGGCGGCCGACCGGTCATAGTTCGGCGACTCACAGTCGAGGTAATGGGGGTCGTGGTAGGCTGACTTCTCGTACATCCGGCTGAACGTCGCATCGTCGGGAACCGGGTCGACGAAGACGCTGGCGCACGCGCCGCAACGGACATAGTCGAACGTCTGATCGTGAAACCGGATCGCATAGGGGAAGGCCACGCGCCCGTCGTGCGCAGCGCAAATCGGACAGGCCCGCCAGTCGCGATCATTCATCATCGGAATCGTCCCGGTTGCCAGTCTCCGTCTGCACCGAGACCGGATTTCTCGAAGAAGTATAATGAAATTGGCAGCCAACCCAAGTAGATCCAGGAACGGCAGACCGCGTATTGGAACGACCGAAATAATCCTGGCCGGATCACTCGCCGGACGTCTGCTGGTCAGCACCCTGGCGGAGCGCTGGTATGACCGGCCGGTGCGTCGTGTGCTGGATCAATGGACACGGTGGCGAACGCCCGCCGGCGGCTGACCGGCGTGCGAACGTCCGGCCTCAGGCCCGGACCACCCGCTCCATGTCCGCACCCGCCCGCACACAGGCGTTGCGGGTATCGATCACCAGCCGGGCGGTGCGCGCCAGGGCCGGATAGTCGACGCCGTCATGGTCGGTGGAAATCAGGACCGCGTCATAGGCGGCGATCGCCTCGAGGTTCCAGGCCACCCCCTCACGGAAATTGAGGGTCGGATGCTCACGGGTATTGTCGATCTGGGCCACGTGCGGATCGTAGAAATCGGCCTTGCCGCCGCGGGCCTCGATCAACTCCATCAGACGCAGCGACGGGCTCTCGCGGATATCCTCAATGTTCTTCTTGTAGGCGACGCCCAGAACCAGAATGCGTGCGCCGTTCAGACCGCGGCTGAAGCGACGGTCCAGCGCCTCGGCCATGACGGCGATGACCCGGTCCGGCATCGCCGAATTGATCTCGCCGGCCAGTTCGATGAAACGGGTGTGCTGATTATATTCCCGCGCCTTCCAGGTCAGGTAGAAGGGATCGATCGGGATGCAGTGCCCGCCCAGTCCCGGCCCCGGATAGAAGGGCATGAAGCCGAACGGCTTGGTCTTGGCGGCATCGATCACCTCCCAGATGTCGACGTCCATGGCCTCGAACACGACCTTCAGCTCGTTGACGAGGGCGATGTTCACGGCACGGAAGATGTTCTCGGTGATCTTGACCGCCTCGGCCGTCGCCGAGGACGACACCGGCACCGTGTGCGGCAGCGCCAGTCCGTAGAGGGTCGTCGCGATCTCCCGCGACGCCGGGTCATCGGCACCGACCACCTTGGGAATGCGGGCCGTCGAGAAATCGGGATTGCCCGGATCCTCGCGCTCCGGCGAATAGGCGATGAAGAAGTCGACGCCGGCCTTGAGACCGGTTGCCTCGAGCGCCGGGGTCATCACCTCGGTCGTCGTGCCGGGATAGGTGGTCGATTCGAGAATCACGATCTGGCCGCGGCGCAGGCAGCGGGCGATCATCTCGGTCGTCGACACCACATAGCTCAGGTCCGGCTCGAGATGACGGGTCAGAGGCGTCGGCACACAGATGAGCAGGGCGTCGGGCTCACCCAGCCGGGCCATGTCCGAGGTCGCCTCGAGCAGTCCGGCCGACTGCAGGGCCGCGACGCGCTCTCCGGCCACGTGTTTGATATAGCTGCGGCCGCCGTTCAGATCATCGGTCTTGGCCTGGTCGAGGTCGAATCCGAGAATTCGGCAACCGGCCTCACCGAAGGCGATCGCGAGCGGCAGACCGACGTAACCCATGCCGACGATGCCGATGGTGGCCGCGTTCGACTGGAGACGGGAAAGCAGCGTCGAATGGGCGGAACTGGTCATCGAATCCATCAATCAGCAGGCCGGTCCCCACGGTCCGACGTTGCGGTGGCCTATACAACCCGTTGACGTTTTCTCACAACCCACCCCCCTGGCGTCGCTCACCGGGATCCGAACAGGCGGGCACGCGTGCCGATTGCGTTGCCAAAGAAGAGGCCGTCTACCCCAGACAGTACCCTGTCGCGCAGACCGCAATGGTATTGACCCGGCGCATCAGCATCCGCAAGAATAGGCGACCGACGCTTGGCCTCTGTCGGTCGGGAGTCCGACACATCGGAACTCCGCCCCAAGAACCGCCCCCCGGCTGTGACTGACTACAGGATGATCTCGTTCATGCGCATCGTTTCGCTCTTGATTTCGGCTGTCGTTTTGACCGGCTGCGCGTCGAACGGATTGGGTTCGGGCCCTTCGTCTTTCGTCGATCCGATACAGCTGCAGGCGGCACAGGCCGTCCAGGTCGACCAGAATGCCAGGATCGGGTCCGGCGATTCCCTGCGGATCTCCGTCTTCCGCGTTCCTGAATTGTCGTTCGACAGTCTGAATGTCGATGCCGCAGGGAACATTGAAATGCCCCTGATCGGCACCCTGGCGGCCGAAGGGCGGTCTGCTCCGGAACTGGCGGAAGTGATCCAGACCGGGCTGGCGGCCCGCTATCTGCAGAACCCGCGCGTCACCGTCTCGGTAATCCAGTCCGCCAGCCAGAAGATCACGGTCGACGGTGCCGTCGGCAATCCCGGTGTCTATGTGATGCAGGGCCGGACGACCCTGCTCCAGGCCATCGCCATGGCCGAGGGGGCGAACCGCTCCGCCAACCTGGGTCGGGTTGCGGTGTTCCGCACCGTCGACAACCAGAGGATGGCGGCGCTGTTCGATGTCACGGCCATCCGTCGCGGGGAAGTCGAGGATCCGATCGTTTTGGGGCAGGACGTGGTCATCGTCGACACATCCCGTTTGAGCGCCGCCTTCCAGGACTTCCTGATGGCGGCACCGGCCTTCGCCCTGTTCCGGGCGTTCTAGCCTGGCTGTTCCTGAAATCCGGACTTCAGGATTCCTGCCCATCATACGGGAACCCGCGCCCCGGCTTCGAGTCGGGGCCAACCGGGCCAGAATGACCGGATAGCGCCAATGAATGGATTTGCCCCCGCCTCGACGACCTGCCATCAAACCGCTTCCCGGAACTGCGAACGGCCTCGATCGCTGTGCCCGGTTGCGGTAACTCTCACTGGTGACGACCGGATTTGCGGCTCGCATCGAACCGACTGAAATTGGGATTCACCACGTGGCCAACGGAAAGCCTTTGAAGAACAACGCATCATCTTTCGGCTGGTCGCTGTCCGATCGCGGATTCGGCCCGGTCAGTGAACCTCACAGCGCGGCGGGATCGGCGGAGACGGATTCGCTCGCCTCCGGGTTTGATCTGGCGACCTACTGGCGTCTGGCCGTCAAATGGCGATTGCTGATCCTGATTCTGACGGCGGCCTGCCTGGCCATCGGGCTGGCCGTCACCATGCTGACGCCGCCGATCTATCGGGCCTCGTCGGTCATCCAGATCGACCGTGAGACCCCCCAGGTTTTCCGGGACGGCGTCCCGACCGGCGACCGTGGCGGGTCCAGCCTGGAGTTCCTCTCGACCCAGTACGGCCTTCTGCACAGCCGCTCCCTCGCAGAACGGGTGGTCAACAGCCTCGACCTGGCCAATTCAGACACCTTCCTTGAACAGATGGGGCAACCGGCCGCGAAATCCGCCGGTGCCGACACGCCGGACGCAGTCAACCGCCGTCGCGACCGGGCGACCCGGATCGTCATGGCCAATCTGGACGTCGCGCCGGTCTCCAACTCGCGACTGGTTCGGGTCAGCTTCAAGAGTCCCTCGCCCCAGCTGTCTGCCCAGCTGGCCAATGCCATCTCGGAGAATTTCATCCAGGCGAACCTGGATCACAAATTCGAGTCGTCCGCCTATGTCCGCGAGTTTCTCGAAAAGCAGATCGAGGAGACCAAGCAGAAGCTGGAGGACACAGAGCGTGAACTGGTCGCCTACGCTTCCGGTCAGCAGATCATCAACATTACCGAGCCGAACAGCGACACCCAGGGGCAGTCCCTGACCACGACCAATCTGATCGCCCTGAACAATTCCCTGGTCGAGGCTCGCAGCCGGCGCGTGTCCGCCGAGGAAAAATGGCGTCAGGCCCAGTCCGCCGCCGTGATGAGCATCCCCGAAGTCGTCGACAGCGCCCCGATCCAGACCATGATCGCCGAACGGGCGCGTCTGGACGGCCAGTACCGGGAACAGCTGGAAATCTACAAGCCGGACTATCCGGCGATGCAGCAGTTGCGGGCGCAGATCGACGGAATCGACCGCCAGATCGCCTCGCTCGGCTCGAACATCAAACAGTCGATCCGCAACCAGTTTGTGATCGCCGCGAATGAGGAGCGCTCGCTGCAGGCCCAGGTGGACGGTCTGACCGGAAACGTGCTCGACCTGCGTCAGCGCAGCATCCAGTACAACATTCTGCAACGCGAGCTGGACACCAGCCGCGAGCTCTATGACGGTCTGCTGCAGCGCTACAAGGAAGTCGGCGTCACCGGCGGCGTCACGACCAACAACATCGCCATTATCGACCGCGCCCAGGCTCCCGGCCGGCCGTCCAGCCCCAACCTGCTGATCAACCTCGCGATCGCCCTGTTCGTCGGCCTCGGCCTGGGGGCGCTCTCGGCCTTCATCCTGGAAGCCCTGGATGAATCCCTGGCCACGCCGGAAGACGTCGAGACCAAGGTCGGCGTCCCGGTCCTGGGCGTGATTCCAAAACTCGGCGACGGCATCAATCCGATTGTGGCTCTGGACGATATCCGATCCGGCTTCTCCGAGGCCTATTATGCCCTGAGAACAGCCCTGCAGTTTTCAACCCCGCAGGGCGCGCCGGCCAGCATCCTGATCACCAGCTCCCGCCCCGGCGAGGGCAAGTCCACCACGGCCTTCGCCGTGGCGCATAACCTGGCCCGGGTCGGGCGCAGGGTCCTGCTCGTGGACGGCGATCTGCGACGCCCGTCCCTGCACCGGGTCGTCGGCGGTACCAACAACGTCGGGGTCAGCAATTTCCTTTCCGGCTCTGATGGTCTGGCGGACAAGGTGCAGCCCACCTCCCATCCCAACCTCGCGTTCATCGCCTGTGGCCCGATTCCGCCGAACCCGGCCGAACTCTGGGGCGGGGACCGGGCAACCGCCTTTGTCCAGGAAGCCCTGACCCAGTTTGACCATGTCATCATCGACGGGCCGCCCGTGCTGGGCTTCGCCGACGCGCCGATCCTCGCGGCCCAGGTGACCGGCTTCCTGTTTGTCGCCGAATCCCGCGGGGCGCGCCGCAGCCAGGTTCGGGGCGCGCTGCGGCGACTGGCCAGCGGCCACGCCCGTCTGCTGGGCGTCGTCCTGACCAAGTTCAACGCCCGCGCCGCGACAAGCTACGGCGGTTATGACTACGCCTACGACTATGATTACGCAGCAGATTCCACGGCCCGTCCCGGCGACAAGGGCCGGCGAGCCCCCCGTTGAGTCTGGCCGGCACAGTGCCCACCGCCCGCCCCGGCGGACGGGTCGGGCGCTATCTGCCGGTCCTCGTCGGGGCCCTGGCGGTCTGGCTGGGCTGGCAGATGGTCGTGCAGCTTCTCGTCGACCGGGCACCGGCGGAGATCGCCCTGCGCATAGCGCCGACCTCCCCGACCGCCCTCGCCCGGGCGGCGGAGGCCGAGCTGGCCGCCGGCCGCCTCGACAATGCGGCCTCCCTGGCCAGTAGCGGTCTGCGAAGCGACCCGTTCAATTTTCAGTCCCTGAAGGTGGCCGGCCTGACCCGGGACAAGGCCGGCGACACGGCGGGAGCCGACGCCCTGCTGACCCTGGCCGGAAACTGGAGCCTCCGCGACAGTGAGGTCCACGCCTGGCTGGTCAACCAGAGACTGAAGCGGGCCGACTATGCGTCGGCCTTTGCCCACGCCGGGACGCTGTTGCGCCGCCGGGTCGAATACACGGATCCGATCTTCGAGCTGTTTGAAACCGCCTATGTGGAGGATGCGCGCGCGCGCGCGCCCCTGCTGAAGAGGCTGGAAGCCCGCCCGCCCTGGCGGGGGCGGTTCCTGCAGACCCTGGCCCAGTCGGATCGCGGCAGCACTGTGATGCTCTCGATCGCGGCCTCGCTGAAGACGTCGGCCGCGTCACTGAGCGATGAGGAACTGGGGGTCCAGTACCGTACGGCCCTGGCCCGGCAGAAGCTTGCATTGATCCACCAGCTTCGAACCCTCGTGAACCGCCCGGCCCTGTCCGAGCCGGTCTTCGACGGCCACTTTACCGGGCGGAGCGGAATCACGCCTTTCGTCTGGACCTTCACCCAGGACAAGGGCCAGCGGATCAGCCTGTCGGCCGCAGACACCGATCGACCCTCCGCGCTGCGCGTTGAGTACGAAGGGTTCGGACCGGTCACCTTTGCCAGCCAGATGCTGACGCTTGATCCCGGTGCCTACACCCTTGCCGTCGACTATCGCCTCGAACCGGGGACCTCCACCTCCCGCGCCACATGGCAGGTTCGCTGTCTCGAGAGCGGCGAGCTGGTCACCAACCGCCCGGTCGCCGATTCGCCGGGCCAGACGCCGGGCCGTGTCGAGAGTCATTTCGTCGTTCCGGCAACGGGCTGCGCGGTCCAGTGGATCCGGCTGGTCACGACGCCCGGGGATCGCAGAATCGCCCTGTCAGCCTCGTTCCACGGGGTGGTAATCACTCCGGATTCCTGATCTGGTGGTGTTGGGGGATTGATGCAATCTCTGCGATTGTCGCGGCCCGAAACCGACTTGCCTCCGCAACCTCTCTGGGCTACGATCATTTCAGTTATACGGCTTTTCTGAAGCTGCCACTCGATAAGGGGATTTTCATGCGTAAAACTATCGCCGCAGTTTCACTCGGCCTGATGCTGGTCGCCGGCCAGGCGGCCGCTGCCAACTCCAACACTGCCGCTGCCCGCGTGGGCGACCGGGTCGGTGCCCAAGCCGGTGAATCCAGCGAATTCGTTGGCATCCCGCTTCCGGTTCTGCTCATCGGTACGGCTGTGATCATCGGTGTGATTTCGGTCGCCTCGAACGACGATTCGTCGGTTAGCCCGTAGGATTTGGGACCGAACGACGTAGCCATTTAGTGGTCGCCGTTCGTTTTCGAGATTTTGTACGACATTGGAACACCACAGCCTTCGCTGTGGTGTTCTTTGTCGTGGCGGCCTTCCTGTTCGGTGGGGCCAGCCAGCTGAACCAGTTGCGGCTCATGGTCGTGGAACTGGCCGCCCTGCCGGTTCTGGTTCTTGCCGCCGGCCACTACACCGACAGCGCGATATTCAAACGGCACGGCTTCCTGCTGGGACTACTGGCCGCAACCCTTGCCCTGCCGCTGATCCAGAGCGCGCCCCTGCCCCCCGGCCTGTGGTCGGGCCTGCCGGGTCGCGAGCCCATGGTGCAGGCCCTGACGGTGTCCGGTACGCCCCAGGGCTGGACCGCCCTGTCGATGACGCCGGAACTCACCTGGCGCGCCTTCCTTGCCCTCATTCCGCCGACGGCCATCCTGCTGTTCACCCTCGGCGCTGACGGCCGCCGACGCGACGGGCTTGTGACCCTGCTTGTCCTCGGTGCCCTCGCCAGCCTCGGCCTGGGGTTCGTCCAGATGATCGAGGGGTCCGGCCGCCTGTATCTGTGGTCCCACGAAGGCATGCGAACCATGGCCGGCTTCTTCTCCAACCGGAACCATCTCGCCACCCTGTGCCTGGTCGCCCTGCCGTTCGCGGCGACCCTGATCACCACAGCCGTACGGCGGGGTGAGCCGTTTCAGCGCCCGCGCTTCTGGCTTGGCGTCGTCTTTGTCCCGCTTGGCCTGATCGGCCTGGCCGCGATCCAGTCCCGAGCCGGCATCGCCCTGGCCCTGCCGGTTCTGGCGGCGACGCTGCTGGGGGCCTGGATTGCGGACGGTCGCCGTCGACCGAACCGGACGGTGACCATTTTGGCGGCGGTCATCGGCCTGCTGGTCGTCGTCATCGCCGTGATCGCGGCCCCGCCCATCATCGCCCGCTTTTCCGAAGCGGGATCCTATGACGCCCGCCTCCTGGCCTGGGGAGTCGTCAGCGAGGCGGCCCGGACCTATCTTCCTCTCGGCAGCGGAATCGGGTCCTTCGATGCGATCTATCGCTCGGTCGAGCCGCTCGCGACCCTCGACCCGCTGTATTTCAACCACGCCCACAACGAATTCCTCGAGATGTGGCTGGAGACGGGCTGGCCGGGGGCCGCTCTCCTGATCGCCTTCCTGGTCTGGTTCGGGCGGCGCAGCGTTCAGGCCTGGCGGGCCCCGGCCAATGATTCGCGCGATCTTCAGCGCGCCGCGTCCATCGCCGTGCTCGCCATGGTGCTGCATTCCGGCGTCGACTATCCGCTGCGGACCGAGACCATGGCGGTTCTGTTTGCCCTGTGTTGCGCGCTGCTCGAATTTGCCGGCCAGAATGTCGCCGCCGACGAGAACCCGGGCCGCAAACGTCGTCGGATTCGCGTCCGGACCGGTCGAACCCGCAGGCCGGTTTCCCTGGAAGATCGTCCGCGCCCGGCACGCCTCGGGACTTGACGCGCGAACCCGAACACTGAGCCATACTCGTCTGGACGAATCCCGTCGGCCCCGAGGTGGCTCCCGCCATGTTTGATGACAAGTCCATCCTGATCACCGGTGGATCCGGCTCGTTCGGCAAGATGTACATCCGCGCCATTCTCGCCCGGTTCAAGCCACGGCGACTGATCGTCTATTCGCGCGACGAGCTGAAACAGTTCGAGATGCAGCACGAGTTCACCGACCCGTGCATGCGCTTCTTCCTCGGTGATGTGCGCGACCGCGAGCGGTTGATCCAGGCGACGCGCGGTGTCGACTTCATCATCCACGCGGCGGCCATGAAACAGGTGCCGGCGTCCGAGTACAATCCGACCGAATGTATCCGCACCAACATCAGCGGGGCCGAGAACGTCATCGCCGCCGCCCTGGCCAATGACGTCGACCGGGTCATTGCCCTGTCGACCGACAAGGCCGCCAATCCGATCAATCTGTACGGCGCGACCAAGCTGGTGTCGGACAAATTGTTCGTCGCCGCCAACAACATGGCCGGCAGCCACAAGACCCGGTTTGCCGTCGTGCGCTACGGCAATGTCGTGGGCTCGCGCGGCTCGGTCCTGCCCTTCTTCCAGAAGCTGATCGCCGAAGGGGCCGCCTCCCTGCCGATCACCGACCCGCGCATGACGCGGTTCTGGATTTCCCTGGATCAGGGGGTCAAATTCGTCCTGACCAATTTCCAGCGGATGCAGGGTGGCGAGATCTTCATTCCCAAGATTCCGTCGGTCCGGATCGTCGATCTGGCCGAGGCCCTGGCCCCCGGCATGGCCACCCATGTGGTCGGCATCCGTCCGGGTGAGAAACTGCATGAGATCATGTGTCCGGGCGACGATTCCCACCTGACCTATGATTTCGCCGACCACTATGTGATCGCTCCGACCATCCGCTTCCACAATGTCGAGAGCGATTTCGCCCACAATGCGATGGGCGAGACCGGCGAGCGGGTCGAACCAGGCTTTGAATACAACTCGGGTTCCAACCCGCATTTCCTGTCGGTCGAGGAAACCCGGGCCTTCAACCGGTTCGCCGAAGCCTGAGCCCTACTCCACCAGGCCCCAGCGCATCGGCGTGCCGCGGGCGGCGTCGCGCGTGACCTTGCGGCCCAGCAGCTCGGCATAGTGGCGCGGGTGCAGGCCGTCGCCGGGCCGGACCGAGCGCAGGCTCCGGGCGGTCAGCACGTCTCCGGCCTTCACATCCTCGGCGATGAACAGCGAGCGGCCGAAGCGGCGATTGATCGCCGCCTGACCGGTCGGGCCGAACTGCATCGTGCCGAGGGCGGATTCGGCCACCCGCAGATGGCGCACCAGGGTCGCGAACTCGTCCGGGGTCAGGGAGAAGCTGGCGTCAGGGCCGCCGATGGCCCGGTCGAGAATGAAATGCTTCTCGACCACCCGCGCGCCCAGGGCCACGGCGGCGATGGCCACGACATCGCCCGTGGTGTGGTCCGACAGGCCGACGCGAACCCCGAAGGTCTCGGCCAGCTTCGGCAGGGTCACCAGATTGGCGTCGGCCGGATCGGCCGGATAGGCCGAGGTGCAGGTCAGCAGGGTGATGTCGTCATTGCCGACCCGGCGACAGGCGGCCACCGCCTCCTCGATCTCGGCCAGGCCGGCGATGCCGGTCGAGATGATCATCGGCCGACCCCGGGCCGCCGCATATTCGATCAGCGGGATGTCGACGATCTCGAACGAGGCGATCTTGTAGATCGGCACATCCATGGCCGCGAGGAAGTCGACAGCGGTGAAGTCGAACGGCGAGGAGAAGAAGACCAGGCCGTTGCGTTCGGCCTCGGCCTGGATCGGCGCATGCCATTCCCACGGCAGATACGCCTCACGATACAGGGCGTGCAGGGTGGTGCCGTCCCACAGGGTGCCGTCCCGGATCTGGAAACAGTCGCTGTCGCAGTCGAGGGTGATGGTGTCGGCGGTATAGGTCTGGACCTTGATCGCATCGGCCCCGGCCGCCGCCGCCGCCCGCACCGTCGCGAGGCAGGTGTCCAGCGAACCGCCGTGATTGGCCGACAGTTCGGCGACGATGAAGACCCGGTCGGGAAAGGTGAAGCTCATGCGGGCGGGCCTTCGAATACGGTGGCCATCAGGGCCGGGCGGTCCTCGGCCCAGCTGTCGGCGAACCGGGCCAGCAGGACCACGTCCTGCAACTGATCGTCCTTCAGCGCGTGTCGCACAAGACGGCCCTCCTCGACGAAGCCGAAGCGTTTGTGCAGGCGGACGACGGCCGCGTTGAAGGCGAAGACCTCGCAGCACAGCTTGCCGATGCCGAGATCACCGAACACCTGGTCGAGCGCCAGCAGTTCCATCGCCGCGCCCGAGCCGCGCGGCGCGTCGGCCTCGCCCAGGTAGAAGGCCCAGCTGCAGCGGTCATTGCGCCGGTCGATCCCGGTGAAGGAGACAAAGCCCATGGGCCGTCCCTGGTATTCATAGATCCGGTAGGCGGCCGCCGGGTTCGACAGGCTGCCGGCGAACCAGCGGGCGTGTTCGTCGGCCGCGATCAGATGGTCGCTGTACATGTTGGCGCGCACCCGGTCCTGGTTGCGCCAGGCCAGGGTGCGGGCTTCGTCCTCCGGTCCAAGGGGACGCAGGCGACAATCCTCGAAACGCAGTCCCGAGGACCGGGGTGTGCGTGGGGTTTCGGTCATGATCCGCCCTTCCTGGACCGGGTCTGGAGCCGCTCGAACAGCCGCCGCACCCCCTGCCCGTCCATGGTCGCCTCGGCCCGGTCGGTGATCGTGCGCCGGATCCGGGGGTCGCGCAGCCGGTCCAGACCGGCCCGTATCCGCCGGTCCCGGTCCACAGCGTCCCAACGCCCGGCATCGACGAAGCCACACAGGTCGGGCCAGTGGTCGAGATTGGGCTGCTGGTTGTCGGCGACGCCCAGCAGAACCGTCGGCACGCCGCAGCGGGCCAGTTCAAACGTCGTGGTTCCGGCGGCGCTGACGGCGAGGTCGGCCTCGAGCATCAGCGCGGCCATGGTCTGGTCCGACAGCCCGCGATGCACGACTACGCCCGGTCGCGGCGAGGGGCTGGCGTCGCCGGTGACCCAGTCGATCCGCGCCCCGGGGAAGGCATCCGCGACCTGGCCGACGATCGCCGCGCCCACATCATCAAGGTCGCTGCCGCCGAGGGTGACAAGGATGCGTTCGACCACCGGCCGGACCGGCCCCCGCAGAGCCACGCTCCAGAAGGCGGGGCGCAGTGGCTGCCACGACGGTCCGGTCAGCCATTCGGCACCGTCCGGCCGCAGGGGAGCCGGGTCCAGCGCCGGATGGACGACAAAGCCGCGCGGATAGGTCAGGCGCTGCAGATCGTCGATGAAGACCGGCGTCGTGGCCTGGTCGGCGATGGCGGCGACCACGGCGGGGCTCACCGTATAGGAATCGACAATGGCCACGTCCGGCCGCAGGTCCGGCAGGCTGGCGGGCTCGTCCTGCCACGGGCCGATCCGCACCTCGCCACAGTCCGCGGTCATGGCGGTCGCCCGCTCGTCACCGTCCAGCATCCATAATACGCGCCCGCCCTGCGCCATCCGGTAGCGGGCATAGGCGCTGCAGCGGCTGACATGGCCGAGCCCGCGCGCGCGCCCGCCCTCGGTGAAGATGACGAGCAGGCCCGGGCGGCTCATGCGCGGCTGTCCGGCACGCGTCCCAGCATCGCGAATTTCAGCTCGGCCAGACGCCAGTCGGTCGGGGTGTCGATGTCCTGGACCTCGGTCTCATCGACCTCGAAACTGCCGGCCCGGCCCGAGAAGGTCGGGGTCTTCGCCAGACAGGCCGCCGCGCTCATCCAGTAGAACTGGCCGGCGTCGTGATAGGCGGGCTCCAGGTCCTGGGACCGGCTGGCATAGTGTTCGGGAGCCAGCATGGCGGTATGGCCCGCCGCGTCGCGGCGCAGGGCGCGCTGGATCGGCGAGCCGAACCGCACCACCGGGAAGACGCTGTCGAAATCCCCGGACCGGAACAGTTGATGCCCGTGCTTCAGGCCCTCGGGGGTCACCAGGGCCGCGGTCGCCAGCAGGCAGCAGACGGTGTCGAAGCTCTGGCCCCGATCGCGATAGGTGGCGACCACCTCGGCCAGTACATCCAGCAGGGGGCTGTGGTCATCGGCGGTCGCCGGACTGCGCAGGAAGGGCACCTCGGCCCCGGCCGTGCGGGCGGCGTCGGCGATCTCGTCGTCGTCGGTCGAGACCATGATGGTATCGAACAGGCCGCTGTCGCGCGCGGCGGCAATCGGCCAGGCCAGGATCGGGCGACCGGCGAAGTCACGGATATTCTTGCGCGGGATGCGTTGGCTGCCGCCCCGGGCCGGGATGACGGCCAGCACGCTCACACCAGGCCCCGGACGGCGGTGATGACCTGTTCGACGTCGTCATCGCTCATGGCCGGAAACAGGGGCAGGCTGAGGGCACGGTCGTAATAGGCTTCCGCCGCCGGATACTGCCCAGCCGCCGTGCCGAAGCTCTGGCGGTACCAGGGCTGGAGATGGACGGGGATGTAGTGGACCTGGGTGCCCACCCCCTGGGCCAGCAGGGTGGCCATGACCTGGGGCCGGGTCCGGCCGATGGCGTCGAAATCGATCTGGACCACATACAGATGCTGGCAGACCGACTGGCCGGGCGTCTCCGGGGGACGGACCAGCCAGTTGAGACCGGCGAAGGCCTGATGGTAGCGGGCGACGATCGCCTGGCGGCGGGCCATGAAGTGATCGAGTTTGCGCAGCTGGCTGGCCCCCAGGGCCGCCTGGATCTCGGTCATCCGGTAGTTGAAGCCCAGGGCCTGCTGTTCGTACCACCAGGGACCGGGATTGTCGGCCAGCCGGGCGGGGTCGCGGGTGATGCCGTGCGAGCGCAACATCAGCAGCCGCTGATACAGGGCCTCGTCATTGGTGGTGATCGCCCCGCCTTCGCCGGCGGTGATGGTCTTGACCGGATGAAAGGAGAAGACGGTCGCGTCGGAATGGCGGCAGTTCCCGACCCGGCCGCCGCCGACATATTCGGAGCCGATGGCGTGGGAGGCGTCCTCGATGATGCGGATGTCCCGATCCGCGGCCATGGCCTGGAAGGCCGGCATGTCGGCGGGCAGGCCGGCGAAATGGACCGGGGCGATCAGCCGGGTCTGCGGCGTCAGGGCCGCCCGTGTGGCGGTCGGCGACAGGTTCAGCGTCGCCGGATCGATATCGGCGAAGACGGGGGTCAGGCCGACATAGGCCATGGCGTTCGAGGTGGCGACGAAGGTGTTGGGCGTGGTGATCCCCTCGCCCGCCTCCATCTCCAGCCCGGCCATGGCGATGTGCAGGGCCGCCGTGCCGTTGGCGACGGCGACGCAGTATTTCGCTCCGACATGGGCGGCCAGATCGGCCTCGAAGGCCGCCGTGGCCGGGCCCTGGGTCAGCAGGGGCGAACGCAGCACCGCCAGGACCGCCGCCTCGTCCTCGGCGTCGATCGACTGGCGGCCATAGGGGATGACCCTCACGGGCGGGGCTTCAGGCGGCATGACGTTGCGCGACCTCGGCCGACAGGGCGGTGGCGATCCGGTCCATGACCTCGGCCCATGCGCCGAGCACCGTAGTGCGGAACACCTCGACGGTCGGATAGCAGAGATAGCCGTTCGGGCCGAAGCCGGACCAGGCCTCGCCGGTCGAGGTCATCCAGACCGGGGCCCCGCAGGCGGCGGCGATATTGGTCGTGGCCGTCGCCGGGCCGATCACCAGGTCGAGCGCCGCGCACAGGGCGGCCAGGTCATCCAGATCGTCCTTCAGGTCGATGCCGGGCGGGGTCCAGATCTCGAGACCGGCGGCGCGGGCGGCCTCAAGCTCGGCGGTGGCGTCGCCATACTGCAGATTGACGAAACGCACCCCCGGGACGCTGAGCACCGGCCGCCACATCTCGAACGGCGAATAGACCCGCACGCGGGCCCCCTTCATGATCAGGCTCTTCCACAGCACGCCGACGTTCAGGCCCGGACCGGCCCCGGCCAGAACGGCGCGCCAGTGCGCGACCCGGTCGGAGTCGGGTGTCAGGAACCCCGGCGTCGTCGGGAAGGCCTCGGCCCGGGTGCGGAACTGGCGGAACAGGCTGGCCATCGGCGACCAAAGGTCGATGGCCGGGACCGGATCGGGCAGGTCGGCGGCCCGGTACAGCCGTCCCAGATGCCGCACACTGCGGTGCCGCACCACCCGGGCCTGCGGATAGCTGCGCTGGAACAGGGGCACCAGCCGGTGCTCGACGGCCAGGATCAGGGTGCCGTCCGGCCCCAGCGCCTCGGTCACATCAGCCAGAAGATTGGCGAACAGGATCTCGTCGCCCAGCCCCTGTTCGCCATAGACCAGCAACGTCCGCCCCTTGAGGTCGTCGCCCGGTGCCCAGCGTTCGCCACCGGGGGCAAAGGTGACGGCATCAGCCAGGGCCAGGTCGAGGCGGGCCTCATAGGTCTCGAAGGCCTGGTCCAGCTGGCCGACGGCCATCTGGGTCAGGGCCTTGGCCATCTTCATCGTGGCGATTTCGGTGGGAGCGGTGACCCCGGTCAGGGCCTCGTCGATGTCGGCGATGGCCAGCAGGGGCTCGCCCAGCCCCATGCGGACATTGGCCCGGTTGTAGCGCGCCTTGTAGAAGTCCGGCGCCAGCCGCAGCGCCTCGTCATAGAACGGCAGGGACTGGGCCGCGTCGCCTCGCTCGCTCAGCACCGTGCCGAGGGAGTTCCACAGGATCGGCTCGGCCGGATTCCCCCCCAGGGCATCCCGCAACAGGTTGATGGCCTCGTCATAGCGGTTCTGGTCGCGCAGGGCGCAGGCCAGGTTGTTGGTTGCCTCCACGTTTCCGGGGTGGCTGGCCAGATAGCGGCTCAGCAGTTTCTCCGCGATCTCCAGATAGCCGAGGCGATGCGCCAGCCGGCCCAGGTCGAACGCCACCATGGTCTCGTCGGCGGACAGCCGCACCGCCGCCTCATAGGCCGAAAAGGCCTGGGCCAGGTCGCCGCCCTTTTCCTGGGCGATGGCCAGGATATGCCAGGACAGGCCGTTGCGCTCATCCAGTTTCAAAGCCTTCAGCGCCAGCTGCGAGGCCTCGCCATAGGTCTCGGCCGCGATCGCCTTCAACGCGGCCTGAAGCAGCAGGACGATGCGCGACGAGGCCGGGGTCTTTCCGGTCTTCTTGCCGGCGGCCCGGCGCGCCGGGCGGGAGGCCCGCGACAGCCGGGACAGGGCTTCCGGCGAGGCCGAGTCGCCGACCAGGCCGTCCAGTGTGGGCCGTCCCGGGTCCGCGGCCGGCATGATTGGCGGGACGCTCATACCCGGCCCTTTCTGTGAGTCATCGGATTCACGTTCGCCACAGTATCATTAACGCCCCCTTTCGGCGGTCACCCCTGCGTCGGCGGGGGTTTCGCGCCGGGTCGGATCGGCCTCGACCGGAATGACCGCCGCCGCGGGATTGAGCGCCGCTGTCCCGGTCATGAAACCGTTGGGACTCAGGGTGTCCTCGTCTGCGGTCATCAGACCGGCCGCGCGGGCAATGTCAGCGATGAAATTGATGCAGTTCCGGCGCCACAGGCTGTAGGTCGAGCCCTCCGGGCTGCTCCAGTGCGCGATGCGCGCCATCACGGCCTCATACACCGCATCACTGAGCCTCAGCGTCAGATAGGCGCGGCCCTCGGACAGATAGAGGGCGTCGGGCCGTTCGACGACGCCAGCCCCGGAGAACAGCAGCAGCTGGGGCCCCGGAAATTTCGCCGTAAAACCGACGGCCTCATCGACAACCTCGCCAGTGGCATCGACCGTTCCCGTCAGGGTCACATAGGCATGAGGAAACAGCAGCCAGCCGCCGCGAATCTTGTTGCCGCTGTGGGCATAGAAGGTGACCGTGACCGCTGCCGTCGCGGGAGACCCCGCCAGCACGAAGGTCAGACACATCGCCACCAGAATTGTCAGTCGACGCATCACATCCCTCGACTTGCAGCTTCCGAACGGACGTACAGGCTATCAGCCTATCGTCGGCGGAGCAGCCGGAAGCGGCGACGGCCTCAGAAAAACAACGATCCTTGCAGCGCCAGGCCGGTTCCGCCCCGGAAGGCCCGGCCACCAGGGGCGTAACAGGGGCAATGATATTGTGCTCCGCACAATGAGGCAGCACGATCCATCCATAAACAGACTGGATTTTGAGCAATACATCAGCGTCAGCGGTCATATTGCACCGCACACGAAATGAATTGCCTGTACCGGCACCATGGTCTTTCATGGCCGACGTGGTGACGTCCCTCGTGCGGATTGGCCGCCACTCCTGCTCCTCACACCGGGTCCGCAGCCATGATTCGATCGAAACTCACCCCCGTCCTGACAGCGCTCGGCCTGGCCGGACTGGCCGGCCAGGCCGTGGCGGCGGTGCCGGCCCCGCTGCTGGCGCATCAGGCCCCGCTGGTGATTGACGGGGCGGCGACGGCCTGGATCCTGACCTCGACCGCCCTGGTGCTGCTGATGACCCTGCCGGGTCTGGCCCTGTTCTACGGCGGCATGGTCCGGCGCAAGAACGTCATCGCCACCATCGCCCATTCAACGGCCGCCCTGGCCATCGTCACCGTGCTCTGGTTCATCGTCGGCTACAGCCTGTCGTTCGGCACCGGCCCGGCCGCGATCAACGGTCTGGTCGGCGGGCTGCAGGCGGCCTTCCTCAACGGCGTGCGGATCGACACGGCCCACAGCCTGGCCCCGGCCCTGCCCGAATTCCTGTGGATCGCCTACCAGTTGACCTTCGCCATCATCACCCCGGCCCTGATCGCCGGGGCCTTTGCCGAGCGGATGAAATTCTCGGCCTCCCTGCTGTTCTTCGGCCTGTGGCACCTGATCGTCTATGCCCCGATCTGCCATCAGGTCTGGGGTGGCGGCTATCTGGGCGGACTGGGCGTGCTCGACTTCGCCGGCGGGGCCGTCGTGCACGTCAATGCCGGAGTCGCCGGTCTGGTCTGCGCCCTGGTGCTGGGCCCCCGCCACGGTTTCGGTCGCGACAACATGGCCCCGCACAACCTCGCCTATACGGCCATCGGCACGGGCCTGCTGTTCGTCGGCTGGCTGGGCTTCAATGCCGGTTCGGCCTGGGCCGCGGACGGAATCGCCGCCGTCGCTGCCCTGAACACCATCGTCGCCGCCGCGGCGGCCGCCCTGGGCTGGATGGCCGTCGAGTGGATCGAGCGCAAACGCCCCACCCTGCTGGGCCTGCTGTCCGGCCTGGTCGGTGGCCTGGTCGGAATCACCCCGGCGGCCGGTCTGGTCGACCCCAAGGGGGCGCTGATCATCGGCCTGATCTCGGGCCCGGCCTGCTATTTCGGCGCGGTCTGGCTCAAGCGTCTTTTCAGATATGACGACAGCCTCGACGCCTTCGGCATCCATGGGCTGGGCGGCATCGTCGGGGCCCTGCTGACCGGCCTGCTGGCGACCACGGCCATCAATCCGGCCGCCGCCGGAGCCAGTGTGCTGAAACAGGCGATCGGCCTGGCGGCGGTGATCGGCTGGAGCGCCGTCGGCACCTTCATCGTGCTGATGGTCTGCAAATACACCACCGGCCTGCGGGTGACCAAGGAGTCCGAGATCGAGGGTCTGGACTATGCCGAACACGGCGAGACCATTCACGGCTGAGCTCACGACCTCTGTGTCGCCGTGTCGACGGCTCTGGACAGGCCGTCCGCGCAGTAGTCTCGTAGGAGACTTACGGCCGCACGTCAGGGCCGCATCCGGATCCGAGGCAGGCCCCATGTCGACCCATCCCACCGGCTCTGACCAGTCGGGCACCGACGGCATCACCACGGTCGATCATCCCCTGGTCCAGCACAAGCTGACCCTGATGCGGAAGACCGACACCTCGACCGCCCAGTTCCGGCGGCTGCTGCACGAGATCTCGATCCTGCTCTGCTATGAGGTCACCCGCGACCTGCCGCTGGAACCGGTCGCGATCGAGACCCCGGTCGAGGCCACAACGGGGCAGCAGCTGAAGGGCAGGAAGCTGGTCTTCGTGCCGATCCTGCGCGCCGGCCTCGGACTGGTCGAGGGCATGCTGGAGATGGTTCCCGGTGCCCGTGTCGCTCACATCGGCCTGTACCGTGACCCCGCAACCCTGCAGCCGGTGGAATACTATTTCCGCGCGCCCGAGGACGTGGCCGAGCGACTGTGCATCGTCATCGATCCAATGCTGGCCACCGGCAATACGGCGGTCGCGGCCATCGACCGGCTCAAGGCGCGCGGTGTGACGCAACTGCGCTTCGTCTGTCTGGTCGCCTCGCCGGAGGGGCTGGAACGACTGCGGGCCTGCCATCCCGACGTGCCGATCTGGACGGCGGCGGTGGACCGCAGGCTGAACGACCATGGCTATATCCTGCCCGGACTGGGTGACGCAGGCGACAGGCTGTTCGGCACTCGCTAGGATCAGACCATGCGGAAAACGAGCCTGAACGGAGCGGCGGCCGGAGCGATGATTGTCGCGCTCGGCCTTGGTGCCGTCGCCTGTTCGACACCGGCCCCCGGCGGCGGCTCCGCCCTGTCGCCCAGCGATTCCCCCGCCGCGCGGCTCGAGGCGCTGGTGGCCCTGGACCGGCGTGTCGCCGCCGTCGGCTACCGCCTGACCACGGCCAGTGTCGACCTGTGCGCGTCGCGCCGCGACGTGGCCGGCTGGTCCCTGCACGCGGCCAACCAGTACAGCGACGCCCTGCGCCCCGTGGCCGAGGCCCGGTTCGGGCTCGACGGTGACCTGCCCGGCGTCCTGGCCGTCGCCGACGAGAGTCCGGCGGCACGGGCGGGGCTGAGCGCCGGCGACCTGCTGGTCCGGGTCAACGGCGAGGACCTCGAGGCGGGCCACGGTTCCGGGCCACCGTCCCATGACGGACTGGCGGCCAATCTGGCCCGTCTGGATCAGGCCCTGGCCGCGGGGCCGGTGCGGCTGGAGGTTCGTCGTGGCTCCACATTGCGGACCGTGGCCCTGCAACCCATCCAGGCCTGCAGCAGCTTTTTCCAGGTCGATCCGTCCGACGAATACAATGCCCGCGCCGACGGCCGGGGTGTCTTCATCAGCTCGACGATGGCCGCCTATGCCACCGATGATGACGACCTGGCCCTGATCCTGGGGCATGAGCTGGCGCACAATGTGCTGCAGCACCACCCGTCGCCCGAGCCCCTGGGCGACCCGGATCCGGTGCCGGAAACCGCCCTGGCTCGCGGCAATCACTGGACGCAGGAACGCGACGCCGACCGGGTCGGCCTGTATCTGATGGCCCGGGCCGGATTCGACACCGACCGGGCCCCCGGCTTCCTGCGGCGCTTCGGGGCAGACAGCTGGCGCGTCCGCTATGCCCAGATCGGCCACGCCTCGGCCGAGGCCCGCGCCCGGGCGCTGGAAGAGACCAATGCCGAAATCGCCGCCCAGCGCGCGGCTGGCCAGACCCTGCGCCCCTGAGGCCCGGCCGGACAGACTGCGGCGGTGAGCCCTAGTCGGTTGCGGGGCGGACGTTGTCGTCGGACTCGCGATCGATCCATCTGTTGTAGGGATCGACCCCGGCGTAGGTCGGCCGGGTCGCGGTCACGAAGCGGAAGGTCTGGGTCCCGCTGCGCAGCGGCCGGCGCTGCATCAGCAGCACATTGGCCGGTTCAAAGCCGGGCTTGCCCGGTTCGGCACTGAACAGACCGATGTCGAAGGTCTCGCTCAGCGGGGCCTCGGTCTCGACGCCCTGGCCGTCGGCGTACAGTTTGCGCGCCTCGACCACCAGGGTCACGTCCCAGCGACCGTCCGGACGTTCCGCCACCGTGGCCGAGGTCGCCTTGACATCATACAGGGTGATCTTCTCGAACAGGTCGGTGATCAGGGCCTGTTTGTCGGCCGGAGCCTCGGCCCGAAGGGCGGCGACCAGGTCCAGCGACCGGGGATAGGGCGCGGATTTGAAGGCATGGTCCGCGATCAGGCGGCGCAGCGCGCGATTGACCGCGTCCTCGCCGATCTGGTCGCGCAGCAGATACATGACCAGTCCGCCCTTCTGGTAGTGGATATACTGCTGGTTCTCGACCCGCTGCAGCGGCAGTTCTTCCAGCCGCTCCATGCCGCGCGAGCGCAGGTAGCGATCCAGTTCCAGCTTGAGGAAGTTCCGGATCTGGTCCGGGCCGTACATCTTCTCCATCACCATCAGGGCGGAGTACTGGGCCAGGGTCTCGGACAGCAGGGTCGACCCCTGCTGGGCCGAGCCGATCACCTGATGGGCCCACCATTGGTGCGCGAACTCGTGGGCCCCGATGTAGGTCACATAGTCGACCTTGGACGGGTCGGAGAGGTCGGCGATGAAGCCCAGCCCCTCACTCCAGGCGAAGGTGTTGGGGAAGGACTGGGCGTAGCCGGCATAGTCCGGATATTCGACGATCCGCGCCTGACGGAACTGGTAGGGGCCGAAGGCCGGCTGGAAATAGTCGAGCGACTGTTCGAGCGCGGTCATCATGCGATCGACATTGTGGGCACTGGGGTCGTGGTAGATTTCAAAGGTCACGCCGTCGTGCACCTGACGGGTCACCTCATAGCGGGCCGACTGGACCGAGAAGAACATCAGGATCGGGGCTTCGGTGACGAACCGGGCTGTCCGCCGGTCGCCACTGACCGAATCCGACACCCGGTAGCCGGGGGCCACCGCGATCTGGTCGGCCTCGGTCGTCACCGTGATGTCGGCATTGACCCAGTCCGCACCGATGTAGTTCTTCGACTGCGCGGACAGGTCTTCGAGCTTGGGCATGCGCAGTTCGGCCGGCAGGCCGTGCTTGCGCCGCTTGGCCCGGTCCTGCAGCAGGTTGTTGCGGTCCATGCCGATCGTGGGGGCGAATTCGCCGTTGGTGACGAAGGTGCCATTGTCGACCAGTCGGGTGGTGTTGCCGCTGTTCCTGAAGCCCCGCTGTTCCTTCAGCGTCTCGAAGGTGACCGTGCGGCTCTCGCCGGGCTGCATCGGGGTGGCGAACTGATAGATCCGGTACTGGAAATCCGGCCAGTCCCGGTCAGGCTTCGCGCCCTCGACGTCCAGCCGCACCATGTCGAGATCCTCGTCCCAGCGCAGGTGGATTTCGTTGAGCGGGGCGGCGGTCGTGTTGGTGATCACATAGGTGCCGCGCGTCGTCAGGCGCGGCGCGTGCGGATACAGGTCCAGCACCAGGGTAACGTCGGTGATGGCGGGCTGCGGCGTGTTCTCGAAGCCCAGCAGGGTTTTCTCATAGTTGACCATTCGCAGCTCGCGCGCGTCGCGGCTTTGGTAGTCATTCCAGACATTGGTGTTGACGAAGATGAAGGTCCCGAGGGCGACGAAGGCCACCAGGGCGGCCCCGCCGATCAGGCCCGCCGGCCCGGCCAGGCGCCGCGGCAGACGGCGCAGGCGCGGCAGCAGCCGGGTCTCCGTGCCCCGCCGCCACAGGCCGTAGGTGATGACCATCAGGAAAAGGGCGAAGGCGGACCAGTAGGCGTTGCCCCAGGCGGCGAAGGCGGCGAAATCGCCACGACCGTTCATGTCCGACAGCGGCACGCCGACGGTCTGGCCGTAGCGGTACAGCATGTGGTCGAAGCCGAGATTGCCCAGGACCAGGGTCGAGATCAGATAGACGACCATGACGGCCCAGCCGACGAATTTGTTGGGCGACAGGGCCTGAATGAAGATGGCCAGCACCGACAGCAGGATGAAATAGGTCGCGCCGGGCAGGACGTACCAGACAAGGTATTTGCCGAAATCATAGTCCGTGTAGCCCTTGATGGTCTGGACCAGCACGCCGGCCACCACCCCGACCAGCAGGGTCGAGATCAGGACCAGGGCCAGGGCCAGGGTCTTGGGCACCAGGAAGGTCCAGTCCGGAGTCGCCGTCGCGTCGATGATCTCGTGGACCTTGCGCTCACGATCGCGCCAGACCAGCTCGCCGGAATAGTAGATGGCGACGATGATCGCGATCAGGCCGAAGGCCCCGGTCACGGCCGTGATCACCACCCGCGTCACCAGCAGGACCGGCGTGCCGAAGATTTCGCCGGTGAACAGCAGGGTGATGATGCCGAAGGCCAGGGCCAGGGCGATCAACACCAGATAGGCCGGGCTGCGGAAGATCAGCGCCATCTCGAAGCGCGTGCGCGACAGCAGCTGGGCCAGGCCGCTGGCGAAGCCGTAACGGGGCTGCGGCAGGGCACCGGTCGGGACCGGCCCGGACTTCGTGGCGGGCGTGTCGGCCAGGGCGCGCAGCTTGTCGGCCTTGCCGGCCTTGGCCCCACGGATTGCGGGCCGGTACAGCAGCCAGGCCGAGGCCAGTATCAGGAAGGCCACGCCGGTCCACAGCAGCCGGTTGCCCAGCAGCACCCCGTCCAGAGGGGCGAGCAGCGTGTTCTTCTCGGCGACGGTCCAGTATTTGGTGACGAGGCCGAAGGCGGTGCCGCCGAACGGTTCGGCCCAGGCCGCCACGCCTTCCCACTCGGGCTTGTCGCCGACCACCGTCTCGGCGATCAGATACAGGATGAAGACCCCGACCACGCCGACATAGGTGGCCATCATCGAGCGCGTGACCGTGGCCAGGGCGAAGAACAGGGCCGAGGTCAGCAGCAGGCCCGGCAAGGCCAGGACCAGATAGGCATAGACATAGTCGACCGGCCGGAAGGCCCCGAGGGTTTCGGGATCGACCCACGGCATCAGGGTGCCGATCAGATTGCCCAGGCCGACGCTGGTGAAACACAGGGCCACGGCGGCGAAGGCCCCGAGGAAGCGGCCGTACAGATAGTCAAATTTGGACACACGGGTGGCGTGGATCAGCGGACCGAACCCGGTCGTTGTGTCCCGCACCACGACATTGGCGACGATGGCGGTCGAGGCCAGCATGAAGAAGATGGTGAAGACCAGATGGGCCATGGCCAGGGCGTAGGGGGCGTTCTTGTGAACATTGCCTCCGCCGCCCAGACTGATGTTTTCAGTAGCCACCGCGCCGAAGGCCAGCAGGCCGAAGACGATGGCAATCACCCAGAAGGCCGGCTGGCGCAGCTGGTAGCGGAACTCGAAGGCGGCGATCTTTGCAAACATGCGCCCGGCCTCAGGCTGCGTGACGCGCGGTATTGACGGACGCCATATAGACGTCTTCCAGCCCGCCCGGGGCCGGTTCGAATCCGTCGCCGGGATGGGCGTCCGACAGGACGTGGATCACCGTCTGGCCAGCGAACAGCCGGGTGGAGATGATATTGTAGGCGGAGCCGTGGCCCTCGAGTTCCGACTTGTCGATGACCTTGCGCCAGACGCGGCCGTTCAGGCTCTGCATCAGTTCGACCGGCGCGCCCTCCAGCTGAATCTTGCCACCGGCCAGGACCGCCATGCGCGGACACAGGTCCGAGACGTCCTCGACGATATGGGTCGACAGGATGATGACGACGTTCTCGCCGATCTCGGCCAGCAGGTTGAGGAAACGGTTGCGCTCTTCCGGATCCAGCCCGGCGGTCGGTTCGTCGACGATGATCAGTTCGGGGTTGCCGATCAGGGCCTGGGCGATGCCGAAGCGCTGGCGCATGCCGCCGGAAAAGCCCGCCAGGGCCTTCTTGCGCACCGACCACAGATTGGTCTGGTTCAGCAGGGACTCGACCGTCTCCTTGCGTTCACGCGCGCCGGCGATGCCCTTCAGCACCGCCATATGGTTCAGCATGTCGTAGCAGGACACGCGCGGGTAGACGCCGAAGTCCTGGGGCAGATAGCCCAGCACCCGGCGCAGTTTCTCGGGCTCGGCGATCACATCGATGTCGCCGAAGCGGATGCTGCCGGACGTCGGCGTCTGCAGGGTGGCGATCGAACGCATCAGCGTCGACTTGCCGGCCCCGTTCGGGCCGAGCAGGCCGAACATCCCCTTGGGAACGATCAGGCTGACGTCGTCCAGCGCCCTTGTGCCGTTGCCATACACATGGGTCAGGTTCTGGATGGTCAGCATGGCGTCCCCCTTGATATCCGCCCAAGCCTCGCGCGGCTGGCCCCGCAGGGCAAGTTACGGCTGGGACAGGTTCGATCCCGGGAGCCACCGGATCAGAACATGGCGGCGCGGATCATCCGGTATTCCGTGCCGTCGGCACCGACCCCGGTCCAGGCGTCCGGCGTCTCCGGCGCGAAGCTGATCAACGTCGCGCCGGCGGCGTCGACCAGGACGAAACCGGTCGGCGTTCTGCGCCAGTAATGGGCCCGGTTCGCGGCCTTCAGCTCGCAGGTCGCCATCACGACGGCGTGCCCGTCAGCGCGCGAGTCTTCACGCAGGGCCAGTCGGCACAGGCCGGACGCGGCCGCATCAACCGGGCGAATTTCCCAAAGGCCGATCGCGGGGGTCGCATCAGGAGCCGGGTGGGAAATCGGCATCGCATCGTTCCGGGCCTGACAGGCCGTGGCCAGGGTGAGGGCAAGGATCGCGGCGGCGACCGCGGGGACCGGGAACAGGCTCGACATCTGGCGTCTCCGTTTCGCCCCGCCCCCTTATCGCCCCCCGCAGGACCAGCGGGCAAGGCCGGCCAGGCCCCCCCGGGACAGAATCGTCTGTTCCGGCGCGCGCCATGACGATACAGTGTCCGCCTGTCCGTCGTGCAGATGTCGCCAGAAACGCCGCGTGTTCAAGAACCTGCTTCCCAGCCGCCCCGGCACTGAACCCCTCGCCGAGGCGCTGATCGCCTGCCGCACCCATTTCATCTGGGCCGCCGTGTTCAGCGCCCTGGTCAATCTGCTGTACCTGACCCCGACCCTGTACATGCTGCAGGTCTATGACCGGGTGGTGCCGACCGGCGGGCTGATGACCCTGGTCTTCGTCACCGGCGTGGTGATCTTCGCCCTGGCCACCCTGGCCGGTCTGGACTGGCTGAGGGCACGGTTGCTGCTGCGCGCCGGGCTCAGGCTGGACCGGATGCTGGCGGGCAAGGTGCTGGCCCGGGTCGTCGACCTGCAGACCAAGGCTCCCAACACCCAGGCCCTGCGCGAATTCGACAATGTGCGCGGGGCCCTGAGCGGTCAGGGCATGCTGGCGGTGCTGGATGCGCCGTGGACACCGATCTATCTGGCGGCCTGTTTCCTGCTGCACCCGGCCCTGGGTCTGCTGACCCTGGTCGGGGGCCTGCTACTGTTCGCCCTGGCCTGGCTGAATGAACGCGACAGCCGTCCGCGTCTGGCCAGGGCGATCCAGTCCAGCAACACCGCCTATGCCGCCCAGGAGAATATCGCCGGACAGACCGAGGTCGTGCGGGCGCTCGGCATGCGTCAGGCCAGTATCAATCGCCAGATCGAACAGCGCCGTCTGGCCACCGCCGGCCAGGCTGACGCCCAGTTCGCCGGGGGCCGCTACAGCGGGGCGATCAAATTCCTGCGGCTGACGCTGCAGTCCCTGTCGCTGGGCCTGGCGGCCTTCCTTGCCGTGCGCGGCCAGATCTCGGCCGGCGCGATCATCGCCGCCTCGGTCCTGCTGAGCCGGGCCGTGGCCCCGGTCGAGCTGCTGGTCGGGGCCTGGCCCGGCCTGATCCAGGCCCGGACCAGCTGGAAGGCGCTGAACGATCTGTTCGCCGGCACCGCGTCGCGGGACCTGCCGCGCACCACCCTGCCCCCGCCGGCCGGGGCCCTGTCGGTCGAGGGGATCACCGTACAATTCCCTGGCAGCGACGCCCCGCAGCTGCGCGCCGCCAGTTTCAAACTCAGTCCCGGCCAGACCCTGGGCGTGGTCGGGGCCAGCGGCTCGGGCAAGACCACCCTGGCCCGGGTCATCGCCGGGGCGCTGAAACCGGCCTCGGGCACGGTGCGGCTGGACGGGGCCGAATACGACGCCCGCGACGGCGACGACCTGGCCCGCTACATCGGCTATCTGCCCCAGGTCCCCAGCCTGTTCGCCGGCTCGATCAAGGACAATATCTCGCGCTTTGCCATCGCCGCCGGTGCCCCGGTCGAGTCCGTCGATCGCGGAGCGGTGGCGGCCGCCATGGCCGCCGGGGCCCACGAGATGATCCAGCGCCTGCCGCACGGCTATGACACGGTGCTGGGCCCGTTCGGCCAGGGGCTGTCGACCGGCCAGGCCCAGCGCATCGCCCTGGCCCGGGCCCTGTATGGCGATCCGGTTCTGCTGGTGCTGGACGAGCCCAATTCCAATCTCGACCAGGACGGGGAGTCGGCCCTGATGTCGGCCATCCTCGCCGCAGCCGCGCGCGGGGCCGCCGTGGTCATCATCGCCCATCGCGCCGGGGTTCTGGCCCGGGTCGACCGACTGCTGCTGATGCGCGACGGGGTGGTGCAGACCGAAGGGCCGCGTGAGGCAGTGCTCGAGACGATGCGGGCGGCCGTCCGTCCGGCCGAGGCGGTCAAGCAATGACCGGCGCACCGCCCCCCGCCGGCGCCGTGCCGATGCCGGTCCTGCCGGCACCGGTTCTGCCGCCGCCGGTCACCGACGCACCGCGCCGGGAACTGATCATCGGCGGCGTCATCATCGTCGCCTTCTTCGTTCTGTTTCTCGGCTGGGCCGCCTTCGTGCCGCTGGACGCCGGAGCCTATGCCCAGGGCCAGGTGGCCGTGTCTGGCAATCGCCAGGCCGTGCAGCATCGCGAGGGCGGGGTCGTCAGCGCCCTGCATGTGGTCGAGGGCGATACCGTGCGCCAGGGTCAGGTCCTGGTCGAGGTCTCGAGTGGCGAACTGGTCGCCAATGAGCGCGGCCTGACCGGTCAGGTCCTGGCCCTGCTGGCCCAGCGTTCGCGGCTCATCGCCGAGCGCGACCGCGCCCGCGCCATCGCCACCCCGGCCGAATTCGCCGGCCTGCCACCCGCCGACCAGGCCCTGGCCGAGGAGGCCCTGCGCCTGCAACGCCAGCAGTTCAGTGCCCGCCGCAGCGGCCGCTCCACCGAGAGCGGTGTGCTGCAGCAGCGTATCGAACAGCTGAATCAGCAGATGGAAGGTCTGCAGCGGCAGATCGAATCCAATGTCGAGCAGCGTCGCCTGATCGCCGAGGAACTGGCGGGTATCCGCTCACTCGCGGCCCAGGGCTATGCGCCGATGACCCGGGTGCGGGCGCTGGAACGGACCGAGGCGGCGCTGGACGGCGAGCTGGGCTCGCTGCGGGCCCAGGTGGCCCGGGCCCGCGAACAGGTCGGCGAGACCCGGCTGCAGATGCTGTCGGTCTCGACCGGGCTGAACGAGGACGTGGCCGAACAGCTGCGCACCATCGAGGTGCAGCTGAACGAACTGCGGCCGCGCCTGACCGAATACCGGGCCCAGATCGCCCGCAACCAGATCCGCGCGCCCGTGTCGGGCCAGGTCATGGGCCTGACCATCTTTACGCCGGGTGGGGTGATCCAGCCGGGCCAGACCCTGATGGATATCGTCCCGGCCGACGCCTCCCAGATCATCGTCGCCCGGATCCAGCCGACCGACGTCGACAATCTGAAGGTCGGTCAGGACACGGAGGTCAAATTCCCCGGCCTGCGCGAGGGCAATCCGCCGATCGTGCACGGGCGGGTCACGCGGATCTCGGGCGACAGCTTCACCGACGAGACCGACGGCAGCCGCTATTTCCGGGCCGAGATCGTGGTCCCCGCCGACCAGCTGGAACGGCTGGGCCGGCTGGGTCGCACCATCCGTCCGGGCAGCCCGGTCGAGGTCGTGGTCCTGCTGCGCAAGCGCACGGCGCTGGGCTATCTGATCGAACCCCTGACCAACAACCTGTGGCGCTCGGGCAGCGAACAGTAGGGTCTCAGCCTGGGGCCCTGACCCCGACTTTGGCCCTGGCGCGGAAGGCGTGCAGCACGGGTTCGGTATAGCCGTTGGGCTGGGCCTCGCCCTCGAACACCAGGGCCCGGGCCGCCTGGAAGGCGAGGCTGGCCTCGGGGTCCGGGGCCATCGGCCGATACAGGGGATCGCCGGCGTTCTGGGCATCGACCCGGGCCGCCATCCGCCGCAGCGCGGCCTCGACCTGTTCGGCGGTGCAGACCCCGTGCAACAGCCAGTTGGCCATATGCTGGGAGGAAATCCGCAACGTCGCGCGGTCCTCCATCAGACCGACGTCATGGATGTCGGGCACCTTGGAACAGCCGACGCCCTGATCGATCCAGCGCACCACATAGCCGAGGATACCCTGGGCGTTGTTGTCCAGCTCGTCGGTGATGTCCTGTTCCGACCAATTGGCCCCCTCGGCCAGCGGCGGGGTCAGCAGGCCGTCGAGACCGGGCACCGGCTGTTTCGCGACCTCGGCCTGGACCGCGAACACATCGACCGCATGATAGTGCAGCGCATGCAGGGTGGCCGCCGTCGGTGACGGGGTCCAGGCGGTATTGGCCCCGGTCTTGGGATGGCCGATCTTCTGCTCCAGCATCTCGGCCATGCGGTCGGGCGCGGCCCACATCCCCTTGCCGATCTGGGCCCGGCCGGACAGGCCGCAGGCCAGGCCGATGGCGACGTTGCGCGCCTCATAGGCGGTGATCCAGGCGCTGGTCTTCATCGCCGCCTTGCGCACCACCGGACCGGCCTGCATCGCCGTGTGGATCTCGTCGCCGGTGCGGTCGAGGAAGCCGGTGTTGATGAAGGCGATCCGGCCCTTCACCGCATGGATACAGGCGGCCAGATTGGCCGAGGTGCGACGCTCCTCGTCCATCACCCCGACCTTGATCGTGTGCCGCGCCAGACCCAGCAGGTCCTCGACCGCATCGAACAGCCGGTCGGTGAAGGCGCACTCCTCCGGCCCGTGCATCTTGGGTTTGACGATATAGACCGAGCCGGCGCGGCTGTTGCGGAACCGCCCCTGCCCCTTCAGGTCATGCAGGGCGATCAAACTGGTGACGATGGCGTCGAGGATGCCTTCGGGGGCGTCCGATCCGTCGGCCAGCCGCAGCGCCGGCGTCGTCATCAGATGGCCGACGTTGCGCACGAACAGCAGGGCCCGCCCCGGCAGGGTCAGGGTCGCGCCGTTGGGCGCGACATAGGCCCGGTCGGCTTCAAGCGTCCGGGTCAGGCTCTTGCCGCCCTTGTCGAATTGGGCCGACAGCTCGCCGGTCATCAGACCCAGCCAGTTGCGATAGGCGGCGACCTTGTCCTCCGCGTCGACGGCGGCGATCGAGTCCTCCAGATCGACGATGGTCGACAGGGCCGACTCCAGCACCACATCAGCCATGCCCGCCGGATCGGTCGCGCCGATCGGGTGGCTGCGGTCGATGACCAGTTCGATATGCAGGCCGTTGTGGCGCAGCAGGACGTATGTCGGGGCCTCGGCCGGGCCGGTGAAGCCGACGAACTGTTCGGGCCGGGCCAGGGCCGGCGACAGATTGCCGTTGATGATGCGCCAGCCGGTGACATCCGAATGCGACCCGGTCGCCATCGGCACAGCCTCGTCGAGGAAGGTCCGGGCCCGGGCCACGACCCGCGCGCCGCGCGCCGGATCATAGGGGCCGGGAGCCGGCAGGTCGCCGAGGGCGTCGGTGCCGTACAGGGCGTCATACAGACTGCCCCAGCGGGCATTGGCGGCATTCAGCAGGAAGCGGGCGTTCAGCACCGGCACGACCAGCTGCGGTCCGGCCATGCGCGCGATCTCGTCGTCGACCCGGGCGGTCGAGACGGCGAAGGGGGCCGGCTCGGTCACCAGATAGCCGATCTCGCGCAGGAAGGTCTCGGTCGCCAACGGATCATGGGGCTGGCCACGGCGGGACCGGTGCCAGGTGTCGATACGGGTCTGCAGCCCGTCGCGCACGGCCAGCAGGCTGCGGTTCTCGGGGGCGAAGCGGGCAAAGACAGCGGCGACGCCGGTCCAGAAGACGTCGGGTGCAAGATCCAGCCCGGGCAGAACATCGTCCTCGATCAGGGCGACCAGTTCCGGGGCGACTTCAAGGCCGGCGCGGGGTTCAAAAACGGACATCAGCGGCGTCTCCGGCGGCGATGCTGCAGTGCATCATCCAGACCTTGTAACATCCCGTGATCACGCAGGGGAAGTCGACCCCTTCCGGCCCAGAATTCGTGCGGCATAGGGGCCCAGGGCCGAGCCGCCGTCGTCATTGACGGATTCGACCGGGCTCCAGCCGGGGTCCGGCGTCCAGTCGACAGCGGCTCCGGTCGGGTTGAAGGCGCACAGCAGCCGGTCCTCGCCCGTGCCGCGCTCGAATACGATCAGGCCGTCCGGAACGCCGGCGACCATGTGCAACGCCCCTGTCTGCAGGACCGGGCGACTGCGGCGCAGGGCGATCAGCCGCCGGGTCAGGGCCAGGGTCGACGCCGGGTGGTCCGTCTGGCTGGCCACGGACAGCGGCAGGTGGCGGGCATCGACCGGCAGCCAGGGCTCGACGGTCGAGAAGCCGGCCCAGGGAGCCAGGTCGCGCCACGGCATCGGGGTACGCGCCCCGTCGCGGCCCAGGGTCTTCGGCCAGTTGGCAATGGCCTCGGGATCGACCAGCCGGTCGAACGGCACATCGCCCTGGGGCAGGCCCAGCTCCTCGCCCTGATAGAGAAAGACGGTGCCGCGCAGACTGACCAGCAGCAGCAGGGTCAGGGCCGCCATGGCCGCGCGATCGGACTCGGGAGCCCAGCGCGACACGGCGCGCGGCGCGTCATGGTTGGAGAAGGCCCAGGCCGGCCAGCCCTCGCCCGGCGCGCCGGTCCAGCGCCCCAGGGTCGTCGCGACCAGTTCGGGGGTCAGATGCGGGGCATAGAGGAATTCAAAGCCGTAGGAGGTGTTCAGCCGGGCCTGCCCTTCGGTCAGGAGGTGACGCTCCAGATCGACATCATCCCCGCCGACCTCGGCCACAGTGAAGCGGCCGCCATAACTGTCGGTCAGGGCCCGGATCCGTTCAGCGAAGGGGATGATGCCGGGCTGGGACTGGTTGTGAACCTTCAGCTGGAAGTCCAGCGGCCGGGTGCGCGGCCCCGGCGGGGCCGGCGGATTGTCGGTCAGGGCCGGATCGTGCGGCGCGAAATTGAACGCATCTAGCCGGAACCCGTCGACGCCCCGGTCCAGCCAGAAGCGCGCCACCGCCAGCAGGGCATCCTGCACCGCCGGCAGGTCGAGGTTCAGCTGCGGCTGCTCGGCCAGGAAATTGTGCAGATAGTACTGGCCGCGCCGCGCGTCCCAGGTCCAGGCCGGGCCACCGAACACCGACTGCCAGTTCGACGGCGGCGTGCCGTCCGGCTTCGCGTCCGCCCAGACATACCAGTCGGCCCGGGCATTGGTGCGGTTGGCGCGGCTCTCGGCAAACCAGGCATGACGGTCCGACGTATGGCAATAGACCTGGTCGATGATGACCTTCAGCCCCAGACCGTGGGCCCGGGCGATCAGGGCGTCGAAATCTTCCAGCGTGCCGAACACCGGATCGACGCCGCAATAGTCGGAGACGTCATAGCCGAAGTCAGCCATCGGCGACGGGAAGAAGGGCGACAGCCAGACCGCGTCCACGCCCAGCGAGGCGACATGGTCCAGATGGGCCATCACCCCCGGCAGATCCCCGACCCCGTCGCCGTTGCTGTCGGCGAAACTGCGCGGATAGATCTGGTAGATGACCCAGCCGCGCCAGTCGTCGCTCAGGCCCATATCCGCGCTCCGTGATCCCGTGTCCTTCTGTTCTAGACCGGGTTCGTCCGCCTTGTCCTGCACGACTGATGTTGATCGCCCCGGCGCTTGGGCCCCCCTCCGCCTTGACTTCGCCGCAGTCGTGGGCCATTTGCGCTGCGTCGCACAATTGCGATTACCGGTGCGCTCCAGCGCGTGTGGGTCTTCTTCCCTTACGAAGACCTGACTGTAGCAGCGGCCGGCCCTCAAGATTCATTCGCTGCCCGGACACGCGGGGCGGCGCCCGATCCACCCCGCCGGCCTCATCCAGAGGCTCGTTCGGGACTGGCGGTGCGCGGCCTTTTCGGCGTTGAGCCATGGCTGTTGCGCGTCGCCGCACGCGAAAGAAACCATTTTGACCACCCCTACATTTGAATCCTTCGGCCTCAACAAGGCGCTGCTCCAGGCGCTGGCAACCGAGGGCTATGTCACCCCCACCCCGATCCAGGCCCAGGCCATTCCCGACGTCATGCTGGGCAAGGACCTGCTGGGCATCGCCCAGACCGGCACCGGCAAGACGGCTGCCTTCGCCCTGCCGATCCTGCATCGCCTGGCCGAGAACCGCGTCGCCCCGCTGCCGCGCACCACGCGCTGCCTGATCCTGTCGCCGACGCGTGAACTGGCCAGCCAGATCGCCGAGAGCTTCAAGAGCTATGGCAAGCATCTGGGCTTCAAGGTCGCCGTCGTGTTCGGCGGCGTGAAATACGGCCCGCAGGAACGCGCCATCCAGGCCGGTCTCGACGTGCTGGTCGCCACCCCCGGCCGTCTGCTGGACCATATGCAGCAGAAGACCCTGGACCTGTCCTCGACCGAGATCTTCGTGCTCGACGAGGCCGACCAGATGCTGGACCTCGGCTTCGTCAAGCCGATCCGCCAGATCGTCAGCCGCATCCCGACCAAGCGCCAGAACCTGTTCTTCTCGGCCACCATGCCGAACGAGATCGGCAAGCTGGCCGGTGAGCTGCTCAAGGATCCGGTCAAGGTGTCGGTGACGCCCCAGGCCACCACGGTGCAGCGCATCAACCAGTCGGTCATCCACGTCGAACAGGGCCGCAAGCGCGCCCTGCTGACCGAGATGTTCGCCGACGACAACTATACGCGCTGCCTGGTCTTCACCAAGACCAAGCACGGGGCCGACAAGGTCGCCGCCTATCTGGAAGCCGGCGGCGTCCAGGCCGGGGCCATCCACGGCAACAAGAGCCAGCCGCAACGTGAACGCACCCTGGCGGCCTTCAAGGCCGGCAAGCTGCGCGTGCTGGTCGCCACCGACATCGCCGCCCGCGGCATCGACGTCGACGGCGTCTCGCACGTCGTGAATTTCGAACTGCCCTTCGTGCCGGAAGCCTATGTCCACCGCATCGGCCGGACGGCCCGTGCCGGGGCTGACGGCTCGGCCATCAGCTTCGTCGCCGGTGACGAGATGAAGCTGCTGCGCGACATCGAGAAGGTCACGCGCCAGAAGATCCCGGCCACCGACCGTCGCAACGACAAGTCGCTGGGCCTGCTGGACCAGTCGATCATGGCCGCCGGCGTCGGCACCAAGGCGACCATGCCCGACCGCGAGGATCGTCCGCGTGGCGAGGGCCGTGGCCGTGGCCGCAATCCGCACCGCGACGGCGTCAAGCCCGAGGGTGGCGGCCAGCCGCATCGCCAGCGCAAGCCGGCCCCGGGCCGCGACGCCCGTCCTGCCCCAGAGCGTCCGGCCTTTGATCCGATGGCGCGCGAGCGTCCCCGCTCGACCGGCAACAACGACCCGCGCGCCGCCGTGGCCGCCAAGCCCGAGGGTGAACTGAAGCGTCGTCCGCGCAGCCGCCGCCCGTCCAACGGCGGCAAGGGCTACGTCGCCCGCGCCTAGAAATCGGTTCAGGCGGCGGCGGTAATACCCGCCGCCGTCAGATCCGCCAGAAGACCCGAAGCCGCCGCATCCACGGCGGCTTCGTCACGTCCGCGGATCACCAGATTGGTGCCGACCTCGCCGACCGATCCGTGGCCGAACGGATAGCTGCCGAAACTGACCGCGCGCGTCGCCAGGGAGGCGGCGGTCAGGATCTCGGCGATATCGCCCTCGCCGACGCCACTGACCTTCAGGGTGCGGACATGGACCACGGCCCCGGTGCGCAGGCGCGGGGCCACGTCCTCAAGCATGGCGGTCATGATCCTGGGCACCCCGGCCATCACGAAGACATTGCCGATCTGGAAGCCGGGCGCGTCGGTGACCGGATTGGCGATCAGCGTCCCGCCTTCGGGGATCCGCGCCATGCGCCGCCGCGCCGCATTGAAGTCCGCTGCGCCATAGCGCCGCTCCAGGATGGCGACCGCCTCCGGATGTTCCGGCAGGGCCACGCCGAAGGCCCGGGCCACGCAGTCGGCGGTGATGTCATCATGGGTCGGGCCGATACCGCCGGTGGTGAAGACATAGTCGTGCCCGGCGCGCAGGGCGTTCAGGGCCTCGATGATCTGGTCCGCCCGGTCGCCGACCGTGCGCGCCTCCAGCAGGTCGATGCCCAGCGCCGCCAGAAAGCGGGCGATGGTGTTCAGGTTGGTGTCGCGGGTGCGGCCGGACAGGATCTCGTCCCCGATGATCAGGACGGCGGCGGTGGGGGCTGGAAGGGTCATGACCGATCCCTAGCCGCCCTTGCCGCATCCGTCATCCAATCCCATCTCTGGGACACGCCCTTTGGGCCCCGCCTCGAAAAAGACCGGCGTTCCGTGCTAGGCTCCAATTTGAGAGACCACCCGCCGGTATGCTCCTGCCCTGCCCCCTTCCCGAGACCCGATGATGTACGAAACGCCCGATCTTGATCCCGACGCCTATCTGCGCTCCAGCACCATCCGCCTCCACGATGAGGAAGGGTTCGAGGGTATGCGCAAGGCCGGGCGTCTGGTCGCCGAGGCGCTCGACATGATCACGCCCTTCGTCCAGCCCGGCGTCACCACCGGCGAGATCGACGACCGGATCCGCGAGTTCACCCTCGACCACGGGGCCCTGCCCGCCTGCCTCGGCTACAAGGGCTATACGAAGACCGTCTGCACCTCGATCAACCACGTCGTCTGCCACGGCATTCCCGGTGACAAGGTCCTGAAGGACGGCGACATCGTCAACATCGATCACACCGTCATCGTCGACGGCTGGCACGGCGATTCCAGCCGCATGTATCCGGTCGGCGAGATCAACGCCCGCGCCCGCAAGCTGATCGACGTCACCTATGAGGGCATCGAACTGGGTCTGGCCCAGGTCAAGCCGGGCAATACCTTCGGCGACATCGGCTATGCGATCCAGCGCCACGTCGAGGCCGCCCGGATGAGCGTGGTCCGCGACTTCTGCGGTCACGGCATCGGCCGGGTGTTCCACGACAATCCCAACGTCCTGCACTATGGCCGCAAGGGCGAGGGCGCGACGCTGAAGCCGGGCATGTTCTTCACCATCGAGCCGATGGTGAACCTGGGCAAGCCGGCGGTGAAGGTCCTGTCCGACGGCTGGACCGCCGTGACCCGCGACAAGTCGCTGTCGTCCCAGTGCGAGCACAGCATCGGCGTCACCGAGACCGGACTGGAGATCTTCAGCGCCAGTCCCATGGGTATCTTCCGACCCAAATTCGACTGATCCGGCTGGACGTTCGCCTTCTGTTCTGACATCGTTCCGGCCATTGAGCCGGAGGCCGCCATGTCCAGCGTGCTGCCCTTTCCGATCGCTTCCCCGCGGGGCCCCGATGCGGTGGCCCGGTCCGCGCGCGCACGAAAACCCCACCATACCGGCCACCGCGAACGTCTGCGTCAGCGCGCCCGCGACGCCGGACTGACCGCCCTGCCCGACTATGAGCTGCTGGAGCTGTTCCTGTTCCGCAGCCTGCCGCGCGGCGACGTCAAGCCGATCGCCAAGGCCCTGCTGGCCCGGTTCGGTTCCCTGGCGGCGGTGCTGGCCGCCCCGGTCGAGGCCATCGTCACCGTCAAGATCGAGGACAGTCGCGGCAAGGGCACCGGCCTCGGGGTCGAGACCGCCCTCGACCTGACCGCCCTGCACGAGGTGACCCGTCGCATCGCCCGCGAAGAACCGGCGAAACGGCCGGTGATCTCGTCCTGGACCGCGCTGCTGGCCTATGTCCGCCTGGCCCTGCAGCACGAGCCGCGCGAACAGTTCCGGGTCCTGTATCTGGACAACCGCAACCAGCTGATCCTCGACGAACTCCAGAATCGGGGCACGGTCGATCACGCCCCGGCCTATCCCCGCGAAGTGGTGCGCCGGGCTCTGGAACTGTCGGCCAGGGCCATGATCCTCGTGCACAACCATCCGTCGGGCGACCCGACCCCGTCGCGGGCCGATATCGAGATGACCCGCCAGGTCGTCGAGGCTGCCCGGGTTCTCGGCCTGGAGGTCCACGACCATCTGGTCGTCGGCCGCGACGGCGTGGCCAGCTTCAAACAGCTGGGGTTGATGTGAGCGGCACCCTCAACACTCATGCGCACGAAAGTACGCCAATAATGTAGACTCTCGGGATTTTTGGGCGCATATTTATGCGCATTAAGAGGCGCTCGTCTCAATGCTGGAAGTCAACCGCGCCAGGATCGTTCGGCGTCTGTCGAAAGAAGGGTGGACCCACGAAGGCGGCAAGAAACATGATGCCTATACCCATCCGGACTTCGATTATCCGGTGATCGTGCCACGGCACAGGGACCTGTCACCGGGCGTCGCCCGGGCCATTGCGAGGGTAGCGGGCTGGTAGCCCGTCGCCATTGAATCACATCACGGGAAGACCGGATTTTCCGGTCATCAGAGACCCATTCATGAGCCGATATACAGTTTTGATCGATGGAAACGCAGGGAACTACGGCGTCATCTTTCCAGACCTTCCAGGCTGCACCGCCATGGGAAAAACGATCGATGAAGCGCTCAACAACGCCGTGGAATCCCTGCGCCAGTGGGCTGAAATCGCCAGCGCCCGGGGCAAGGTGATTCCCGAACCCCGCTCGCCCGACGCGATCCGGGCCGATGCGCAGTTTGCTGAGGATTTTGCGACCGGTGCTACGCTTGGCAACGTAACCCTTGTCCGCAAACTTGGACGGACGGTGAAGGCCAATCTGTCGCTCGATTCCGGCATCCTCGCGGAGATCGACGCGACAGCGGGCCGTCTGGGCATTTCCCGGTCCGCAATGGTTGAGAAACTGGCCGAGGAAAGACTTCCCGCATTCGCCTGACGGGCGTGCCGTCCGCCGTCCGCCGTCCGTCCAGTCCCGAGCCACCGCCCCATGACCGTCCTGACCACCGAACGCCTGATCCTGAGCCCGGTCGCCGTGTCCGACTACGACGACCTGTGCGCGCTGTGGGCCAACCCGACCTTCACCCAGTACATCATGGGCCAGGGGCTTTCGGCCGAGGATGTCTGGTTCCGCCTGCTGCGCGACCTGGGACACTGGCAGGCCAAGGGCTACGGCAACTGGTCCGTCCGGCTCCGGGACGGCGGGGCCTATGTCGGCAGCGTCGGCGTGCTCGACTATCATCGGGACCTGGACCCGCCCTTTGATGCGCCCGAACTGGGCTGGGGGGTCGCCCCGGCCTTCCAGGGTCAGGGCTATGCGGCCGAGGCCCTGACGGCCGCCCTGGCCTGGGTCGATGACGAACTGAACGCCCCGCGCACCGTCTGCATGATCTCGCCGGACAATGCGGCCTCGCACCGGCTGGCGGCGCGCGTCGGCTACCGCCCCTATGCCGAGGGGGCCTACAAGGGGGGAACCGTCCAGCTGCTGGACCGGCGCGCGACCCGAGGGTCGACGTAGCGCCGCATTAAGGTTTTCGGTTCATCATCCTGCGCGAACGCTCCGGAGCCCAAGCCCACCATGCCCATGCCCGTCGAAAGCCTGCACGCGCATCTGGCCGAAGCCTTTCCCGGCGCCGAGATCGTCATCGACGATCTGGCCGGTGACGGGGACCATTATCGCGCCCGTATCGTCTCGACCGCCTTCGCCGGACTGCCCCGCGTGCGCCAGCACCAGCTGGTCTATGCCGCGCTCAAGGGCAAGATGGGCGGCGAACTGCATGCGCTGGCGCTCGAAACAGCCGCACCCGCGGCCGGAGACGCCTGATGCGGTACCGCCCCTTCGGACCGACCGGGGCCGCGGTCTCGGCCCTGACCCTCAGCCTCGGCCGTGACAATATCGCGCGGGGCCCGGCGGCCGCCTGTGATCTGATCTATGCGGCGCTGGAAGCGGGCATCAACAGCTATCGCCTCGAGACAGCCGACCCGGTCCTGGCCGAGGTCGTCGGCCAGGCCCTGCAACACATCGACCGCAAGCTGGTGACCGTCAGCCTGGCCCTGGGCCGGGGCGACGGACGCCGCGGTTCGGACCGCGACTTCACCGCCGAAGGCATGACCGCCTCGATCGACCGCGCCCTGAACGTATCCCGCCTGGGCTGGATCGACATGGTGCTGCTGGAAGAACCGGCCGACGACGAACTGCCGCAGAGCTCGCTGAACGCCCTGAAGGCCCTGCGCGCCACCAACCGGGTGCGGCTGCTGGGCGTGGCCGGGGACGGCGAGGTGATGGACGCCTATGTCTCGACCGGGGCGTTCGACGTGCTGGTCACCCCGTTCCACCTGAATTCGGGCTGGCAGGTTCGCTCCCGCGTTCGGGCCGCGCGCGAGCGCGACATGGCCATCTTCGCCTACGGCTATTTCCCCTCGGAACTGGACACGGAAAAGAAGGCGGCCACCCTGGACCAGCCGGTCAGGAAGGGCCTGTTCGGCCTTGGCGGTGGCGGACGCTCCAAACAGGATCCGCTGGCCGGAGCCGGAACCTTCGCCTTCCTGCACCGCACCCCCAACTGGAGCGCCGAGGCCATCTGCCTGGCCCATGGGCTGACCGATCCGTCGATCTGCAGCATCCTGATCCAGGCCAATGACGCCGAACGGCTGAACGCCCTGGCCCTGGTGCCCGAACGCGACATGCCGCCCGGCCTGGCCGCCCAGATCGAGATGGCGCGGGTCGCCGGTGCCGGCTCCGCCGCCGCCTGAATCGCCGCCGCCGCGCCGGTCACGATCGCACGACCGTCGGCCACTGCCCTTGACCCCCGGGTCCGGCATCCCTAGCTGACGGGCCTCAGTGAAAGGCCATTCCGTGACTGATCAAACGACCGCGACCCCGACCGACCCGATCCACGCCTTCATCGCGGGGACGGTGGCCGAACATGACGTGGTGCTGTTCATGAAGGGCACGCCCGACGCGCCGCGCTGCGGCTTCTCCTCGCTGGCGGTGCAGATCCTCGACCACCTGGGTGCGCCCTTCGTCGGCGTCGATGTGCTGCAGGACGCCGGACTGCGCGACGGCATCAAGGCCTTCACCGACTGGCCGACCATTCCCCAGCTGTATGTGAAGGGCGAGTTCGTCGGCGGTTCGGACATTGTGCGCGAGATGTTCGAAGCCGGCGAACTGATGACCCTGATGACCGAGAAGGGCGTCCCCCTGGGCGAAGCCTGATGGCCCGCGCGCCGCTCGCGCCGCGCGCCGATCGCGAGATCTTCACCATCCCGCTGGACATCCGGCCCGAGCACATCGACGACAACGGCCATGTGAACAATGTCGTCTATGTCGGCTGGCTGCAGGATGCGGGCATGGCCCACTGGAACGCCCGCTTCCCGGCCGCCGATCGGGCACGCTGGTCCTGGGTCGCCCTGCGCCACGAGATCGACTATCTGCGCGGCCTGCTGCCCGACTCCACGGCCACGGCCCGGACCTGGGTCGGTGACCCCCAGGGCCCGCGCTTCAACCGCTATGTGCGGATCGAGGACGGCGAGGGCCGGCTGTGCGCCCAGGGCGTGTCGGAATGGTGCCTGGTCGAGGCCGCGACCCTGCGGCCGACCCGGATTCCGGCCGAAATGCTGCCCACCTTCGAACGGCGTCAGGACGGAACCGTCCCGGACGCGACCGCATCCGGACCGGACTTTCGGTAAACGCGTCCGCGACTACAGCCGCAGCGGATTGGCGACGTGCGCCGCCTCGCCGGAGGTCAGCCCCAGTTCCGCATAGGTCCAGCTCAGCTCGACGCCGTCGGGCACGATGGCCTTGCACGGGTCCGGACGGGTGCGGGTCAGGGTGATGTCGACCGGCGTGCCCTCGGCGACCGAGACGGCGAAGTCGGCGGCCGTGGTGCAGCCGTTGGACTCGACCTGCGCGATCAGACGGCCGTCGGCGAAACGGACCGCCCGCAGGGTTTCGGCGGGGCCGGTGGTGGTGATCGCGGTGCCGGATTCCATCCGCACCATCGTGGTCTCGCCGGAGTCGTCGGCATAGATGACGCAACCGGTCAGCAGCGGCAGACAGGCCGCCGCCGCGACAAGGGCCCGCCTCATTCCGGAACGTCGGCGGGCGCGGTCTGGACGACGCGGGTGACCGGCTTGTCGGTGGCGATGATGATGCAGCCCGAAAGCAGCGGGGCTGTGATGGCGAGGGCGAGGATGAGACGCAACATGGCGGTGGCTCCAGAATGGCAAAAGCGTAGCCTTTGATGCCTTCGCGCCAGCGGGATGACACGTGAATAATTGGACAGGCTGATCTTGATCCAAATCGCAACCGGCATAGATGCGGTTCCGCCCCGCCGAAGGATCTGCCCATGAGTCCGCTGTTCTCGCCCTACGCCCTCGGCCCCCTGCCCCTCGCCAACCGGATCGTCATCGCCCCGATGTGCCAGTATTCGGCGATCGACGGCGTGCCCCAACCCTGGCACTGGCAGCATCTGGGCCGACTGGCGATTTCGGGCGCGGCGGCGGTGATCGTCGAGGCCACCGGGGTCGAGGCCGCGGGCCGCATTACCCCGGGCGACACCGGGCTCTGGAACGATGTTCAGGAGGCCGCCTTCGCCGGCCTGCTGGCCGACATCCGCACCTATGCCGACACCCCGATCGGCATCCAGCTGGCCCATGCCGGACGCAAGGCCTCGACCACCCCGCCCTGGGTCGACCGCGGCCGGGCCCTGACCGCCGCCGAAGGGGCCTGGCCGACGGTGGCCCCGTCAGCCGTCGCCTTCCGCGAGGACTGGCATACACCGACGGAACTGGATGAGGCCGGAATGGACCGGATCGTCGACGCCTTCGTCCAGGCCGCCGGTCGCGCCGACCGCGCCGGCTTCGACCTGGTCGAGCTGCACGCGGCCCATGGCTATCTGCTCAGTGAATTCCTGTCGCCCCTGTCGAACCACCGCACGGACGCCTTTGGCGGCTCGGCCGAGAACCGGATGCGGTTCCCGCTGCGGGTGGCCGAGGCCCTGCGCCAGGCCTGGCCGCGCACCAGGGCCCTGGGCGCGCGCTTCAACGGCTCCGACTGGGTCGAGGGCGGCGTGGCCCTCGAGGAGGTTCAGGCCTTCAGCCAGCGGCTTACCGCCATGGGCTATGACTATCTGCACCTGTCCAGCGGCGGCAATGTCGCCAGCGCGCAGATTCCCGGTGATCAACCCGGTTACCAGCTGCCCTTCGCCGAGGCCGTCAAGGTGGCGGTGCCGGAGACGACGGTGATGGCCGTGGGCATGATCGTGACGCCGCAGCAGGCCGAGGCGGTGATCACCTCAGGTCAGGCCGATCTGGTGGCCATCGCCCGGGCCGCGCTCGACGATCCGCACTGGGCGCATCACGCCGCCGTCGCCCTGGGCGAGCCCGAACAGCTGCCCGATCCCTATGCCCGGGCATCAGACAAGGCCTGGCCGGGTTACGGTCTGGCGCACGGGTCGACTCAGGTCGGCGGCCGCTCGTAGGAGTTGCCGACCCGGACGTCGGTTCCGGGCGGCAGGCCCATCTCCTCGAAGGTCCAGCGCACCTCAACCCCGCCGGGGACCGGCGCGTCACAGTCGTCCTCGCTGACGCGCCACAGGGTGATGGTGGCGGCACCGCGATACTGGCTGACCACGGGCATCAGATCGTCACGGGTGGTGCAGCCGTTGGACCCGACCCAGAACACCGCCTGACCCTGGCCGATGGCCGCGGCCTGGACCGACTCCTGGGTGCCGGGCACCGAGACGGCGGCCGGGCCGGGCCCGCCACCGGGCAGCATGGACTGGATACTGGCACAGCCGGTCAGCAGCGCGCCGGTCGCCGTCAGCGCCAGCAGCTTCCTGATCTCCCGCGCGCCCATGCCCATCCTCATTACAAGCTTCCCTTGCGTCATCGCTCAATTCGCGCCCGGGCGCATCCGTAAACTGACCGCCCCGCCGGATGATCCCCATATCCGGACCAGACGGAAACGACCGCAATGAGAAAAGGCCCCGGATCGCTCCGGGGCCTTTGAAGTCTCTGCACGGCGGACCGCGCGGCAGCCGAACTTACGAAGAGTAGTATTCGACGACCATGTTGGGTTCCATCTTGACCGGGAACGGCACGTCGGCCAGCTCCGGCACGCGCACGACGCGGGCCGAGAAGCCACGGTCGCCCAGCTCGATGTAATCCGGCACGTCCCGCTCCGACGACTGCTGGGCTTCAAGCACCAGCGCCATGTTGCGCGACTTTTCCTTGACCTCGACGACGTCGCCGATCTTCAGGCTGTAGGAGGCGATGTTGACCTTCTTGCCGTTGACCGTGACGTGACCGTGGTTGACGAACTGGCGCGCAGCCCACGGGGTCGGGACGAATTTGGCGCGATAGACGGTGGCGTCCAGACGGGCCTCCAGCAGACCGATCAGGGTCTCGGCGGTGTTACCCTTCCGGCGGGCGGCTTCGTCATAGGTCTTGCGGAACTGCTTCTCGGTCAGGTTGGCGTAGTAGCCTTTCAGCTTCTGCTTCGCCTTCAGCTGCAGACCGAAGTCCGAAACCTTCTGCTTGCGACGCTGGCCGTGCTGGCCGGGACCGTAGGCGCGCTTGTTGACCGGAGACTTGGCGCGACCCCACAGGTTTTCACCCATGGCACGGTCGATCTTGTATTTGGCGCTGTGGCGCTTGGACATAGTGTTCTCATCAACATGATGCGGCCCGGCGCTTCCGAGATTGGAAGCACGATCTCAACGGCGGTCCACGCATCGTCCGTAGTCAATTCGCGCGCAGGACGGGGTCCGGCGCGGGAAAGCGGGGCTTATGCCGGTCCGGCCGCCCCGGGTCAAGCCGGAGTCAGGCTTCCGGCACCCAGATGAAGCCGTCGCCCTCGCGCTTGATGTGGCCCAGGCCCGGGAAGGGGAAGTGGACGGCATACAGACGCAGGTTCTGCGACGCCGCCCGCTGCAGCAGGGCCTGGCGGCTGGCGATGGCGATCGTGGAGTCCCCGTCGAAGGCAATCGGCCATTCGGGACGCTGCACCGAAATCACCGAATGATGCATGGCGTCGCCGATATAGAGCAGCCGCTCGTCGCCGGAGGCGATCTCGAACCCGGTATGGCCCGCGGTGTGACCGGGGATGTCCACGGCCGTGATGTTCGGAGCCACGACCTCGCCCGGGGTGAAGGTCTTGACCCGGGGCGTGATGGCCCGGACCAGGGGCGCCATGGCCGGGTCCCCCTTCAGGGCCGTCCATTCCGCGGCGCTGATACGGATCGTGGCCGCGGGGAAGCGCAGCGCCCCGGCGACGTCGACCAGACCCCCGACATGGTCACCGTGGCCGTGCGAGATCAGGATGTCGGTGACCTGGCCCGGCTCGACCCCGGCCGAGGCCAGGGACTGCAGCAGCTTGCCTTCGGTGCCCATGGCCCCGCCCGCCCCGGTGTCGATCAGCACCGTATGGTCGCCGTCGCGCACCAGAAGCGGGTCGATGAACAGATGGATCGGATCGGCCGGCAGGGCGGCGGCGGTCAGGACAGCCGACACATCTTCCGGCGTGTGTCCCATGCCGAAGGTCTGGTTGTCGTTGCGGACGTCCAGCTCTCCGTCCTTCAGCGCCACCGCCTCGAGGGCACCGATCCGGAAATTGTAAATGTCAGCGACGGCCGGGACGCTCGGCGCGGCGGTCGCGGCCGCATCGGACTTGCTGTCTCCGGCCGGCGAGCAACCGGCCAGAACGGCGGCGAGGATCAGGCTCGCGGTGGCGAGTTTGGCATTGAAGGTCATGGGCGAAGTCCGACTGCGGGAGGATCTGCGGTGACGCTGAGATAGGGCGGTGCGCCGGGGGCACCAGACCGTCGGAAGGTGAAATTTTTCCGACGGTCCGGCCACGCGGGATCAGGCGGCGGCGAAGCGCGCGTTGACCGTGTTCCAGTTCACCACGGTCCAGAAGGCCTTGAGGAATTCGGGCCGGCGGTTCTGGTATTTCAGATAATAGGCGTGTTCCCAGACATCATTGACCAGCAGGGGCGTGCCCTTGTCCGGCGCGATGTCCATCAGCGAATTGTCCTGGTTCGGCGTGTTGATGATCTTCAGCTTGCCGTCCTGCACGATCAGCCAGGCCCAGCCCGAGCCGAACTGGGTCGCGCCGGCGCTTTCGAAGGCGGCCTTGAAGGCGTCCATGCCGCCCAGGTCGCGGTCGATGGCGGTGGCCAGCGCGGCCGACGGCGCGCCGGCCTCGGCGGTCGGGGCCATGCCGTCCCAGTAGAAATTGTGGTTCCAGTAGCCGCCGCCGTGGTTGCGGATGGCCTTGGGCAGGGTCGAGATGATGGCGAACAGTTCTTCCATCGTCTTGCCCTGGGCCCCGGGCTCGGCGTCCACGGCCTTGTTCAGGTTGTCGGTATAGGCCTGATGGTGTTTGTCGTGATGGATATGGAGGGTCTCCTTGTCGATCACGGGCTCCAGCGCGTCATAGGCATAGGGCAGCGGGGGCAGGGTGAAGGCCATGAAAAGGCTCCTTGAAGATCCGGACGGGGGACGCCTCATCTAGGAAGGCCTCCGGCCAAACCCAAGGCGGGACGGGTAGATTCGTTCCGGAATTGCCCCGGCCGGACCGGTTCAGGCCTGCGGCAGATTGGCCTTCAGACAGGCGCGCACCTGACGGCGCAGCTCGCCCGGCGACGAGGCCATGTCGATGCCCTCGGCCTCCAGCACCGCCTTGACCGCCGCGTCCAGCCCGTTGGGCAGGGCGGCGATGACCTTCACCTCGGCCCTGGGATGCAGGCACAGGCCCAGCTCCACGCACAGGGCCGAGAACATCGGGGTGTAGTCGGGGGCCGCTTCGGGGGTGGTGGTCATCAGCGGGCGGCCTCCAGCCGCCGGGCGTGAAACGCCACATGGTCGGCGATGAAGCTGGCCATGAAGAAATAGGAATGGTCGTAGCCGGGCTGCATCCGCAGGGTCAGGGTCTGGCCGACCGCGTCTGCCGCCGCCTGTAGCAGCTCCGGCTGCAATTGCTCGACCAGAAACGGATCGGCGTCGCCCTGGTCGATCAGGATGTCGTCAAAACAGCCCTCGCCCACCCCGGCCTCGATCAGGCGCGCCGCGTCATGGGCGTCCCACACGGTCCGGTCCGGACCCAGATAGGCGGTGAAGGCCTTTTCGCCCCACGGGCACCGCGTCGGCGAGGCGATCGGCGCGAAGGCCGACACCGACCGGAACAGGTGCGGATGCCGCAGCGCCAGGGTCAGGGCCCCGTGCCCGCCCATCGAATGGCCGCTGATCCCGCGCACCTTCGTGGTCGGGAACGCCGCGTCGATCAGCCCGATCAACTCGCCGGTGACATAGGATTCCATGCGGAAATGCTCCGCCCACGGCGTCTCGGTCGCGTCGACATAGAAGCCGGCCCCCTGCCCCAGGTCATAGGCCGGGTCGTCGGCCACCCCCTCACCGCGCGGCGAGGTATCGGGGGCGACGATGATCAGACCGTGCTCGGCCGCCGCGCGATAGGCCCCGGCCTTGGTGGTGAAATTGTCCTCGGTGCAGGTCAGGCCCGACAGCCAGATCAGCACTGGAAACGGCCCCGCCCCCGGCGGCACGAACACCGACAGGGTCATGGCCGTGCCGGTCACGGCGCTGTCGTGCGTCAGATAGCGCAGAGTGCCGCCATGGACGATGTGGGTCTTGGTAGTTTGCATCGATCGATCCTTGTCCCCTCTCCCGGCGGGAGAGGGGGGGGCCCGCCGCGCAGCGGTGGGAGGGTGAGGGCTTACGATGGGACCGGGGTCGCACCGTACCCCCTCACCCCTGCCCCTCTCCCCATGGGAGAGGGGTTTTACAGGTCACCCCACCCGGTGCAGGGCGCAGATCTTGTTGCCGGACGGGTCGCGCAGATAGGCGAGGTTCAGGGTGCCGAACGGGCCCACGCGCGGGCCGGGCGGGTCCTCAATGGCCGTGCCGCCGGCGGCGATCCCGGCGGCCTGGAAGGCGGCGACCGCCTCAAGGTCCGCGGCGGCGAAGCCGATGGTGCCGCCATTGGCGTGGCAGGCGGGTTCCCCGTCGATCGGCTTGCCGACGGCAAAGGCCCCGCGCGGCGTCCGCCACCAGTAGCGGCCCTTCGGGTCCGGGCCACTGGCCGGGTCGATGCCCAGCGCGCCGAGCGCCGCATCATAGAATTGGCGCGACGCCTCGATGTCATTCGCGCCGACGGTCACGTGGGTGAACATGGCTTTCCTTCCCTCTGTTTCAGGGTAGTTTTTTTAAACAACGAACTCGACAAGGCAAGCCTCAGAACACCACCACGCTGCGGATGCTCTCGCCCGCATGCATCAGGTCGAAGGCCTTGTTGATGTCTTCCAGCGGCATCGTGTGGGTGATCATCGGATCGATCTCGATCTTGCCGTCCATATACCAGTCGACGATCTTCGGCGTATCCGTCCGCCCGCGCGCGCCGCCGAAGGCCGAGCCGCGCCAGACGCGGCCGGTCACCAGCTGGAACGGGCGGGTCGAAATCTCCTTGCCGGCCTCGGCCACGCCGATGACGATGCTCTCGCCCCAGCCGCGGTGGCAGGCCTCCAGCGCCTGGCGCATCACCGTGGTGTTGCCGGTGCAGTCGAAGGTGTAGTCGGCCCCGCCGCCGGTCAGCTCGACCAGATGGGCGACCACGTCGCTGACCTCTTTCGGATTGACGAAATGGGTCATGCCGAATTTGCGGCCCCACGCCTCCTTGTCCGGATTGACGTCGACGCCGATGATCATGTCGGCCCCGACCATCTTCAGCCCCTGCAGCACATTCAGGCCGATCCCACCCAGACCGAACACCACGCAGTTGGCCCCCGGCTCCACCTTCGCCGTATTGACCACCGCGCCCACGCCCGTGGTCACGCCGCAGCCGACGTAGCAGGCCTTGTCGAACGGCGCGTCCTTGCGGATCTTCGCCACCGCGATCTCGGGCAGGACGGTGAAGTTCGAGAAGGTCGAACAGCCCATATAGTGGTGGATCGCCTGGCCCTTGTAGCTGAACCGGCTGGTGCCGTCGGGCATCAGCCCCTTGCCCTGCGTGCCGCGGATGGCAGTGCAGAGGTTGGTCTTGCGGCTGAGGCAGGACTTACACTGGCGGCATTCCGGCGTGTACAGCGGGATCACATGATCGCCGACCTCGACCGAGGTCACACCCGGTCCGACCTCGACCACCACCCCCGCGCCCTCGTGACCGAGGATGCTCGGGAAGATCCCCTCCGAGTCCAGCCCGTCCAGCGTATAGGCGTCGGTGTGGCAGATGCCGGTGGCCATGATCTGGACCAGCACCTCCCCGGCGCGCGGCCCCTCCAGATCGACCTCGACAATTTCCAGCGGACGTTTGGCCTCGAAGGCGACGGCGGCGCGGGTTTTCATGGGCGGGCTCCTCTGGCGTTCCCGCTCTTCTAGGCCAGACCCGGGATGCTATGAAACCGCATGGGTCACAGAAATCTCGTCATCCTGACCGGCGCGGGCATCTCGGCCGAGTCCGGCGTGCCGACCTTCCGCGCCGACGACGGCCTGTGGATGGGGCACCGGATCGCGGACGTGGCCACGCCCGAGGGGTTCGCCCGCGACCCGGCCCGGGTCCAGGCCTTCTACAACGACCGCCGCCGCCAGTTGCCGACCGTGCACCCGAACGCCGCCCATCAGGCCCTGGCCGATCTGGCCGCGCGCTGGGACGGCGCGATCCTGCTGGTCACCCAGAATGTCGACGACCTGCATGACCGGGCCCATGCCGCGATCCCGCCCCGGCCGGGGTTCGGTCTGATCCATATGCACGGCGAACTGCTGAAGGCGGCCTGTACCGTTACCGGCCGGGTCTGCGACTGGCCCGGCGATCTGGCCGCCGACGAGCCGTCACCGCATCACCCCCAGGGTCGGTTGCGCCCGCACATCGTCTGGTTCGGCGAAATGCCGCTGCAGATGGACCGGATCGAGACGGCCCTGGACCGCTGCGACCTGTTCGTCTCGATCGGGACCTCGGGCGCGGTGTTTCCGGCGGCGGGCTTTGTGCAGTTGGCGCGTCAGGCCGGCGCTCGGACGGTGGAGCTCAACCTTGAACCGACCCAGGGCGCGCGCCTGTTCGACGAGGGACACTATGGGCCCGCGACCGAGGTGGTGCCGGCCTTCGTGCAATCTCTGACCCGCTAGTTCCAATATCCCGTTCATCCCCGCGAAGGCGGGGACCCAGTCCTTACGCGAGGCACACTGCGAGGGATGAGCGTCTGCGTGAAACCGGCAACGCCGGATCGCCCAAAACACTGGGTCCCCGCCTTCGCGGGGATGAACAGATTTAGGGGGTCTCCGCCTTCTTCGCCGCCAGCTTGGCCAGCACCCGGCCGCGGCCCTTCGACAGGGCGGTGATCACGCCGCGGAAGGTCGCCGCCTCCTGATCCGTAAAGCTGGCACGACCCAGCATGACGCGCAGGTTCTGCACCATCGACGGCCGTTTCTCCGGCGGGTGGAAGAAGCCGCCGGCGTCCAGCTCCCGCTCCAGATGTTCGTACATCCCCAGCAGGGTTTCGCCGGTGGCCGGGGGCTCGCCCTCGCGGAAGCGCGGCGGCGGGGCATCGAGGATCAGGGTGCGCCACTCATAGGCATTGATGGCCACGGCCTGGGCCAGATTCAGACTCTGGTGGCGCGGATCGATCGGGATGGTGACAATGCCCTGGCACAGGGCGATGTCGCTGGTCTCCAGCCCGGCCCGCTCGCCGCCGAACAACAGGCCGATGCCCAGGCCCGAGGCGCGGTCGTCGTACAGCACCCGGGCCGTCTCGCGCGGGGTGCGCACCGGCTGGCGGGTGCCGCGCGACCGGGCCGTGGCGGCATAGACGGTATTCAGGTCGGCCACGGCCCCGGCCACGCTGTCGAAGACCTTGATGCCGTCCAGCACCCAGTCGGCCCCCGAGGCCATGGCCCAGGCCCGTTCCTGCGGCCAGCCGTCACGCGGCTGGACCAGACGCAGGTCGGTCAGGCCGAAATTGGCCATAACCCGCGCCACCGCGCCGATGTTCTCGGCCATCTGCGACTTGTCGAGGATGACGACGGGGGGAAGGGGATCGGACATGGGGCCTGACTAGCCCTTCGCCCATTTCGGGGGAAGGGTCGGCAAACCTGCGCCGCCGGATCAGTCCTCGCCGATCATCGACAGCCACGGATCGGCCGTGCCGGCCTCGACCTCGGCCACCTTGACCGTGGGCCAGCCGATCGAGTCATCGGCGGCGTCGCGCCAGGCCAGGACGGTCAGGTCACGCAGCTCGGCCGCGCCCGCCGCCAGCCGCGCGGTGGCGAAGGCCCCGCCGCGCGCGTCGCTGTCGACGAAGGCCCCGGCCTTCTCCAGCCGGTAGAAGGGGATGACCTCGGCCAGCGAGGTTTTCAGATAGGCGGGCACGCGCTGACGCAGGTCGGCATCGTCCAGTCGCGGCGCGGCCATGGCCGCCTCGACCGCGTCGAAGCGCACGGTGCGACGCACGAAGGCCCCCTCGAAGGTGCCGTGGGTCTGGCGCGAGTCGGTGAAGCCCTCGGGGTTCGGATAGCGGCCCCAGCCATTGTAGTGGATCGAGGTGTGCAGCGGCTGCGCCCCGTCGCCGACATAGTGGGACAGATAGCCCAGATCGCGCAGGATCAGCGCTTCGCGCCGCAGCCGGTCGGCCCGGTACCAGGCGCGCCGGGCCGGATCCTGTTCACGGGCCTCGGCCGCGTTCAGCACCCGCCAGGTGGCGAAGTCGCGCACCAGCTGCTGATAGCCGTCCCAGATGGCATAGGGCAGATAGCCCGCGTCATTGACGTCATGACCGGCGGCGATCAGGACCGCGTCATATTCGGATTTCAGGACCGGCAGGGCATCGATCGACGGCCCGCGTCCGTCCATCACATGGCCGGCCTCATCCATGTCGACGAAATGGGCGGTGTCGCGTTCGCGGTCATGGGGCTGGCCGCCGCCCTTGGTGCGGTCCGGCTCGCGCGACAGCTCGCCGACCTCGGCCACGGCCCCGGGCGTGCGCAGGAAGGCGGGCAGTTCGGCCGGCAGGGCGCGCACGGCGGCCATACCGACCATCCGGTGGCCGCTGCTGCCCCAGGCCGAAACCATGGCGGGCGTCGCCACGATGGCGGCGCCCAGGGTCAGGGCGGACAGGGCGAGGGCAATACGCTTCATCGGAAGGCTCCGGTCAGGACGACTGCGGTCGGGGTAAATCCGCGCCGCCGTCCCGTCCAGCGGATTGTTGTCGCAGCTTGACGTCGGGCGGTCACGCGGGCGAGGGATCGGCGGACATCCCGGAGATTGCCATGTTCCCGCGCCGCCTCATAATCGCCGCTGCTGCCCTGGCGCTGGTCGCCGCCCCGGCCCGGGCCCAGACGGCCCCGATCACCGTCGATCCGGCCTGGGTCGCGGCCCATCAGGCCTTCCTCGCCGGCGATGCCCTGCGCGGTCGCGGCAGCGCCACCCATGACGAGACCGTGGCCGCCGCCTATGTCGCGGCCCAGTTCCAGGGCTTCGGCCTGCAGCCGGCCCCCGGCATGGACGGCTTTACCCAGACCGCCGCCGTCATCCGCACTACGCCGTCGGGCAATGCCAGCCTCAGCATCGGCGGCGTGACCTTGTCGCAACGGGACGGACTGGGTCTGCTGTCGGGCGGTGCCACGGCGATGCGCGACCGGGTCGAGGTGGCCACCGGCGATGATCCCGCCGCCCTGCCGACAGCCGGGATCGTGATGATCGCCCCGCCCGAAGGTCCGGCCGTCGGCAGCTGGATCAATGCCGCCTTCGGCAAGGGCAGCCGACTGGTGATCCTGCGTGAGACCGCGACCCTGGGCGAGGCCGTGTCCCGGGCATCGCCCGGTCGGCCGGGCTTTGCCCTGGCCGGTGCCGAGCCGCGCTCCTCCCGCACCCTGGTGGTGGTCCCCGCCGCCATCTACGACCGGATGACCGCCATGGCCGGCACCGGCGCGGTCTGGGAGCCGGGCCCGGCGCAGGTCGAGGAGACCGTGACCACCAATGCCGTCGGCTGGCTGCCCGGTACGGATCCCGACGCCGGGGTCATCCTGATCGCTGCCCATCTGGATCACCTGGGCGTCCGGGCCGACGGCACCATCATGCACGGGGCCAATGACGACGCCTCGGGCACCACCGCCGTGCTGGAACTGGCCCGCGCCCTGTCCTCCGGTGAACCGCACCGGCGCGGCATCCTGTTCGTTGCCTATGGCAGCGAGGAGATCGGGGGTCTCGGGTCGAGCTGGTTCGGCGATCATCCCCCCGTGCCCCTGAGCGAGATCGTCGCCAATCTGGCGATCGAGATGATCGGAGCCCAGGACCCGCGGATGCCGGCCGGGGTGATGATGATGACCGGCTTCGACCGCTCCAATTTCGGCGCGGCCCTGCGCGACCAGGGGGCATTGATCGCGCCGGACCTCTATCCCGAGCAGAATTTCTTCGAACGGTCCGACAACTACCAGCTGGCCCTGCGCGGCGTGGTCGCGCACACCATCTCGGGCTGGGCCGTGACCCCGACCTATCATTCGGTCGAGGACACCAACGCCAATCTGGACATCCCCTTCATGACCCGGGCGATCCAGTCCCTGGTGGAGCCGCTGCGCTGGCTGGCCTCCAGCGACTTCGTCCCCGAGTGGGCCCCGGGCGGCCGGCCCGAGCAGCGCTAGGGACTCAGATCCAGGCCGCGATCGCCTCCAGCGGCTTCTTGTCCAGGGCCGCGACCGGCACGGTGGCATCAGCCGCCGGATGGCCCGCCACCAGCAGCAGGAAGGGCTTGTCCCCGGCCGGGCGGCCGCAGATCCCGGCCAGGAAGCTCATCGGGGCCGGGGTATGGGTCAGGGTCGCCAGACCGGCCTCGTGCAGGGCGGCGATCAGCAGGCCGGTGGCGATGCCGACGCTCTCGGTGACATAGTAGTTCTTCCTGTCGTCGCCCGGCCTGGGCCCGCCGCGCTTCTGGCCGAAGATGGCGATCAGCACCGGGGCGACCTCGAGGAAGCCCTTGTCCGGATCGGTGCCCAGCGGGGCCAGGGCGTCCAGCCATTCCTGCGGGGCCTTGTCGTTATAGAATTCCCGCTCCTCGGCCTCGGCCGCGGCGCGGATCCGGGCCCGGGCTTCGGGACTGTCGATGACGCTGAAGAACCACGGCTGGTGATTGGCCCCCGACGGAGCCGAGCCGGCGGTCAGCAGGGCCTGTTCGACCACGGCCCGCGGCACCGGCCGGTCGGAGAAGTCGCGCACCGTGCGCCGTGCCGCCATCAGGGCGCGAAAGGCCGAGACCCGCGCCAGACTGGTGGCGTCGTCCATCGCCACATAGCCGCTCAGGGGGACACAGGGATGGTCACGCATCGGTCAGGCTCCGCTGTGGACAGACTGTCTCGGCCGACGGCCTTGTCCGGGATTTGCCACAATTCGCATTGAAAAGCACCGCGTCGGTGCCGGTCGCCGAAGTTCTCGTGAGTCGGCTCATGCCGGAAACTGCCGCTGCCTTCGCCCTGATCCTGGCGCTGATGTTCCCCGTCTCGGGCGAACCGGCTCCCTATGAATCAGTGGTCGCCGCGGAAGCGGCGGCAGCGGAAACGACGTCCGGCGTCGAACTGGACGCCGAACAGATCGAGCTGATGGCCGGTGACCCCGACTGGCGCGCCTCGGCGCGGCTCTATCATGCCGGTGGTGGCGGGGCGACGGGCAACGATTCCCTCGGCTGCCGCCCGATCCCGATGCGCACCGTGGCCGTCGATCCGCGCGTCATTCCGCGCCGCACCCGGCTGTTCATCCGCGAGACCGTGGGCCTGCGCCTGGCCGACGGCACCGTCCATGATGGCTACTGGTATGCCTCCGACACCGGCGGCGCGATCAAGGGAGCCAAGGTCGACCTGTACACGGGCCACGGACGCGCCTCGATGCAGCCGGCCATGGGCCTGAACATGCGCACCCTGTCGATCGCCGAGGCCGGCCGTTTCGACGGCTGCCCGCCCGCCTGGGACAGTGCCTCAAACTAGAATTTCCGCCGGCCGCTGACCGTTTCGAAGAACAGCCGCCAGTCGCCCATCAGGCTCCACAGCGGATACTGGAAGGTGGCCGGGCGGTTCTTCTCGAAGAAGAAATGGCCGACCCAGGCGAAGCCGTAACCGACCAGCGGCATGGCCAGCAACCACCAGGCATTGGCCGTGACGATGGCCGTGACGAACACAGCAATGACCAGGGCCGTGCCCACCACGTGGATCCGCCGGCAGGTCCGGTTCGAATGCTGGTGCACATAGTAGGGATAGAAGGCGGTGAACGACGTGTAGCGCTCACCGGGCGCGGGCTGGCTCATACCGATGCGACCTCCTGGACCTTGGCCTTCCTGTGGCCGAAGCGGAAGACAAGATAGGCGATCAGCGCGCCGACGACCAGAATTCCGATCCCGACCAGCGGACGGAACACCATCCACGACAGGGCGATGGTAATCGAGCCGATGACCATCGCCAGGACAAACCCGACCAGACCCGTGCCCATGCGGATGATGGTCCCGAACAACGGCAAGACGTCGCCCAGCACCCCAAGCGGCGCGAACAGCATGCTGAAGCCCGTCATCATGGCCACGATGCCCGCGACGCGAATGAGCCAGGTGATGATCTGGTTGGTGGTCTGGGCCCCGGCGAACATGTCGGCAGCCGGGACATTGCCGTCGTCAACGAGCAACATCTCCTCCCCGTTGGTCGCGCGATAGGGCAGGAAGCCGTCACCGCTCTGGCGGGCGACCACACTGATCACGGCGGCGGGCGTCAGTTCGAAGGCGATACGGACGTCGCCGACCTGTGGCGTAAGCGCCGACTGGCTCACGGGCGCGGCCGGCGCGGCGACGGGGCCGCCTGCCGTGGCCGTGTCATTGGCGACCGGGGCCGGGACCGGTGTCGGTGTCGGCACCTGTACCTGTACCGGTGCCCCCGGCTGACCCAGATAGATGTGGTTCTGCGAAATCCGGACCGGACGATCATCGCCGACAGCCATGATGATCGACTCACGCTGGGCCGGGGTGATCGGCAGGGTCGTGGCCCCGCCGATACCGTCGATGACATTCTCGCTCAGCCTGAAGTCCCCCAGGGTCGCGTCCTGGGCCGTAACCGTCGCGCCCTCGATGTCGAACGGGGGATTCTCGTGGCCGGCCTGTTGGGCAAAGGCGCTGGAATCGTTGCCGCCCCCGGACCAGTCCTTGGAATAGCTATAGGTGGTGACCGTCTCTTCGCCGCCGCCCAGCTTGGTGCGGGTCTCGCTCGTGGACGTTTCCTGCCACTGGTACATCTCGACATTACGGACCAGACGGACACCCGTCGCCGTCACGCCAAAAGCCTCGTCGGTCAGGGGCGTGGTGACGACCACCGGTCCGCTGACGTGGACCAGCGTCTGGTCACTGGCCGCATCAATGGGACGGATCGGGGCCTCAACGACCAGCCGCGCGCCTTCCTTCAGGCCCTTGATGGTCTTGATGGCACGGCCCTCGTTCCAGGACAGGGCACCGATACTGCCCAGGATCAGGATGAGGCCGAAGATGACCCCGCCAAAGGCGCTGCCCACGCGTGAAAACCACGAGGTGCTGCTGGTCGTGGTGAATTGGTCTGGCATGGGTCCCCCCGGACATGACGGCGCGCAAGGCATCGAAGCGTCACCGTAAATCACCGATACAATAAAGGTCCTGCGCCCGCATCACATGTTTGCGGCGGACAAGACCCTTCCCCATACCGCCCGGAACAGGGCGCGGCGGTGCCCACGCCGGGCCGGTGGGGGCGTGCGGACCGTCTAGACGGCCTCGGCGATATCCGCGACCGGCGCGCGTCCGGCGGAGACGCTGCTGATCGCCCCAAGCAGCGACGCCGGGGTGATCGGCTTCGACAGATGGGCGTCGGCCCCGGCCAGCCGTCCGGCCCTCACATGTTCGGGCATGGCGTTGGCCGTCAGCATGATGATCGGGGTGCGTGGGCCGCCCGTCCGGGCCTCGGCGGCGCGGATTTGTGCGACCGCGGTCATGCCGTCCATGACCGGCATCTGCATGTCCATCAGGATCATGTCATAGGCCCCGACGGCGTGGGCCTGCACCGCCTCGAGACCATTCACGACCGAGGTCACCTCGATACCGGCACCTCTCAGAATTATCTCGACGACGCGAAGGTTGGTCGGGTGGTCGTCGGCGGCCAGAACCCGCATCGCCGACATCGACGGGGGCGAGGGCTCGGCCTCGGCCATCAGTCCAGGCGCGTCAGCGACCGGCAGGGACACCGCGAACCAGAAGACCGAGCCGGTGCCGGGGGTGCTGTCGCAATCCAGCACGCCGCCCATCATCTCGGCCAGGTGTTTCGAGATCGACAGACCCAGGCCACTGCCGCCGAAGCGACGGGTGATCGAGCCGTCGGCCTGCTGGAACCGGTCGAACAGCCGCGCCTTGACTGCCGGATCGAAGCCTTCGCCCGTGTCGGCGACATCGAAACACAACTGACCCTCGGCCCCGGTCTTCAGCGCCAGTCGCACCTCGCCCGTGGTCGTGAATTTCACCGCATTGGACACCAGGTTGAGGACCACCTGCCGGACGCGGACCGCGTCGCCGAGATAGGTCCGGTCGGCTGACGGATCGATCTCGACCGTGATCGGCAGGCCCTTCTCATCGGCCTTGGGCCGGCTCAGGGCCGCGACACTTCGGACCAGGTCGCCCGCCTGGAAGGGGGCCGCCTCGATCTCCAGCTGACCGGCCTCGACCTTGGCCAGATCAAGAATGTCGGACAACAGCCGCTCCAGCATCTCGCCCGAGGCACAGATCAGGCGCGTCGCCTCCTGCTCACGCGGCGGCAGGTCGGCGTCGTTCAGCACATGGGCCATGGCCAGAACCCCGTTCAGGGGGGTGCGGATTTCATGGCTCATATTGGCCAGGAACTCCGACTTGGCGACGCTGGCCGCCTCGGCCTCATGCTGTTTGTCGAGCAGGGCCTGGTTCGTCACAAGCAACGCCCGGTGCAGTTTCCAGGCGTTGACCCCCGAGCTGACGGCAAAGGCGACCAGCAGGGCCATCGACCAGATCAGGCCCACCTCCCGGGTGAAATTCGGGACGGTGAACGGCAGGGCCAGCAACATCACCGCCGGCGGCAGTCCGGTGGTCGCCATCTGGATCAGTGACCGATGGCAGCCGCGCACGACATACAGCAGCACGCCGCTGAGCAGGGCCACCGCCACGACCCGGCCGGTCTCCCCCGGCGTCCACCACCACAGCCAGCCGATCGTCACCCAGGCGCTGGTCGACACGCCGGTGGCGAACAGCCGCAAGCTGCGAAAGACCAGCGGTCGGCGCGCCTGCCGTCGCGGATCGGTGGAGGCCCACAAGGCACCGTCGCCGACCAGATAGATCGCCGCCCAAACCAGCAGCGCGTTCAGCGGAATGGCGGTCAGGCCGGTCAGAAACACCAGAACGCCGATAACGATGCGGGAGCCGGCCTGGTTGCGGGTCTCGACGGCGGTCTGATCGAACGCCGCATCGAAACCGAGTACGGAAAGATTCATCACAATCCTCAGCTGCCCCTGTCATGCGCCACGGGCAGTGAAGCCATGATTAAGACGCTTCCGCCGCCCCGGCGGGCAGCAGACTCAGACCTCGCGCACCGGCTCCGGCCCCAGCAGGCGGCGCAGCAGCGGCCACAGCTTCACCCAGGCCGAGACCACCCCGACCACCGAGGCCACGCCCTGGAAGAAGGCCCAGACCGTATCGACCAGCGCCCCGCCCAGGATCCAGCCGGTCAGCGGCATCAGCAGCCGGGAAATGCCGATCTGGACCGCGGCATAGGTCTGCGAATATTCGATCGACCGGTCCAGCACGAAGGCAAGGACCACCGCCGCCGACATCGGTCCCCACAGCAGCGGCAGGACCAGCAACAGGGCCAGGACCGCCAGGATCAGCTTGGTCCCCGGCGTCTCGCCCGAGATCAGGCTCAGCACCAGACCCGCCCCCATCGTCAGCAGCACCGCCGTCAGGGTCGCGGGCAGGACCATGTCCACCGCCACCATCAGGTCGGTGAAGACCAGCCCCGCCAGCACCGCCGCGCCGGTCAGCAGAAACCCGCCGACCCACAGGGCGGCATACTGGCCCAGACGGCGTTTCAGATGGCCCAGGCTGATCATGGCGGCACTCCCCGACGGCGTTGCCGTCAGGATGCCGTGCCGTGCCGCGCGAGTCCATTCGCCGAACGGCGCTCGCCCGTTCACCAAGCCTGTTGGCACCCTGTTCAGTCCGCCTCGGCCACAGTGGACGTCACGACACCGGGAGCCGCATCATGCAGTCCTTCGCCATCGCCGCCGGCGGTATCGCCGCCGCCACCGCCCGTTTCGACGCCAGCGCCCGCCGCACGGCGGCCGCCCCGCTCGACAACCTTGCCGAAGAGATCGTCGACCGCCTCCAGTCCGAGGTCGCGCTCAAGGCCAATGTCGCCGTGCTCAAGACAGCCGACGCCATGACCGGCACCCTGCTCGACATGCTGGCCTGATCCGTCGGGCGTCAGCCCTCGGTCAGACCGGCCGCCCCGGCGTCCAGCGTGTACGATTTGAGCGTCCGCAGGTCATAGGGCCGGGACAATATGGTCGAGACGGCCATCAGCTCGGCCCGCGCCGCCGCGGGCGTCAGGGTCAGCAGCACGAAGCCCTTGGCGGTCTGGTCGCAGAAGACCACCTCCGGATTGGTCCCCGCCAGGGCGGCCCCCAGCGGAAATTCTCCCAGCGCATCCCCGGGTGACGGGCTGGAGATACCGCTGGTGCCGAACTCCACGGCCCGCGCCTCACCGGCGGCGTCCTTCAGCTCATTGACCCAGAAGGCGTGGCTGTCGCCGGCCAGAACGATCGGCCGGACCCGGGCCGCCTTGAAGGTCTGGTACAGGCGTTCGCGACCGGCCGGATAACCGTCCCAGCTGTCGAGGTTGAATGGCAGGCCGTGGCTGAACAGCACCGCCGCCTGTTCGACCTGGGCGCGGATCTCGGGCGACAGGCCGGCCAGCATCCCGGCCACGGCCTCCGGCGTCGCCATGGCGGCGATGTCGGGGCCGGCGACGCGCGCCATCACCACCTGGTTGCCCAGCACCTGCCACGGCCGACCGGCGGCCTTCGAGGTGGCCAGCTCGCGCCCCAGCCACTCCCGCTGCGCCGGGCCCAGCAGGTCGCGGTCCTCCGCCTGACGCAGCGTCTCGAACGCCGCGACGTCCGGCACCGGCCGACCGTCCGGACCGGCGCTGAAGCCCATGTCCGCGCCATAGCTCAGCTGCCGCATCCGGCCCTGCAGCCGGGTCTCGACCATCATCAGACTGGCCAGGTCGCCGAAATGGAAGGTCCGCTGGATCGCCTCGCCCATGGTGCCGGGCAGGGGCTCGCGGATCGGCATCCATTCGAAATAGGCGCGCAGGGCCGCGGCCTTGCGGGTGACGAACTCACCCTCGGTGTCCGGCTGGTGGTTCTGTGCCCCGGTATTCCAGGTGTCATTGGCCAGTTCGTGGTCGTCCCACACGCAGATGAACGGGGCCCGGGCGTGCGCCGCCTGCAGGTCGGGGTCGCTCTTGTACTGGGCGTGGCGGCGTCGATAGTCGTCCAGGCTGACGATCTCGTGCGGCGGATCGGGGAGACGGTTCAACGCCGCCCCGGTCTCCATGCCATAGTCGTCCGGCCCGGCCCCGTACTCATAGATGTAGTCGCCCAGATGGACGACCGCATCGACCTGCTCCAGCCGGGCGATCGCGTCATAGGCATTGTACAGCCCGCCCGGATACAGCTGGCACGACACCACCGCCAGCCGGGCCTCGGCCAGCGCCCCGAGCGCCAGCGTCCGGGTCCGGCCGACCGGCGAGGTCACGCCGTTGGCGATGAAGCGGTAGTGATAGTCCGTCCCCGGCTCCAGCCCCTGGCCGTCCAGGTCGTGCTTGACGGTGAAGTCCCGCCCGGCCCGGGCCCGCAGGCCGCTGGAGCGGTGCACGATCCGGCTGAAGTCCGCGTCGGTCGCGACCTCCAGCACCACCTCGATGTCTCCGGCGGCGGGGTCCGCCGGCGTGACCCGGGTCCAGAACACCACCGACCGGGGCATGGGGTCGCCGCTGGCGACCCCGTGTGCGAAGCTGACGCCGGACGGGTTGGTCCCGGCCGCGACCGGCCCGGCCATCGAGCCGGCGGCCCCGGCCCCGAACCATCCCAGCAGGCTGCGGCGATCGAGGGTCATCCGGTCTGTCCTAGTAGCGCAGGCTGAGGTTGAGGCCGTACATCCGCGGCGCGCCGGCGATGAAGGTCGGCAGGCCCAGGCCGTCCCCGGTATTGCCGGCGTCCTTGAAATAGGTCTCGTCGGTCAGGTTGTCGGCGAAGGCCTCGACCGCCCAGTTCTGGCTGCCCGGCGCATAGCGGACCCGCAGGTTCAGCAGGCCGTAGGCCTCCTGCACCTCGTCCACCGCGGCGTCGGCGACGAAATTTCGGGTCTGCAGATCGGTGCGGTCGTTGTTGTCATCGAAGAAGACCTCCGACTGCCAGGTGTAGGTCGGCTGGATCTCGAAGGCCCCGCCGCCCACCGGGATGGTCCAGACCAGGCCGACCGAGGCCCGGTTGTCGGGCGACAGCCGGAAATGGTTGCCCTCATAGATGCCGGCCTTGAAGCGCGAGTGGTTGTAGCCATAGGTGCCGAACAGCTCGAACCAGTCATTGACCGACCAGTTGGCCTGGCCCTCGAAGCCGTAGGACTCGGCCTTGCCGGCATTGGTGGTGACGAAGACCGTGCCCTGCTGCACCGTGGTCTGGAAATTCTCGTAGGTATAGGCATAGACCGCGCCGTCCAGCCGCAGGCGGCGATCCAGCAGGGCCGCCTTGGCCCCGACCTCATAGCTGTCGACCTGTTCGGCATCGACCTCGGTGAAGCGCGGCGCGGCGAACGGGGCGGCGGGGGCACTGGCGGCCAGCACCTTGGGCCGGCGACCGCGGGCATAGTTGGCATAGACGCTGGCGTCGTCCGACAGCGCATAGCGGGCCGTGGCCCGCCAGGTGAAGCCGTCGTCCTCAAGGTCCCGCGTGACCGTCGATCCGTTCCCGGCCGTCGGCTGGAAGGTCAGGCCGAACAGGGGGAAGGCGGCGGTCACCGGGGCATTGGCCGCCCCCGGCGTGGCCAGGGCGGTCAGATAGGCCAGCTGCCCCGCCGGCGGGATGGCCCCCAGCGCCAGCAGCGAGCCCAGCACCGAACGACCGTTGTCGATACTGGCCGCATAGCCGGACGTCTTGTCGTCGTGGGTATAGCGGACGCCCGCGGCCAGCTCGAGCCGGTCGGTGACCCGGAAGGTCACATCCCCGAACAGGTCAAAGGATTCCAGCTCGCTGGCGTTGGTCGCGGTCTCGATGTGGCTGGGCTTCAGATTGGCGGCGATCCCCGGGATGAACGGGGCGGGCACGCCGAACCCGGCCAGCAGCGGATACAGCAGGGCCGGACTGCCGTAGGCGGCCAGCGGCAGGGTGGTGTTCAGGCTCGCGGGCGACCCGTCCAGATAGCCGGCGAACTGGGCCAGGGCGACGCGCTCGTCGAACTCGACCGGAACCCGCTGCGCCCCCTCTTCCCTGAAATACCCCGCCCCGACGAAGGCCGAGACCCGGCCGCCGCTGTCATAGTTGAGGCGGAGCTCCTGGCTCCACTGTTCGCCCTCGGCGTCCTCGGCCGCGGTCAGCAGCGGCAGCGAAATCCCGTCGGCGTCGAAGGTCTCATACGAGTCAAACCGCCGCCAGGCCGTGGTCGCGTTCAGCGTCAGGCTGTCCGACAGATCATACCGCACCAGGCCGGTCACCCCATAGACCTCACGGTCCAGGCCCAGGCTCTTGCCGCCGTCGAAATTCCCGCCCGGCGTCAGGGCCGCCCCGGTCCAGGGCTCCGACGTCCCCAGCACCGCCCCGGTCGTCGCGTCCTGCGGCAGATAGGCCCGCGACTTGAACGAGGTGCCGGCGCTGGCGTCGGCCTGGTAGTTGCCGATGATGTCGATGCGCAGGGCGTCGTTCGGTTCGAACGCCCCCGACAGCCGGTAGGCCCGGGTGTCGACGCTGTCATGGTCCGGCCCGCCGGTCAGATTGTCGACATAGCCGTCGCGCGTCTTCATCCGCGTGGCGAAGCGGATCGCCGCGCCGTCGCCGATCGGGGCGTTCAGCATCAGCTCGACCATCCGGTAGTCCTCGCTGCCGAACCCGGCCCGGGCCGCGGCGTCCAGCCCGTCGATGTCGGCGCGGTTCTGGATGATGTTGACCGCCCCGATCAGGGCCCCGCGTCCGTACAGGGTCGACTGCGGCCCCTTGGCCACCTCGACCCGCTCGATGTCGAACAGCTCGACGAACGAGCCGCGCGATTTCGAGATCGACACCCCGTCCTGGAACACCGACACCCGCGGCTCCACCGTCGAGTCACCCGAGTCCGAGGTGATGCCGCGCATCACAAAGCCCGGATTGTTCGGCGACTGGTTCTGCACCAGGAAGCCGGGCACGAAGGCCGACAGCTGTTCGAAATCCTGCACGCCCAGATCGGCCAGGAACGACCCGCTGTAGGCGGTCAGGGCGAACGGCACCTCGATCGGGTCCTGGGCGCGCAGCTGGGCCGTGACCACGATGTCGTCAACCGACGTCGCGGCCTGGGCGTCGCGGGCGTCCTGGGCCATCGCCCCCGTCGCGCCGGCACAGGCCGCCACCAGGGCGGTCGCGCCCAGAAGAGTCATCCGGAAATTGCGTCGGTCAGCCATGATATCCCCCACTCCACTGTAGAGGCCGGACCTAGCGTCGCCGTATGCCGCTACAGCGACACTCCGACGACCCCCGGATGAACTTCCGTTTCCGCTTCAATGACATTTGGTCAGGGTACGTCCAGGCCGCGTCGGGTCGACAAGGCGGAGCCTTGTGACCGCGGCCCAACAGGAATGCCCCCCCGGCCAGTCGTCTTGACGGCCGCGCCGGCCGGGGTCTGAATATCCCGGCCAACCGCCGCCGAACCCGCCCCGCGCTCAAGCCGCGAGCGACCGCGCCCCAAGGAGAGACCCCCGATGCCCTTCCTCGACATCACCGTCATCCCCGTGCCCACGGCCAACCGGGACGCGTATCTGGACCATTCCCGCGCCTCGACGATCGTCTTCAAGGACCATGGCGCGACCCGCGTCACCGAGACCTGGGGCGAGGACATCCCCGACGGCAAGCTCACCGACTTCAACAAGGCGGTCCAGCTCCAGCCCGGCGAAACCGTCGCCGTCGGCTGGATCACCTGGCCCGACAAGGCCACCCGCGACGCCGGCTGGGAAAAGGTGATGGCCGACCCCCGCCTGTCCTCAACCGAGATGCCGTTCGACGGCAAACGCATGATCTACGGCGGCTTCGAGGTGCTGATCGACGGCTGACAGCGCTTCCTTCTCCCCTTGAGGGAGAAGGGTCACGAGACGGCAACCGTCCCCGTCTCCTCCCCATCTCCGATGGGGAGGGGGACCGCGCAGCGGTGGAGGGGAAGGTCCTGGCGCGCTCGCCCGGTGTGCACCGGCATGACCGGAGGGCCGGGCGCGTTCGGCTCCTGACTCACGGCGGACCTTGGGACAGTCCGCGTTTCGGCATCAAGGGGGCGGGCTCACCGGGTCGCCCGAAAGCAGACACGCCTGGAGTCCGCTATGGGGGGTTAGCGGACGTAGCCGATACCAGATGGACTGCTTAATCCGGCGGTCCGCTGTGGCGATACGCGATGACAAGAAAGCCCACGACAATGACTGGAAGCAGGGCGTAACCCACCAGTCCAAGCAACGGAAACACCAAACCTGCCAGCCCCGCCATCGAGTTCGCTTTGATTAGCCAACCACATCCGTAGGGAAGGCCAAGCAAAGCCGCCACGACCCCCAGAAGGAGCGCGAGGCCCTCAAGCGTGGACGGATAATAGCTAAAGCTGCCGAAGTAGCGTCTGAACCAGATTGAACGGCCTGATTTGTTTTTCATAATTTCGCTAACCGGTGGCATCGGCCACCATCTGCAGCTTCTCACTGACCCTTAAGGTCCGCAATGGGTCGGGAGCCGACCTTCGCCTGAGGGGCTTTAGCGGACGTTGGCTGATAGCGAGACAGCCGCTACTGTTTGCCGAACTTGGGCGGCATGGAAGCGTATGCTGCCGAAGCCCCGAACGGGTTGGACCGAGGAAGTTCATGACGTTTCAGCCCTTTGGCTATCCGTTCGACATAAGGTCCTCCCTGCCACCTTCTGAGCTGAAAAAATTGATCCGCTCCCGGAGCAAGGATTGGTTCGATATGAAGGACGGCGCGAGAGGCTGGGTGGTCGGCCCTGTCGTCTGCTTATGGTTCAGCGCATTTGATCGGCATGGCCCGATGCTACTCGGCTGGATTTCCCGGAGCACTTGGGGGACCCGCATCGCGGGGCGGGCAGGGTCAGACCTGAATGGCGTGTTGCTGCTGGTGGCACTGACGCCGTTCATGGTCTTCTGCCTGTCCATGATGCCCTTAACTGGCGGCGTTGCGTTCGTTGCGGGGTTTTGGGTCCTCATTTGCGTGATTGTTTTGTGGGCAAAGCACGTGCTCCGCCGTGAAGCGGAACCCCTCGTCCGTTTTCTCAAAGAGGTCGCAACGAAATCGGACCAGTCTCGCCGAGCGCAACCAGCCGCAGCAGCCGACTTCTCAGGATTGGTCCTTACGGTAAACGGTGAAGATCATGCGGGCGGCGTAACGCCGGACGTCATTCACGAAGCCCTGCTTGGGATTGGCCCGGACGGGTTCGCCGTGCTGGCATCGGCTCCCGAAACCTACCTACAGACCGCATGGGAGGATGGGGGCTTCATCATTGAAATGCGCGATGGAGATGAAGGTCTTCACTTCCGCGCAGCGAGGTCCGAACGACCGGTCGAACCCAAGGACCGGTCACGTCTGACATTCACCTTCGAAGAGGTTCTGGCGGTGTTCACCACCTATGCCTCCGGGACGCCCATGCCAGCGTCGGTCGCGTGGGAAACAATGCGATAGCAAAGGTCCGCTATGGGTCGGGAGCGGACGGTCGCTTGGGGGGTCAGTGTTCGTAGCAGAAGGACGGGCCGAGCCGCTCAGCCGAGATCGTTCGGTGCACCGTCACCTCTGAACGCCACAAGCCCATGTGGCCCGCGCCGCCAAGAGGGTAGTTCGTCCGGTGACCGACGAAGGTCACCAAGATCGGCTGCACCACATGGCAGTCTCGATCTTCGGTGCTCTCTTCCAGAAGTTCTTCCAGACGCGACTGGTCAACGGGCCAGCCCAGCCAGTCCGTCTTTTCATAAGGTGGACGGTGCGCAGGTATTTCGGTTGCACCTTCGACAAAGGTCGAGCCTTCGAACTCGTAGAGCCAGACACCTGAAAACTGCCGAGTGGAGCCATCAAAGCGGGGGGCCGCGCACGACGAAAGTGTCAGGCAAAGCGCGATCAAGCTGATCCATCGGATGGCCATGATTGATCTAACCACGTTTCTGGATGTCCGCTAAGGGTCGGAAGCGGCCAAAGGCATCGAACCGGAAAGCGGACCTTCCCAGGCTCAGACGGCATGGCTGACTGTCGTGTTTCCGGCGCTCAGTGAATGACCGCTTATGGCGCGGAACGGACACGGCCCAGCCTGTCCCCGGCCTGCCGGCTACTGGTGCCCGGGAGCCGGGGCAAAGGCCGATCGCCTTACGCGCAGCCACCCGTTCCCTGGATGCGGGCCCGCCTTCCCTGTCGCCAAAGCGCACGTCGCGATGTCTGACCGCCGTCGCCCGGTCAGTCGGTATTGCCGGGCGACGCCGGCAGATCGGCCAGGGTCGCCAACTCATCGTAGATCGCGTCGGCCGTGCGGCTCCCGGCGTTTCGCCACGTCGTTGCGGTCGTCGGGTTCACCAGAGCGCCGTCATGCGTGAGCACAAGCACGTTCGGCGAGCCCGGCAATTCCGGAACCCCGAAGCGGCGCGCGACCCCCACATTGGGTCTGTCCGGGCCCGGCATCCCGATGTCCACATAGACCAGTTCGTATTGGCGTTCGATCAGGTCAACGAACCGGTCGGTGGCCAGCCAACCGGCGAGAACGCGGCTGTCGCTGCACCAGTTCGCCCCCATCACCAGTAAAACCCGTTTGCCCGACTGTCGGGCGCGCGCCAGCGCCGCGTCCACCTCGGCCGAGGCGGTGTCGCTCTCCTGATAGGGGCGGGCCTCTGGCCCGGGTGCCGGCGCAGGGGCCGGGACGGACGCGCAAGCCGTCACGGCCAGCACCGCCGCGACGATCAACAAGACCTGTTTCACCTGGCAATCTCCCCCGGACGGTGTGGTCGGCGACAAGCGTTCGCCCGATGCCCCGTGCCGAACGCTTCTTCGCCCCGGACTCCCTGGCGGGTCAAGCGGCCGCGCCCGCCGGACCCTCGATCCGCAGGGAAACGGCAGGCCGCATGTCTGACATCGGCGGCCATGCCGATGACCGCTGCCGGCGCAGGGTGCCCCCTGCGCCCGCCCCCGCGCCTTCGGCTCCAGCGCACCCCGGCTCGCCCCGCCCCCGGGTCAGCCCGGTGACTCCTCCCCTTCCCCCTCCGCCTCCCAGTCCCGCGGCGGCCATTCCCAGTCCCCGCCCCCCTCATCGTCCCCCGCCACCCCCCGGCACAGCCGCAGATGCTGGCGCACCATCCGCGGGTCGGGGGCCGGCGGCACCGGGTCCTGGGGGATCAACCGGCCTTCGGCGTCCCAGTAGCGGCTGGCCCAGCCGCCCTGGAGGCCCCGGGCATAGTCGGCCAGGGCCACCGCCGGGCCCAGCACCCGCGCCCGCCAGCGGAAGGCGAAGGCGCTGTAGACGGCCCGGGGCGGGCCCTCGTCGGTCAGCAGGTCCAGCGCCAGCTGGCCGGCGCGTTCGATGGCGATCTGATCGATGTGGTCGGATATCTGCCGCAGCACCTCTTCCGCGTCCGCGTCCGCCTCCGGCGTGTCGGCCCCGGGCGTGAGCCCGCCGGCCTCGCCCCCGCCGGCCCGCCCCAGGGCCTCGGCGGCTCTCAGGATGGCGCTGGCCTCCAGGGCGCGGCCCTCGCCCAGCAGGGCGGCGGCATGGGCGACGGCGGCGTCCCGGGCCCGGGCCAGGTCGATCGGGGCCGTGGGGCCCTCTTCACAGGCGCGCTGAATGGCTTTGGCGTGGGCGGCGTGGGTCCAGCCGCAGCGGCTGGCGCGTTTGCGGATCGTATTGACCGACATATTCAGGCGCCGGCCGATCGACTCGGCGGTCTCCCCGCCCAGATAGGCGTCGCGCACGACCGCCCAGGTCTCGGCCGGGAAGTTTCTGCGGGTGCGAACCGTGTCCTGGGTCATGCGCGCAGGATGCCATCCGCCCACGTCGGCAACGGTCGCATCTGTCCCGGTCTGGCCCGGTTTGTCACGCCGGGACCGGTACGATCCGGGACTCAGGCGGTACAGGGCGAGGGAGGACAATCCTCAACAGCGAGCGCCGGTCCTTGTCATCCCGGAAGCGCCGCAGGCGCTATCCGGGACGCGTCGAGACGCTCCCTGACCCTCCCGGACAGCCCGCAGGGCTGAGCCGGGAGCAGGGTGGCCGCCCGCACAACGCTGGAAATCAAAAGAACTGAGGGCCGCCCTGCCTGTCTCCCGGACACCCGCTGCGCGGCTTCCGGGAGAGGGGTGGGGGGACTGTCCCGTCCCGGCTCTCCGCTTCGCGTCGGCCGGGATGACAAGGGACCATCGCCCCAAGCCCTAAGCCCTACTCCCTACCGCCTACGAATCCAGGAACGACCGCAGCTTCCGGCTCCGGCTCGGATGCTTCAGCTTGCGCAGGGCCTTGGCCTCGATCTGGCGGATGCGTTCGCGGGTGACCGAGAACTGCTGGCCGACCTCTTCCAGGGTGTGGTCGGTGTTCATGCCGATGCCGAACCGCATGCGCAGGACCCGTTCCTCGCGCGGCGTCAGCGACGCGAGCACGCGGGTCGTGGTCTCGCGCAGGTTGGACTGGATGGCCGCGTCGATCGGCAGGATGGCGTTCTTGTCCTCGATGAAGTCGCCCAGGTGGCTGTCCTCCTCGTCGCCGATCGGGGTCTCGAGGCTGATCGGCTCCTTGGCGATCTTCAGGACCTTGCGCACCTTCTCCAGCGGCATGGCCAGTTTTTCCGACAGCTCTTCCGGGGTCGGCTCGCGGCCGATCTCGTGCAGCATCTGGCGGCTGGTGCGGACGATCTTGTTGATCGTCTCGATCATATGCACCGGGATGCGGATGGTCCGCGCCTGGTCGGCGATCGAGCGGGTGATGGCCTGACGGATCCACCAGGTGGCGTAGGTGCTGAATTTGTAGCCGCGGCGGTATTCGAACTTGTCGACCGCCTTCATCAGGCCGATGTTGCCTTCCTGGATCAGGTCCAGGAACTGCAGGCCGCGATTGGTGTATTTCTTGGCGATGGAGATGACCAGGCGCAGGTTGGCCTCGACCATTTCCTTCTTGGCCTGACGGGCCTCGCGCTCGCCCTTCTGCACGGTCTGGACGATGCGGCGGTAGTCGTCGATCGGCAGGCCGGCCTCGCTGGCCACGGCGGCGATGTCGCCGCGGATGCGGGCGATCTGGGCCACTTCCTTGTCCGCGAACTTGGTCCAGCGCACGCCCATGTCGCGCACGTTTTCGGTCCAGTTGGGGTCCAGCTCGGCCCCGAAATAGGCCTTGAGGAATTCCGGGCGCGAGATGCCGTAGCCGTCGGCCAGGCGCAGCAGCCGGCCTTCCAGCCCCATCAGCCGCTTGTTGATCGCATACAGCTGCTCGACCAGGGCCTCGATGCGGTTGTTGTTCAGCTTCATCGTCTTCAGACGATCGGAGATGGCCTTGGTCAGGCCGACATAGGCCTTCTGGTCCTTGGCCGAGAGCATCTCGCCCTTGAGGCGGGCCTCGACCAGCTTGTCCTGCAGCTTGCGGAAGCCGCCGAAATCGCCGGCCACGGCGTCGAGGACCTCCATGACCCCGTCGCGCAGTTCGGCCTCGAGCGCCGAGATCGACAGGCCGCCGCCGTCGTCGAAATCGTCGTCGTCGTCGTCATCGCTCTCGGGCTTTTCAGCCTCACCCTCGGCCTTTTCGGCCTCGGGCTTCTCTTCCGGCTCGGGCTGGGCCGCGCCGGGCAGGGACGAGGGGTTGATCACGCCATAGGTGGCGTCGAGGTCGATGACCTCGCGCAGCAGGATGCGGTTGTTGGCCAGCTCGTCGCGCCAGACCATGATGGCCTCGAACGTCAGGGCGCTCTCGCACAGGCCCGAGATCATCGCGTCGCGCCCGGCCTCGATCCGCTTGGCGATCGCGATCTCGCCCTCGCGGCTCAGCAGCTCCACCGACCCCATCTCGCGCAGATACATCCGCACGGGATCGTCGGTGCGGTCATAGGCGGACTTGGCAGGGGCCTCGGCGACGGCGGTGCCGGCGGCGGCGGCGACGTCGGTGCTCTGCGGCTCGGCGGCGTCTTCTTCTGCCTCGACGACGTTGACGCCCATCTCCGACAGCATGGCCAGGGTGTCCTCGATCGCGTCGGGGGTCACCTCATCGGACGGGAGGACCTTGTTCAGCTCCTCCATCGTCACATAGCCCTTGGTCTTGGCCTGTTTGATGAATTTCTTGACGCCGGCGTCAGTCAGATCGAGCAGCGGCCCGTCGGTGGCGGCTTCGGTTTCCTGCGTCTCGGTCTGAGCAGTCATTTAGTTCTGTCTCCGCGCCGGTCGGGGTGATCAATCCCGTCGGCAAAAATACAACGCGTCACGAGTTCGTTGGTTACGAACCCGCGTCGTCTTCCCATATCGTCCCGGCTTTGATCGCACGGCGCAAAGCATCGCGCTCGGCCTTTAGCCGGCGGAAAGCCTCATCCTGTCCCGGCACAGCACGTGCCGAAACCAAGGCGTCCTCCAACGCCGCTACGCGGGTCAGAGCGTCGAACGCCTGCGACCACCGGGTCCGTGCTTCGGCGAGGGGCGCATTCGCGGCCAGGAAAGGCGCGCCGGACTTTGCCGCCGCCTTCTCGACCTCGCGCACTAAAGCATCGTGACCCGAGTTGGCCAGATGGCGTCGCACGGCCGCACTGTCAAGGGTTTGACCGTTTTCCTGATGGGCAAACCGCAGCCGGACCAGCGCCTGGGCCAGGCCGTCAAGGGCCGGTTCGCCGAAGCCGTGGGCCGAGATCGCCTCCAGATAATCGTCCATCCGCTCGGGGTCATCGATGGCTCCGTGGGCCAGGGCGGCGGCGACCGGTTCGATCGACCGCGACAGGGAATGCATGGCCTGGGCCCCCTCGGCGGTCTGGCCCAGCTTGGGCGGGGGCCCCGGCTTCCAGCGCCCGCCGACCGACTGGCCCCGCGACGGCGAGGCCTGGGACCGAGCCGGAAACAGGGCATCGAAACGGTCGAACAGTTCGCGGCGATACTGTTCGGCCAGGTCCTTGTCCTGAATGGCCGCGGCGGCTTGGCGCAGACGCCCCTTCATGCCGGCGCGGCGCTCGGGCGTATCGAGGGCCTCGACTTCGACCTCGCGCTTGAACAGAACCTCCGCGAAGGGCCGGGTATCGTCCAGCGCCTGACGCAGGGCCGGAGCCCCCTTCTCGCGCAGGATGTCGTCGGGGTCCTGTCCGCCTTCCAGCAGGGCGAAGCGGAACGACCGTCCCGACTTCAGCAGGGGCAGGGCCCGCTCGATGGACCGGTAGGCAGCGCGCTGACCGGCCCCGTCCCCGTCGAAACACAGCACCGGCTCGGACGAGACCCGCCACAGCACGGCCATCTGCTCCTCGGTCAGGGCTGTGCCCATCGGAGCCACGGCCGGGATGCCAGCCCGCTGGCAGGCGATCACATCCATATAGCCCTCGACCACCACGATCGCCCGGTCGGACCGGCTCTCGGCCCCGAGGATGCGGCGCGCCTCGGGCAGGCCGTACAGGGTCGAGCCCTTGTGAAACAGCGGGCTCTCGGGCCCGTTCAGATATTTGGCCCGGTCATCGGGGTTCATCGCCCGCCCGCCGAAGCTGACAATCCGGCCGCGCGCATCGAGGATCGGGAACATCAGCCGGTCGCGGAACCGGTCATAGGGCTGGCCGCCGCCCTCGGGCGCGATCAGCAACCCGGCCTCGACCAGTTCGGCCGGTCGCGCCCCGCGCTGAACCAGGGCGTCCTTGAGCCCGCCCCGGGTTTCCGGCGCATAGCCCAGCCCGAACCGTTCCCACTGGTCCTCGGGCAGACCGCGTTTCTCCAGCACCTCGCGCGCCGCCTTGCCGGCCGAGCGGCGCAGGTTGGCGGCGAACCATTTTTGGGCCAGGTCCATCCAGTCGGTCAGGCCCTGGCGGCGCTGCTCGCGCTCGGCCGCCTGCGGGTCCTCGGCCGGCATCTGCATCCCGGCCTCGGCGGCCAGTCGCTCGACCGCCTCGGGAAAGCTGAGCCGTTCAGTCTCCTGCAGAAAGCTGATCACGTCGCCATGCTTGCCCGACGAGAAGTCGTGGAAGAAGCCCTTGTCGTCATTGACGAAAAACGACGGTGACTTCTCCTTGGTAAAGGGCGACAGGCCGACGAATTCACGCCCCTGGCGCTTGAGCTTCACCGACCGCCCGATGACATCGGACGGTCGAAGGCGGGCCTTCAGTTCTTCAAGGAAACGGTCATCAAAACGCACCGCGCCTCTATAGCGCGGAAACGGCGGCGGCGGCAGGCACTCCCGCATTAAGGTTTCGCTAACCATCTTGTCCGGATCGTGTCTGTAACCGCCTGATTTATAGCGTATTTTTTTATCATACAGGGAACGATTCACACCGCTGTGGATTAAACAGATGTTCCGCGCCAGAAGGCGGCGGGTCCCGGTGACGCCAGCGCGAAGACGCCGGGCGCGCCAGCCAGAAAGATCCGACCGCCATGTTCATCGCCATCGCCCGTCCGGCGGTGGAGCCCACCGGCCCCGATGCTGTCGCCGTTCCCGGTTCCCCCGCCGTCGCCCCGATCACGCCCCGCGCCCTGCACGCCCGTCTGCTCGACAATGCCGCCGCGCGACGGATGCGGGCCCACGAGCGCCGCCTGGCCCACCGAGAGGACGACGCCCTCTACTGGTTCGCTGCTGCTCCGCTGGCGATCCGCAAGGCCGGTGAATTGCGCCGCGAGAACCGCAGCTTCGCCCCCCTGCCCTGAAAAACCGGCGCGACCCTAGCGCCAGATCGATCCGTCGAGGGCTCCGGCCCGGCCGACGTCATAGACGCCCTGCATCGCCTCGATGCTGAAATCCAGCGGATCGGCGACGCTGTCATCCGGCAGGGCGGCATAGTGGAATTCCAGCCCGTTGCGCTCGGCAAAGGCCCGGTTGCCGGCCAGGGTGCTGGCAATGGAGGTCCGCATCATAATGTCGAGGCTGCGCGACAATACCGTGCCCAGGCTGTCGCGGGTGATCTTGAAGCCGGCCCCGGTACGCCCGTTGACGATCACATGGATGCGGCCGCCCCTCAGCTCCCCCCTGTCGTCCTCGAAAGACCAGAAGGTTTCAGGCAGGGCGAGGAAGGGCGTGGCCACACCGCCGTCGACGTGCATTTCCTCGAAATGGTGACCGCCGCCCTCTGACGGGATCAATACCGGCGGAAAGGCCCCCGGCACGCTGGCCGAGGCGACCAGCACGAGCCGGAACAGGGCCAGGGCCTCGGGCCCGCCCTGACTGGCGATCGCCCCCATGTCCCAGACCACGCCACGCTGGGAGTCGAGATCGGTCGTCGCGACCAGCAGTATCCGGCCGGTGGCCGCCTCGGCCGCCACAGCCTGCAGCACCCGGCCATCGATATAGTGGTCGATCAGGGCGCGCAGCGGCTCGCCCTTGTAGATGCCAGATCCGAAGAAGGCCCCAAGACCCTGGGACTGCAGCAACTGGCTGGCCGCGCCGCCGATATAGGCCTCGGTCAGTTCGTCGTCCCAGTCCGGGCCGAGAAAGACGAAGGAGGCGGCCAGGGCCCCGGTCGAGACTCCGGTCACTACCTCCATGTCCGGGCGGGAACCCGAGGCGGTCCAGCCGGTCATCAGCCCGGCCGCGAAGGCCCCGTTGGACCCGCCGCCCGACAGGGCCACCAGGTCGCGGTGTCCGTCGGGCCCGATCGGCATGCCGGCGTTCAGCCGCGCCTCGAACACCTCAACCTGGGCGGGGTCATCGAGATAGAAGCGATAGGGTTGATGGCCCGGCGCAACCACGCCCATCGGGGCCGCGCTGAGGCGGTCTTCGGTGCCAAAGCTGGATCGGGCTCCGGCGACGCAGCCCGTCGTCGTCAGCAGCAGACAGAACAGGATCAACGCCCGGGCCATCACGGTCCCTCCGCATCCATCGGATCAAAGCCGGAGGGTGACCCGCCGGCGCACATTCGTCTAGCTGCGAGGGCCCATCAGATCGCGGAAGCGGTCGAACAGATACAGGCTGTCGGTCGGGCCCGGCGAGGCCTCGGGGTGGTGCTGCACGCTGAACACCGGCCGGTCCTTAAGGGCAATGCCGCAGTTGGTGCCATCGAACAGGCTGACGTGGGTCTCGACCACCGCGTCCGGCAGGCTGTCGCGATCGACGGTGAAGCCGTGGTTCATTGACACGATCTCGACCTTGCCCGTGGTCAGGTCCTTGACCGGGTGATTGGCTCCGTGGTGGCCCTGGTCCATCTTGATGGTCCTGGCCCCCAGGGCCAGGGCCAGCATCTGGTGGCCGAGACAGATACCGAACACCGGCTTGCCGCTGTCGACCAGCTTCCGAATCTCGGGCACAGCATAGACGCCGGTCGCGGCCGGATCGCCCGGACCGTTCGACAGGACAATGCCGTCGGGATTACGCGCCAGAATCTCTTCGGCCGAAGTCGTGGCCGGGACCACGGTGATCTTCGCCCCGGTCGAGGCCAGGGCCCGCAGGATGTTGCGCTTGACCCCATAGTCGATGACCACCACCGACTTGCCGGCAGCGTCGACGCGGGGATAGCCCTCGGGCCAGTCCCACAGGCCCTCGTCCCAGTCGAACGACTGCAGGGTCGAGGCGTCCTTGGCCAGGTCGAGACCGACAAGACCCGTCCAGGCCTTCGCCTCGGCCACCAGGGCCTCGAGATCGAAATTGCCTTCCGGATCATGGGCGATCACCGCATGGGGGGCACCGCCGTCGCGGATGCGCGCGGTCAGAGCCCGGGTGTCGACGCCCGACAGCCCGACCACACCGCGCCGCTTCATCCAGCCGTCGAGGTCCGCGTCGGCGCGCCAGTTGGCCGGATCCGTCGGCAGGTCGCGGAAGACCGCACCGCGGGCCGCGGTTTCCGAACTGCCGCCGATCTGCTCGACATCCTCGAGGTTCACCCCGGTATTGCCGACGTGGGGGAAGGTGAAGGCCAGGATCTGACTCATGTAGGACGGATCGGTCAGGATCTCCTGATAGCCGGTCATCGCGGTGTTGAAGACCACCTCGCCCAGGGCCGTGCCGGTCGCGCCGACGCCGATCCCCTGCAGGACCGTGCCATCGGCGAGGACGAGGACGCCGGTAGCGCCTGGAAGAATCTGGGTCATGGCGTGTTCCTTACACCGAATCCGGGCGGGCAAACGGCGGCGTGACTAAAGATGCCGGGCGGCGCGGTCAACGTCCGACTTCAGCCCCGCCCGGTTCCGCCGGCCTCAGGCATCGGATCCCGCCGGTTCCGGCGGACCCGAAGCCAGGCCAGGCTGGTCAGGGCGAAGAAGGCCAGGGTCGGCAGGATATAGCCCGGAGCCGCCGCCGCGACCGCGGCCACGCTGAAGGCCAGACCCAGGATGGCCACCACACGGTCGCGCGGGCGACCCGCGAGGCGAAACAGGGCCACGGCGCAGACGCCGTAGATGGCGAGGCTGAGCACCGAGGTCAGGCCGACCAGGGCCCCGAACTGTCCGCCCAGGGTCGGCTGGTTCGAGATCACCGCCACCACCGACATGACCGCCCCGCCCAGCAGCGGATTGGCGATGGGCGTCCGGTCCCCGTGGCCGAAGCCGGACGGCAGGAACCCCTGTTTGGCGGCGGCCCGCGCCGTCTCGCCCCCCAGCATGACCCAGCCGCTGAGCGTGCCCATGGCCTTGATCACCATGGCGACCGCCGCCACCCCGCCGATCGAGGCCCCGAACACCCGGGCGATCAGATCGGCATAGGGGCTGGATGACTGGGCCAGGACTCCGGCCGGAATAACCCCGAACACCGCCACCGAGGCGGCGATATAGACCCCCGCGGCCAGCAGAACGCCGGCGATGGTCGCCCGGCCCACGTCGCGTACCGGGTCCTTGACCCGCGCCGACAGGGCGGCGGCGCTCTCAATGCCGATGAAGGCCCAGAAAATGATGGCCAGAGAGGCCGGAACGCTGCGGGCCAGGGGCGCGCCCGACGGGCTCCAAGAGTTGGCGAAGGTGGCCGGGTCAAAGGCGATGGCTCCCGCCACCACGGCGACAACGATCGGGGCCAGACCAATGATCAGGGCCAGGGCGGCGAAGCGGGCGGCCGTGCGCGCGCCGATGATATAGGCCACTGTCGTCAGCCAGATCAGGGCCAGATTGCTGAAGACTGCCCCGACCGGGGTCGCCAGCACCGGAAAGAAATAGCCGAGGTAGCCGGTCGCGGCGACGGCGATGGCGACATTGCCGACCAGGCAGGCCGTCCAAAAGGCCAGGGCCGTCTGGAAGGCGAAAAACCGGCCCAGGCCACGCTCGGCGAAACCGGACAGACCGTCGGCGTCCGGCTGCAGCCGGCCAAGGGCCGCGAAGACCATGGCCAGGACCAAGGCACCCGCCGCCGCTACGACCCAGCCGACGATGCTGGAGCTGCCGGTCGGGGCCAGGGTGGCGGGCAGCAGATACAGGCCCGAGCCGATCATATTGCCGGCCACCACCAGGGCAGCCAGGCCCCAGCCCAGCTGGCGGGCGGATACGGTCGGGGTCGGGGTCGTCATGGATGCACCTTCTCCAGCCGTGCCTGAAACCAGACCACCGCCGCCTCATGCCGCGGACTCAGCCCGCCGCGATCATAGCGGCCTGCCTGCAGATTGCACGGCACCCCCACGCCGGAGGCCGCCCTGCCGTGGAGGAAGCGCCTCCGGATCAGCCGATCCTTGAACCCGGGGGCCAGCCCAGCTTGCGTTGAGCATGCACGCCTTCCCGGCGGTGCGCTCGTCAGGGCGTTGGATGCAGCGCCGCGATCCGGTCCTGGAACCACCCGACGGCGCGCTCGTGTTGTCCGCTTAGCACGCCCCGATCGTATTGCCCCGCCGAGAGATTGGCCTGCACCGCCTCGCAGATGGCGGCGTCCTCGGCCGTCAGGCGATCCGAGGCCGCCAGGATCTCGGTCAGGGCCTCGGGTCCATTGTCGCCGAGAAACAGATAGTCGAGCCGGACCCGACCCGGCCCGGTCGGGGTGATCCGCTCGATCATGGCACTGTCGCGATAGACGTTGATTCCGAGATTGGGCCACAGCCAGCCCCAGACCCCCGCCTGTGGCCCGTCGTTGACGCCAACGGCCTGCTGCACCACCAGATCACCGTCGATGCTGATGCGGTAGTCGGCCCGCGGGCCCAGTTCCTCGGCCAGCAGGGGATGGACGGCGTCGATGTGATAGCCTTCGAGATAGTTCTCGGCATAGACCTTCCAGTCACAGGCGAGGTCGTGGGTCCGCCGCAACAGGGGCGGGCTGATGTCGAGCCCTCGAGCCGTCAGCAACCGCTCCAGCGGGGCGACGAACTCCGCCAGGGGGGCGGCCTCCGGGTCCAGAACCACGAAGACCAGTCCACGCCAGATCTCCAGCCGCAGGGCGAACAGTCCGAAGTCCCGGGGATCAAAGCCTTCGGCGGTGCCGAAACCCGTGGCCGCCCGCAGCCGCCCGTCCAGCGCATAGCGCCAGCCATGATAGCCGCAGACCAGTTCACCGTCGCAATGCCCGCGTGTGCCCGAGACCAGCGGTCCGGCCCGATGGCGACAGACATTGTGGAACGCCCTCAGGACCCCATCCCTGCCCCGAACCGCCAGCAGCCGATAGCCGGCAACGTCACCGGCGATCCAGTCGCCGGGGGCCGCCGCCTCGGCCTCGTGGCCGATGAACAGCCAGGCACGCCCGAACACCTCCTTGCGCTCGCGCGCCCAGGCGTCCGGATCACCATAGAAATGGGCAGGAAGGGTTGTCTTCATACCCCACAAGGCCCGCCCGAACCGGCCGCGTCAACGGGTCAGACGGTCCGGGCAGTCATCTGGGCAAAGACGGCATGGGTCGCTCCGACGGCGACCGCCGCCCGGGCCCATTCGGGTCGAAGATTCAGCAGCAGCAGGCGCGGCGCGGCTTCCCGGGCCATGGTGATCAGGGCCTCGGCCGCCGCCCAGGAGCGACTGCTGTCATGGTCAACGCCGGCGAAATCGATCGCCAGACAGCCGGCCCGGGCCTCGGCCAGGCGGCGGGCCAGATCGATATCCGGGGCCATATGCAGGACGACGCCCAGCCTCTGGGTCTCGAAATGGGCGATGGTCTCGGCCAGGGCTTCCGGCGCGGCCGTCTCGGGTCCGCCCATCACCTCGATCAGCAGGGTTCCGCGTCGCCCGTCGAACGGGAGGCCGGCATAGGCCAGGGCAAACCGCCCCTGGGTGGTGGCCACCGTGCGCCAGAAGGCGGGCAGGACAACGGTCTCGTCGATCGTCGGATGCAGCAGTTCCAGTCCGTGGCCCATGGTCTGCAGGTCGATCCGCTTCAGATCGGCCGCCTCCAGGGTCCGGTTGCCCATGGCCACCAGCGCCGCCTCGCCGCCGCGGTGACGCACGATGCGTCTGAGCCGGCGGCCGACCGGCGCGAACTGTTCCAGATCATAGACCGGCTGCACCGCCAGGGTGACCGACAGTTCGCGTCGCGCCTGGGTGACGAAGGGAAAGGTCAGGCTCTCGCAGGCGGAGCCATAGGCATGACGGGCGGGCAGCCCCTTGGCCGATTGGGACGCGTCGAACAAAACCTTGGCCGGTTCTCTCGGTCCGGCCCCCGAGGAATAGGCCATGACGACCTCCTGTGTTGGGACCACGCAATACTACCTATGGACGATGCGCGCCATTTACCAAGAGATCACCAACAGACACGGTCAATGCGACTTTACCATCAGCAAAAGCCCGCCACTACGGCCCCTCACCAAGCTTCCCGCCGCCAGAACGCCCGATGCCGGAGATTGTAATGGTTAAGCTTGTCGCCGCACGCCGCTCAGCGACGACCGGCAAGAATACCGGTCAGGAGGCGGTGGATTCCGGGACCCGGCCGGCGCTCGTGGCCGCCCCGGACGGGGCCGTCGAAGAGAGGGCCTTGCGACGGCGACGGTCCTCAATGGATCGGCTGCCGCGGGTCTCGGCCATGCTCGCCAGCGGCGCGTTCTCCTCACCGACCGGGGTAATCGCAACATCGCATAGGCGTAGCGGTCCGGGTCCTTCAGACCTTCTGGGCGAAACGCCGGAGCCGCCAGTAGGTCCAGCCGATGCCCGTCACCGCGCGCATCTGGTGCCCGGCGTATCGGGCGTAGAAGATGAGAGGGTTTTCCAGCGACAGTCCCGACCGGCGCTGACGGCGGCTCTTGATGCGGAAAAGCCCCCCTCCAGCCTGGCCACGCCCTCAAGCAGCACCATCTCGCGATAGCCGGTCAGCAGTTTGGCCTTGGTCATTCGCTTGTTCGAGCCCAGCGCCACCTGGCTCCGGTTCAAATGCGCGAAATACCGGACCGTCCCCGTCCCGACCCTGGCCCGACAGTTCCCCCTTCGCAAAACGCCGCGCGCCGGGGGGGGGCACCGGGCGTCACCGTTCACGGCACGATCCGCGCGCCGTCCCAGGCAAAGACACCGCCACTGTCGGCCGGCGCAAGGTCTGCGATCACCCGCAACAGGCAGTCGGCGGACTCGTCCGGCGTGAACAATTTGTCCGGTGCCACCCCACCCTGGAACGGCGCGCTGAGAGCCGTGTCGACCGTGCCCGGATGCAGGCCGGCGACGACGGCCAACGGATGGCTGCGCCCCAGCTCGATCGCCAGGTTGCGCAGGATCATGTTCAGGGCGGCCTTCGACGCTCGGTAGCTGTGCCAGCCGCCCAGCCGGTTGTCCCCGATCGAGCCGACCCGGGCCGACAGGGCCGCAAAGACCGCCCGGCGGTCCTTCGGCAGCAAGGGCAGGAAATGCCTGGCGACCAGCGCCGGGCCGATCGCATTGATACGGTAGTCCCGCATCAGATGATCCGGCTCCAGCGATCGCCAGCTGCGTTCGGGCGCATGGCCGTGATGCAGCACCCCCGTGGCCACAAAGACCAGGGTCGGGGCCGGGCCGGCCCGCACCAACGCCGCCGCCCGCGCGATGGAGTCCTCATCTTCCAGATCCAGACCGGCCGCGCCCGCGCCGGTGCGGCTGAATCCGTGAACGACCTCGAATCGTCCCGACTCGCGAAGCCGGGACGCCACAGCGCCGCCGACCCCGCCGGACACACCGACCACCACTGCCGATTCACCGGTCATTGCGTTCTCCCCGAGCGTGACCTGACGATACACCGGTGCGGGCCCGCCGGTGGCGATCCCGATGCGGCTGATTGACCCTGACCCCGGTTTCCGGTCAGGGACGGCCAGCAAAGGATCCGCGTGATGACCATAACCACGGTCGGCCTCGATGCCGACGACACCCTCTGGCACAACGAGACCATCTTCCGCCTGACCCAGGCGCGGTTTCTCGACCTGCTGACCGACCACGACAATGACGCGATCGCCGCGCGTCTGGCCGAGGTCGAGCGCCGCAACCTGCGGCTCTACGGCTACGGGGTGAAGGGCTTCACCCTGTCGATGATCGAGACGGCGATGGAGCTGTGCGACGGCGATCCGCCGCCGCGCGCCCTGCGTGAAATCCTGGCCGCCGGACGCGAGATGCTGGCCCATCCGGTCGAGACCCTGCCCGGGGTGGCCGAGACCCTGGCCGGCCTGGCCGAGCGCTACCGGCTGGTGCTGATCACCAAGGGCGACCTGATGGACCAGGAGCGCAAGCTGGCCGCCTCGGGCCTGGGCGAACTGTTCAGCGGGGTCGAGATCGTCTCGGAAAAGGATCGCCTCACCTATGATCGCGCCTTCACCCGCCACGGCACCGGGGCGGGCCAGGCGGTGATGGCCGGCAATTCGATGAAGTCCGACGTCCTGCCGGCGCTCGAGGCCGGAGCCTTCGCCGTGCATATTCCGTATCACGTCACCTGGGCCCACGAGTTGGCCGACGCGCCCGAGAACCATCCGCGCTTCGCCCTGCTGGACACCATCGCCGCTCTTCCGGCGTGGATCGATGCGCGCACGGACCGATAAGCGCTTGTCGCGCGGCGACCACGTCTCTAAACGGACCGCTTAACCGACAACCAGTACGCCAACGGCGCGCGCCGCGCGCCGTCGGACGTCCGCGCGCGAGGATCCGAGGCCCTGTCCGACGCCCTGACCAGCCACGAAGACCGGGATGCGATGATCCGCGCCTCGCTCGCGTCGCATGGGGATTCGGGCGTCACGCCGCGGCATACGCTGTTCTATTTCTATGGCGAGGGTGACCACGACGACCTGAACGAGGTGGCGCGACGCGCCGGCTTCCTGACCCGGGGCGAGGACGACTGCACCATTCTCGAGACCACGATGGCGGTGGACGAGGCCTCGTTCGCGCCCGTTTCCTCCATGATGCAATCCTGGGCCGCGGCCTTCCAGCTGGACTATGACGGCTGGGAGTGCGCGGTCGTGACGAACTGAAGACCCAAGAAGAAGAGCCTCAGGCCCATGCCCAAACGTACAGACTTGAAATCCATACTGATTATCGGCGCGGGGCCGATCGTGATCGGGCAGGCGTGCGAGTTCGATTATTCGGGGGTTCAGGCCTGCAAGGCGCTGAAGGCGGAGGGATACCGGGTCATTCTGGTCAATTCGAACCCCGCCACCATCATGACCGACCCGGAGGTGGCCGACGCTACCTATATCGAGCCGATCACCCCGGAGTTCGTCGAGCGGATCATCGCGAAAGAGCGGCCCGACGCCCTGCTGCCGACCATGGGCGGCCAGACGGCGCTGAACACCGCCCTGGCGCTGGACGCCTCGGGCGCGCTGAAAAAATGGGGCGTCGAGATGATCGGCGCGAAAGCCGATGTCATCGACAAGGCCGAGGATCGGCAGAAATTCCGCAATGCCATGGACAAGCTGGGGCTGGAATCGCCCCGCTCCAAGGCCATCCACACCATCGCCGAGGCGGATGACGCCCTGGCCTTCGTCGGCCTGCCGGCCATCGTCCGCCCCAGCTTCACCCTGGCCGGAACCGGTGGCGGCATCGCCTACAATATCGAGGAATATTACGAGATCGTAGCCCACGGCCTCGACCTGTCGCCGACCACCGAGGTGCTGGTCGAGGAGTCGGTGCTGGGCTGGAAGGAGTACGAGATGGAGGTGGTCCGCGACACGGCGGACAACTGCATCATCATCTGCTCGATCGAGAATATCGATCCGATGGGGGTCCACACCGGCGACTCCATCACCGTCGCCCCCGCCCTGACGCTGACCGACAAGGAATATCAGCGGATGCGCACGGGCTCGATCAATGTGCTGCGCGAGATCGGCGTCGAGACCGGCGGTTCGAACGTGCAGTGGGCCATCAACCCGGCCGACGGCCGGATGGTGGTGATCGAGATGAATCCGCGCGTGTCGCGGTCATCCGCCCTGGCCTCCAAGGCCACCGGCTTCCCGATCGCCAAGGTCGCCGCCCGCCTGGCCGTCGGCTACACCCTGGATGAGCTGACCAACGACATCACCAAGGTGACGCCGGCCTCGTTCGAGCCGTCGATCGACTATGTCGTGACCAAGATCCCGCGCTTCGCCTTCGAGAAATACCCGGGGGCCGAGGCGACCCTGTCGACCTCGATGAAGTCGGTCGGCGAGGTCATGGCCATCGGCCGGACCTTCCAGGAGTCGATGCAGAAAGCCCTGCGCGGGCTCGAGACCGGGCTGACCGGTTTCAACGAGATCGAGATCGACGGCGTCGTCGGGGCCGAGGACGACGCGGGGGCCCGCGCCGCCGTGGTCCGGGCCCTGGGCCAGCCGACGCCGGACCGGATCCTGGTCATCGCCCAGGCCTTCCGCCACGGCCTGTCGGTCGAGGAGATCCACGCCGCCTGTTCGTATGAGCCGTGGTTCCTGAGGCAGATCGCCGACATCGTGCGCACCGAGGGCCACGTCCGCGTCCAGGGCCTGCCGACGGTCGACACCGACTTCCGTCGCCTGAAGGCCAAGGGCTTCTCCGACGCCCGCCTGGCCCAGCTGACCGGCACGACCGAGGCCTGGGTCCGCAAGGCCCGTCGCGGCCTCAACGTCCGCCCCGTGTTCAAGCGGATCGACACCTGCGCCGCCGAGTTCGCCTCGGCCACCGCCTACATGTATTCGACCTATGAGACCGGGGCCCTGGGCCAGGTGCCGCAGTGCGAATCCGCGCCAACCGACAGAAAAAAGGCGATTATTCTGGGTGGCGGGCCGAACCGGATCGGGCAGGGCATCGAGTTCGATTACTGCTGCTGCCACGCGGCCTTTGCCTTCGCCGACATCGGCGTCGAAAGCATCATGGTCAACTGCAATCCCGAGACCGTCTCGACCGACTATGACACCTCGGACCGGCTGTATTTCGAGCCGCTGACGGCCGAGGATGTGCTGGAGCTGATCGACGTCGAGCGGTCCAACGGCACCCTGCTCGGGGTGGTCGTGCAGTTCGGTGGCCAGACCCCGCTGAAACTGGCCCATGCATTGCAGGCGGACGGGGTGCCGATCCTGGGCACCAGTGTCGACTCCATCGACCTGGCCGAGGACCGCGAGCGCTTCCAGAAGATGCTCAACGACATCGGCCTGATGCAGCCGCCCAACGGCCTGGCCCGCAGCGCCGAGGAGGCCGCGCAGAAGGCCGATGAGGTCGGCTATCCGGTCGTGCTGCGCCCCTCCTATGTGCTGGGCGGGCGCGGCATGGTCATCGTCCATGACCGCGAACAGCTGGACCGTTATGTCGGTGAGGCCATGCGGGTCTCGGGCGACGATCCGGTGCTGATCGACCACTATCTGAACCGCGCCACCGAGGTCGATGTCGACGCCCTGTGTGATGACGAGACCGTCTTCGTCGCCGGGGTGCTGGAACATATCGAGGAGGCCGGGGTCCATTCCGGCGACAGCGCCTGTTCGATGCCGCCCTTCTCCCTGACCCCGGCCATCATCGCCGAGCTGAAGCGCCAGACCGAGGCCATGGCCCGGGCCCTGAAGGTGCGCGGTCTGATGAATGTGCAGTTCGCCATCGAGGAGCCGCACAGCGCCGAACCCCGCATCTTCGTGCTGGAGGTCAATCCGCGCGCCAGCCGCACCGTGCCCTTCGTGGCCAAGACCATCGGCCATCCGGTCGCCGCCATCGCCGCCAAGGTCATGGCCGGCGTGCCGCTGAAATCCTTCGGCCTGACCGACCGGCCCTATGACCATATCGCGGTCAAGGAGGCCGTCTTCCCGTTCGCCCGTTTCGCCGGGGTCGACACCATCCTGGGCCCGGAGATGCGCTCGACCGGCGAGGTCATGGGTCTGGACTGGAAGCGCGACGGCGAGGCCGACATGGCCCCCGCCTTCGCCCGCGCCTTCGCCAAGTCGCAGATCGGCGGCGGCACCACATTGCCCACCTCCGGCTGCGCCTTCGTCTCGGTCAAGGACGCCGACAAACCCTTCATCATCGAGGCGGTCAAGACCCTGATCGCCGAGGGTTTTTCCATCCTCGCCACCGGCGGCACCCATACCTATCTGGTCGAGCAGGGGCTGGAGGTCGGGCACGTCAAGAAGGTGCTGGAAGGCCGCCCCCATATCGTCGATGCGATGAAGAACGGCGAGGTCCAGCTGGTGTTCAACACCACCGAGGGCAAACAGTCGTTGCAGGACAGCTTCAGCCTGCGCCGCACCGCCCTGATGATGAAGATCCCCTATTACACCACGGCCGCGGGGGCGCTGGCGGCCGCCCAGGCCATCGGGGCGATCAAGGCCGGCGAGCTGGATGTGCGGCCGATCCAGGACTATGCGCACTGAGCCACCGGGACCGGTCAGTTCGTGACCATTTCGACCAGTCGCATGGGGCGGGATCCGGACAGTCCGGCCCGTCCGGTCAGGGACATCCCCCTACAAACCGGGACAATTCTGTCGTGGTTGTGGCCGGACAACAGGGACGGAACCGAGACAAAACCGGGACAAACCGGCCAGACCTGACCGGGACAACCGGGACAACCGGGACAGCGGGACGGCGGACCGGTCGGCGGCCGGGGGCGCGGCCTGCGCCCGTTCCTGACGCAGACAGGGTGCATCCTGCCGGCATGGACCACCACCGTCTGCGCAAATATCGCGGCCCGGAGACCTGGGCCCGGGTCAGGGCCGCCTATGTGGCGGGCGAGTCGGCCCCGTCGGTGGCGCGGCGTTTCGACGTCGGCCTGTCCAATCTGCGGCGACGGGCGATGGCCGAGGGCTGGACCCGCAACCGGATCGCGGAGACCCTGGACCTGAAGCCGGTGCGCGGCGCGGCCGACGATCCGGGCCCGGGGCTGGCCCCCCTGCCCGTCTCGACCTCGCCCGCCGACGCGGAGGACCCGCCGTGGATCGATCCGGATATGGCGGTGACGCGCGCCGTCCGCCGCGCCGCCTGGCTGGTCAGCGCGGGCCGGGCGGCCGAGGCCCGGGCCCTGATCCAGGCGGCGGACGCCCTGATCCGGCTGGACGGACAGCGCCGGGGCTGAGGCCGGCGGGCCGCCAAAGCCTTCGCTCGCGTCTCGTGGGCCTGCCTCTCTCCGGTTTCCGGCATCCGGACGGCGACCGGCCGCTGGCGGCGGACGGATGGGGAGCCTTGCCCGGGCTTTTGCGCTAGGAACGCCGCCCCACCGCCAGGAGATTCGTGCATGACCCCTGCGATCGCGCCCACGGTCGGCATCGATTTCGGCACCACCAACACCGTCGTGGCCATCGCCGGTCCGGACGGCGAGGCGGCGGTCCTGCGTTTCGAGGCCCCGGCGGGCGAGGTGACGGCGTTTCGGTCGACGCTGAGCTTCCAGATCCGCCAGGCGACCGCCGGCCAGGAGCCCGAACGGCTCGTCGAGGCGGGGCCGTGGGCGATCGACGCCTATGTCGAGGACGCGCTGGAGACCCGGTTCGTCCAGTCGTTCAAAACCTTCGCCGCCAGCGCCGCCTTCACCGACACGGTGATCGACAACCGGCGCTACCGGTTCGAGGACCTGCTGGGGGCCTTTCTGCTGCGGCTGCGGGACCACGGCGGCGACGGGATGGCTGACCTGCCGGCGCGGGTGATCGTCGGCCGGCCGGTGACCTTCGCCGGCGGCCGGCCGGACGAGGCCCTGGCCCTGGCCCGCTATGAGGCCGCGTTCGCCCGGCTGGGCTTCACCGACATCCGCTATGCCTATGAGCCGATCGGGGCGGCCTTCTTCTTCGCCCGGACCCTGCAGACCGATGCGACCGTTCTGGTCGCCGACTTCGGCGGCGGGACCAGCGACTTCTCCATTGTCCGCTTCGAACGCGCGGCCGGGGGCCTGCGGTCGACGGCCCTGGCCCGGTCCGGCGTGGGGGTGGCGGGCGACGCCTTCGACTACCGGATCATCGACCAGCTGGTATCGCCGGAACTGGGCAAGGGCGGGGAATACCGCACCTTCGGCAAGACGCTGCCGATCCCGCAGCGCTACTATGCCGCCTTCGCGCGGTGGGATCAGCTGGCGCTGCTGAGAGCGTCGAAGGACATGCGCGACATCCGCGCCCTGGCCCGCACGGCGACCGAGCCCGAAAAGCTGGACCGGTTGATCGAGATCCTCGACGACAACCACGGCTATGCGCTGTACCGGGCCGTTTCGGCGCTGAAGATGGATCTGTCGCGGCACACGGAGGCGACCTTTTCCTTCGTCGCCGGATCGATCCGGATCGAGGCCCCTGTCAGCCGGTCCATGTTTGAGGGCTGGATCGCGCCCGAGCTGGCGGCCATCGAGGCCGCCGTCGACCAGGCGATCGCCCGGTCCGGGCTGGCGGCCGGGCAGATCGACCGGATCTTCCTGACCGGCGGCACCTCCTTCGTTCCGGCGGTGCGGGACATCTTCCATCGCCGCTTCGGCCCGGACCGGATCGAGACCGGCGGCGAGTTCGAATCCATCGCCTCGGGCCTGGCCCTGATCGGGCGGGAGCCGGATCTGGATGTGTGGAGCGCGCCGCGGGCGGCGGCGGGCTGAGCCCCGGCCCGGACTTCCCGCCCCGCCGGTTTCGCGCCAGGGTGGGGTCTGATTGTCGAAGGAAGCGGCACCCATGACCGGACTGTCCATCAGCGCGGGCGTCGTGCACGCCCTGCCCGGGGACCTGCGGGCGCGCCTCGTTGCCGACCCGGCGGCGCGGGCGGCCTGGGAGGACATCACCCCGCTGGCGCGCAATGAATGGATCTGTTGGATCGAGTCGGTGAAACGACCCGAGACCCGCCGTCAGCATGTCGAGCGGGCGGGTTCCGACCTCAAGGCCGGCCAGCGCCGCCCCTGCTGCTGGCCCGGCTGTCCGCATCGCGAGAAGGGGGCGGGATCGCGGGGGGCGTGAGGGTGTCCGGGTCGTCACGGACTGGCAGCGGGAAGAGTCATCCTCCTTCGGACCGCGCGATTGTGCCGTTGTCATCCCGGACACCGCGCAGCGGTGATCCGGGACGCAGGACCGAAAGACATTGATCCTCCCGGAAGCGGCGTCAGCCGCTGTCCGGGAGACAGGTCAGGATCCCGCCTGGCGGCACCCGTCTCCCGGATAATCGCGCCGCGATTTCCGGGAGGTCTGGTTCTGTGGGAGCGCGCCGTCCCGGATCGCCGCATTCGCGGCGTCCGGGATGACAAGGGGTCCGGCCTTTGTCGAATGTGGATTGAACCTGGCCTGATCCGCATTGGGGCTTTGCAGGCGTCCGCTCTTCGCCTTCAGGCGACTGGCTGCTTTCGACTCTTAGGCGACCTTGAAGCCCGCGTTGGATGGCACGTCGTCCCCACGAGGTTCGAGCGGGAATATGCGGATGAAGTCGCTTCTGACCCCAGCCAGATCGACCGGCGGCATGGGGGTGAAGGCCACTATGGGAGTGTATCTCGATCCGTCGTGATCCACGGCTAACTCATCCAGCAATCGAGCATAGGCGAGGGAGTAAGCCAACGTCGCGGGACTGTTTCGGTTCTGCACTCCCTTTGCTTGACCGACGATAGCCGCGAGAGAAGCCCGCAACAGTTCCGGCTGTCCGGTCCAGTAAGCTAAGGTAGCCAGAAGCAGATTTGCACGAAGAGGCGCGTCCGTGCTGGGGGCCGGGAGATTTCTCAGCCTATAGACCTTCATCAGCGGCGGGATGGCCTTGTCGTGCTCCCGCGCCTCGTAATGCCTCACGGCGGTAAGCCATGCGGCGGTGTTTCGCGCGGCTTTCAACAGCCTAAGGAACATGACTGATCTCACCCCTGACGGCCAATCCACCCGGGTGGATTAGCAGATCAGAGACCGATCAGCAGAGTCCGCTTCCCACCCTTGGCAGGCACCGGCACCGTCCGGACTGCGCCGGTGCGCCGGTGTCCTCCTAGCCCCCGCGCAGCGGCGATCCGCAACCACAACGGCTGAGGCCAGGGTCCGCGTCCTGTACCTTGCGGACGTTCCTCGTTAGGTCGTCTACGATTGCCGGAGGAGAAACGCGCATGTCCATAGACGTCATCCGGGCCGACTACACCGACCCCCGCCATGCAACGGCAATCATAGACCTGCTGGACGCCTATGCGCGCGATCCGATGGGCGGAAATCATCCGTTGAGCGCAGCCGTGCGGGAAGGCCTGGTCCCGGCCCTGGCGGCGCGATCGGACGCCGTGTCGATCCTGGCCTTCGTCGACGGCGTGCCTGCCGGACTGGTCAATATGTTCGAGGGGTTTTCGACCTTCAAATGCAAGCCGTTGATGAACATCCACGACGTCACCGTGCTTGCGGACTTCCGGGGTCTGGGACTGGCCCGGCGGATGCTGGCCATGGCAGAAGCCATCGCGATTGAGCGGGGCTGCTGCAAGCTGACCCTCGAGGTGCTGGACGGCAATCATACGGCAAAAGCCCTCTACCATTCGCTCGGATTCGCCGGCTACGCGCTGGACCCGGCGACGGGACAGGCCGTGTTCTGGGAGAAGCCTGTCCAGGCCTGAACCTTCGTATCGACCGCCTTCAGCGGCGGCTCACGGTCTGCTTTCCTCGCCCACCATCCCCGCGATCGCCGCCGCCGCCCGCGTCTGATCGTCCGCGTCCAGCGTGGTCAGGGCCACCGCGCCCAGGGCGGTGCGGTCGCGGCGGTCGCTGGTGCGGGCATAGGCGGGGTCGTAGTGAGCCTCCATCAGCCGGGCCGCCAGGGGCTCGATCTCGCCGCGCGTGGCCATGGCCCGCCACTCGGTGATGGTCGCCTTCGCGTGATGGCGCGGCAGGCGGCTCAAGGCCCGGTCAAGACGGTCCGGGTCGGCGGCGATCTCGATATAGGTCTCGACGATATGGCGGGCGCGGGCCGCCAGCGGGGCCGACAGGGTGATGACCCGGGCCGTGCCCATGGACGCCCACAGGCCGGGCGGCACGGTGCGTTCGCCGACGCGGCTGCTTTCGGCCTCGACCACGACAGGCCGGGTCGGGTCCAGCCGCTGGATCGCGTCGAACAGCCGGCTCTCGAACGCCTTTTGCGACGGCTGGCCGCCCGGCATGGCCCCGAACAGCGAGCCGCGATGATTGGCCAGGCCCTCGAGGTCCAGGGTCTGGATGCCGTGAGCCGACAGCCGTTTCAGGATCTCGGTCTTGCCGCAGCCGGTCGGGCCGTCGATCAGCACGATGCGCAGGGTCGGGGGCGCGTCATACAGGCCCGCCACCACCTGTCGCCGCCAGGTCTGGTAGCCGCCCTCCAGCATGGTCACCGGCCAGCCGACCTGGTCCATCACCGTGACCATGGCCCCGGAGCGCTGACCGCCGCGCCAGCAATAGACCAGGGGCTGGAAACTGCCGTCGCGGTCGGCCAGCGCGCCTTCCAGATGGTCGGCGATATTGCGGGCGACCATGGCCGCGCCGGCACGACGGGCGAGGAATTTGGAGGTCTGGATATAGGTGGTGCCGACCATGGCGCGCTGGGCGTCGTCCAGCACCGGCAGGTTGATGGCCCCGGGGATGTGGTCCTCGGCGAACTCGGCCGGGCTGCGCACATCGATGATGGCGTCGAAGGCCTCACGCGCGGCCGGGCCCAGATCGGTGGTGCGCCGGATCATTCAGCCGATGACCCGGACCACGGCCGGGCCCGCGACCACCCGGCCGACCACCGCGGCGCGTTCGAAACCGTCGGCCCGCAGCAGATCCAGCACCGCCCCGGCCCGGTCCGCGGCCACGGCGATCAGCAGACCGCCGCTGGTCTGGGGGTCGGTCAGCAGGTCACGCCGCCAGGCGTCAAAGCCTTCCGGCAGGACCACGCCCTCGCCGTAGCTGGCCCAGTTGCGGCCCGAGGCCCCGGTGCGCATGCCGTCGCGGGCCAGGGTCTCGACCCCGTCCAGCAGCGGGGCGGCGGCGGCCTCGATCTCGACCGTCAGGTTTGCGCCGCGCGCCATCTCCAGCCCGTGACCCAGCAGGCCGAAGCCGGTGACGTCGGTGACCGCGTGGACCCCGGCCATGCCGGCCAGTTTCGCGCCGGGGGTGTTCAGCCGGGTGGTCGAACCGATCAGGGCGGCATAGCCGGCGTCGCTCAACACTTCCTGTTTGAAGGCGGCGCTGAGGATGCCGACGCCCAGTCCCTTGGTCAGGATCAGCACGTCGCCGGCCCGGGCCCCGCGATTGGTCAGGACCTGATCCGGATGCACCAGTCCCAGGGCGACGAGGCCGTAGATCGGCTCGACACTGTCGATCGAGTGACCACCGGCCACGGGGATTCCGGCCGCGGCGCAGACACTGGCCCCGCCGGCGAGAATTTTGCCGATGGTCCCGGTCGACAGGGTGGCCACCGGCATCCCCACCAGGGCCAGGGCGAAGATCGGCGTCGCCCCCATGGCATAGACGTCGGACAGGGCATTGGTCGCGGCGATCCGGCCGAAGTCGAACGGGTCGTCGACCACCGGCATGAAGAAGTCCGTGGTCGCGACCAGGGCCTGCTGATCGTTCAGCCGCCACACCGCCGCATCGTCGCTGGTCTCGGTCCCGACCATCAGATTGGCGAACACCGCCGCCTGGGGCATGCCCGCCAGAATGTCGCGCAGCACGGCCGGGGCCAGTTTGCAGCCGCAGCCGCCGCCATGGGCCAGGGAGGTCAGTCGGGGTTCGGGGGTGCTCATGGACGCAGCCATAGCCGACCCGGGCCCGGGGCCAAAGTCCGGGGGCGTTTGACCGCCGCCCGGCGATGGGCAACGGTGGCCGGATAATTCACTGGCGGGGGCTGAACCATGCGATTGCGGACCACTCTGGCGGCGGCGAGCGCCGTGCTTGCCCTGGCCACCGGACTGCCGGCCGCGGCCCAGGACAGTGAACTGAAGGCGGCGGTGCAGCAGGACTATACCGCCAACCTCGCCGCCCTGTTCGACGACTTTCACCGCCACCCGGAGCTGTCGGGGCTGGAAGTCCGCACCGCCGGCATCATGGCGGCCCAGCTGACCGCCCTCGGCTATGACGTCACGACGGGCGTCGGCGGCACCGGCGTGGTCGCGGTGCTGCGCAACGGCGAGGGTCCCACGGTGATGATCCGCGCCGACATGGACGGCCTGCCGCTGCAGGAGGCGACCGGCCTGGCCAATGCCTCGACCGTGCGTCAGGTCGACAGCGACGGGGTCGAGAAGCCGGTCATGCACGCCTGCGGCCACGATGTGCATATCACCGCCCTGATCGGTACCGCCCGCCAGCTGATGACCCGGCGTGGCGACTGGTCCGGCACCCTGGTGCTGGTGGCCCAGCCGGCCGAGGAGCGGATCTTCGGGGCCCGGGCCATGGTCGAGGACGGCCTCTACACCCGCTTTCCCAAGCCGGACTATGCCCTGGCCTTCCACGTGTCGGCCGGCGTGCCCGCGGGGCGGATCTCGGTGCCCCTGGCCATCCATTCCTCCAGCTCGGACAGTGTCGACATCGCCGTCCACGGCGTCGGCACCCACGGGGCCTATCCGCATCTGGGCGTCGACCCGGTGCTGGTCGCCTCGACCATCGTCGTCAATCTGCAGTCGCTGCGCAGCCGCACCGTCAACCCGCTGGAAGGGGCGGTGGTCAGCGTCGGCGCCATCCACGGCGGCATCAAGCACAACATCATCTCCGACCGGGTCGACCTGCAGCTGACCGTCCGGGCCGACAGCCCCGAGGTGCGCACCCTGCTGCTGGACGGTATCGACCGCGTCGCCCGTGGCACCGCCATCGCCCTGGGCGTGCCCGAGGACCGGATGCCGACCGTGGTGCGCTCGACCGTCGAGACCACGCCGCCGACCCTGAATGACACCCCGACCGCGACCCGGGTCCGCGCCGCCATCGCCGGGGCCATGGGCGAGGCCCGGATGATCGACGAGCCGCGCGGCGGCATGGGGGCCGAGGATTTCGCCTATTTCGTCACGCCCGAAAGCGGGGTGAAGGGGGTCTATTTCGATGTCGGCGGCACACCCGTGTCGGACCTGGCCACCGCCGCCGGCCACCATTCGCCCCTGTTCCGGATCGCGCCCGAACCCTCGGTCACCGCCGGGGTCGAGGCCATGGTGGTGGCGGCCGAGAGCCTGATGCCGAAAACCTGAAGACGCTTGCCGGACGTCGCGTCACCCGCCCATGGTGGCGCGACAGTCCGGAGCGCCACCATGATCATCGTCCATCACCTGAACGACTCCCGCTCGCAGCGGGTGCTGTGGCTGCTCGAGGAGCTGGGCCTCCCGTATGAGGTGAAACGCTATCAGCGCGACCCGAAGACCAGCCTGGCTCCGGCGGCGCTGAAGGCCATCCACCCACTGGGCAAGTCGCCGGTGATCGAGGACGGTGACATTCGCGTGGCCGAGACCGGGGCCATCATCGACTACCTGCTGGAGGCCCACGGCAACGGGCGGCTGAAACCGGCCGCCGGTACGGAGGCGGCGCGGCAATTCACCTACTGGCTGCACTATGCCGAGGGCTCGGCCATGACGCCCCTGCTGATGAAACTGGTGTTCAGCCAGCTGCCGAAACGCTCGCCCCTGCTGATCCGTGGGATCGTCAAGGCCGTCGCCGGCAAGGTGCAGCAGACCTTCATCGATCCGCAGGTCGCCACCCACATAAGCTACTGGGAAGATGAACTGGGCCGGACCGGCTGGTTCGCCGGGGATGCGTTCAGCGCCGCCGACATCATGATGAGCTTCCCGCTGGAAGCCGCCGGCAGCCGGGTGCCCTTCGGCGCGGACAGGCCGCGCATCAAGGCCTTCCTCGAGCGGATTCACGCCCGCCCCGCCTGGCAGAGGGCGCTCGAGCGCGGGGGTCCCTACAGCTACGGCTGAGCCAACACCGGTCTGCAACCGGTCGCGGGGACCCGCGTTAGTCCGGCATGCGCCTTCAAACCCCCCATGTCGTCGCCGGACTGATTGCCGCAGTCGCCTTCTGCCTGGCCTTCATCTCCGCCGGTCTGGTAATCCTGTCGGCGGTCTTCATGGGCGTGGGCCTGATCGCCATCGCCTGGCTGGCCTGGAGCCTGATCCGTCAGGTCCGTTCAGATTCAGGTAACCAGGTGACTTGAGTCTTGGGCAGCGGCGCCCTACCCTCTTTGGCCGGTCGCTAGCGCCCAGCGACTATCTGTGCCGAACAAGTCTCTCAGTCGGGCGAAGCAAGAAACTCACGACACTATGGAAAAAGTGCCTATGACGGGCGAGGGCTACCGTGTCCTCGACGATCAACTCCGACAATTGAAGTCGGTCGAACGGCCGAGCGTCATCGCGGCGATTTCCGAGGCGCGCGCGCACGGCGACCTGTCCGAAAACGCTGAATACCATGCCGCCAAGGAGCGGCAGGGCTGGATCGAGGGGCAGATCGCCGACATCGAGGACAAGATCAGCCGCGCCCAGGTGATCGACGTGTCCAAGCTTTCCGGATCCACGGTCAAATTCGGTGCCACGGTCACCGTGGTCGACGAGGACACCGAGGAAGAGGGGCGCTACCAGATCGTCGGCGAACACGAGGCCGATGTGAAGGAGGGGCGGATTTCCGTCTCCTCGCCGATCGCCCGCGCCATGATCTCGAAAGAGGTCGGCGACGTGGTCGAGGTCAACACCCCCGGCGGCGTCAAGGCCTACGAAATCCTCAAGGTCGAGTGGAAATAGGTTACCCTGACCGACCGCTCGCGGTCTGGGTCGTCTCCGACGGCCGGGCCGGTATCGAGAATCAGGCGCTGGGACTGGCCGAGGCCGTCCAGCGCCTGACTCCGGCTGAAATCACCATAAAACACGTCCACTGGCGGCCCCGGGCCGACAAATTGCCGGTCTTCCTCAAGTCCCCGGCCCTGCTGGACCCGTCGTCCGACGCGGTCGTGCCGGGCCCCGGCGAGGCCTGGCCCGATCTATGGATCGCCACCGGCCGCGCCACCCTGCCCCTGTCCCTGGCCGCCCGCCGCCGTTCCGGCGGCCGCACCTTCGTGGTCCAGACCCAGGATCCGCGCCTGTCCCCATCGCGCTTCGACATGGTCGTGGCCCCGGCCCATGACGAGCTGGCGGGAGACAATGTGTTCCGCATCACCGGCTCGCCCCACCGTGTCACCCCGGCGCGGATCGCCGCCGCCGCCGCTGCCATGGCCGACCGGATCGCCCCCCTGCCCCGTCCGCGCGTCGCCGTCCTGATCGGTGGTCGCTCTGCGGCCTTCGACCTGACCGAGGCCCACGCCGCCGACCTGGCGGACCGGATCGCCCGCGCCGTGCGGACCGCCGGCGGGTCGCTGCTGCTGACCTTCTCGCGCCGCACCCCGGCTGCGGCCCGGGCCGTGATGATCGACCGGCTCGGCAAATTGCCCGGCCTGATCTGGGACGAGCGCGGTCCCAATCCCTATTTCGCCTTCCTCGGGGCGGCCGATCATGTGCTGGTCACCGAGGACAGCGCCAACATGGCGGCCGAGGCCGCTGCGACCGGACGACCGGTCCATGTCCTGCCGATGCTGGCGCGCAAGCCGGGGGGCAAATTCGCCCGTCTGCATGCCGATCTGGAAGACCGGGGCGCGACCCGCCCGTTTACGGCTGACCTGCCGGTCTGGACCTATCCGCCGCTCGCAGAGACCGATCTGGCCGCCCGCGCCGTGCTCGAGGCCATGGCTGCGCGCTGACCCCCGGCTCGCCTGAACCGGGAGGACGCTGTCCTATTCGGGTCCAGCCCGTGTAGCATGGGCCGACGTCCGCGACCGGGCGACGACGGAGATATCCATGCTCGGCCTCGTGACCGCCCTGTCCCTCGCCCTGGTGGCGACGCCCGATCCCACCACCCCGTCCGCGATTCAGCCGACCCCGGCGGTGCAGAGCGACACCCAGATCCTGGCCTCGATCCGCGAGACCGTCGCCGGTACCGAGACCGGCAGTGTTCTGGCGGTGCTGGCCACCGGCTTTCCCGAGGACTATGCGGCGTTCGAGCAGCGGATGCTGGCCCGCGCCCGCACCGGGACGCTGGATGCCGCGGCCATGGACAGTATGGCGGCCGAGTTCGCCTCGATGATGATGACCCGTCACCTGAGCCGCGTGGTCGAGGCCCGGACCGAGGATCTGGTCGCCCTGTCGTCCGTCCGTCTGGAGATGATGAAGGCCCTGCAACAGGGCCATGCCGCGGCCTGCCACGAGTTCGTCGAGGCCGGCCTGTCGCCGGACCGGATCGCCGAACTCGGCCTTGGTGCCAGCCAAGGTCTCGAGACCTTGTCGCGGGCGGTCATCGCCCTCATCGCCCAGCCGCCCCGCGGCGTGACCCATTCCGAACCCCCGATCGCGGCCTGGGAAACGATCGGCCGCCGCTATGCGGAACTGGGCGGAAATTCCGCCTGGGTCGCGGCCCTGTTCGGGGATCGCAACTATGCGGGCCAGAGCCATGGCGAACGCTGCGCCAGCGCCGTTCTCTGGGAGACCGCCGTCAGCGAGGCCGCCCCCGAGGTCCGCGCCTATTACATCAGCGCCCTCTATGTCGCGCCGCCGGCCGAACCCGCCGCCGTCACGCCCTAGCCCGGGGCGCACCGTCGCGCGGGGCCGGGGGCCGCGCCCGTCATGGCCGGTGATCCGTCAGTCGCGGCCACGACGGCGGTCGAGGCGGTCCAGCAGCAGGCCGGCGACGATTCCGCCGGCCGTGCCGACGGCCAGGCCGATGATCAGCTGGCCCAGCATGAGGCCGAGTCCGGCCCCGACGGCCAGGCCGAGCGCCAGACCGATTCCGATGAAACTGCGTCCGTCCACGACGATCTCCCGTGCTTTGCGACTTCGGTGCCATCCTAGCATCGCGTCCGGGGGAATCAGCGCCTAAATAGAGGGTATGAACACTCCCCGCACCGTCCGCGTCGCCATCATCGGTTCCGGCCCCGCCGGCTGGACCGCCGCCATCTATGCCGCCCGCGCCATGCTGAACCCGGTGATCATCGCCGGTCTCCAGCCCGGCGGCCAGCTGACCATCACCACCGAGGTCGAGAACTATCCCGGTTTCGCCGAGGTCATCCAGGGCCCGTGGCTGATGGAGCAGATGCGCGGCCAGGCCGAACACGTCGGCACCGAGGTGATCGAGGACATAGTGGTCTCGGCCGACCTGTCGGCGCGGCCGTTCCGGCTCAAGCTGGATTCCGGTGCCGAGCTGCTGGCCGAAACCGTGATCATCTCGACCGGGGCCCAGGCCAAATGGCTGGGCCTGGAGAGCGAGAAGACCTATCAGGGCTTCGGCGTATCGGCCTGCGCCACCTGCGACGGCTTCTTCTATCGCGGCAAGGACGTCATCGTCGTCGGCGGCGGCAATACCGCGGTCGAGGAGGCGCTGTTCCTGACCAATTTCGCCGCCAAGGTGACCGTGGTCCACCGCAAGAATGAGTTCCGCGCCGAACGCATCCTGCAGGAACGGCTGTTCGCCAACCCCAAGGTCGAGGTGATCTGGGATCATCAGGTCGACGAGATTCTCGGCGTCACGGCCGACGGCGGCAGCAATGTCACCGGGGTGCGGCTGGAAAACGCGAAGACGGGCGAAATGCGCGAGGTTCCGGCCGACGGGGTCTTCATCGCCATCGGGCACGCGCCGTCTTCGGAACTGTTCGCGGGCCAGCTTGAAACCAAGGCCGGCGGCTATCTGGTGGTCAAGCCGGGCACCACGGCCACGGCGATCGAGGGCGTCTGGGCCGCCGGCGACGTCACCGACGACGTCTATCGTCAGGCAGTCACGGCGGCGGGCATGGGCTGTATGGCGGCGCTGGAGGCCGTTCGCTTCCTCGCCGAGGAAGATCACAAGGCAGCCCATCATCCGATCAGCCACCATGAGGCGGAAAAGATCGGCGTCTGGTGACGCCACACGCCCGGGTGCGGATTGTCGCCTAGACGAACAGGCGCAGTTCGGGCGGGGCGTATTCGATGGGCCGTCCGGCGCGACGACCCAGGACATAGTCGACCGCCGTCTGCACCGCGCGTTCGTCACTGGGTTTCGACAACACCCCGACCGTGCCGGCCACGCCGTCACGCACCATGCCCGGGTTGGCCGTCATGAACAGGACGGTGACCCCGTGATCCTGACCCAGTTCCCGGCCGAGGGCGACGCCGGTCGGCCCGTCGGACAGGTGAATATCGACCAGGGCCAGGTCGATATCGGTCTCGGCCGCCAGGGCCCGCGCCGACTTCGCGTCCGCCGCCGTGCCGACAACCTCATGGCCGAGGTCCTCCAGCACGAAGCGGAGTTCCATCGCCACCAGGGCTTCGTCCTCGATGATCAGGATGCGGGCGGCCATGGCGTTGGGGTCAAAACTCCAGTGGGTTCAAAATATTGTCTGCTTACACAACGCCGACAGGCGTGCGGGGTTTCGCCCTATGTCGTCGCTGCGACATTCTGTGCCGCGCGGCGGCGGGACAGGGCGGTCGCGGGCAGGTCCACGGTCAGGCGCAAACCGTCCGGCGTCCAGTCCCGTTCCAGCCTGCCGCCCAGCTGCCCCTCGACCGACAGGGTGGCCAGGGACGAGCCGAAACCGGTGCGCTCGGGCGCGCCCGCGACCGGCGGCCCGCCGTGTTCGGCCCAGGTCAGGGTGAACCGGTCGCCCTCGGCGCGGGTGACGAGGTCGACATGGCCGCCCTCCAGCGACAGGGCCCCGTATTTGGCGGCATTGGTCGCCAGCTCGTGGAACAGCAGGGCCACCGAGGTCGCCGCCTGGTCGTCGAAGGTCGCGTCATCGCCCGAGATCCGGATGCGGGCCGCGCCGGTGCCGTCGGCATAGGCCTGGAACAGGGACTGCAGGAAGGCGTGCAGGGTCATCGTCCCGACCGTCGGGCGCGAGACATCGGTGTGGGGGCGCACGAACTCATGGGCGCGGGCCAGGGCGTTGATGCGCGTCCGCAGCGAGGCGGCAAACACCTTGGCCTCGGGGAATTGGCGCGCCGAAAGCGCCACCAGGGCCGAGACCACGGCGAAGATGTTCTTGATGCGGTGGCTCAGTTCCTGGCTCAGCAGTTCCCTGGCCTGGTCCATCCGCTTCAGCTCGTCGATGTCGGTGCAGGTGCCGAACCAGCGCACGATATCGCCGGACTCGTCCCGGATCGGCATGGCCCGTCCCAGGGTCCAGCGATAGGCCCCGTCGTGCCGTCGCAGCCGGTACTCAATCTCATACGGCTCGCCGCTCTCCAGCGACTGCTGCCAGCGCCCCAGGGCCCGGTCCTGGTCGTCGGGATGGAACATGCCGTTCCAGGACTCGCCGTCGGTGGACCCCGGCTCCATGCCGGTGAACTCGTACCAGCGGGCATTATAATAGTCGTGGAAGCCGTCCGACCGGGTCGCCCACACCATCTGCGGCAGGGAGTCGGCGATGGCCCGGAACCGGGCCTCGCTGGCGGCCAGGGCGGTGACCGCATCCGCCAGTTCAGCCTCGCGGGCCTTGCGATCGGTGATGTCGACCACCACCCCGGACAGGCGGTTGGGTGTGCCGTCATGGTCTCGATAGACCTGGCCGCGCACCAGCAACCAGCGCAACGGCCGTCCGGGCACGACCAGACGGTATTCGCTGACATAGAGGTCGCCGCTTTCAAGGACGGCACGGACTTCGGCCTGGTTCCGCTCGGCATCGTCAGGGTGCACGGCACCGACAAACAGACTCCTCGGTGCCCCCGCCAGGCCGACCATCGGGTCGACACCGTACATTTCGGAAAACCGCTCGTCGGCCACCACCCGGTCCGTGACCACGTCCCAGTCCCAGGCCCCGACATATTCGGAGGCCGCCAGCGCGCGGCGCGTCGTCTGCTCACTCTCGTCGCGCGCCTTCAGGGCCCGGCGCAGTTCCAGCAGGCTCATCGCCTGCCGCGACAGCACGGCCAGCGCCTGGGTCTGAAACGCCGTCAGCCCCTCGGGCCGCGGCCGGGTATCGAGCACGCACAGACTGCCCAGCGGCAGCCCCTCGGCATTGACCAGCGGGGCCCCGGCATAGAACCGGACATGGGGCGGACCGGTGACCAGGGCATTGTCACGGAATTGCGGGTCGGTCGTGGTGTCAGGGATGACCATGACCCGGTCGCCGAGCATGGCATGGGCGCAGAAGGAGACATCCCGCCCGGTCTGGGCCGTTTCCAGCCCGACGCGGGCCTTGAACCACTGCCGGTCTTCGGCGACCAGGCTGACCAGGGCGGTGGGAGCGTCGCAAATCCTGGCCGCCAGGGTCGCGAGATCATCGAACTCGGCCTCGGCCGCGGTGTCGAGAACATCATAGCTCCGCAACGCCGCCATGCGCTGGGTCTCGGTCCAGGACCTGCTGATTGTGACCTTGTCTGTCGACACCGGGCGTCCTTGCAGAGGCGCGCGGCGCCGGGGAGTGAGGAAATAATGCAGAACGCACCCGACCGTTGCAGTCAGGACGACAGAACCGCCAATCAGGCGGCGGGGCGACCCACTTCCTCAACGGCCATCACGGTCACCCCGGGCGGCGGCGGCGCGACGTCCCGGGCCGGTGCCTCAAACGCGGCCAGACGGGCGTTGATCGCGGCGATCTCGGCCTTGTCCGGCTGACGGCGGCCGCCCAGGGAGGCGACCCCCACGACACGTGGATGGCCGTCGACCATCACCGTGGCGGGCGCAGCGGACAGGTCGTCGGCCGGGCCGCTCTCAATGCTGACATCCAGCAGACGCGGACGGGCCAGCCGGACCTCGTCGATCTTCGGCTCCCGACCGGCATAGGTCTGGCTGAAGGCGGCCGTCTCGCCGGCCGGGCCCTTCCAGCGATAGAAGATATGGCTGCCGACCTGGGTCAGCTTGTTCAGGCTCGGGGCCCACCAGGGATGAACATAGTCGGCATGGTAATGGGTCGCCGTGCCCACGCGGGCGGCCACATGGCCATCCAGCGCGCGTTCGGCCACCGCCCGTGACCGGTTCCAGGCCCAGGCGATCGGCGTCCGGGCCAGGGCCCCGTCGCAGGTGAAGCTGAACTGGCAGCCGGTCAGACGCTCGGCCCCCTCGAACACGACACCGCACACCGTATTGGCATAGTTGCGGTCCCGCACCCGGTTCAGGACCACCTGGGCCACGGCGGCCTGGCCCTCGTCGGATTCCAGCGCCGCCTCGTAATAGACCGCCTGGGTCAGACAACGCAGCGCACGGCTGCGGTCATCGCCGGTGGCGGCCCGAAACACAAAGGGCCGCGCCGGAACCAGCAGGCCGGCAAGGCCGGGCGTGGCGGCATTGAGCCGTTGCGCCTCGACACCCGAGGCCCCGAAGACGAGCGACGGCTTGCCGGCCAGGGTCAGGCTTTCCCAACCCGGGGTCAAACCCAGGGGGGTGGCGCGGGGCGCGTTCGGATCATGGCGGATGGCCAGTGCCAGGGCCGCCGGATCCATCAAAGAGGCCAGGGCGGCCAGACCCGCGGGCCCCGGATCCCCGCCGGTGATCCGGGCCACCGCCTCGACCCGCAGGTCGAGTTCGGGCCGCGGCGTCGAACTGGCCGCCATGGCCACGCCGAACACCGCCAGCGCAACGGGCGCGGCGGCGGTGAGCCGGCGCGTCAGTCGCAACGTCGATGTCCAGTCAATCCTGGCCAAATCGGTTCCCGTGGCAGGCCCATCCCTGTCCAGCCCGAAGCCTGACAGGTCTTGGCGGCGTTTTTCAGGCGGAACGCGCCCCGTCAAACCCCGTCAACGACTGCCGAGGGTCGATCGCAGCATCCAGGCCGCCTTTTCATGCGAAGCGAGGCGGGTCGTCAACAGGTCGACCGAGACATCGTCCCCGTCAGAATCCGCCGACTTCAGTGCCGCCCGGGTGGTGGCGATCAGGGTCTCGTGGTCGGTCATCAATTCCTTGAGCATGGCCTGGGCGTCCTTCTCGGGATCGCCGTCCTTGATCGCGGTCAGATTGGCGAAGGTGGCATAGCCCTGGGGCGCGAACTCGCCCAGCGCCCGGATGCGTTCCGCGATGGTGTCCAGCGCCTCCCAGATCTCGCGATACTGGGTTTCCAGCAGGGTATGCAGGGCGAAAAACTCGGGGCCGCGAATGTTCCAGTGATATCCGTGGGTCTTCAGATAGACGGCATAGCTGTCGGCCAGAACCTTGGTCAGTTCACGCGCCACATCAGTACGTTCGGTCTTGGTCAGGCCTGTGTCGATGGTCGTGGTCATGTTCGCTCCCGGGGGCTGATTTAGGTGATATTGCAGCCCTTCAGTTGGGGTCTTGCGGCGTGATCGCCAAGGGCGGTCGCTCAGATATCCGACGCGGGAACCCGAGTACGGTCTGAAGCGTTGGAAGACGTCGCCAGGCGACGGGCGGGGGCCATATGAACGCAACAGCGTTGTTCAAACGCGTGACGGACACGGATGCCGCCATGGTGTGGCTGGCCCGGGTGCGCCCCAAATCCTTTGGTCTCAACCTTCTGATCGGCGTTGGCGCCGCCCTGGTCATGCTGGCCGTCCGCTGGGCGTTCTCGGCCTTCTATGGTGACATCACCGGTTTCATGATCCTGCTGCCGGCCGTCATCCTCGCGGCCCTGGCCGGGGGACGCACGGCGGGATTCGCGGCCACGCTCACGGCCCTTGTCGGCGGCTGGCTGCTGGTCGGGCCGAACGGGGCCGGACTGAATCTGAACAGCCAGCTGGGCCGGGTCGCGACTGTGAATTTCGTGCTCGTCGGTCTCTTCACGGCCATGGTTGCCGCCGCCCTGCGCCGGACCCTGATGCGGCTCGACTACTCGATCGAGGCCCTGCGCGATTCAGATGCCCGCATCGACGACGGCGAACGTCGACTGGAGATGATCAACGAACATGCGCCGGTGATGCTGTGGATGAGCAGTCCGACGGGAGACTGCATCTATCTGAACCGGGCCCAGCGTGAGTTCTGGAACGTGACCGACTCGATCGAGAGTTTCGACGTGATCGAGACCGCCCATCCGGATGATCGCGACTCGCTGCGCCGGATTGCCGCCGACGCCCACGTCCGTCAGGTCCCGTTTGCCTCCGAGGCGCGCTTTCGCCGCCAGGACGGCAGCTGGCGCGTGCTGCGCACCGAAGCCCGCCCGCACCACCGCAGCAACGGCGAGTTCCACGGCATGATCGGCGTCAATGTCGACGTCACGGAGATGCGCGAGGCCGAACTGGCCCTGCGCGAGAGCGAGGAACGGTTCCGTCTGCTCGCGGACACGGCCCCCTCGCCGGTCTGGCTCACCGGGACCGACGGCCAGGTCGAGTTCGTCAATCAGGCGCTGATCAAATTCTACGGCCGTCCGGCCATCGAAATCCTCGGCAACGTCTGGCGTGAGACCCTCCACCCCGAGGACGTGGCCGCGGTCCAGTCGGCCCAGGACGCCGCACGGCCAACCGGCAGTCCCTATGAGTTCGAGGCCCGGTTCGCCCACGCCGACGGCTCATGGCGATGGATGCGGGTCGCGGTCAATCCCCGGCTGGATTCCCGGGGCGGGTTCCTCGGCTATGCCGGTATGTCGTTCGACATCACCGATATCCGCGAGTCCAACGCCCGCCTCGCCGCCAGCGCGGCCGAACGCGACGCCATCCTCGGACAGCTGGCTGAAGGCGTCATCGTCACCGACCCCGAGGGCCGTGTCGTCTTCATCAATGAGGCGGCGAAGCGACAGCATGGCATCGAGACCCTCGGCGTCGGTCCCGATGACTACACCCAGACCTACCAGCTGTTCACCGAGGACGGACGCCCCTACCCGACCGACCAGCTGCCCCTCGCCCGGGCGGTACGCCACGGCGAGACGGTCACCGACGCCCGCTGGCGCATCCGCCGTGCGGATGGCAGCGAAGTGGTCGCGGTCGGCAACTCCCGGCCCGTCATCGGGCCCGACAGCGCCCGGATCGGGGCCGTGCTCACACTTCGGGACGAGACGGCCCGGGTCCAGGCCGAAAATCGCCTGACCGAATCCGAGGCCCGCTTCCGCACCGTCGCCGACAGCGCCCCGGTCTTCATCTGGATGACCGACCCGGAGACCCGGATCACCTTCGCCAACCGCCATTACCGGACGGTCTTCGGGGTCGATGTCGGCGAACTGATAGGTTCGCGCTGGAAGAAGCTGGCCCACCCCGATGACATCGGCCCCTTCTCCGAGGCCTTTATGACGGCGGTGAACGCCCGCGACCGGTTCGAGGGCATTCTGCGCATGGATCACGGAACCCTGGGACTGCGCTGGCTGCGCTGCGAGAGCACGCCCCGGTTCGACGCCGCCGGGGTGTTCCAGGGCTATATCGGGGCCAGCATCGACGTCACCGAAGCCAAACGCGCCGAGGACGATCTCAAACGCATCAATGAATTGCTGGAGGAACGGGTCGGCGCGGCCCTGGCTGAAAAGGCCGAGGCCGAGGCCAATCTGATGCATGCGCAGCGGATGGAGGCGGTCGGTCGCCTGACCGGCGGCGTGGCCCACGACTTCAACAATCTGCTGACCGTGGTCATCGGCGCGCTCGACATCATCCTGCGGTCGCCTGACGATGCGGCCAAGCGCAAGAAGCTGGGCGAGGCCGCCCTGGCGGCCGCCCGACGGGGCGAGGGCCTGACCCACCAGCTGCTGGCCTTCTCGCGCCGCCAGACCCTGCGGCCGGAACCGACCGACCTGAATGCCCTGATCCGCCAGAGCGACCCGTTGCTGCGCCGGGCTGTCGGCGAGGCCATCGAGTTCAGGCTGAAACTGCGCCGCGGCGGAGTCCGTGTCAGCGTCGACCCCGGTCAGTTCGAGGCGGCCCTGCTCAATCTCGTGGTCAATGCCCGCGACGCCCTCGGCGACACGGGCAAGGTCCTGATCCAGACCCGGACCCGAAAGGTCACGACCGGCGAGGTCCATGAGCTGCCGCCCGGCGAATACGTCTGTGTCACCGTCTCGGATACCGGGACCGGCATGGCCCCCGAGGTCATCAACCGGGTGTTCGAGCCGTTCTTCACCACCAAGGCGATCGGCAAGGGCACGGGCCTGGGCCTGAGCCAGGTCTACGGATTCGCTCGCCAGAGCGGCGGCGCGGCGCATGTGGTCTCCACAGTCGGCGAAGGCACGGAGATTCACATCTATCTGCCGCCGCTGGCGCGCGACAGCCGCCCCACCGATGAACCGGCGGCGACCCCGTCCCGCCAGCTTGTCGCCGGTCGGCGCCTGTTGCTGGTCGAGGATGACGTCCGCGTGGCCGATGTGGCCGTGGAACTGCTCAGGGGACTGGGGCTCGAGGTCCGGGCCGTCGAGACCGGTCCCGCGGCCCTGGCGGCGCTCAAGACCGATCGGTTCGACATCATGCTCAGCGATGTGGTGATGCCGGGGGGGATGACGGGGATCGAACTGGCGCGGACCTGCAGCCGTACCCATCCCGACATGCGGATCGTCCTGACCTCGGGCTATGCCGGCGACGATGTCGATGCGGCCCTGTCGGACGCGCCCTGGCCCTTCCTGCGCAAACCCTATTCGGTCGAGCAGCTGGGCCGGGTTCTGGGCGACCTCGCCCCGGTCGACGCCGGGGCGCCGCCGGACTGAGGCCGTCACCGGGGGCCCTGGCCCCCGGGCAATAATCTAGCGCTGGCGGGCCTTGCGGGCGGCGTAGCGGGCGTCGCGGGCGGCCTTCTGGTCAGCCTTGGAAACCGCCTTGCGCTCCTTGCGGGCACCGCGCTTCTCGGCCTCGACGGCCTCTTCGGCATCACGTTCGGCGGCCAGACGGACGGCCTCCTTCTCGGCGCGCTCACGCCGTTGCTCGGCCTTCTCCAGCTCGTGCTGCTGGCGCAGGGCTTCCTTCTCGGCGGCGCGCTTGGCCGCCAGCTTGTCAAATTCAGGGTCCGGGGCCGCCGCCTTGGGCTTGAAGCGGGCGAGCAAGGCCTTCTTGGCCTCCTGCTGGGTGGCAATCCGGTCGGTGAAGGCGGTCTGTTTCAGATCTCTCATGCGGAGGTCGGTAATTCCCAAATAGCGATAGGCGGCAAAAGGACCGCGAACGGGCGAGCGACGCTCAGCCCGGCGGCGTGCCTAAGCGGAAACCGTGGCGAAAATCAAGGTTGGGGCAAAAGAATCCGCCCTGCCACCATCCCGCCCGGGGGACCGGAAACGCCGCTTCAGGGCGTTTCCGGCCGCTGTCCTGACGGCCTATTGCGGTTTGTCATTACGGGCGATGACGGCCCCTGCCGCGCCACCGACCGCGGCTCCGACCGGTCCGGCGACCAGGGCACCGGCCACGGCACCGGTCGCGGCCTTCTGTTCCATCGTCGTTCCGCACCCGCACAGGGCCAGGCCGAGGACGGCCAGGGTGACGACGGGGATGGCGGAGGCGGGGAGACGAATCATGAGGCTGTTCCTGTGAATTCAGTACCGACGCAACGTACCGGTCGGCTCGGGGGTTCCCGCCCACAGAAATCACGGGCCCGACGCCGCACATGAAAGTCACGAATGGCAACAAACCGTGCAACGCACCATCACCCCGGCCCGCCCGTTAAGCTCAATGCGAGCAGATCATCCTGACGTAATACAGTATTGGTATCGTTCACTTCGTTCGTGAGTCTGCGCGAGAGGGGCATTGCACGACTCAACTCACAGGGGAGCGACACAATGTTGCACCGCACCCAAAACTTGCGAATCGAACACATTGAGGCCATAAACGACTGGCTTAAGGCGCGTCCCCGACAGTCCGCTCGTTCGCCGACTGTCGATATCCGGTGCTGGATCGCGACTTGCTTGCGTGAGTCGACCAGTACCGAATGAAGATTTTCAGGGGCGGCATTGCGCCCTGCGGAACAGGATTGAGCCTTTGTCGCATCCCTCGCACCAGCGTGTGTCCCTGCACATCGATCGCGCGGCCCGTATTCGGCCCGTGACGGCAGCAGTGGCCTTTGGTGCATTGGTGGGATTGACGGTCGGCTGTGCCTATGTGGGCGGTTCGGCCGCCAGAGCGACGACGGTGCGCGCCCAGGCGGAGCGTATCGAGGGGGCCACGGCCGCCGGATTCACTGAAGAAGCCCTGTCGGCCGCTGCCGGGGGCCTCGACGCCAGCGCCCTCTCCATCGCCCGTCGTCATGACCCCTATACGGTCGCCGGCGGTGCCCAGCGCGATCGCCAGGCCGAACTGCTGACCGCCCGGCTCGAACAACTCCGCAACCAGCCCGGCTCCGGCCTGCGCCAGGTCAGCCTGACCTCGGCCGTCTCGGCCGCCCGTCCCTTCCGTCTCGGCAATGCCCTCGACGAGTCGCGTGACCTCGAATGCCTGACCCAGGCCGTCTATTACGAAGCTCGCGGCGAAGGTCGTGACGGTATGAAGGCCGTGGCCCAGGTCGTGCTCAACCGCGCCCGCCACCCCGCCTTCCCCAACAGTGTCTGCGGCGTCGTCTTCCAGGGGGCCGCTCGCCGCACCGGCTGCCAGTTCAGCTTCACCTGCAACGGTTCGATGCGGCGCGGCGTCAATCCCGTCGCCTGGGACCGGGCCCGCGACGTAGCCTCCAAGGCCCTGTCCGGCAGCGTCTTCGCCAGCGTTGGCAATGCCACCCATTTCCACACCACCGGCGTCGCGCCCGGCTGGCGCAACTCCCTGGTGCGGGTCAACCAGGTCGGCAGCCACCTGTTCTACCGCTTCGGCGGCCGTTCAGGCTCCAGCGCGGCCTTCAACTACGCCACCCGCCCCTCGTCCGATGCGGACCAGCCGCGTCTGATCCAGGCCAGTATGGATCCGGCCGCCTCGGTGCGTCAGGCCGGTCAGGCCGTCGCCTACAGCCTGGTCCTGGCCCAGGAAGGTCTGGCCGGTGCCGACCGTGCCGAGACCGCACCCGTCGCGCCCGTCGCCCGCCCGGCCGCCACGCCGGCCCCGGCTCCGGTCACGGCAACCGCCACCCCCGTCGCCGCCGCAGCCTCGGCCTCGACGACCGGTGCCCCGCGCCCGGCAGCCACTGTCCCGGCCGCCGTGACCGCCACCACCCCGGCCGCCCAGCCCAAGGCCTGATCGCCCCGACGCGATCCTCCGACTGCCGCGACAGGACTCCCGTGACCGTCTGAGCGGCACCGGGTTTGCACCTGCGAGTCCGCCCCGTCCCGCTCCGGGACGTCCGGTTCGTTGAGTACATGTCCGCAGCTTCGCCCATCCCCGCCCCTGCCGTCCCGAACGTGCGCGCCGTCCGTGGCGGTGCCCTCGACGGCCTGCGCTTCCTCGCCGCCCTGTTCGTGGTCGTGTTTCATTTCGGCGATGAGGCCCCGGTCGCCATCGCCTCCCTGCACGAGAGCCTGGGTCGAGGCTATCTGGCCACCGACTTCTTCCTGATGCTGTCAGGCTTCGTCCTGGCCCGCGCCTATGGCGCGCCCATCATCGCCGGGACGGTCTCGCCGGGACGCTTCTGGTGGAAGCGGTTCACCCGCTGCTATCCGACCCATCTGATCACCCTCGGCCTGCTGACCGCCATGGTCGCCATCGCCGCCCTGCTGGGCGTTGCCGCCAACCATCCCGAAAACTTCCCCTGGTCAGGCGTACCGGCCCAGATCCTGTTGCTGCACGTCTTCGGCCAGGGCGGCGGCCAGTGGAACATCCCCAGCTGGACGATCTCCGCCCTGCTGGTCTGCTATGCCGCCTTTCCGTGGCTGTGGCGGCGAATGCTGTATGTCCGACGCCCGCTGACGGCCCTCGGCCTGGGCCTGCTGATCCTGGTCGGGGCCGACCTGGCCAGCCTCGCCCTGCTGGGCGCGGAACAGTTCAGCCTGCCGTTCCAGTGGGCCATCGTGCGCGCCGCCCCCCTCTTCCTCGTCGGCCTGACCCTGGCCCGGATCGTCCAGACCGGCACCTGGAGTCCGGGATCGGCGCGGCTGACCGGTTTCGCCGGCGTCGTCCTGCTGCTCGGCAATGCCGCCCTGTCCGGGCCGGACCTGGTCAATGTCCTGGCCATCGCCACCGTGATCGTCGGCAGCGGGGCCGCCCCGGTGACCCGACCCCTGCCCGGGGCAGAATGGGGCGCGCGGGTCAGCTTCAGCCTGTTCATGACCCACACCCTGACCGGGGCCGTCTGGTTCGGCCTGGTCGTGCCGCAGCTGGTGCGACGCCTGCCCGCGCTCGAGACGGTCGCCTGGCAGGGCTGGATGCTGTGGCTGGGGGCCGGGGTCGCCGCCCTGGTGGTCGCCGACCTCTACAACCGGCTGATCGACGCCCCGATCCAGCGCTGGCTCAACGCCCGTCTGTTCGCACCCGGAGCGCGGTCGCCGTTCAGCCGGTGGTCGCGTCCAGCCCGATATCCAGCGCCGGAGCCGAGTGCGTAAGCGCCCCGACCGAGATGACATCGACTCCGGTGCGGGCGATCGCCGCCACCGTCTCCAGATTGACGCCGCCCGAGGCCTCGAGGATCACCGCCCCGAACGGGCTGGTCTTGCGCCGCCGCACGGCCTCGGTCAGGTCCGCGAGGCTGAAATTATCCAGCATGATCACGTCCGGTGTCTCGGCCAGGGCCTGATCCAGCTGCTCCAGACTGTCGACCTCGACCTCGATCTTCATCAGATGGCCGACCGCCGCCCGGGCGCGGCGCACCGCCGTCGAGACCCCGCCGCACACGGCCACATGGTTGTCCTTGATCAGGATGGCGTCATCCAGACCGAAACGATGGTTGGCACCGCCGCCGCAGACCACGGCGTGCTTCTCCAGCGCCCGCAGGCCCGGGGTGGTCTTGCGGGTGTCGGCGATGCGCGCCCGCGTGCCCTTGATGGCCTCGACATAGGCCCGGGTCAGGGTGGCGATGCCGCACAGCCGCCCCAGCAGGTTCAGCGCCGTGCGCTCGGCCGCCAGAAAGGCCCGGGCGTCGGCCTCGACCTCGGCCAGCACGTCTCCGGCCGCGAAGGCCTCGCCGTCCCGCATCTTCAGGGTGATGGTCGCCTGCGGATCCATGGCCAGCACCGCCAGCCGCACACAGTCGATCCCGGCCAGAACGCCCGGCTTGCGCGCGGCGAACACGGCCCGCATCCGCGCGCCCTCGGGGATACAGGCCTGGCCGGTCACGTCCCCGCCCCGGCCCAGGTCCTCGGCCAGGGCCATCCGCACCACCGGATCGATCATCAGGTCGGGAAGCTGACGGATCATGAGACGACCTCGATCTGTGGCGGGGTCACGGCCCCGGTCTTGCGCCGGATCCGCGTATGGCGGGCCGGTGCCGCGGTTTCAGGATAGTCCGAGCGCCAGTGACCGCCCCGGCTCTCGTGCCGGGCCAGGGCCGCCTCGGCGATCAACCGCGCCGCCGTCACCGGCGCGGCCCCGGGCCACCGGGCATCCAGCCGGTCGATCAGGACGACCAGGGCCGTCAGCCCCGCCGCGTCCCGCACCACCCCGGCCCCGTCGCTCATACCCTGCCTCAGCTCGGCCAGGGCCGCCGCCGGCAGGTCAACACCGGCGCGCACCGGCAGCAGCGCCCCCTGGCCACCGAACTCGCTGGCCGCGGCCTGGCCGGTCCGCCGCCCGAAGGCGGCCGCTTCCAGCAGGGAGTTGGAGGCCAGCCGATTGGCACCATGCACCCCCGTCGCCGCGCATTCGCCGACCGCATAGAGGCCCGGCAGACTGGTGCGCCCGTCGGTGCCGGCGGCGATGCCGCCCATATGATAATGGGCCGCGGCCGCGACCGGAATCGGTGTCTCGCGCGGGTCCAGCCCGGCCCGCATACAGGCGGAAAACACGGCCGGGAATTCCTCGGGGAATTTCGCGCCGATGGCGGTGCGACAGTCGAGGAAGGCTCCGCGTCCCGCGACCCGCGCCGCATGGACGGCCCGGGCCACGACGTCGCGCGACTGCAGGTCGGCTCCCGGTTCGTCGCCGAGCAGGAACCGGCCGTCACGATCAAGCAGTCGCGCCCCCTCACCACGCAGGGCCTCGGTGGCCAGCGGCATGGGGTCGAGACCGACATCGATGGCGGTCGGGTGGAACTGCACGAATTCGGGGTCGAGGATTTCCGCGCCCGCTTGCCAGGCCAGGGCCATGCCCTCGCCCAGCAGGGCCGCAGGGGTGGTGGTGGCCGCGAACAGCCCGCCCACGCCGCCGGTGGCCAGCACCACGGCCGGGGCCAGCACCTCGACCTGCCGGTCGCCGCGCGTCACCAGCACGCCCCGCACCCGTCCGGTGGTGTCCTGGATCAGGCTCTTCAGCCGGCCGTCCTCCCAGACCTCGATATGATCGGCGGCGCGCACCGCCGTGACCAGGGCCGACAGGATGGCGCGCCCGGCCCCGTCGCCGCCGACCCGGGCCACCCGGGCCCGCGAATGGGCCGCTTCCAGACTGACCTCGAACCCGCCGTCCGCGTCGCGGTCGAACGGCGCGCCCAGCTTCGCCAGCCATTCCACCGTCGCCCGACCGTCGCCGGTCAGGGTGCGGGTCGCCTCGGCCTCGACCAGACCGGCTCCCGCCGCCGTCGTGTCGGCCGCATGCAGGGCCGGGGCGTCACCGGCCGACAGGGCCGCCGCCACCCCGCCCTGGGCCCAGGCTGAGGAACAGGCCTGCAGCAGGGGGGCGGGGGTGATCACCAGCACCTTGCGCGGAGCCGCCTCCAGCGCCGCCGACAGACCGGCCAGGCCGCCGCCGACGATGACCGGACCGTCGTGATGGATCCGGCTCACCGGCCGAAGTCCAGATAGTTGCGACCGATGGCCAGTCCTCCCGAAAGGGTGCCGTCACCCAGCGGGATCAGGGCCGCCAGCGCCACCCCGACACAGGCCACGGCGGCCAGCACGAACAGACCGACGCTGTAGCCGGCTTCGGCGGCGCTCAGCGGCCGGCCTTCGGGACGCCAGGCCCCGCGGCGAAGATGGCCGAACAGGGCCAGGGCGAGGAAGCCGGCGAAGATATAGCTGCCGTTGGAGATGCCCCAGAGCACGACCAGCGCCCCCATGGCGATCATCGCCCCCTTCTCGACCATCGGATGAATCCGGGCGAGCACAGGACCGAGGGCCCGCGAGCCGTCCAGCGGCGGGGCCGGAGCCAGATTGACCAGATTGATCGCCGCGATCACCGCCGCGCCCAGCAGCCAGACCTTGCCGCCCAGCACGAGGAACAGGATGAAGAAGGGTATGGCGGCCAGCAGGCCGAAGGCCGGTCCGGCCAGTGAGACCTTGACCCCCTCCCATTCGCTGTCGGGCAGGCGCTGGCCCCGGGCCATCCCGCCGAGGAAGGGGATGATGTAGATCTTCGCCGGGCCCATGCCGTAACGGTTCATCGCCAGAACATGGCCGTACTCATGCACCAGCAGGCCCCAGATGGCGGCCACGGCCACCACCCAGCTGCCGCTGAAATACCAGAGGAAGGCCCCCAGCAGGGCCGTCGAGACCAGGGCCCAGACCAGCGACTGGCCGGCGACCTCGGGCGCGGCACCGCCGGAACGGGCCGCCGGCACCGCCGGGGCCGCGGGTGTGGTGGCCGGGGCGTCCCAGGGACCGCGCCGGACGGGGGGGGTGTCGTCGCTCATGAGGTCGCCGCCGGGCGTCCCGCGGCCAGCCAGGAGACCAGCAGGGCCATCAGCTTCAGGGTCTTCGGCTCCACCGTGGCGACGAGCCGGACAGGGGCAACATAGTGCATCAGATCAGCTCCACGGCGACATGGTGACGGGCCTTGATCATGTCATAGCGCGCCGGAACCGCCGGCGGCGGCAGGTCGATCATCCGCTGCACCGCACGCTGCGCCGGGGCGATCATGGCCTCGGGCACGGTGACCTCGAACTGCATGTTGACCAGGCAGTCGCGGATATTCTCCAGCGTGATCCGCTTCATATAGGGGCACAGGTTGCAGGGGCCGATGAATTGGACCCCGGGGACGTCCCCGGCGATGTTGGCGGCCATCGAACATTCGGTCAGCAGCACCACCTGTTTCGGCCGGCGCGCGGTGACATGGTCGATCAGGGCCGCCGTCGATCCGGCGAAGTCCGAGGCGGCCAGCACCTCTTCCGGGCATTCCGGATGGGCCAGGATCTCGGCGTCGGGATAGGCCGCGCGCATCTCGGCGATGTCGGCCGCGGTGAAGCGTTCGTGGACGATGCAGCGGCCCTTCCAGGCGATGATGCCGACATGGGTCTGGGCGGCGACGTTGCGGGCGAGGAATTCGTCGGGGATCAGGATGACCTTGTCGACGCCCCATTCCCGGGCCGCCCATTCGACCACCTGCACCGCATTGGCGCTGGTGCAACAGATGTCGGTCTCGGCCTTCACGTCGGCGGTGGTGTTCACATAGGTGACCACCGGCAGGCCCGGATGGCGCTGTTTGATCAGCCGCACGTCGGCCCCGGTGATCGACTCGGCCAGCGAACAGCCGGCCTTCAGGTCGGGGATCAGCACCGTCTTGTCGGGGCTCAGAATCTTCGAGGTCTCGGCCATGAAATGCACGCCGGCCTGGACGATGACCTTCGCCTTCGACCGGGCCGCCTCCTTGGCCAGGCCCAGGCTGTCCCCGACATAGTCGCCGACCCCGTGGAAGATCTCGGGCGTCATATAGTTGTGGGCCAGGATGACGGCGTCGCGCTCGCGCTTGAGCCGGTTGATCTCGACGATCAGCTCGGCCTGGGCCGGCCACTCCATCGGGGTGACGAAATCCTTGACCTTGTCCCAGACCGGCGCGGTCTCGCGCGCCGTGCTCTCCGACAAACCGAACATGCCGTTCGCCATCACCATTCCTCCACCTTATGCTCAGAAGTAGCATAAGTGCAGTCAATGTAGGCCCCCGCCCCCGGAATGCAAGGGCCGTATCGACAGACCGTATCGGGAAAACCGGTCCGTCCCCGGGCCGGATCCGCCACGGGCCGCAGAGGAACCCCGGCCATTTAACGGCGACTTTTGATCCAGAAGCCCTACAAGGGCGGATAAACCCACCCCGAAACCTCCACCAGCACTCCTTCCCATGCAAGAAACTATCCGTCGCATCCTGACCGCGCGCGTCTATGACGTCGCCATCGAGACCCCGCTCGATCCGCTGCCGCGCCTGTCCGCACGACTGGGGCGACCGGTGCGGCTCAAGCGCGAGGATCTGCAGCCGGTCTTTTCGTTCAAGATCCGGGGGGCCTGGAACAAGATCGCCGGCCTCAGTCCCGAGGCCCTGTCGCGCGGCGTCATCTGCGCCTCGGCCGGCAACCATGCCCAGGGCGTGGCCCTGGCCGCGACCCGGCGCGGGGCCAAATCGACCATCGTCATGCCGGTGACCACCCCGGCCATCAAGGTCGCCGCCGTCCGGGCCCGGGGTGGTCAGGTCGTGCTGCACGGCGACAGTTTCGACGACGCCTATGCCGAGGCCCGCCGCCTCGAGGCCGAGACCGGCGCGGCCTTCATCCACCCGTTCGACGATCCCGAGGTGATCGCCGGCCAGGGCACGGTCGGGCTGGAGATCGTCCGCCAGCATTCGGACCCCATCGAGGCGGTCTTCGTGCCGATCGGCGGCGGCGGACTGGCGGCCGGGGTCGCCGCCATCGTCCGCTTCCTGCGCCCGGAGACGAAGATCATCGGCGTCGAACCGGTCGATGCCCCGACCATGAAGGCCGCCATCGATGCGGGCCAACTGGTCACCCTCGACCAGGTCGGCCTGTTCGCCGACGGCGTCGCCGTGCGCCGCGCCGGAACCGAGACCTTCCGCCTGTGCCGCGACCTGCTGGATGAGATCGTCCTCGTCGACACCGACGCCATCTGCGCCGCGATCAAGGACATCTTCGATGACAGCCGCGCCGTCGCCGAACCGTCCGGGGCCCTTGCCCTGGCCGGGCTCAAGACCTGGTCGGCGGCCCATCCGGGCTCCGGCTCCCTCGTCGCCGTCAACTCGGGGGCCAACGTCAATTTCGACCGTCTGCGCCACATCGCCGAACGGGCCGAGATCGGCGAGGGGGCCGAGGCCCTGCTGGCCGTGGCCATGGCCGATGACCGCGACGCCTACAGCCGCTTCCTGCGCACCCTCGACGGCCGGTCGGTCACCGAGTTCAACTACCGCTGGTCCGGTGAGGGCGTGGCCCACATCTTCGTCGGCGTGGCCCTGCGCTCCGGCCCGCACGAGAAGGATGACCTGATCGCCGCCCTGCGCGGCGGCGGCTATGTGGTCGAGGACATGAGCGACAACGAGACCGCCAAGCTGCACGTCCGCTACATGGTCGGCGGCCGCGCCTCGGGCCTGCCGGGCGAACGCATCCTGCGCTTCCAATTTCCCGAAAGGCCGGGGGCCTTCCTCGGCTTCCTGAACAGTCTTCAGCCCGCCTGGAACCTGACCCTGTTCCACTATCGCAACCACGGCGATGATATCGGCCGGGTCCTGGCCGGCATTTCCGCCCCACCGGCTGAACTCGACGCCCTCCACGCCGCCCTGGACCGGCTGGGCTATCCCTATGTCGATGAGACCGACAACCCGGCCACGCGGCTGTTTCTCGACGGGACCTGAGTTCAGGCCCGCGCCTCGTGCGCCAGCAGCCATTTCTTGCGCTCCAGCCCCCCGGCATAGCCGGTCAGGGATCCATTGGTGCCGATGACCCGGTGGCAGGGCACGATGATCCCGACCGGATTGGCGCCATTGGCCAGGCCCACGGCCCGCACTGCCTTCGGCCGGTCGATGGACGCGGCCAACTGGCCATAGCTGCGTGTCTCGCCCGCCGGGATGGCGCGCAGGGCGGCCCAGACCTGACGCTGGAATTCGGTGCCGCCGGTGCGCACCGCGATGCCGTCCAGCGCCTGCCGGTCACCGGCGAAATAGGCGGCGATGGCGGCCCGTACCGGGGCCGGACTCGCGCCCGGGCTCAGAACCACCGGCCCGTAGTGACGCGCCAGCAGCCGCAGCATACGGGGCTCATAGTCGTCGAAATCCAGCGCCCGCACGGCCCCCTCGCCGTCGGTAACCAGCAGCACCGTCCCCACCGGGGTGGAAATCCGCTCCAGCGTCCAGTGTTCAGGCTGCCTGACGGTCATCGGTCTTCTCCATCTGATCCAGATCGGTTTCACTGATGCCGGCGACCGCCAGGTGCAGCGCCCCATAGGCCCGCCACGGTCGCCAGCGCTGCGCCCGCCGCGTCAGGGCCGGTCCGGCCCCCGCCAGCCGGTCGCTGGGCGCGTCCTCGCCCGTGTCGATCCAGGCCCCCGGCAGCCGCAGCCCCGGCCGCTTCGCCACCAGCGGGGCCAGCAGCGGATCGGCCGACAGGTCGCGGGCGATCGCATCCGGGTCGGCGGACAGGTCGAACACCCGCCGGACCCGGGCCAGAACCCCGGGCAGGACCTTCAGGTCTCCAGCCTCGATCGCCACCGCCAGCCGTCCGGGCCCGGTCAGGCTCACCGTCACCCGGCCCGCCGCACCGTCGACGCCCGGCGTCAGCGGTCGCGTCCAGCGCCCGTCCCCGACCGTGTCACCCCGCGCCGCCAGGGCGCCCATCAACCCGCCAAGGTCACAGGGCTCCCGGTACGACAGGCTCAGCCGCACCCCGCCGTCCGAGGGCCGTTCGGCGCGGCGGCGCAGGGCCGAGGGCGGGCGGTCGTACAGGGTCTGGAAGGTCTCGTTGAAGCGCCGCACACTGCCGAAGCCGGCGGCATGGGCCACCTCGGCCATGGTCAGGTCGGTCTCGTGCAGCAGGGCCTTGGCCAGCAGCACCCGCCGGGTCTGGGCCACACTGACCGGGGCCACCCCCAGATGCTGGCGGAACAGCCGCCGCAGCTGGCGCTCGCCGACCCCCAGCCGTCCGGCCAGGGCGTCGACGTCGGCCGCATCCATCGCTCCCGCCTCGATCAGGGCCAGGGCCCGGCTGACGGTGTTGGAGGTGCCGCGCCACGCGCCCAGATCGGGGGCCGTCTCGGGTCGACAGCGCAGGCAGGCGCGAAAGCCCGCCGCCTCGGCCGCCGCCGCCGTGGCCACGAAGGTCATGTTCTCACGCCGGGGCGTCCGCGCCGGACAGACCGGCCGGCAATAGATCCCGGTCGTCTTCACACAGCCGAAGAACCGCCCGTCAAAGCGAACGTCGCGCGTGACGACGGCGCGATAGCAGGCATCCTGATCGAGGGGCGGCGGCGTTTCCATGGCCGCAGAGTGAACCCAAGCCCCGCCCCTGTCTCGCGGTTTTCGGACATGGATGGATCAGGCCGCGTCGGGTCGACAGGGCGGATCCCTGTGACCGCGGCCCAAACAGAAAGCCGCGTCGGGTCGACAGGGCGGAGCCCTGTGACCGCGGCCCAAACCTAAAGCGGCCAGAACAGCAGGATCAGCGGCGGACCCGCCAGCAGCACCAGCAGGCTCAGCGGCGCGCCCAGCCGGGCATAGTCACCGAAGCGATAGCCCCCGGGGCCCATGACCAGCGTATTGCACTGGTGCCCGACCGGGGTCAGGAAGTCGCACGCTGCCCCGACCGCCACCGCCATCAGGAAGGCGTCCGGCACAAAGCCCAGCCGCGTCGCCAGCGTCGCCCCGATCGGGGCCAGGATCAGCACGGTGGCGGCATTGTTCAGGAACGGTGTCACCGCCATGGCCGCGACCATCAGGGCCGCCACCGCCGCCAGTCCGGGCATCCCCTGGAACAGCCCGCCCAGGGCATTGGCGATCAGGTCGGATCCACCGGTCGTCTGGATCGCCGCCGACACCGGAATCAGGGCTGCGATCAGGACGAGCAGCGGTCCGTCCAGCGCCTGATAGGCCTCCTTCATCTTCAGCCCGCCCAGCATCAATATGGTCACCGCCGCCCCGAAGAAGGCGGGGGCCACCGGCACGACCTGGAAGCCGACCAGCAGCATGGCCACGGTCAGGACCACCGCCGGCATGAACCGCTTGCGCACCCCGCCCAGACCGACGCTGCGCTCGGCCAGCGGCAGCAGGTCCAGCGCCCCCAGGGCCTCGGGCAGGCTGTTCTCGCTGCCCTGCAGCAGGATAATGTCGCCCTGGCGCAGCCGGGCGTTGCGCAGTCTCTGGGTCAGTGGATAGCCGGCGCGCGACACCCCCAGCAGATTGATCCCGTACTGGCCGTGCAGGTCCGAGGCCGCCAGGGTCTGGCCCAGCAGCGGCGAGTTCAGACCCACCACCGCCTCGATCACACGGATGTCCTCGGTCGGGGCCTGGCGGGGGATCGGCCGGTGATCCCCCGCCAGGGTCAGGCCCGAACGTCTGACGAACGCATCCAGCGCCTCGGCCTCGCCGTCCAGCACGATCAGGTCACTGGCCCGCACGACCACATTGCCACGCGGCCGCGCCATGCGCCGCCCGTCCCGGATCACCGCGAGAATACGCACCGCCCCGCCCGCGCTGATCACCAGTTCGGTGACCGTCCGCTTGCCGGGGGCCCAGTCGTCGGGCACCCGCACCTCGGTCGTATAGGCATTGGTCGCCAGCGAGTCCGACAGGCTGGCCACCCGCTGCCGGTCCTTCGGCAGCAGCCGGTAGCCGAAGGCCAGAAAGGCCAGGGCGATGGCGGTCAGGGCCAGGCCGACCGGCGCATAGTCGAACATGGCGAAGGGCTGGCCCAGCATGTCCTGGCGCACCCCGGCGACGATGATATTGGGCGCGGTCCCGACCAGGGTCACCATCCCCCCGGCCATGGCCCCGAAGGCCATCGGCATCAGCAGTCGCGACGGCGAACTGCCGGTCTTGCGACTGACCGACAGGGCCACCGGCAGCATGATGGCCAGGGCCCCGACATTCTTGGTCACCATCGACAGCAGGGTCACCGCCCCGGTCAGCACCGGCACCTGGCTCTTCTCGGTCTTCAGCAGCGGCAGCAGCCGTCGCAGCGCCAGTTCGACGATGCCCGAGCGCGAGAAGGCCGCCGACACGACCAGGGCGGCGGCGATGATGATGGTGATGTCGTTGCGAAAGCCGTCGAAGGCGGCCTCGGTCGGGACCACGCCCACCACCATGCCGACGACCAGGGCCGCGAGGGCGATCAGGTCATAGCGGAACCGGCCCCAGACGAAGCCGGCGATGGTCAGTCCCACCAGCCCGAAGGCCAGTCCCTGTTGCAGTGTCACGCCTGTGCCTCAGCCCCGACGGCTGGAGTGCCGCCGGGGCTGAACGCACCGCATCGATTATCGCTCCGTCGCCGGGTCAGCCGCGAACCAGACGCCAGGCGGCGGTCAGTATTTCCCAGATCAGGCCCAGGACGATCAGGGCCAGACCCCAGCTCAGGACCATGGCCAGATCCTGGCTCATGTCGGCCAGGCTGCGGCCGTGCAGGCCCAGCCAGGCCAGACCTTCGCGGTCCCAGATGATCGGCACATAGCCCTCGATCCGCGCACTCTCGCCGCCCAGGGTCAGGGTGAACCAGTGACGGGCCTGAAAGATCAGTTGGGCCAGCCACAGGCCGCCCGCGGCCACGGCGATCTGCGCCACCGCCAGCAGCCGGACCGCCTGGGGCCGCAGCAGGCCGAACAGGTCGGCCGCCATCCGCGCCAGCACATAGACCAGGATGGTGGTGTGCAACGCCGCCCATATCGGGCCACCCGCGACCACAGCCTCGGCACCGTCGACACTGATCAGCGACAGGCCGGGTGCGTGGATCAGCCCGGTCCACCAGGCCGCAAACAGGCCGTTGGCAACCAGCGACAGCAGATGCTCGCTGCCGGGCCATGCGCGTTTGCCCTGTCCCGACCAGTCGAGACCGGATCCGGACCAGGCGGACTTGCGACCGACGCTGTCCGCATCCGCGGTACCGCTGTCTTCCTTGCCCATGCCGCCGCCCATGCCGCCCATGGCCGCACGCCAGCGCGACGGGTCGGCCAGGCCGAAGGCGTCCAGATCCTTGACCCGCCACTGGGTCAGCCATTTCGGCCTCAGGCCGTAGTGTTCGATCACCGCCGCCACCACCGTGGCCACGCCGACCAGGGTCAGGCCGCTGCCGATCAGGCCATTGATACTGTGACCCAGGGCCTGACCGAGCGCCTCCGAGCCCGCCAGAACCCGCACCAGCAGGGCCAGCGCCTGCACGGCCAGCAGGATCAGCAGCCCCGCCTTGACCCCGAACAGCCAGTAGGGGAACAACTCGGGCCCGACCAGGGCCTGGGGGCCCTTGCGGTAGCGGCCGGCCACGACCAACGGATGACCGATCTCGTGCAGGATGTCCTCCTGCTCGTCCCCGGTCAGGGGCCGGCCCAGCGCCTCTTCCTTCGCCTCGAACCGGCTCAGGATCAGGTCGCGCAGTTCGGCGATGATGTCGGCGCGCTCCCCGGCGGGTAGCTGCGCGGCGACGGCGTTCAGATAGCGGTCGATCATATCCATGTCGGGTCCCCCGGCTTGCGGATGTCAGTGTTCAGAGAATTTTTTCGAGCGAGACATTGATGCCCCGCCATTCGTCGATCAGGGCCGCCAGCATGGCCGTGCCCATCGGCGACAGGACGTAGAAGCGTTTCTTGCGCTTCTCCTCCTCGCGCCATTCGCTGCTCAGCAGCCCCTGGCTCTCCAGCCGGCGCAGCAGCGGATAGAGGGTGCTCTCCTCCATCTCCAGCCCGTCGGCGGCCAGGGCCTGGCGCAGCGTATAGCCGTAGCGTTCGGTCCTGAGGCAGGCCAGGACGGCCAGCACCAGCGAGCCGCGCCGCAGCTCCAGTCGCATCGATTCAAACAGGTCAGGATCGACGGTCATGCTGGTCCCCACTCACGTCACATAGTGTGTGATACACAGTGTATGCCGCATACTGTGCGAGCGAGTCAAGTCGCTACGCCGCGCGCGCTGTGGTGACAGGAAACCCGGTGGCGGGTCGGCTCAGGCGGGCAGGCTCAACCCGCCTCCGCCGCCTCGCCCTGGCTGACGATCCGCGTCACCGTCAGGTCGGCGGTGACATTGCCGACGGTGCGGAAGATGTCGGGGATGACCTCGACCGCCAGCAGCAGGGGCAGCATCTCCAGCGGCACCCCCATGGCGATGCAGATCGGGGCAACACTGGCGAAGAAGCTGATCTGGCCGGGCAGGCCGACCGAGCCGATACTGATCAGTATGGCCGTCAGCATGGCCGCGCCGATCTGGCCCAGCGACGGCTCCAGCCCGAACAGATGGGCGCAATAGATGACCACGGCCAGGTTGGCGACCGGACTGGTCATCCGGAACAGGGCGACCGCCAGCGGCAGCACGAGGCCGGCGGTCTGGCGGCTGACCTCCAGCTCGTCGACAGCGCGCTCGACCATGACCGGTAGACTGGCCAGGGACGACTGGGTCGAAACCGCCACCACCTGGGCCGGGGCCACGGCGCGGGCAAATCTGGCCAGGCCGACCCGGCCGAACCCCACCGCCAGCGGATAGCAGAGCAGGATCATGCCGATCACGCTCAGCGACACGATGGCCACATAGTGGGCCAGGGTCCCGGCCGCCGACACACCGGCGGTCAGCCCAACCCCCATGGCCAGGGCGAACACCCCCACGGGTGCCGCCAGCAGCACCCAGCGGACGATGACGATCATCGCCTCGCTGACTGCCTCGAACAGGGTCACCAGCGGCACCTTCAGCCGGTCGGGCAACCGCGTCAGGGCAAAGCCGAAGAAGGCGGCGAACACCACCAGGCCGAGGATGGCATCCTCGGCCGCGGCCCGCAGCACATTGGACGGGGCGATGGTCTTGACGAATTCCGAAAAGGGGGCGACCGCACCGATATTGTCCGGGGCCGGCGGAACGCCCGCCAGCAGCCGCGCCCCGCCCTCGGGATCGATCGGCCACAGGGCCAGCAGCCCATAGGCCGCCAGCACCGCATAGACACAGGCCGCCGAGATCAGCACCAGGAACCAGACCAGCGCCCGCCGCGCCAGCCGCCCGGTGTGGGCCGCGTCCGAGATCGAGGCGATACCGACCACCAGCAGGGCGAACACCAGCGGCACGATGGTCATGCGCAGGGCGTTCAGCCACAGCTGGCCGATCGCGTCGATCATCCCCGTGGTCCCGGTCCCGCCGGGAATGCCCCGGACCTCGGCCACCGCCCCCGCCGCCAACCCCAGGGCCAGGGCCGCCAGCACCCGCACACTCAGCGACGACAGCAGGGCGCGCATACGGTTCGGCGGCGGGGCGTGAACGGGAGTCTGGGTCATGGAACGACGCTAGCGGGGCCGGGTGCCGACGGGAACCGGAAAAGCGGGGAGCACGCCTCTTCCCGCAACCTTCCCCGCCCACTGCCGTTCTCCCGGTAACCCCGTTCACCGGAAAGACCCGCCATGACCGTTTCCAACCGCACCCTGACCGCCCTCGCCGCCGGGGCCCTGGCCCTGTCGGCCGCCGGCACCGCCTCGGCCCAGACTGGCTACACCCCCTATGGCAGCCAGAACCGTCCGGTGCCGTCGTCGTGTCGCAATGTCGAGACCATGGCCAACGGCTATGTCTCGGCCGAATGCCAGACCCAGGGCGGCTGGCGCTGGAGCGCGATCCGCGTCGTCGACTGCCGCTCGGACCTTATCAACCGCGGCGGCGTGCTGAGCTGCACCGGGGCCACGGCGACGACCGGCCCCCTGTATCCGGATGACGGCAACTATGGCGGCCAGACCACGACCGGACCGGTCGAGGGCGGGGTGATCGGGGCCCTGCTGGGCGCGGTGTTCGGCAATGGCTATGGCTCGAACCAGCAGATGGACGACGCCTATCAGCAGGGGCGTCGGCCGCTGAACGAACAGCGGGTGGCGCTGGAGGCCCGGATCGACGCCGGGGTGCGCGACGGCTCCCTGACCCGGACCGAGGCGTCGCGCCTGCGCAACGACTATGACGGCCTGGTGCAGCTGGAGACCCGCTATGCCGCCGACGGCCGGCTGACCACCGACGAACGCAACGACCTGCGCCAGCGCTACAATGCCCTGTCGCAGCGCGTCGACGACCAGCGCGCCGACGGCCAGACCTGGGGCTGGGAGCCGTTGAGCCAGCAACGCAACCAGTTCATGGCCCGGGTCGACACGGCCGAGCGCAATCGCACCGTCAGTCGCTACGAGGCCGTGCGGCTGCGGGCGGATTTCGACGCCCTGGTGCGGATCGAGGACGGCTATCGTCGGGACGGCATCAGCGACCGCGAACAGCAGGACCTGAGCAACCGCCTGGCCGAGCTGAACCGCCGCGTCGGCGACGGCTATGACAGCGGCTACGGCAACAGCTATGGAAACGATCCGCGCGCGGCCCGGATCGAGGCCAATATCAGCGCCGGCGAGCGCAACGGCCGCATCAGCCGCAGCGAGGCCATCCGCCTGCGTGCCGAGCTGAGCGACCTGACCCGCCGCTGGTCCGACCTGGAGAACCGCGTCGACCAGGCGCGCCGCTGACGCACGGTCGCGGGCGGGGGTGCCCCCCGCCCTTGACGCCCCCGCCCGGGGCCTCACACTGGACCGATGCTGCCTGACCTGACCGCCCTCGAGGATACCCGGCTGATCAAGCTGGGCCATATCTCCCTGACCCTGGGCGGGGTTGTCAGCGCCCTGATCGTGGTCGGGGTGGCGATTGCCCTGGCCTGGCTGGTGACACGCGGCATCCGGCGGTTGCGGGTGAGGGCGCGGCGGGCCACCGGGGCCCTGTATCTGCTGGAGAAGCTGGCCGGCTACGGCATCATCGTCACCGGGGTGATGATGGCCCTGTCGACGGCCGGGCTGAACCTGTCGTCGCTGGCGGTGTTCGCCGGGGCCATCGGCATCGGCCTGGGGCTCGGCCTGCAGGGGGTGGTCAAGGAGTTCGTCTCGGGCCTGTTCATCATCTTCGACGGGATGGTTTCGGTCGGCGACTATGTCGAGCTGGAGGGCGCGCGCGGCATCATCGCCGAGATCGGCCCGCGCGCGACCCGGATCCGCAACAACGACAATATCGACGTCGTCGTGCCCAATTCGAAACTGATCGAGGGCACGGTCACCAACTGGACGCTGAAGGGCGACACCCGCCGCATCCACATCCCCTTCGGCGTCGCCTACGGATCGGACCGGGCGGCCGTGCGCGATGCCGTGCTGGCCGCGGCCCGCGCCAGCCCCTTCACCCTGCCCGAGACCGAGACGCGCAAGAGTCAGGTCTGGCTGATCGGTTTCGGCGACTCCAGCCTCAATTTCGAACTGCTGGTCTGGCCGACCCTGGATGCGGTCAAACGCCCGGCGGCCATGCACGCGGCCTATACCTGGGCCATCGCCGACGCCCTGGACGCCGCCGGCATCGAAATCCCCTTCCCCCAGACCGACCTGCACCTGCGCAGCGTATTCGGCCATGCCGGCGACGACGGGCTGGACGTGATGGGGCTGAAACACCCGCGTCCCGCCCCGCGCCCGGCCACCGCCCAGACCCCGACCGCCAACGACGCCGCCGAGGAACTGGCCCAGCCGGCCGCGGACCCCACGCCCGAGGGCGAGGCGGAGAAGCCGGACGCGGACTGAGGCCGGACCATGACGGGCGTGGCCGCGACCGGTCAGCCGCTAAAGTTCGGGACTCCGGCGCAGGTCTTCCCGCAGGGCCGGATCGGCCAGCAGACGGTCGCGGATGTCGCGATTGGCCAGCAGGTCCTCGAGCGCGACGCGATCACTGACCTGTTCGCCGATCCGGTCGCCCGCCGCCAGGGCCTCCGGCGTCAGGGCCCCGACCAGGGACCGGACCGGCACCTGACCGGCCGGAGGCGGCACCACGGCCGCGACCACCGCGGCACCGGCCTGGGCCTGGACCCAGCTGGCCGGATACTGGGTCACGGCGATGGTCACCACCTGATAGGGCACGACCGCCGAGGCATTGCGGGTGTAGTCGCCGCTGGCCGTGGCGATCCACAGCCCCTCGGGCAGGCCGAACACGACCCGCTTCTTGTCATAGGTCTCATAGCGCACGTTCCACACCGAGGCCCCGGTGATCACGCACCAGTGGCCATAGCCCGCCGGCAGGGTGCCGGTCAGGTCGTTCAGGAACCGGAGATGCGCCCGGCTCAGCGCGCCCTGGGCGTCCGCGGTGTTGATCGACAGCCGCACGGCCTCGGTGATGTCCAGCCGGGTCAGCTTGTCGGCACTGGCCTCGGCGGTGACCGGCCCGGCCCCGACCTTTCCCTGCAGCACCCCCTGGGCAAGGATCGTCAGCGGCTCCTGTCGAGAGGTGGCATCGGCGACATAGCGGGTGCCCTCGGGCATCGGATAGGCGGTGCCAGGGGCCATCGTATAGGTGGCGTCGGCCCCGGCCCGGCACGGCATGGCGCGGCCGATCAGCCGGTCGGGATTGGACTCGCCCAGCCGGGCGATGCTGGATCCGTTGCTGGTGATATAGGCCTGGGCCGCCGAATCCAGCTGGGTGATCGGCAGCATCGGCGGGGCCTGGGCCACGGCCGCGGTCACCGCCCCGGTCAGGGCCAGACCACTGGCCAAAAGCACGGTCACCGTCGCGCGCCGGACGGTCGTCATCGTGTACGCTCGCATCGCTCGTCCTCCGTTCTTGACCCGCGACAGGATCACAAAACGCCGGTATATTCAACCTTAGGGGGAAACCCGCCGCGGCATCTGATCGCCCCCGCCCCACTGGCACCGGAGCCGCCGGGACACTAGGTTCTGTTCATGAACCGTTCCTCGACCCCCAAGGCCCCCGACTCCGGTGATGCCCCCGGCGACACCGGGCTGAAGAAGCCGGTCCACACCCCGGCGAAGAAGGGCGCGGCCATGCCGATGTTCGCCCCGGTCACCGGCCCGCGCCTGGTGCCGGAAGAGCCGCCCGCGGCCCCCGGCGACTGGGCCCCGCACCGCCCGACCCGGCCCGAGGCCCGCGTCCGCACCCCGTTCCGGCTCGAGACCAAATACACCCCCGCCGGTGACCAGCCCGCCGCCATCGCCGAACTGGTGGCCCAGGCGGAGGCCGGCGAGCGCGATCAGGTGCTGCTGGGCGTGACCGGATCGGGCAAGACCTTCACCATGGCCAAGATGATCGAGGCCACCCAGCGCCCGGCCCTTATACTTGCGCCAAACAAAACATTGGCTGCGCAACTATACTCAGAGTTCAAGTCGTTCTTCCCGGATAACGCGGTCGAATACTTTGTATCGTACTACGATTATTACCAACCGGAAGCTTATGTTCCTCGTACTGATACTTATATTGAAAAAGATAGCAGTATAAACGAACAGATCGACCGGATGCGGCATTCGGCGACGCGGTCGATTCTGGAGCGGGACGATGTGATCGTGGTGGCCTCGGTCAGCTGTATCTACGGCATCGGCTCGGTCGAGACCTATACGGCCATGACCTTCAGCCTCAAGGTCGGGGGCCAGATCGACGAGGCCAAATTGCGGGCCGACCTGATCGCCCTGCAGTACAAGCGCAACGACCTGAATTTCGACCGCGGCATGTTCCGCAAGCGCGGCGACACCATCGAGATCTTCCCCGTCCACCAGGAGGACCGCGCCTGGCGCGTCAGCCTGTTCGGCGACGAGATCGAGTCGATCCATGAGTTCGACCCCCTGACCGGGGCCAAGACCGCCGACCTGACCGAGATCACCGTCTATGCCGCCAGCCACTATGTGACGCCGCGGCCGACGCTGAACCAGGCCACCCACGGCATCAAGGCCGAGCTGAAGGAGACGCTCGACTGGATGCTGGAGAACGGCAAGCTGCTCGAGGCCCAGCGGCTGGAACAGCGTACCCGGTTCGACCTGGAGATGATGGAGGCCACCGGCTCCTGCGCCGGGATCGAGAACTATTCCCGCTGGCTGACCGGCCGCGCCCCGGGCGAGCCGCCGCCCACCTTCTTCGAATACATCCCCGACGACGCCCTGCTGTTCGTCGACGAGAGCCATGTCACCGTCGGCCAGATCAACGGCATGTTCCGCGGCGACTACCGCCGCAAATCCACCCTGGCGGAATACGGCTTCCGCCTGCCCAGCTGTATCGACAACCGGCCGCTGAAATTCGAGGAATGGGACGCCATGCGCCCCCAGACCGTCTTCGTCAGCGCCACCCCCGGCCCGTGGGAGATGGACCGCACCGACGGCGTCTTCGTCGAACAGGTGATCCGCCCGACCGGCCTGATCGACCCGCCCGTTGAAATTCGTCCGGTGACCGGCGCGACCCGCAACCAGGTCGATGACGTGATCGACGAGGTCAAGGCCGTGGCCCGCGCCGGCTATCGCAGCCTGGTCACCGTCCTGACCAAGAAGATGGCCGAGGACCTGACGGAGTACATGCACGAACAGGGGGTGCGCGTCCGCTACATGCACTCCGACGTCGACACCCTGGAGCGGATCGAGATCATCCGCGACCTGCGGCTGGGGGCCTTCGACGTGCTGATCGGCATCAACCTGCTGCGTGAGGGGCTGGACATCCCCGAATGCGGCCTGGTCGCCATCCTCGACGCCGACAAGGAGGGTTTCCTGCGCTCCGAGACCGCCCTGATCCAGACCATCGGCCGGGCCGCCCGCAACGTCGACGGCCGCGTCATCCTGTACGCCGACCGCGTCACCGGCAGTATGGAACGCGCCATCGCCGAGACCGACCGCCGCCGCGAACGCCAGAGCGCCTACAATCTGGAACACGGCATCACGCCCGAGAGCGTCAAGCGCGACATCAAGGAGATCCTGGCCAGCCCCTATGAGAAGGACCGCGTCCTGGTCCCGACCACGGTGGCCGAAGAGGCCCGCCCCTTCACCGGCGCGAATTTCCAGACCGCCCTGCGCGACCTGGAAGGCCGGATGCGCGAGGCCGCCTCAAACCTCGAGTTCGAGGAGGCCGGCCGCCTGCGCGACGAGATCAAGCGGATGAAGATGCTGGACCTGGAGTTCGCCAATGAGGTGATGACCGGGGCCGGGGAAGCGGTGGATCGGTCGGCGCCGAAGAAATGGCGGGCGGATGCGGCGGCGGAGGCGCAGGAGCGGTTCCGGAAGGGACGGCTGTAGGGGGCTTCACCCCATCGCGTGCGACGGAGTTGGGGGACCGTGCCTTTAAAATCCGAGGGGGTGGAGGGGCTGCGCACGCCCCGCCACCATGCTATAGTTGGCCCATGGCTGACGCCGCCCTCACCCTGCCGCCGGCCCTCGACGCCTTCGTCGACGAACAGGTCCGGTCCGGAGCCTACCGCGACCGGCAGGCGGTGATCACGGACGCCGTCGAACGGCTACGAGAGCGCGCCAACGAAACCGAGGACGACGACGCCAAACGGGCCCAGTTGAATGCCCGACTGCAGGCCGCGACCGACAGTCTGGACCGGGGCGAAGGCACCGTCGTCAAGGACATCGGGGCCTTTTTTGACGGCATTCAGCGAGAGATCGACGGGGAGACCGCCGACCGACCGGTGTGAGACAGATCGTCGTCGCGCCCCAGGCGCGTCGCGACTTCAAATCTCTTCTGGCCCACAGCCGGGTCCGGTTCGGCCCAGAGCGCGAACAACGATATCGTGCGCTGTGCGTTCGCGCCTTCGTCGACCTGCGCGACGCGCCCGACCGTCGCGGCGCGAAAGCCATCGGCGACGGCCGCTATCTCTACCCCCTGCGCTTCAGTCGAAACGCCATGGCCGGGTCGGACCGCGTCGCTCGCCCGCGACACGTGATCGTCTATCGTTTCGATGACGCCCAACTCCAGATTCTCGCCCTCCTGCACGAGGCCATGGACCTGCCGACCCGGCTGCGGTGACGGCAGCCCCTCTTACTATTGTAATCGTGCGTCCCTTCTCCCGTTGGCAGAAGGCGACCCGCAGGGCCGGATGAGGGGCGGATGGTGCCGATGGGGCGCGGGAGAGCCCCTCACCCTTGAGCGCAAGGACGACGGCTGCGCCGCCGTGCGCTCAAGCCCTCTCCCGCCGGGAGAGGGGGGCGGTGCGGCCTAAACCAGCTCCACCTTCAGCCCCCGCCCCAGCACTTTCGCGGCGCGGCTCAACGTCTCCAGCGTCACATTGAACGCTTCCGGGTCCAGCACCCGGTTCAGCTGGGCCCGGCTGGTGTCCATCTCAACCGCCATGGCCGACAGGGTCATCCTTCGCTCGGTCATGGCCTGCCGCAGCTGCAGGGCGATCACGCTCTTGACCGCGCGCAGGGTGACCGCCTCGCGAATACCCTCCTCGTCGAGGAAGTCGTCCAGGGTGGCCAGGTCGGACGGGTCGCGGACGGTCGGTTCGGTCATGGGTAGATTGTATCATAGATGGTTCGGAGCGTGCCTCCCCCCGGCTGTCGTCATCCTTCGGCGAGCGCCCGCGCTTGCGGGCGGGAGACCGGAGGACCCAGCGGCGCGCGGCGGCGCGATCTGTCCCCGGCACGGGCGGTGGGGCAGAGATCGCGATCGCTGACGCGACCGCGCCGCTGGGTCCCTCGGTCTCGGCCTCGCTCCGCGAGGGCTCGCCGGAGGATGACGACAGGTTGGGTCCGTTTCCGCCCCCCGGCGGCACACCCCTTGCAGAACCCGGGTCGACCGCCGGATCCCCGGTTCGGTCAGGAACGGAGCTTCCCCATGGCCAAGTCGGCCTCAACCCGGGTGACGACGCCCCGCAAGATCGCGTCGACCAAGCCAGACCTGCGTCTGGTCGCGGCCAGCGCCGATCGGGCGGCTGCGGTCGAGGCCGCAGTGCTGGCGTCGGAGCCGCAAGAGACTGCGCCGGTCCTGAAACGTAGCGGTGGCGGGACGACGCTCGGCACGGCGGCCCGGGTGCGCAGCCTGTTGCAGGAGGCGCGCGCCCTGGCCTTGGACCAGGTGCAGGCGCTGGAAACCGCCCTGCAGGACGCCGCCGACCTGGCGCGCGAGATCGCCGACGGCGGCGACGCCTATCCGGTCGGCACGCGGGAAATGGCCTCGCGGCTGGCGTCAGACCTGCCGGCCAAGGCCGAGGCCATCCGTGCCATTGTGAAACGCCTGCACTAGGAGCGGGACGCTATGACGCCAGCACGTCGCCCTGGTCCGGGTTGCGTTTGAACCAGGCCACCGCATAGCTGCAGCGCGGGGCCAGGCTCAGGCCCTCGGCGCGGGCATGGTCGGCCAGGGCCTGCATGAACCGCCCGGCCGCGCCGCTGCCGCGCAGGGCGGGATCGGCCTCGACATGCAGCAGGCTGCGGGTGCTGCCCTGCACCGCATAGTCGGCCCAGACCATGGCCCCGGTGCCGTCGGGCGCGGTGACGGCCTGTTCGAAACGCATGGCCCCGGGCCGGTCGATCAGGTCAGACATGGCGGGAACCTCGCTCAGAGGATGGTGATCAGGGGGCCTTGTCCTGCAGCAGCCGCAGCAGGCCGAACAGGCTCTTGACCGTGAACCAGACCGTGATCACGAACCACAGGATGACGGAGACGAACAGGAAGGGGATGCCGATCAGGGCCAGGGAGGCCACGGCGCTGACGGCGATGGCGATCCAGCAGGCGATGGTCCACCAGAACACCGACCAGAACAGCGCGATCTGGGCCTCGATATGGGCCCGGCCGATGCCGGTGGCAGTGTCGCGTCCGGCATAGGCCACGACCAGGCCGACCAGCACCAGGATGTTGGCGCTGGGCAGGGACAGCAGGAACAGCACCCAGGCGACCAGGGCGGCGACCTTGCCCTCGGACCCGTCGGGAGTGCCGGCGCGGACGGACGATTCGGGGGGAACGGCGGACATGGTCGTCTCCTAGATCAGCCAGCTGTGGGGATGGGGGATGGATTCGCCGGCCTTCAGCCGCCACAGGCCGGCCGCGCCGCGCACCGGCACCCAGATGGCCACGGCGAACAGGATGAAGACGCCGACGCCGACGACGATCAGGATCGCCCCCAGCAGGGCCACCACGGCGGCGGCCCACAGGGTGCGCTGCTGATAGATGGCATGGCTGCGCGCCAGGGCGTCGTCAGGCAGGGGGCGGCCGGTCACCGCCAGCAGGCCGAGCGCGGCGGCGACGCCGAAGGTCGGGACGGCGAACAGGATCAGGGCATAGACGGTGAACAGTCCGCTGTCGCCGACAATGGCCGCCGGCTCCCGGCGGCGGCGGCTGACCGGCTGAGACAGGGCGAAGGTCGAGCCCGCGTCGACCGCCGGGGCGACCACGACGGGCTCGCGGCCGGGGTCGGGCTCCGACACGGCCACCGGGGCAGGTTCCGGTTCCGGCTCCACCGACCGGGTCTGGCCGACCAGCGAGGCCGCCGAGGCGAAGCCGACATGGGCGTCGTCGTCATGCAGGGCCGCGACCGGGCTCATGACCGCAGGCTCGGGCTCGGGCTCGGGCTCGGGCTCGGGCTCGGGCTGAGGGTCGGGTTCAGCGATCGCCAGGTCCTCAACCGGCGGGGCCGCAGGCGGCTCCGGCTCGGGCGTGACGACGGGCTCGGGGTCGGGATGATGGGGATCGCCGGGTTCGGCCAACGGTTGGTCCTCTGGTCTGGGGCCGACAATGCCGCTCCGGCCTGCGCCGCGCAACCGTCAGCGGCTGAAGGCGAGCGCGCAGCCGGCGGCCTCGGCCCCCTCGAGGGCCCCGGGCTTCTCGATCCGGACGGCCACGCGCCGCACCCGGGGGTCGTCCAGGCAGGCCACGGCCAGCCGTTCGGCATAGGTCTCGACCAGGCCGACATGGCCCGCCGCCGCAATGGCCCGGGCCGCGGCCGCCACGGTCTCATAGTTGATCGTGTCGGCCAGATGCTCGACCGCGACGGGCCCCATCTCCAGCGTCACGTCGATGACCAGGGTCTGCAACCGGCCCTGTTCGTGGTCATAGACGCCGATGCCGACGTCGAGCCGAAGGCCGCGCACGAAGACGCTCAGACCTTCGCGCTGGAAGGCCTGGCCGAGCGGAAACGGGGTGACGGTCGGGGCGGCCATGCGGCGCTACTCCAGAATGTCGGGGGTGCGCCACGCCAGGTGCTGCCCCCCGTCGACGGCGATCATCTGGCCGGTGACCATGTCGGCGTCCAGCAGCCAGCACACGGCGGCGGCCACCGCCTCCGGACTGCCCGGCTTCTGCAGCAGGGTCGCCCCGGCCTCGGCCGCGAACTCGGTGTCGGTCTGGTGCACCGACGGCAGGGTCGGGCCCGGCCCGACGCCATTGACGCGGATGGCCGGGGCCAGGGCCTGGGCCAGGGTCCGGGTCGCCCACCACAGGGCGTTGCGCGACAGGCTGTAGGAGAAGAAGCGCGGATCCGGCTTCAGCACCCGCTGGTCCAGCAGGTTGACGATGGCCGATCCGTCCGGGGCCTGGGCGGCGAAGGCCTCGGCCAGCACGATCGGGGCGCGCAGATTGGTGTCCAGATGCCGGTCCCAGACGGCGCGGTCCAGCGACCCGACCCGGTCGTCCTCGAACACCGAGGCATTGTTGACCAGGGCCGTGAGGGGGCCCAGCGCCGCGACCGCGTCCGGCACCAGCGAGCGGGTGGCGGTTTCGTCCGTCAGGTCGGCGGCCAGCACCACAGCGCGCCGGTCCAGGGCGCGCACGGCACGGGCGACCGCCTCGGCCTCGGCCTCCGAGTCGCGATGATGAATCGCCACGTCATAGCCGGCCGCGGCCAGCGCAAGGCAGATCGCCCGGCCGATCCGTTTCGACCCACCGGTGACGAGCGCCGCGCCGCGACTGGCGCGGGTATCAGTCAACCCGGCCGAACTCGATCAGGTTGAAGATCGCGAGGACGGCGATGAAGCCGAAGATGACGCCGAGAGCCAGCATGGAAACACTCCTGTTCGTGCGCCGCAATAAAGCCCCCGGCCCGCCTGTTCAAGCGCAACCGACGCGGCCTATCCTCGCGGCGACATGATCAACTGGCGAACCCGCGTCGAACCCTTCTCCCGCCCGCTGTTCTTCGCCTGGTCGCGAATGACGCGCGGCATGACCCTGGGCGTGCGCGGCCTGGCCGTCGACGGCGAGGGCCGGGTGCTGCTGGTCCGGCATACCTATCTGCACGGCTGGTGGCTGCCCGGCGGCGGCGTCGATCGCGGCGAGACCCCGGAACAGGCCGTGATCCGTGAGATGCGCGAGGAGACCGGCCTGGTCGTCGCGGGGCGGCCACGACTGGTCAGTGCCCATTCGAACGAGCGGTTCTTTCCCGGCGATCACGTGCTGGTCTATCGTATCGACGCCTTCACCCTGACCGCCCGAGCCCCCGACGGCGAGATCGCCGAGACCGGCTGGTTTCACCCGGACAACCTGCCAGCGGACACGCACCGCGCCACGCGGGCGCGGCTGGCGGAGGCGCTGGGCGGCGAAACCACCGATCCGGACTGGTAAGCCCCGCCTTTCAACGCTAGCGAACCCCCATGAACCCCACGCTCTTCGCCATGATCGCCGTCGTGTTCGGCGGGGCCGCCACGGCCCTTCAGGCTCCGACCAATGCCAGGATGATGACGGCGGTCGGCTCGCCGGTGAATGCGGCCTTCGTCTCCTTCGCCATCGGCACGGCCGCGCTCGGCATCCTGGCGGTCATCCTGCAGACCAGGCCGGACATGGCCGCCTCGCGGGCCCTGCCCTGGTATGCCTGGGTCGGGGGTCTGTACGGGGCCATCTTCGTCGTCGCTGCGGCCTGGGGTGTGCCCAAGCTGGGCGTGGCCACCACCATCACCCTGATGGTCGCCGGCCAGCTGCTGCTCAGCCTGGTACTGGACCATTTCGGTGCCATGGGCGTGCCGAAACAGCCGCTGAATCTCGGCCGCGTCGCCGGTGTCGCCCTGGTTCTGGCCGGCGTCCTTCTGGTGCGGCGTTCCTGAGCCTATATCGGAGCGGATGACCGAGCCGAGCCCCACAGACACGCCTGCCGAGGCCGCCGCGCTCACCGCCGCCGATCTGATTCGCGACGAGGCCCGGCGCGCGCCGGACAGGCCCGGCGTCTACCGGATGTATGGCGAGGACGGCACCTGCCTGTATGTCGGCAAGGCCGGCAGTCTGAAGAAGCGTATCCTGCAATACGCCCAGGGCCGGTTCCACACCCAGCGCATCGGGCTGATGGTGTCCCTGACCCGGTCAATGGAGCTGGTGGTCACCGCTTCCGAGACCGAGGCCCTGCTGCTGGAATCCAATTTCATCAAGCGGCTGAAGCCCCGGTTCAACGTCCTGCTGCGCGACGACAAATCCTTTGCCGAACTGATGATCCGCAAGGACCACCGCGCGCCCCAGGTGAAGAAGCATCGCGGGGCCCACACCACGCCCGGTGACTATTTCGGCCCCTTCGCCTCGACCTGGGCAGTGAATCGCACCCTGACCACCCTGCAGCGGGCCTTCCTGCTGCGCACCTGTTCCGACAGCGTCTATGAGGGGCGTACCCGCCCCTGCATGCTGCACCAGATCAAGCGCTGTTCGGCCCCGTGCACCGGCCTGATCTCGCTGGAAGACTATGGCGCGCTGGTCGAGGAGGCCTCGGCCTTTCTCAAGGGGCGGTCCCGCGCCGTCATCACCCGCCTGTCGGACGAGATGACCGCCGCCGCCGAGATTCAGGACTACGAACAGGCCGCCCGCATCCGCGACCGGATCCGGGCCCTGTCGACCATCGCCATGGAAAATTCGGTCAGCGCCGACGGCATCGCCGAGGCTGATGTCTTCGCCCTGTTCAGCGACGGCGGCCAGGCCTGTGTGCAGGTCTTCTTCTACCGGGCCGGCCAGAACTGGGGTGGCCGGGCCTATTTCCCGCGCGTCGACCGCAGCGACACCGACCCGGAAATCCTCGCGGCCTTTCTGGGCCAGTTCTACGAGGACAAGCCGGTGCCCCGCCTGATCCTGTCGAACGTGCGGCCCCACGAGCTGGAACTTCTGGAGGAAGCCTTCGGCCTCAAGTCCGGGCACCGGGTCGAGATCGCCCGGCCGCAGCGCGGCGACAAGCTGGGGCTGGTCGACCACGCCCTGACCAATGCCCGCGAGGCCCTGGGCCGGCGGATGGCCGAGAGTTCGGCCCAGGGCAAAATTCTGGACGAGATGTGCGAGGCCCTGGGTCTGGAGACCCGGCCCGAGCGGATCGAGATCTATGACAATGCCCATATCCAGGGGACCAACGCGGTCGGCGGCATGGTCGTGGCCGGACCCGAGGGTTTCCAGACCTCGCAGTATCGCAAATTCAACATCCGCGGCGAGGACCTGACCCCGGGCGACGACTACGGCATGATGCGCGAGGTCATGCGGCGCCGGTTCGGCCGTCTGGTCAAGGACGAGGCCGCGGGCGAGGATGTGGTCCGGCCGGACCTCTTGCTGATCGACGGCGGGGCGGGCCAGCTGGCCGAGGTGCTGGCAGTGCTGGCCGAGCTTGGTGTCGAGGACATCGCCGTGGTCGGCATCGCCAAGGGACCGGATCGGGACGCCGGGATGGAGCGGTTCTTCATGCCGGGCAAGCCGCCCTTCATGCTGCCCTTGAAGTCACCCGCCCTCTACTATGTGCAGCGGCTGCGCGACGAGGCCCACCGCTTTGCCAACGGGGCCCACCGCACCCGCCGCTCGATGGACATCAAGAAGAACCCGCTCGACGAGATCGAGGGCGTCGGGCCCGGGCGCAAGAAGGCGCTGCTGCATGCGTTCGGTTCTGCCAAGGGGGTGTCCCGGGCGGCGGTCGTCGATCTTGTAAAGATTCCCGGAATCAACCAGCCCCTGGCCGAGCGTATTCATGCCTACTTCCGCAAAGCCTGACGCTGGCCTAGAAGCCGGTTCATGACCGCAGCCTCCGACGAACTGACCGCCGGCTATCGCCGGTTCCGTGACACGACCTGGCCCGAGCAGCGCGCCCGTTTCATCGCCCTGGCCGAAGAGGGCCAGGAGCCGCACACCCTGATCGTCGCCTGTTCCGACAGCCGCGCCGACCCCGCCGCCATTTTCGACGCGACCCCGGGCGAGCTGTTCGTGGTCCGCAACGTCGCCAATCTGGTGCCGCCCTATGAGCCCGACGGCCAGTTGCACGGTGTCTCGGCGGCCCTGGAGTTCGGGGTCAAGGTTCTGAAGGTCAAACGGATCGTGGTCATGGGCCACGCCCATTGCGGCGGCGTCAACGCCATGCGCACCGGTGCCCCTGCCAACTGCCAGGACTTCGTCGCCCCGTGGGTGGCCCAGGGGACCGAGGCGGTCCGCCTTGCGATCGGGACGACCAGCCCGGCCGAGGCCGAGCGGGTGGCCGAGGAGGCTGTGGTGCGTCTGTCGCTGGACAATCTGCGGACCTTTCCGTGGATCGCCGAGCGTGAGGCGGCCGGTGCCCTGGAACTGACCGGCCTGCATTTCGGCATCGCCGATGGCGTGCTGACGGCCTTGACCGACCAGCCCCGGTTCGAACCTCTGGGCTGAGACGACCCTCGCCAGTCTCCGCGAACCATGGCAAACCGGACGCAAGCCGACCGGAAACGCCGATGACCCGCCCCCACGCCAACCCGATCCCCAACATCCTGACGGGCATCCGTCTGTTCGCCGGGGTGATCATGTTCCTGATCCTGGCGGGGGCCACCGGTATTCCGGTGCTGTCGGCCTATCTCAGCCCCGACGACCAGTTCGCCCTCTACCGGGCGGCCTTCTGGATCTTCGTCATCGCCGCCTCGACCGACTGGGTCGACGGCTATCTGGCGCGGCGCTGGAATTCGACGACCCGCTGGGGCGCGATCCTCGATCCGATCGCCGACAAGGTGCTGGTCACCGGCGCGATCCTGGGCCTGCTGACCTCGGGGTCCCTGACCTTCATCGCCATTCCCTGCGGCCTGATCCTGTTCCGCGAGTTCGCCGTCTCGGCCCTGCGCGAAACCATGGCGGGCAAGGTCCACCTGCCGGTGACCCTGCTGGCCAAGTGGAAGACCACCCTGCAGATGGTCGCCCTGGGGGCGCAGCAGCTGATCCTGCTGTGGGACGGCTTCGGCCTGCCGCTGGACTGGCAGCCGCATTTCCAGACCTTCGCCTATGTGCTGATCTGGGCCGCCGCCATCGTCACTTTGTGGACCGGCTGGCAGTATTTCGACACGGCCAAGCGGCAGATGGGCGAGCTCTAGGGCTCAGGGCTCAGGGCTCAGGGCTCAGGGCTTAGAGCCGCACAGAAAACCTAAGCCCTAATTCCTGCCCCTAACCCCTCATTCGACGCCCAACTCCGCCACCAGCCGCCCCATGCCATAGACGTCGCGCAGGGCCGTGGTCACCGCGCCCGTGGTCACGATCACGCTGCGGTTGACGTTGCGGTCATAGCCATAGGCGTTGCGCTGGCTCAGCACGGTCGAGTCGAAATTGGCCCCGACGATCTCGCCGGCCGCATTGACCACCGGGCTGCCCGACGAGCCGCCGATGGTGTCTGAGGACACCGCCATGTTCAGCACGGTCTCGCCGTCGATCCGGTCCCTGGCCGCCAGCAGTTTCGGGGCCACGTCGAACGGTGCCGCACCGGTGGCCCGGTCCCACAGGCCGTTGAAGGTCGTGAAGGCACCCCAGCGCTGGCCTGGGACGTCCGTGCCCTCGATCCGGCCGTAGGTCAGGCGCAGGGTGCCGGTGGCGTCGGGATAGACGGCGTCGCCATAGGCGGCGAAACGGGCGGCGGCCAGCTGTTCGGAGGCGCGCGCCGTCAGGGACTCAACCCGTGTTTCCCAGTCCGAACGCACCGCGCGCGTCTCGTCCTGGATCGACAACAGATACCGGATCAGCGGGTCATCCGAGGCCTCGATGGCGGCCATACCGCCCGCCCAAAGCGCCCGCCGCACGGCGGGATCGGCCAGACTCGTGCCCTCGATCAGACGCGCCGACAGCTGCTCGGGTGATTCATCGCCCAGCAGGCCGCGCACCCGCGGATCGTCGACCGTCAGCCACTCGCGGGTCTTGGACAGCCACCATTCCATCCGGACCTGTTCCAGCGAAGGATAGACCGGACGCTCGGCGAACAGGCCGGACTGCACGGAGGCCAGCCGGCTGTCGGCGTATTCCGGAAGGCGTTCGTCCGAGGGCTTGTCACGCTCCTGCGCGCCGCGCACCAGGGTTCGGGCCCAGCTGAACAACTGCGAACCGCCGCCGGGCGACGTCGTTCCCACGCCGGTTCCGCCCTCTAGCAGGGCGACGGCCGGATACAGCTCGCGCATGACCGGCTGCACCGCCGCCAGGTCGCCCCAGGGGTCACCGACCCGCGCCGCCAGCGCGGCATCGGCAGCCACGCGCTGCCGGAAATCCACTTCAGCCTCGGCCCGTCCGGCCATGAAGGCCGGATCGACCAGCGCCGCCATCCGGCCGCGTCCGCGCTTGTAGGTGTTCTCGACGCTCGAGATCGGGTCCATGGCGATGAAGGCGTTCTCTTCGCTCTCCTCCGAGAACCGGATCATCCGTCCGCGCAGTTCCGAGGCCAGCAGCTGGTCCATGGGCAGGACCACGTCGCGGATGGTCATCAGCTGGTCCTGGGTCAGCAGGCGCTGGGTCGAGCCGGGGCTGCCCGAGACGAACACCGGCGTGCCCTCGACGGGCTGGTTGGCGTTCCAGGTGAAATGGGTGGGGGTCACCGCCGGCTGGCCACCCTCGTACAGGCGGATGAAGGCGGCATCGATGGCGAAGCGCGGGAAGCTGAAATTGTCGAGGTCACCGCCGAAGGTCGCGGCCCGGTCCTCGGGGGCGAAGGCCAGACGGACGTCGGTGTATTTCTTGTAGGTGTAGAGTTTGAACTGGCCACCCCGGTACAGGCTCACGACCTGACAGCGCTTGCCGGCGTCGCCACCACAGGCCTCGGACTCGATCCGGCCGGCCTCGGCGTCGCGCGCCTGGGTGAAGGCCTGGCCCGACAGGCCCTCGCCCGCCCTGTGCATGCGATCGGTGACGTCAGCGATGTCGGTCAGGATCTCGGCCGAGCCGCCGGGGCATTTCAGCTCTTCCTCACGCGAGCGCGGGGTGAAGCCGGTCTCGGCGTAGTTGATGGCCTGGGTCGACAGATTGGCGACACAGCTGGAGACGCAGTGGTTGTTGGTCATCACCAGCCCCTCGGCCGAGACGATGCCCGCCGAACAGCCGCCGAATTTGACCGAACTCAGCCGGACCCGATCCAGCCAGGCCTGGTCGATATGGGTGCCGAGCGTCGCATTGGCGCGGGCGATCGGGAAATTGTCGAAGGTCCACATGCCTTCCTCGGCCCGGGCGGTCGAGGCGGCGGCGAGGCTGAGAGCGAGAACGGCGAGGGAGGGGGCGAGGTAACGCATCGTTTTCTCCTGCCTTCTCCCCTTGCGGGAGAAGGTGGCCCGCGAAGCGGGTCGGATGAGGGGTGGCACACCCATGAAAGACGTGAGGGGTGAACCGTGCAAGTCATCGCTGACCACCGCGCTTCACCCCTCATCCGTCATCCCCGGCTTTCGCCGGGGCTGACACCTTCTCCCTCAAGGGGAGAAGGGTACTCTAGCGGACGCCCAGCTCTTCCAGCAGCTGCGGCTGGCGATAGATGTTGCGCAGCGCCTCGGTGATCGCCGCGGTCGAGACCGTGACCGTGCGGTTCAGCTCGCCGTCGTAGCCGTAGGATCCACCCAGGGAGTGGATGTTGCCGTCGAAGGCCGCCCCGATGACCTCGCCTGCGGCATTGATCACGGGCGAGCCCGAGTTGCCGCCGATGATGTCATTGGTCGAGACGAAGTCATAGACGGTGTCCATGTTCACATCGGCCTTGTTGTCGAGGAAGGCCTGGGCCGCGTTGAACGGCACCGCGCCGGTGGCCCGCTCATACAGGCCGCCCATATAGGTGAAGGCCGGCACGGTCACACCACGATAGGTCCAGCCCTTCACCTGACCGTAGCTGAGACGCAGGCTGAAGGTGGCGTCCGGATAGAGGTTGTCGCCATAGGCCGCGAACCGGGCCTGGGCGACGCGTTCGGCGGCGCGCGCGGTCGGGGCATTGACGGCGGCGGCCCACTGGTCACCGACGGCCTGGGCCGCGTCATCATTGGCGACGACCAGGGCCAGCAGCGGATCGGCCTCGGCCATCTGGGCCGGGGTCAGGTCGAGGGCCCAGCGCCGGTAGGCGGGATCGGCCAGACGGGTACCGGATACCAGCCGCTCGGCCAGGCCCTCGGGGCTTTCGCGGCCCAGCAGCGACTTCACCTGGGCATTGTCGACCGTCAGATATTCACGGGTCTTGGACAGCCAGAAGGTCAGATAGATCTGTTCCAGATCGGTCGAGATCGGCGTCTCGGTCGCCAGGCGATTGCCGAGGGCCGCCAGGGCCGCGTCATTCATCCGGCGCTGGTCGGCGGGTTTGGCCCGGTCCTTGGCGGCGCGCACCAGGGTGCGGGCATAGTTGTAGAGGGTGGAGCCGCCGCCGGCGCGGGCTTCAAGCTGGTAGTAGGGCAGGAAAAGATCGCGGGCGACGGCCTGGACCTGTTCCAGCTCGGCCCAGGGGTCGCCGATTCGCTGCTGCAGGGCCGGATCGGCCGCCACGATCTCGCGCAGCTCGGCTTCCTCGTCCCGCTTCTTGCCCATGAAGGCCGGATCGGTCAGGGCCGCCGACTGGCCGAAATAGACCTTGAAGCTGTTTTCGAGACCGAAGATCGGGTCGAACGAGACTCGCCCCGCCTCTTCACTGGTACCGGCGTACTGCAGCAGACGGCCGCGCAGTTCCGAGCCCTGGATCAGCTGCAGCGGCAGCTGCTGGTCGCGCAGCCGCTCCAGCTGGGACTGGGTCAGCAGGCGCGAGGTCGAACCCGGATTGCCGGCCACGAAGGTGACGTCACCCTCGGCCGGCGGATTCGGGTTCCAGGTCAGATGGTTGGGCGTCTCGACCGGCTTGCCGTCCTCGTAGGCGCGCAGGAAGCCGACATCGAGGGCGTAGCGGGGGAAGTTGAAATTGTCGGGATCGCCACCGAAGAAGGCCGCCTGGTTCTCGGGGGCGAACACCAGCCGGACGTCATCGTATTTGCGGAATTTGTACAGGGCGTAGCGGCCGCCGCGATAGAAGCTGATCACCTGACAGGTCAATTTGGCGTCGGTGGCGCAGTTTTCCTGCTGGATCGCCCGGGTCTCGGCGGCACGGGCGGCATTGAAGGCGGCCCCGTCCAGACCTTCACCGGCACCCAGCACGCGGTCGGTCACATCGATGATGTCGGTCAGAACCTCGGCCGTCTGCCCGGGACAGGTCGCCTCTTCCTCTCGGCTTCCCGGCATCCAGCCGTTCTTGACGTAGTCGTGCTCGGCGCTGGACAGCTCCTGCACGCAGCCGACGACGCAGTGCCAGTTGGTCAGGATCAGGCCCTCGCCGGACACGAACGAGGCCGAACAGCCCTGAATTCGCACCGCCGCGCCGCGCACCCGGTCCAGCCAGGCCTGGTCGATATGGGTCCCGTACTTGTCGTTCACGACCTGGATCGGGAAATTGTCGAAGGTCCACATGCCCTCGTCGGCGCGCGCCGGCGTGGGCAGGGTCGATACCATCGCCGACGCCACACCGATGGCGGCAAGCGAGGCGGTCAGGCGAAATGAGGACAATGACAGCAAAACCAGACTCCCGTTGAATGCGCGGCGATCCGCGCCGTCGATTACAGAGTGATTACGCCGGATCAGCGCCGGCCGTCTATGGCCCGGCAATCGACCCGTCGGCCCGGGAGCATCCCTTGCCTTACCCCGATTTAACTTGGCCCGTGGTCCATGGCCCTTCACATAGCGTGACTACTTCGGGGGTTCATCCAGTTCGATGTCGCTTGCACTTTCAACACTCTTGTACGAATGGCGCCGCTACATGGCCGCCGTGATGGCCCTGGCCCTGTCCGGCCTGCTGGTCCTGGCCATGACCGGTGTCTTTATCGGCATCGGCAAGGGTTTCACGGCCACGATCGAACGATCGAGTGCCGACATCATCATCATGCAGCCCGGGGCCAAGAGCCTGATCGGCGGGCCCTCGGGCGTGCCGCGGCGCTTCATCCCCCTGGCCTATAACCATCCCGATGTGGTCGAGGTTCAGCCCCTGGACGGGGCCGGTGGTTCGTTCCAGTCGATCAAGAACGTCGACCCGACCATGAGCCAGGCCGAACGCGCCCGGCGCGGCGCGCCGAAACAGCAGTTCGTCCAGGCCAGCATCATCGACACCACGCCGAATGCGGTGACCATCCCGACCGACTATTCCCAGGAACTGATCGACGCCCTGCGTCAGCCCTATACGGTCGCGATCGACGAAACCGCACTGAAGCCGCTGGGCGTCAAACTGGGCGACAAGGCCCTCTATAACGGCCAGACCGTCACCGTCGTCGCCGTGCTGCGCGGCTATCCCAATATGATGCAGTCCACCGTGGTGATGTCGCGCGATACGCTGCGCATGCTGGGTCAGGCCGATACCGGCCCGCGCGTCGGGCCGCTGATGGTCAAGCTGCGCGACCCGGCCCGGGCGGTCGCCGTCGCGGCCCAGCTGAACACCATGGGCAATGGCCAGTGGAAGGCCTGGACGCGCCAGGAACTGGCCGACGCCAACGCCGGGGCCATGTTCGAGGAAGGCATCCTCGTCATCATCATCGGTGGCTGTGTCGTACTCGGCACCATCATCGGCGTGGCCATCACCTGGCAGACCCTGCAGGGGGCGATCATGGCCAACATCAAGGAGTTCGCCTCCCTGCGCGCCCTGGGCGTCAGCATGGGGTCGTTGCGCCGGATCGTCGTCGAACTGAGCTTCTGGGTCGGGATTCTCGGCGTCGCCGCGGCGATCGGCCTGACCTGGCTGGTCGCGATGTTCGCCGCCTCCAATGCCGTCATCATCGCCCTGCCCATGAGTCTGTTGCTGGTCGTCGGCGGCGGTCTGATCCTGATCGCCATGGGCTCCGGCCTGCTGTCGATGGGCGTTTTGAAAAACAGCCAACCGGCGGATCTGCTGCGATGAGCCCGACAAAATCCCACGGAAAGCACGGCGACTTTGCCATCGAGGCCAAGGGCCTGATCAAACGCTTCAAGACCGGCCGCAGCTATGTCGAGGTGTTGAAGGGTCTGGACTTCGACGCCCGCCACGGCGACCTGACCATGGTCATGGGCCCCTCGGGCTCGGGCAAGTCCACCCTGGTCGCCGCCCTGTCGGGTCTGCTGCGCCCCGAGGAAGGCACCGTCGCCACCCTCGGCCTCGACAATCTGTGGAAGCTGAACAGCGGCAAGATCGACAAATTCCGCCTCGATAATTGCGGCTTCATCTTCCAGGGCTTCAACCTGTTCCCGGCCCTGACGGCCCTGCAACAGGTCGAGGTCGTGCTGAAATACCAGGGCCTGTCTCCGGGTGCCGCCCGCAAAAGGGCCAAGGAGGCCCTGGAAGAGGTCGGGCTGGGCCCGCGCCTGCACCAACGGCCCGCCTCCCTGTCCGGCGGCGAGAAGCAGCGTGTGGCCATCGCCCGCGCCCTGGCCAAGGACCCGCAGATCCTGTTCGCCGACGAACCGACCTCGGCCCTCGATGGCGAGAACGGCCAGATCGTCATCAAACTGCTGCGCCGGGCCGCGACCGAACACGGCGCAGCCGTGATCTGCGTGACCCACGACCCGCGCCTCGAGGCCTGGGCCGACCGGGTCATTCACATCGAGGACGGCAAGATCCTCGACGACCAGCGCCGTACCCCCAATCCCGATGCCACCCTGGCGTCGCACTGAATCCCGACTTCAAGGACACTTCGTCATGCCCGCCTTCCTGAAGAACAAATGGCTCTGGATCGGCCTGGTGCTGATCATCGTCGCGGTGATCGGCTTCAACATCTTCCAGAAGTCCGCAGCCGCCAAAAAGGCCGAGACCGAACAGGCCGCGACCGCCAAGGTCGTCAGCCCCTATGCGGCCATCGCCAACGGCAAGGTCGATGTCGAGGGCGGCATCATCCAGATCGCGGCGCGCCGTGGCGGCATCGTCCGTGAGGTGATGGTGCAGGAAGGCGATCGCGTCACCGCAGGCCAGATCCTCGCCCGCCAGGAAGACGACGAGGCCCGGCTGGCCGTGCAGAGCGCCCAGGCCCAGCTGGCCCAGGCCCAGAGCCAGCTGGCCACCATCCAGGTCGACATCGCCACCGCCCAGCGCGAATACAACCGTCTGGAACGGCTGGTGGCGACCAATTTCGTCGCCGCCCAGCGTATGGACCAGGCCCGCGACGCCATCGCCTCGGCCCGGGCCCGGCTCGGCTCGCAACAGGCCGCCGTCCAGACCGCCCGGGCCCAGCTGGCCCAGGCCACCTATAATCTGGAACTGACGGTGATCCGCTCGCCGATGGACGGTCGTGTCGTGCGCCGCTACGCCAATCCCGGTGCCGGGGCCTCGACCCTGAACGTATCGAACATGTTCGACCTCGAGCCCGATGCGCCGCGGATCGCCCGCGCCGAAATCGTCGAGAGCGACATCCCCAACATCACCGTCGGCCAGGCCGTCGAAATCACCCCCGAGGGCGATCCGACCAAGGTCTATATCGGGGCGGTCATGCGTCGTGCCGCCGTCTTCGGGGCCCGCAAACTGGCCTCGGACGATCCGTCCCAGCGCAGTGACGAGCGGGTCATCGAGGTCGTCGTCAGCGCCGGGGACGCCCCCCTGCTGATCGGCCAGCGGGTGCTGGTGAAATTCATGAAGCCCGGCGAGACCGCCGGGGCCAGCCGCGCGCCCAGCATCGGCGTCCCCGCCGAGCGCGCCATGCGGGCCCCGCCGGCGCGCTAGAACCGGTTACCGCCTGCGGAAACGACCAGGGACCGGTCGGACACTGTCCGGCCGGTCCTTTTTGTCGAACCGGATCAGGTGCCGGTAAAGGTGCCGGCCCGCTTCTCCAGCACGGCATTGACGCCTTCAAGATGGTCGTCGGTCAGGTGGGCCAGAGCCTGCATGGCGGCGGTGGTTTCCAGGATCTGGTCAAAGGTCGCGTCGCGACCCTGGCGCAGCAGGGCCTTGGTCATGCGCAGGGCCTGGGGGGCCTGGGCGGCGATCTCGCCGGCGGTCACCATGGCCTCGTCCATCAGCCGGTCGGCCGGAACCACCCGGTTGACCAGTCCCCAGTCCCGCGCGGTGGCCGCATCCAGCACCCGGCTGGTGAACAGCATCTCGGCCGTCCGCGCATAGCCGATGTTGCGTGGCATCAGCCAGGCCCCGCCGTCGCCGGGCAGGATGCCCAGCTTCAGGAAGGGCACGCCGAAACTGGCGGCTTCGGAGGCGATACGGATGTCGGCCAGGCCGGCGATGTCGCAGCCCAGTCCCATGGCCGGGCCGTTGACGGCGGCGATCAGCGGCACCTCCAGCCCGTACAGCGCGCGCACGATCCGGTGCACGACCCGGCGATAGCGCTCGCGGATATCCGTCCCGGAACCGCCGAACATGTCGCGCCGGTCCCGCATCGCCTTCAGGTCGCCCCCGGCCGAAAACGCCCGCCCCGCCCCGGTCAGGACGACACAGCGGACAGACAGATCGGCGTTCACGGCCTCGCAGGCGGCGGCGAAGGCCTCGCCGTCCCCGAGGTCCGGCAGGGAGTTGAGCCGGTCCCCGCGGTCCAGGGTCCAGACCATCACCGGTCCGTGTCGTTCCTGTCTGATCAGATCGCCCATGTCCGCTCCTTGCGCTGGTGCGCAGGGCTAGCGGTCAGAGCCGCAATTGCAAAGCCCCGGCCTTGCGGTCCGGGGCTCTGTCAATCGACGGTGCGGCGCAGCTAGCTGCGCGCCCGCTTGAGTTTGATCGGCACGAAGTTGGACGGATGGCTGACCACGCGGTCACCGGCCCCGTTGTTGTTCTTCGTGTTCACCAGCATCCCGCCCCACAGGGCAAAGGACATCATGGCGTGCTGGAGGTTGCGCTCCTTATCGTTCATCTTGGCGTCTCCTTTCGCAGAACGATGAAAAGAGACGCGTCGTGCTGATCGGGAATCTCACCGTCATAGTCGTTTCGCGTCATGGCAACCGTAGCAGGAAAGGCGGAAATTTCAAGTTTTATGTTCCGTCTCCAGAACAATATTCGCAAGGTCGTCATCAACCGTGACCCAGCCCCCCCGGTCTATCGCCACCCCCTGCACCAAGGTCTGTATCGTCGACGGGGCCACCAGCCTCTGCCTTGGCTGTTACCGGACCCTGGGCGAGATCGGTGGTTGGAGTGGCCTGTCGGACGACCAGAGGGCCGAAGTGATGGCCGACCTGCCGCGCCGTCGGGCCGACAATGAACCCGCCGGATTGACCGCGTCCCGGGCGCAGGGTCCGCAGCCCTCTTAACCAATGGTCAGCCACATCGATTCACCGCATCCCAACCCGTCTGCCTCATGGTGACCCCGGCCGCAGAAGTGGCCCAGTCGCGTGAGTCTGAATGGTCCGCTTCGATTTTTCCTCTGCCGCCGTGGTCGGCCTGGCCGTCGCCTCGTCCCTGAGCGCGGCCTTCTGGCTGAATCACCTCGGCCACAACGGTGAGGCCCGGGCCGCCCCGGCCTATGTCGCCCCCGTCCCCTCGGCCTCCGGCGATACGGCCCAGGTGGTGCGGGCCGCAGACGGCCACTACTGGGCCCAGGCCAATATTGACGGCCATGCCATCCGGGTCCTGGTCGACACCGGGGCCAGCGTCGTCGCCCTGACCCGCGAGGACGCCCTGCGTCTGGGTCTGCGCCTGAAGCCGGCGGACTTCACCACCACCGTCACCACCGCCTCGGGACCGGCGCGCGCCGCCGCAGTCGAACTGGACAGCGTCTCCGTCGCCGGTGCGCGCGTCGAGAAGGTTGCCGCCCTGGTCGTTGAATCCGGCCTGCCCAGCTCGCTGCTGGGCATGAGTTATCTGGGACGGCTGTCGGGCTTCCAGGCCACGCCGGCGGCCCTGACGCTGCAGCCCTAAAGCGCCTTGAGCACGACCGAGGCGGCGGTCACCAGCAGATAGACCGCGAAGGCCTTGCGCAGCACGCGCTTGTCCAGCCGGTGCGCCAGCCTTGCCCCGTAAGGGGCCACAAGCGTCGTCAGCAGCCCCATCACCAGGGCCGCCGGCACGTTGACGTAGCCCAGCGAATACGGCGGACGTCCGGCCGCATCCCAGCCGAACACCACAAAACCGAGACTGGCCGCCGCCCCGATGGCCAGGCCGAAGCCGGAGGCCGTGGCCACCGCCTGATGGATCGGACGACCGCACAGGGTCATGGTCATGCCGCCGAAACTGCCGCCGCCAATGCCCATCATCGCCGACAACAGGCCGATCCCGGTGGCGACGATCCGCCGTCCCCAGCCGGTCGGCATGTCGGGCCGCAGCACGAACCGTTCCGGCAACAGACCCAGCTGGGCCGCGACGACCAGCACACAGACGCCATAGACGATGGCCAGCCCCTCCATCGAGGTGATCCCGGCCACGGCGGCCCCGACCAGGCCCCCGAACGCGACCCAGGGCGTCCAGGTGCGCAGCACGACCTCGTCCACGGCCCCGTGGCTGCGATGGGCCTTCAGCGAGCGCCACGAGGTGGCGACAATGGTCAGCAGGGAGGTGCCGATGGCGGTGTGCAGATTGGCCTCACCGCCCAGACCCAGGACCGAGAAGGCATAGAAGAGGGCCGGGACGATCACCGTGCCGCCGCCGACGCCGAACAGGCCGGCGATCAGACCGCCGACCAGACCGGCCCCGGTCAGGGCCGCCAGCAGCATCAGGATCTCGTTCAGGGGCAGGCTCGTCACGCGGCCTCGTCGGCCCGGTCGCGCCGCGCCTCGGCCTCACGCACGGCCCCGACCGCCCGGTCGACCACCTCCAGCCCGGCCCCGGGCACGATCGACTCGACGGTCAGGATGCGCCGGAATGCCCGCGCTCCGGGTCGGCCGTGCATCAGCCCCAGCATATGACGCGCCATGGCCTGCAGATGCACCCCCTCCGCCAGCCGCGCCGCCAGATAGGGGCGGTAGCGGTCGATGGCGGCGAAGGCGTCGACATCGGCGACAGGCTCGCCGAACAGCCGGCGGTCGACCTGCCCCAGAATGCCCGGCTCATGATAGGCGGCCCGGCCCAGCATGACCCCGTCCAGGGCCACGCCGTCGCTGTCGTCCAGATGGGCCTCGGCCGCGTCCAGCGAGGCGATGCCGCCGTTGATACAGACGGTCAGCGCCGGCCGCTCGCGTTTCAGACGTCGCACCAGATCATAGTCCAGCGGCGGCACGTCGCGGTTCTCCTTGGGCGACAGCCCCTTCAGCCAGGCCATGCGGGCGTGGACGATGAAGGTGGTGATGCCGACGGCGGCACAGGCGTCGACGGTCTCGAACAGGCTGACGGCCGGGTCCTGGTCGTCGACGCCGATGCGGCATTTGACCGTGGCCGGAACCTCGACCGCCTCGCGGATCGCGGCCATACACTCGGCCACCAGCGACGGCTCACGCATCAGACAGGCACCGAACCGCCCCGACTGGACCCGGTCCGACGGGCAGCCGACGTTCAGATTGATCTCGTCATAGCCGTAACCCGCACCGATGCGCGCCGCCTCGGCCAGTTGCACCGGGTCCGACCCGCCCAGCTGCAGGGCGACCGGGTGTTCGACCGGATCGAAACCCAGCAGCCGTTCGACGTCGCCGTGCAGGATGGCCGGGGCCGTGACCATCTCGGTATAGAGCAGGGCCCGCGTCGTCAGGGCGCGATGAAACGCCCGGCAATGCCGGTCGGTCCAGTCCATCATCGGCGCGACGGACAGTCTGTGGGCGGGAAATGACGACATGGTCTCGGTTGTTCAGGGCCCGGGCGGGACGGCGCATTTCCCCTCATAGCGAACTATTCGGGGAATTTCGCCGTCCTGTGGCGACGCCCTAGAACAGCAGCTTGCGGAAGCTCAGCTTGATCGTCCGCCCGGTCGGGTCGAGATAGTCCGGCTGATAGCCAGCCGGCGTATTGCCGAGTGAGTCCCGAACCTGCAGACGGCTGTCGAAGACATTGTCGATGTCGAGGCTGATCCGCGAGCCGCGCAGCCAGAAGAAGCGGCTGATCAATTCCGGACGGGCCGTCAGGTCGGCGAAGAATTTCAGACCGACGGTCGCCTGGTCCGAATAGTGGAGGTCGCCGGACGTCAGGGTGCCGTTGACGTCGGTGGCGGCCTTCCAGTTGGCATTCACCCGCGCGCCGAGACCGTTCAGCGAATAGCCGGCCTGCAGCTCGACCTCGTGCCGGGGCTGACCGCCGCGCGTGCCCACGGCCGCGCCGTCCAGCAGGTCGAGCACTGGCAGGCCATCACGGATCAGGATCTCATCCTGGAACCGCCACGTATGATAGACGGCCAGCTGCAGCCGCCCCTCGCGGGCCCCGAAGCCGCCACGACCGCCTCCGCCCCCGGGGCCACCGGGACCACGGAACCCGCCGCCCTCGCCCGGGCCGCGCGGACCGGAGTCGCCGGGAGGCGGTCCACCGTCCGGACCCGGCGCGGCTCCCGACGGTGCCGGCGGGACACCGGCCGGAGACGCAGGACTACGTCCCTCCTCGCGGGCGCGCGCGGCGATCCGGCGGTCCCGTTCGGCCTCAAAGCGGGCGCGCAGCTCGGGCGAGATTTCCGGCCGCGGACTGGTGTCGCGGATCGGCCGCGAATAGTTGAAGCCCCAGCGGATTTCCTGACGATCGGCGCGGGCGAAATTGACGGCCCGGGCATCGATTTCCGTCAGTTGATCGGTGACGGGATCCCGGGTGAAGCGATCGGGGAAGGCCGCCTCGATGTCCGGCGTCAGCGCCGGAAAGGCCGCAACCTGGTCGCGGGTGTTGCTGCGGACATAGTCGGCCGAGATCCGCAGGTCGGTGTCCTCGATCGGCTGCCAGTTCACGCCCAGCTTGAACACCCGGCGATTGTCGGCGGTCAGGGCACTGTTGCCGCCGGTCACCCGGGTCACGTCGACGGTCTGGCCGGTGGCATAGTCATAGGTGGCGACGCCCGGGGTGAAGATGGTCGGATCATTCAGCTGCTGCACCGTCGGAGCCCCGTCCTCGTCGGTATAGCTGACGATGAATCGCACCGGCTCGACCGGCGACCAGGTCAGGCCGTAGCCGATCGTGGTCAGGCCACCGAAGTCGGACAGGTCCTCATATTGCAGGTTCAGATTGGCCGACAGGTCGCCCAGCGCCGCCAGCACCGCGTTGCGACGGCTGGCGATCGGCAGGTTCAGACTGGTCTGCAGACTGCCGGTCTGGCGCGAGATCTCGCCGGTCTGGACGACGCCGGAGCGTTCGCTGCGCGAGTCCAGCCAGACGCTCTCAAACCCGCCCTTGAAGGTGGCGCTCAGCGCGCCGGCGGGCGCTTCATACAGGGTTCCGTTGAACACCGCCTCACCGTCGACGGTGCGCGAGGTCGACCGGGACCGGTCATCCGGCAACCGGACCAGATCACTGGCGGCCAGCGGGCCATAGGGGTCGAGGCCCGGGTCTCCGGCCGTAATCCGGGTCTGCACGGCCGTGGCGTCCAGGCCGCGCTGGGTAACGGTCTCACTGCGGGTCTGGTCGAGATTGCCGGTCACGGTCCAGCGCCAGTCGCCCAGGTCGCCGTTGGCCGATCCGCCCAGATGGCCCGACAGACTGTCGGAATCCCGCGCCTTGGCCCCGAGGGTATCGATGAAGCGATCCAGGCTGACGTCGCTGGCGGACGTCGAATACGGATTGGTTGCCGCCAGGGTGAAGGTCGCCGTCGGCAGGCCCAGATAGCTGCGGCTGTCGCTCGCCTCCACCGTCGCATTGACCGTGGCCATCACGTCGCCGAAGGCCCGCGTCACCGCCCCGTTGACCGAGCCGGAGTCCGAACGCGCCAGCAGGGTGCGGAACGGCTGGTCATCGGTGTTCGGCTCGATGTCGCGGTCGCTCTCGTACAGCGGCGTGGCATGCTGGTACTGGGCGTCCAGGGTCCAGCGCTCGTCGCCGCGGATACGCAGGGCGTTGCTGGCGATCTGGCCCGTGGTCCGGTCGCCGGCGGTGGCGGCGGTCACCCCCGCCTCGGTGGTCAGGGCGCGGAACCGTTCGCGCAGCACGAAATTCACGACCCGCTGGTCGGCGCGGTAGCCGTAGGTCAACGCCACCTCTTCCGGCAGGATCTCGACCCGTTCGATGGCCTCGGTCGGTATGCTGCGGATTTCGCGGAAGCCGGAGATCCGGTGACCGTTCAGCAGGACGACCGGTCGACCGCCGCCCCGCCCCTGGGCGCTGCCGGTCTGCGGGGCCAGGGCCGCCAGCAGGTCGGTGATGTTGTTGGCCCCATAGGCGCGGATATCGCGCGCATCCAGCACCAGCTCCGGCTTGATGTCGCCGAGGACGGACCCGCGCGGCTGCCCGCCGCTGATGACGATCTCACCCAGGTCATAGGCTTCCGGATCGACCGGAGCCGCCACGGCGGGCGGGCTCTGCGGAGCCGCCACCGGATCCTGGACGGCAGTCGCGTCGGCCAGGGCACCGGCGGCGACACCGTACATCAGCAGGGAGGAAAGGATCATCGCAGCGGGTCTTCCGTTGAGGGGGCGTCCGGCGTCGCTTGCAGCTGCGCCCGGGTCTGGTTTGAAACGCGGTGACCGGCCCATTCCGTCGCAGCAATCTGAGCCCGATGCATCGAAGGCGGCAAGAAGGCCGCCCCTGCGCAATCCGGCCTAGTGACCCGATATCGTGGCGTTTTTCTTGCCGGGCGCGGCCCACCTTCCGCCTGATTTGCACCGGGCGCGACCTGCCGCTACCCTAGGGGCCTCCCCACTACCCTTTGTATTCAAATCACATTCTACAAAAGACCGACGGAAACGTCGTTCGGCATGCCGGATGACAGCCCCCCCGGTCCGTGAATAACAGTCAGGATTCCCATGCGTAACACCCTTCTCGTCGCCGTCTCCTTCGTCGCCCTCGCCGCTGCCGGTCAATCGGTCGCCGCCCCTGCCTTCACGGCTACCGCCGCCGTGACCCAGGACGCCAGCGACGCCATCAGCGACGCCGAATTGCGCGCCTTCGCGGCGGCCATGGCCGAGGTCCAGACCGTCGCCGCCGCCGTCGAGGGAACGCCCACCGCCGAACAACAGGCGTCGATGGCGGCCTCCGTGCAGGGGTCCGGCCTGGCCATTGATCGCTTCAACACCATCGCCACCGCCGTGTCCCAGGATCCGGCCCTGCGCGCCCGCATCGCCGTGGTGACCGCCCCCGCTCCCGCCCCGGGTTCGGTGGCGGCCGGCGTCAGCGATCAGGAACTGGGCCAGTTCGCCGCTGCCATGGGCGTGGTCCAGACGGTCGCCGCCGGGATCGAGGGTGGAACCGCCACCGCCGAACAGCAGGCCGAAATGGCTGCGGCGGTCCAGAACTCCGGCCTCGACATCGAGCGTTTCAACGCCATTTCGACGGCGGTCTCCCAGGACGGCAGTCTTCAGGCCCGCATCGCCCTGATCAACGCCCGGGCCGACGGCTCGCAATAAGCCCGACGGCATGACGACCGGGAGGGCGGCCTTGCGCGAGGCCGCCCTTTCGTCTGTCCGGCCTCAGTCGACCGGGGGGCCAGACTCTGCGGGCGGGGCCTCGTTCAGCAACTGGCCCTCACGCCGGGGCGTGACGTATGGGGCCGGCTGCGGCGTGGACATATTGCCCCGCATCAGGGCCCGGCCCGCCTGCAACCCGCCCGAGACCTGCAGGATCAGCCGTTCCTGATCCCGGTGACGGACGTCATCGATGGTCTCGCGCGCCTCGGCATCCGAAAAGCCCAGATCGATCAGCACCTGCTCACCGAAGGTCAGGGCGGATTCGAAGGTTTCGCGGATATGATAGTCGACCTTGGCCTCGATCAGCCGCAGTGAGTGACCGCGGTCATAGGCGCGCACGAACAGCTTGGTCAGCGGGAACTCGGCCTTGACCAGTTCGACGATCCGGTCGGCCACCTCGGGCTTGTCGACACAGACCAGGATGGTCTCGGCCTCACCGGCCCCCGACGCCCGCAGCACGTCCAGCCGCGCGCCGTCGCCATAGAAGACCTTGAACCCGAAATTCCCCGCGGCGCGGATCATCTCGACATCGACCTCGATGATCGACACATCCACGTCCCGGGCCAGCAGCGGCTGGGACACGACCTGGGCGAAGCGACCGAAGCCGATGATCAGCACCCGCTCGCGCAGATCCTGGGCGTGGTCGATCCCGTCGGTCGAGACCCGGTCGCGCGGCCGAAGCCGGTCGGCGATCAGCACCCGCAGCGGTGTCACCGCCATCGACAGGATGACCACGGCAGACAGGATCGAAGCTGTGCGCGGATCGAACAGTCCGGCGGCCAGGGCCGCGGCATAGAGGACGAAGGCGAACTCGCCGCCCTCGCCCATCAGGGCGGCGCGCAACAGGCCCTCGCCATGGCCCGAACGGATCCGCGCCACCGCATAGACGGCGATCACCTTGGCCCCCATGAAGGCCAGCAGCCCGCCCAGCACCAGCGGCCAGTCGGCGAGGACCACGCCCAGGTCCAGCGACATGCCCACACTGAGGAAGAACAGGCCCAGCAGCAGCCCCCGGAACGGCTCGACATCGGCCTCCAGCTGGTGCCGGAACGTCGATTCCGACAGCAGCACCCCGGCGAGGAAGGCCCCCATGGCCATCGACAGCCCGCCCAGCGACATGGCGTAGGCCGCCCCCAGCACCACGAACAGTGCCCCCATGGTCATGACCTCGCGGCCACCGTAGCGCGCCAGCAGGCGAAAGAAGGGATTGACCACCCAGCGCCCGGCCACGATCACCAGCGCCACCGCGCCAACGGCGAGGGCGACGGTGATCCAGATCGGATGGCCACTCTCGACCGCCGATCCATAGGTTCCCGCCAGCACCGCGACGAGGGCCAGCAGGGGCACGATGGCGAGGTCCTCGAACAACAGGACCGAGACCACCCGCTGCCCGGCCGGATCGGCATTCTCGCCGCGCTCCTCGAGCAGCTGCATGACGATCGCGGTCGAGGACAGGGCGAAGCCGAAGCCGGCGATCAGGGCCGCGTACCAGGCCAGGCCCGCGGCCATCGCCACCCCGGTCAGCAGCAGGGCGCACAGTGCGACCTGCACCGCGCCGGTGCCGAAGATTTCGCGTCGCATGTTCCACAGCCGCGCCGGCCGCATCTCGAGGCCGATGATGAACAGGAACATCACCACACCGAACTCGGCGACATGCAGCACGGCCTCGGGCTCGCGCACCACGCCCAGCACCGACGGGCCGATCAGGACGCCGGCGGCCAGATAGCCCAGCACGGCCCCCAGCCCAAGGCGCCGGAACAGGGTGGCCGCCACGACCATGGCGGCCAGCAAGGCCACGGCGTGGCCCAGTCCCATGCCTGTTGTTTCGTGCATCGTGTCTTCCCCGCTGGGTCCAATAGTGGGGCCACCCGCATCGATCTGCCAGTCCGCTGGCGTCAACGCCCGGCCGATCGCCACAGTTTTGCCCGATCGAGCACGGTTTCATGGACCCGAACGCTGGAGGAACCCCCGATGACCGTCCGCCCGACCAAGCCGGCCCTTGCCCTTGCGCTCAGCCTCGGCCTCGCCGTCCCCGGCCTGCCTGCCGCCGCCCAGGCCCCGGCGTTCGACCCGGACAAGGCCGCCGACGGTGTCGTCTCCCCGGCAGCCTGTGCGGCCTTCGGCTTCACCCTGCCGTCCACAGCAAGAAGCCAGCCGCTTGCCCGGCCCGGGACGTCGGGACTGCCGAGCGCGCCGCCGCCGCCGCCGCCGCCACCCCCGCCGCCCGTCATCGGTGCCACCGCCGATGAGGTTGTCGTCAGCGCACAGCGGATCGTCAGCGGATCGACGTCAACGTCGGCAGTGGGACTGACGGCCCCGTCCCCCGCCCTGCCCGCCCGCACCCCGCCCGGCCGAACGCCGGACACCGAACGCTATCCCGACGCCACGCCCAGTCCGGTGCGTCGGGTCGCCGATGCACCCGTCTCGACCTTCTCGATCGATGTCGACACCGCCGCCTATGCCAATGTCCGTCGCTTCATCGACGACGGTGTGGCCCCACCGCGTGACGCCATCCGGGTCGAGGAACTGGTCAACTATTTCGACTATGGCTACGCCCGCCCGGCCTCGGCGACGACGCCGTTCGCGATCAACACATCCGTGGTCGCCTCGCCCTGGTCGCCCGGTCGCCAGATCGTTCACATCGGCCTGCAGGGTTATGAGTTGCCCGAGGCCGGACGCCGTCCGCTGAACCTGACCTTCCTGGTCGACGTGTCCGGCTCGATGGGCAGCCCCGACAAATTGACCCTGGCCCAGAAGGCGATGAACCTGGTCATCGACCGGCTGCGCCCGCAGGACTCGGTCGCCGTCACCTATTACGCCGAGGGGGCGGGCACGACCCTGGCCCCAACGCCGGGCGACCGGAAGCTGAAGCTGCGCTGCGCCGTGGCCAGCCTGTACGCCTCGGGCGGGACCGCCGGGGCCACCGGCATGACCAATGCCTATGACCAGGCCCGGGCCGGTTTCGCCGAAGACCGGGTCAACCGCATCCTGATGTTCACCGACGGCGACTTCAACGTCGGGGTCACCGACGACAAACGGCTGGAAGACTATGTCGCCGACCGGCGCGCCGACGGCATCTATCTGTCGGTCTATGGCTTCGGACGCGGTAACTATCAGGACGCCCGGATGCAGGCCATCGCCCAGGCGGGCAACGGCACCGCCGCCTATGTCGACGACCTCAACGAGGCGCGCCGCCTGTTCGGTCCGCGCTTCGACCAGGGGGCCTTCCCCATCGCCGACGACGTGAAGATCCAGGTCGAGTTCAATCCCGCCCGGGTCAGTGAATACCGGCTGATCGGCTATGAGACCCGCCTGCTGAACGAGGCGGATTTCGCCAACGACCGCGTCGACGCCGGCGAGGTTGGCTCGGGCGCGGCGGTCACCGCCCTGTACGAGATCACCCCGGTCGGCGGCCCCGGCCAGATCCCCGACCGTCGCTATGACCAGAACCGGATCGGCACCGGCGGCGGCGACCCGGACGGCGAGGTCGGCTTCGTCCAGGTCCGCTACAAATTACCGGGGGCCACGGATTCGCGACTGATCCAGCGCGTCATTTCCAATGCCGACGCCAGCGGCCGGGTCAGTGCCCAGCCGCCGGAAAGCACCCGCTGGGCCCTGGCGGTCGCCGCCTTCGGCCAGAGGCTGCGCGGGGATCCGTGGATGAGTCCCGACTACGGTTGGGACGCCGTTCTGCAACAGGCACTGGGCGCGCGCGGTGACGACCCCTATGGCGAGCGCGCCGAGTTCGTCCGCCTGGTGCGGGCGGCGGAAACCCTGCCGGAACGCAACCGGCCCTAGGTCGCGGACATCCGGGCCGCGCGGCGTTTGCGGCGCGGCTTGACCAGGAAGGACCAGGTCCCGACCCCGCCCAGCAGGGCCAGCGCCAGGCCGCTGAGGGCGGTCAGGATACGATACGGCCAGCCACCGACGGAGGCGGCGTGGATGGGATACAGGGCGTTGGTCGCGCGCAGGCCGGACGGAAGCCGCTGGGCGTCGATCACCTGGACCACCCGGCTGGTCGCCGGATCGATCAGGACGGTGGTCCGGCCGTTCGGGTGCCATTCGCCGCGCTGTTTCAGACGGATGGAGACGGGCTTGCCCGGGGCCGAAGGCCAGCCGGCCATGCGCAGGGTGGCGGTCGGAAACCGTTCCTGGGCGGCGGCCAGGGCGACCGGCCAGTCGATGTCGCCACTGCCGACGGGGGGGGACGCGGGCGCAGGCGGTGCGCCGGGAGCCAACAGGGCACGGGCCTGATCATGAAAGACCAGACCGGCACCGGTCAGGCAGAACAGCAGGACCGGCAGGGCCGTGATCAGGCCGAGGTTTCGATGGCTGGACACCATGTCCCCGCGCCGCCCGGATCGCGGCCAGATCCGCAGCCGGGTGGCCCGCCAGCCCGGAGCCCAGACCACCAGCCCGGTCAGCACCAGCAGCACGGCCGCAAGGGCGGCGATGCCGCCGATCCGTTCACCGGTCTCGCCCGCCATAAGCTGATGATGGAGATCGAAAACAAAGGCTTCAGGTCGCGCTGCCCCGCGCCAGGCGACGAGGGTGCGTCCTGACTCATCCGCATAGCCATAGCGGTGATCGTGCATATACAGGCGCTGAATGCCGACACCGGAACCGGCGAAATTGACCGTACGAAGGTCACCGTGTTCGGCCTCCAGTCGCTCGGCCACGCCCCCCAGTGCAGCGGCCCGGGGCAGGACCTGGGCCCGGGCCTCGGGCACGGTCAGCCGCAGCCAGTCGTCCTCGAACACCAGCAGGGTGCCGGTCAGGCCCAGGACCACGAGCAGCAGAGACAGGATCGCCCCCGCCCACGCATGGATCGTCCGCAGCACCCCGATCATGGTCAGAACCGCCGCGTCAGGCCGAGGGTTACGGTCCGCCCCCGTCCGGCGAAATAGGCCGCGTTGTCGGTCGGACGCGTGGTGTCGGAATTGTACGAGATATAGTCCGCGTCCAGCAGGTTCTGGACGCCGAGGCTGATGTCGCCGAAGCCGGCCCGCCAGACGGCGATGAGGTCGACGAGATCATAACCCTCGAAATCGTTTTCGGCCGGTTGGCCGTCGAAGGTGCGCTCGAAATACCGTCCCGCCTGCAACCGCAGGGACAGGGTGTCGGTCAGGTCGCTCTCGGCCCACAGGATCAGACGATCGGGCGAGATATTGGCCCCGTCGAGATCCTGATCGACCTTGCCGTCGCCGTTCGTATCGCTGCGGCCGTCGAGGTGGGCGTATCCGCCGCCGAGACGGAGGGTGTCGCTCAGGGTGTAGCGGGCGCTGATCTCGACGCCCTCGATCCCGGTGGCTTCGCGGGCCACCTCATAGACTCCGCCGACCAGCACCAGTCGGGCCCCCTTGGCGGTTTCGGAACGGAAGGCCGCAATCGAGGCCTGAAGATCCCCCCGGCTGAACTCCAGGCCGATCTCGTAATTGTCGGTGATGACCGGCGAGATATCGAGGAAGGTGTCGACGTCCTGGCCCGGGATGTCGATGCCGCGCAGGACCCGACCGACATCGGCCATGCTGAAGCCCTGGGCGAAAGAGCCATAGGCCTTCAGTCCCGGGACGACCTCGAAGGTGGCACCGACATTGGACAGCAGCTCGTTGAAGCCGGGCTCGCCGCCGCCGACCTGCTGTCCACCGTAGGAGGCCAGGGTCCGGAAGTCGTCGACGAACAGGGTGACGGTTTCGTAGCGCAGGCCACCGGACAGGTTCAGCCGGCCGCCCAGCAGTCGCTGGTTCAGCTGGACGAAGGGGGCGAGGCTTTCGTAACGGGTCTCGGGCACCCAGTCGCGGCCGGTCAGGACCAGGCCCTGCCATGTGGTGTCGCGCAGGGCGTCAGCCCCGACGAGGGCGCTCAGGCCCGGCACCGGGGCGATGTCGCCCTGCCAGTCCAGCTTGAAGCCCAGCTTCTCGGAATTGTTGGCCGACTGGTCGAACAGGGTGCCGGCCGGTGCGATCGCCGTGTCCTGGAAGGTTCCGAAGGTGCCGCCGCCAAACACGCCCGAATAGTCGTGGGCGAACAGCTGGGCCCGCAGCGTGCCGCCGAGGACGTTGGTGTCCGTGTAGCTGAGGGCGGCCGAGGTGACGTCATTCGACGGCTGGATCCCGGGGGCGTTACCGCGCGCCGAGGTGGTCGGCAGGCCCGTGCCGCGATTACCCGCGACCCCCACATAGTCGCCGTCACCCTCGAGCTCGAAATGGTTGACCATCAGCGCGATACGGCGGTCTGCGCCCAGGTCGAAGCCGGCCTTGCCGAACAGCGACCAGCTGACGCTGTCCTGCAGGTCGCCCTGGGCACCGTCGACGCCCACCCGGCGATCGCCCCCGTCATAATAGGCCCCGCGGTACTCCCGCGCCGCGCCAACGGTCAGGTCGAAGCGGCCGAAATCCTGGCCGACGATCCCGGCCAGCTTGCCGCCGACGCTGTCGCCGAACGTACTGTCATCAAAGCTGGTCAGGGCCTGAAACCGGCCGCCGGGACCGGCCCCTTCGACGGGCGGGGCGGTGGTGACATAGTTGACCACGCCGCCGGTTGCCCCGACCCCCTGGATGGCGTTGGACCCGAAGATCACCTCGACCCGGTCGATGAAGAAGGGGTCGATGGTGAAGCCGTCGCGGCTGTCGTCGCGCAACGGGGTCGACTGCGGCACGCCGTCGACGAGGAACAGCGGCGAACGACCGCGCAGGGTCTCGCCGGCACCGGACAGCTTCTGGCGCGTCGGAGAGAAGGACGGGATCAGGGTCGCGACGGTCTCGACCGCGGAGGATCCAAGCGCCGCCTGCTGGGCGATCTGCGCCTCGTCGATGACCTCGAGCGTGCTGGGCATGGCCGAGCGCGGCAGGGCGGTGCGCGCGGCGGTGACGACGACGTCGTCGATCGTGGTCGCCTGCTGGGCCGACTGGGCCAGGGCAGGCCCGGAGGCAACGGAACACAGGGCGAGGGCGCTGGTGGCGCAGGCAAAACGTATGAACATCGGGGATCCGCGATCTGTCGGTAAAACAAGACCCCGTTTTCAGCAGACCCGGTATTGCGAGTCAATCGCATTCTCATTCGCAATACGGTCGATCGACCGCGCCGGCGTCAGACCTCGAATTTGACCCCCTGGGCCAGAGGCAGTTCGCTGGAGAAATTCACCGTCTGGGTCTGGCGGCGCATATAGGCCTTCCAGGCGTCCGATCCGCTCTCGCGACCGCCGCCCGTCTCCTTCTCGCCGCCGAAGGCCCCGCCGATCTCGGCCCCCGACGGGCCGATGTTGACGTTGGCGATGCCGCAGTCCGACCCCCAGGCCGACAGGAATTGCTCGGCCTCACGCACACTGTCGGTGAAGACGCAGCTGGACAGGCCCTGGGGCACGTCATTCTGCATGGCCACGGCGTCGTCGAACGTGCGCCAGGTCATCACATAGAGGATCGGGGCAAAGGTCTCGTGGCGAACAATCTCCGTCTGCGCGGGCATACGGACAATGGCCGGACGCACATAGAAGCCGTCACGCTCGACGCGGCTGCCGCCGGCCACGACCTCGCCACCCTGGGCCACCGCCTGGGCCAGGGCCGATTCAAAGCCCTGCACCGCATCCTCGTCGATCAGCGGGCCGACCAGCACGCCGTCGTCGCGCGGGTCGCCGACCGGCAGGGTCTGATAGGCCTTGGCCAGACGGGTCATCAGGGCCTCGGCCACATCTTCATGCACCAGCAGCCGTCGCAGGGAGGTGCAGCGCTGGCCGGCCGTGCCGACGGCCGAGAAGGCGATCGCCCGAACGGCCAGTTCCAGATCGGCGCTGGCCGTCAGGATCATCGCATTGTTGCCGCCCAGTTCAAGCAATGACCGACCCAGCCGTCCGGCCACGGCCTGGGCCACGGCCTTGCCCATCCGGGTCGAGCCGGTGGCAGACACGAGCGCGACCCGCGGGTCCCGGGCCAGGGCCTCACCGGTATCGCGGCCACCGATCAGCAGCTGGGCCAGACCCTCGGGCGCATCGCCGAACCGGGCCACGGCGCGTGCGAATACGGCCTGCACCCCCAGGGCCGTCAGCGGCGTCTTCTCCGACGGCTTCCAGATCACCGGATCACCGCACACCAGGGCCAGGGCCGCATTCCAGGCCCAGACCGCCACCGGAAAGTTGAAGGCGGTGACGATGGCCACCGGCCCCAGCGGCTGCCAGGTCTCGCGCATGTGATGGCCGGGCCGTTCCGAAGGCATGGTCAGGCCGTACAGCTGACGCGACAGGCCGACCGCGAATTCGCAGATGTCGATCATCTCCTGGACCTCGCCCAGGCCCTCGGACACGACCTTGCCGGCCTCGAGCGTCACCAGCATCCCGAGGTCGTCCTTGGCGGCCCGCAGCTCCTCGCCCAGCAGCCGGACCAGTTCGCCGCGACGCGGGGCCGGCACCCGCTTCCAGGCGTCGAAGGCCTGACCGGCGCGCACAAGGGTCGCCTCGATCGCGACCTTGTCCGCCTCGACCACGGCACCGGCCATGAGCCCGTCGATCGGCGAGCGCACCGCCAGGGTGCCGTCCCAGACCGCGGGCGCGACGCCCAGACGGGTCAGGATGGTTTTCGCGGCATTGGCGGTGGTGGTCATCAGAATTCTCCGTCCTTGAGCCGCCCCGCTTAACGCTCGCGGCCCGCGGACGAAAGCGGAACCGGCCGGACAGGGGTGCGCGGTCGCGACTGCGGACAGGGGACGCGGGCGTTTACCCGGCCTTCACCACGCGCCGGAACCCCCTGTTCACCGCCACCGCGGATAGTGGGACGCTAGGACAGGGAGACATCATGGCACGCGCACAATTCCAGAAGGGCCAGAAGGTCTGGGTCGAATGTGTCGGCGCATGGGCGCAGATCGAAAAGGTTCAGCCCGTCTGGGCCAAGGGGTTCGAGGAGCCGGTTCGCGTCACCTATGACGTCGGGCTCGGGCGCGAATTCCTCGGTCACGAACTGATGCTGCCGGTCGATGACGCCGCTGCGGTGCAGACGACCGATCGGTGGCGGCTGTTGCGCGCACGCAACAAGTGGCAGCAGGCCGACGAATGTCTTCACCACCCCTATCCCGGCACCTATCCGGTTGTGGTCACCGACGCCGCCGACTGGGGCGGCTGGCGCGTGCCCGGGGCCGAATACGATCGTGATCCGTCAAGGATCGAGTACCAGGCCCGCCTGATCGCCGCGGCTCCGGCCCTGCTGGCCCTGGCCGAACAGCTGGTCGCCGCTGTCGACGAGACGCCCGAGGATGCACCGCCCGAGACCCGGCGACTGGCCCAGGAGGCTCGCACCCTGCTCAAATCGGTCACCGACACCCTGATCTCCCCACAGGCAAACCCGGTAATGGCGTCCCAGGCGGCCTGACCGGCGTTAACCAAGGCTCGACACGAATCCGCGACGCAGCCTAGATTCGGGCCTTCGTCATCGAATCGTCCGGGAGAGCGCCTTGCGGGGCAATGAGCGCCGCATAACCAATCAGGGGCGACGGGCCTCTGACGGACGCCAGGGTGCGCCGGCGTGGCTCCGTGTCCTGATCCTCTTCCTGACCCTGGCGGTAGCGGCCTATGTCCTGCTGTTCGCCCGCGAGATTGCCCACCCCGGACGGGAAATCGACGCCCTTCGCACCCAGGCTGTCGCCAACGAGGCCCGGCTGCTGGCCTATGATCTGGACGCCCGGCTGAGTCCGGCCCGCGCCGGTCTCGAGGCCGCGGCCGAACGTCTCGACCAGACCCCCGACCGGCCCGTTGATGCCGTCGAACAGGCCCGCGCCCTGGCCCCGGACACAGGCTTTGCCGTCATTGATGTCGACGGTCGGGTGCTGGCCGCCACCGGCGCGGACTCTGCCGCCTTCAGCGCCACGACCGACGAATCCGGTGCCCCCCGCCTGTCGGCCGATGGCCGGTTCCTGCTGATCCAGATCGCGGGCATCAACAGTTCCGCCGTCGTCGGCCGGGTCCCCCTCCCGTCCCTGGCCGGTCGGATGGGCGTCGACCTGTGGCTGCTGCAGAATTCGCACTCCATCCTGGCCTCGGGCGAGCCGACGACCGGTACCGGTACCGGTACCGATCGTCTGGGTCTGGCGGCAGCGCCGATCCAGACGGACGGTCGGGTCGTTCCGGTCGGACTCGCGGCCGGCAGTCTGATCCGGGCCGCCGCGGCCGTCGGCGACACCGGGCTGATCGCCGTCGCCTCCGCCCCGGTCAATGTCGGAGCCAACGCCCTGCTCGATGATGCCTGGGTGCTGACCGTGCCGCTGGCGATCGGCATCGTCGTGCTTGGACTGGTCCTGCTGATGCAGCGCCGGCAGGCCCGGGCCAGCCGGGAATGGGCCGCCTCGGAACGCCGTTTCCGCGTCGCCGTCGAGGGTGCGCGCTGCGGGGTCTGGGAATGGGACCTTGAGGCGGACGAGGTCAATCTGTCCGACTTCATGGCCGTCCTGCTCGGCTTCGAGGCCGCCGGACCGGTTCCAGCCGCAGCCGTCCGCGAACGCATCCACCCCCGTTACCGCGAGGCGGTGGATCACGCCCTGCGCCAGGCCGCCACCTTCGGGGCCTTCGAGGTCACCTTCGCCGTGGCCGATGAACACGGCCGTGCGCGATGGATCGATGCCCGGGGCCAGTCCCGCGGATCACGCGGGGAAGCCGGCTTCTCCAGCATCCTCGGGGTCGCGCTCGACATCACCGAGGCCCGTCGCGCCAAGGCCCAGGCCCAGGCGGCCGAAAGCCGGTTGCGCGACGGTATCGAGAGCGTCTCGGACGCCTTCGTCCTGTTCGACAAACAGAACCGGCTGATCCTGTGGAACCAGGCCTTCCAGGACGCCTTCGGCTTCGAGGCCAATGTGGTCCGGAGGGGCGCGCTGAAGGATGACCTCAACCGGATCGCCGCCCTGGCCATCAAGGGTGACCATCCCGCGCCCGGCGGACGGGCCGGAGCCCGCGAGGTTGAGCTGTACGACGGTCGCTGGCTGCAGCTTTCGGAACGCTTCACCTCGGAAGGCGGCTCGGTGGTCACCGCCGCCGACATCACCGCGATCAAACGCCAGGAGGCCGAACGCAAGAAGGCGGCCGACGACCTGCAGGCCACGGTCGACCAGCTGGAGGTCAGCCAGGAGAAGCTGTCGCAGCTGGCGCGGAAATACGAGGTCGCCATGACCCGGGCCGAGGCCGCCAACCTGGCCAAGTCGGAGTTCCTGGCCAATATGAGCCACGAGCTGCGCACGCCGCTCAACGCCATCAACGGCTTCTCCGAAATCATGGAGGCCGAGATGTTCGGTCCGTTGGGCGACCAACGCTACAAGGGCTATGCGAGCGACATCCTCAAGTCCGGCCAGCATCTGCTGAGCCTGATCAATGACATTCTCGACATGGCCAAGATCGAGGCCGGCAAGCTGACCCTCCACTATGAGAAGGTGGCCCTGAAGGAGGTCTGCGAGGACGCCATCCGGCTGATGCGCGGCAAGGTCCAGGAGTGCGGCCTGACCGTCCACCTCGACGCGCCCGACCTGCCCGAGATCGACGCGGATCATCGCGGCCTGAAACAGGTCCTGCTCAACCTGATTTCCAATGCGGTGAAATTCACGCCGGAGGGTGGCGACATCACCGTGGCCCTGCGACGCGAAGACAATCGCATTCGCATCGCCGTGACCGACACCGGCATCGGCATCGCCGCCGAGGATGTCGCCCGCCTGGCCCGCCCGTTCGAACAGGTCGAGGGCCAGCATTCCAAGACCACCCAGGGCACCGGCCTCGGCCTGGCCCTGACCAAGTCACTGATCGAACTGCATCACGGCGAACTGCTGATCGAAAGCGAGCCGGGCCGGGGCACGACCGTCAGCTTCGCCCTGCCGATTGAACGGCCGAACGACCACCAGGCCGAGCAGGCCCGCGCGGCCTGATTCCTCGCCTCAGGGCGCGACCGGCGTTGCCGGTGCCTCGCGCAGGGTCTTGCGGTCACGACCGTGCCGCCCGTTACGCCCGCCGTTGCGGGCCAGGATGACCGACAGGGCCCGACGATCGTCGACATCCAGCGTGCCCAGCACGGTGACGGCGTCATTCTCGAGCCGAGATCGTCCGCGCAGCTCGGCGGTACGCGACTGCTCCAGCAGGGTGCGTACCTGATCAGCGTCGTAGGGTTCGGCCGCCGCGGCGGTTATGGCCGCGCGCCGGGCCGTCCGGGCCTCGTCGAAATCGGGGCGCGAGGCCATGGCCGTCGCGCGCAGTTCCTGACGGACCCGGTCACGAACCGTCGGGTCCATCGACTCCAGCATCATCCGGAACGGGACGCGGGGGCCGCGATGCTGGGACTCGACCCGGTTCTCGACCCGGGCCTGGCCCACCATCACCGTGACCCCGGCCGCAACCGCGAACAGATTCAGGGCGACCGAGGCGGCCAGCGCAATTTTCAGCGTGTTCGGGCTCACCCCAGAACCTCCGTGTCATCGACCCCGGCCAGGGTCGCCTGGTAGAGGACCGCATCGGCCTGGACGTCGGCCGTCATATGGGTGGTCAGGCTCAGGCCGGCGACGACACCGGCACAGGCCGCCGCCGCCCAGCCGGCTCCGGAGGCCAGCACCAGCCGGTCCAGCCAGAACCGCCGGGCCGGCCCTGGCTTGAGACCGGCGCGGGTCGCCGCGTCGATCACCCGGTCGCGCAGGGCGGCCGTGGCCTGGGGTCGGGGCGAGGCGGACAACAGGGTATCAAAGGCCATTGCCACATCGAACAGGGCGCGAGCCGCCGGATCGGTCGCCAGCAGACGCTCCGCCGCCGCCTGATCCGCCACCGGCCAGCGCCGCAGGTCGCCGCCATAGGCCTCAGCCAGGGCAGTGAAACGGTCCAGGGTCATCATCGTCCTCCCTCAATCCGCTCCCGGACACCCTCGGGTGCCAGGTCGGTCAGAGCCTGTCGCAGGGCCCGTCGCCCTCGGGCGAGCAGGCTTTCGAGCGCGTCCACACTGACACCCATCAAGGCCGCGGCCTCGATATTGGTCAGCTCCTGATAGTGACACAACACAATGGCCTCGCGCTGCCGCCCGGGCAGCCGGGCCAGGGCGGCATCGACCCTCAAACCCACGTCCGCCGCCAGAAGCCCCCGGTCCGGCGCGGCCGAGTCGTCGGCACGTTCGGGCAGGGTATCGGTCGGACTCTCGCGCCGTCGTCTCAGCCGATCGTAGCAGAGGTTCAGCGCCACCCGGTGCAGCCAGGTATCGAATTTGGCCTTGCCGGGCACCCAGCGCGGGGCCTGTCGCCAGGCCCGCACCATCGCCTCCTGGGCCACATCCTCGGCCTCGACCGGGTCGCCCAGCATGCGCTGCGCCAGCGCCAGCATGCGCGGCAGCTTGCGCGCCACCATGGCCTGAATGGCCGCGGGGTCGCCCTGACCCACGCGGCGCACCAGATCCTCGTCGGGGTCGTCGATACCAGCCAAACCGGGCTCTTTCGTTTCTGACCGAAAGGGCCGGTCGGTCGATGACCGCCTTCCCCGACATCATCCTACTCCGAAGCGGACGGCGCAGGCGACGCCTGTCTGTTCGTACGCCGCTCGCCCATCCGTTCACGCCGATGCTCGCGCATCTGCTGGCGTCCGGCCCGGCCTTCCTCGGCCGAGACATAGCCGTCGCTGTTGGCGTCGAGACGGGCAAAGGCTTCGGTTGCCCTGGCCTGGACCTCGGCGATCACCACCGGACCACGATCGGCCCCGTGACGCCCGCCCTGGTGCGCCATGTCGCCACCGTGTCCGCCCTGTCGGCCACCGCGGTGACCGCGGCTGCGTTCGCCACGGGCACCCGCTCGGCCACCTTCGGCGCGGGCCGCATGGGCTCCGTCGAACTCGCTGCGGCTGATGGTGCCGTTGTTGTCAGCATCCATACTGGCGAAACGGGTCGCATTCCGCTCGGCGCGATGGGCCTGCATCGCGGCCTGGCGTTCCTCGACCGTCACCGTGCCGTCGTGGTTGGCATCAACGGCGGTCAGGCGCTGGACGCGCTGCTGCACGAACTCGGCCTGGCTGACCCGGCCATCGGCATTGGCATCGGCACGCGCATGGCGCTGCGGCCCGGCGGCCGGTGCCTGCTGCGCCAGGGCGACGCCACCGGCGGCGGCGAGAGTCAGGGCGGCAAGGCCACCCAGCATGAGAGTCTTCTTCATAACGATCCGTCTCCAGAGACCGCAGAACTGGCGGTCGCAGTTTCCCCGTCTGGAAGGTCTAACGCCGGTCCGGTCAGATTCCGTCGCCGGGCGGAGGAAGGATCGTTTCAAAGGCCGCCCGTGCGGACTCGCGGACCTCGGTCAGGCGACGTTTCAGGGTTGGAAAGTCCGGTTCACCTGCCGCTTCGGCCAGGCGTTGCCGAAACCCTTCGGGTTCGGTTTCAGGGTCCGGCCGGTCCTCAAAGGCACAGCCGATCACCTGGGCCAGCCGTTGCTGCATACGCCAGGCCTCAGCCACCTGCGGATCCCCGGCCAGGGCCTCGAGAGTCGAGACGGTGAGGTCACCGCCCGTCGCGGCCCGGGTCAACTGGCGGAACTGGGCCACGAATTCCGCATCCACCTGCCCGCCCCTGACAAGCTTCAGGTCCCACTCGCCCCGGGACGGCCGTCCCTGATCCATGCGGTCCCGCATCCGTCGCACATCACCGGCCACGTCCGCCTCCGGCCGCGGACGGCGCAGCACGGCCTCGATCGCAGTCGCCACCCGGTCCCGGAAGGCCGGCTCACTGGCCCACACCACCCGCGCCCGCGTCAGCGTCATGAACTCCCAGGTATCGGCGTCGCTGGCATAGTAGTCGGCCAGGGTTCCGAGCCGCACCGCGACCGGCCCCTTGGAGCCACCCGGCCGCAGCCGCAGGTCGACCTCATACAGCCCGCCCTCGGCCGTATGCGACGACAGGGCCGCGATCAGCCTCTGGGTGAAGCGTGAATAGAAGACCTCCGGGCTCCAGCCCCGATCGCCGGACACCGCCTCCGGTGCCGCCTCATAGACGGTGATCAGATCGAGGTCCGAAGCGGCGGTCATCTCCCGCGACCCGGCCTTGCCCATGGCCACGATCGCCACCGCCCCACCCATCGTGCCGCCCATTCGTTCGGCCTCGGCCAGGGCCGCCGGGCCCAGGGCCCGCATCGCGCCGTCGGCCAGGGCCGTATAGGCGCGCCCGGCCGCCGCCGCTCCGGCCCGGCCGGTCAGGATCTGGACGCCGATCCGGAACATCTGCTCACGATGCACCCGCCGGACGACATTCATCGCCACTTCGAAATCCCCGGCGGATGCGACCTCGGCGATCAGCTGCTCCATCAGGCCGGTATCGGTGTCGAGGTCCCGCAGGAAACGCGCGTCCAGAATACTGTCCAGCGCGGCGGGATACCGGCCCAGGGTCCGGGCCAGACGTGGGGCGAAGGCCAGCACGCCCAGCACCATCTCGAACAACTGCGGCTGGGCCAGGAACAGGGCCTGGACCTGGACTCCGGCGCTGAGCCCCGAGAAGAAGACCGCGAACCGCCGGAAGGCCGCGTCCGCCGCCCCGGTCCGGGCCACCGCCGTCAGCAGTTGCGGGGCCAGTCGGGTGAACAGCTCCCGCCCCCGCGCACTGCGCGTCGCCGGGATCCGTCCGTGGTGCCAGCTGCGGATCGTGTCCGCCACCATCACCGGTTCGCTGAATCCCATCCGCCCCAGGGTTTCCAGGGTCTCGGGATCGTTCTCGACCCCGGTAAAGACGAGACTGCCATAGGGAGAGGACAGGTCTTCCTCCCCCTCGAACAGTTCGCCGTAGCGCCGGTTGACGCCCTGCAGGATCCGCTCGACCCGCGCATCGAAGCGCGCGAGATCGGCCTCACCCGCCAGGGCGGCCACGGCCGCGCGCCCGCGGTCGTCCTGCGGCAGGGTGTGGGTCTGTTCATCCTCCAGCATCTGCACGCGGTGCTCGAGCCCCCGCAGATCGACATAGGACCGGGTCAGCTCGGTCGCGACGACGGGGCGGATATGGCCCGCCTCGCTCAGGGCCTTCAGGGCGTCGGCGGTGCGGGGAGCCCGCAGGGCGGCGTCGCGCCCGCCGAGAATCAGCTGCTGGGTCTGGGCGAAGAATTCGATCTCGCGGATACCGCCCCGCCCGAGCTTCAGATTGGCCCCGGCCGCCTCCAGTCCGTCGCCGGTCTTGTGGACATGGATCTGGCGTTTGATCGACTGGATGTCGAGAATGGCCGGAAAGTCGAGGCTGCGCCGCCAGACGAAAGGCGTCAGGGCCTGCAGGAAGGCCGCCGCCGCCGGCGCATCGCCCAGCACGGCCCGGGCCTTGATGAAGGCCGCACGCTCCCAGTTCTGGCCGACCGATTCATAATAGGCCAGGGCCATCGGCGCGGCGACGACCGGCGGGGTCGAGGACGGATCGGGCCTCAGCCGCAGGTCGACCCGGAAGACATAGCCGTCCGCGGTCCGCTCCGACAGCAACCCGGCCAGGACCTGGGCGGCACGGTTGACGAAACGCTGAGCCTCGACGCCCGGGGCCAGCACCGCCTCCAGCGTCTCCGGCTCATAGAACAGCGACAGGTCGATATCGCTGGAATAGTTGAGCTCAAATGCCCCGTGCTTGCCCATGGCCAGGCCGAACAGGCCGGGGACGGGCCCTCGCGGATCGTCGGCGGCGGCGAGCAATTTCCCCGTCCCCCTCTGCTCGTAGGCCACAGCGGCGAGGGCCGCCTGGGCCGCGGCATCGGCGAAACGCGACACGGCCCCGGTGACCCGGTCCAGATCCCAGACCCCGCCCAGATCCGCCAGGGCCGTGAGCAGGTGCAACTCGGCCTTCAGCCAGCGCAGCGGGGCCTTCACGACTTCGGACGGCCCCTCGAGGGCCGCGGTATCCGCCAGGATGGCGGCGAGACGGTCGGACGGGTCCGCCTCGAGGATGGTGCGCAACCGGTCCGGCCAGCGTCGCGCCAGACCGGACAGATAGGGTGAGGCCGCGAACACCGGGGCCAGGGCCGGCCAGGTGCTGTCCAGCACGCCGGTCCAGCCGTCTGCGGCGGCGGCCTCCGACAGCCGCTCGAGGACCCGCGCGGCCGCTTCGACGTCGCGGACCGGGCCGCAGGGCTTCAGCCGCGGCCCGAGCGGTCCGGTCACGCCGCCGCTGCCGGCAGGATCAGGGCCACACGCAGGCCGGGCCCGAAGCCGCCGTATTCACCCGGCCCCTCGTCCAGTTGCACCCGGCCGCCGTGCGCTTCCAGTACCGCCGCCACCAGCGACAGGCCCAGACCCGAACCCGGCTCGGTGCGGCTGTTGTCGAGGCGCACGAACCGCTCCACCACCCGGTCGCGATCACCGTCGGGCACGCCCGGCCCGGTATCGGTGATCGAGAATTCGATATCGCCCGACGAACGCCGCCGGGCCCGCAGCATCACGGCCCCGCCCTCGGGGGTATATTTGATGGCGTTGTCGATGACATTGGCCAGGGCCTGGGCCAGGAACGGCCGGTTGGCGTCGATCATCAGCCCGGTTTCGATCTCGGCCGAAAACTCCAGCCCCTTGTCCTCGGCGGCGGGCTCATACAGTTCGGCCATGTCGGCAGCCAGTGAACCGGCGTCGAACACCACCGGATCGGGCGTGCGCCCGGCGGCGGCCTGCAGACGGGCGATGGCCAGGACAGTGTTGAAGGTCTTCAGCAGTTCGTCGGCCTCGGCGAGCGACAGTTGCAGCGCGTCGACCCCGTCGATCTTGCCCGCCTCGGCATCGATCAGGGCGACTTCCAGCTTGGCCCGCATTCGGGTCAACGGCGATCGCAGGTCATGGGCGATCGCGTCCCCGGCGTGCCGGACCGAGGCCATCGAGGCCTGAAGCCGGTCCAGCATGGCATTGAGGCCGGCCCCCAGTTCGTCCAGTTCATCGCCACTGCGACGGACCTCGACCCGGGCCTTGAGATCGCCCTCCTGCACGGCGGTGACGACCCGGTTCAGCCGACCCATCGCCTGTTCGACATTGCGGCTGACGATCAGTCCGCCGCCCGCGCCCAGCAGCAGCACCATCCCCATCGCCGCCCACAGGGCCTGGGTCAGGCGCGACAGGTATTTCTCGGTGTCGCCCAGGTCCTGGGCGACCAGCAGCATCTCGCCGCCCGACAGGGTCACCTGGACCCCCAGGGCCTGGTTGCGCACGACATTGCCCGCCGCGTCGGTGTCGGTGAAGCGGAAGGTCGCCCACTGTTCTCCACCACGATAGTTGTCGATCGGCGAGACATTGAGCGGCTGCCCGTTGGTCGCGCCCGCCGCCGACCGTTCGGTGACGCTGAGATCACCGGTGATCTTGCTGCCGTCGGACCGCATCAGCAGATAAAGATACGGACTGCGTTTGGTGACCCGTTCGACCAGGGCCTGGTTCAGCACATCAACGCCACGGGTGCGATAGAGGGCCGTCAGCACCGAGGTCTCGGCCCGCACATCGGCCTCGGCCCGCGCCCGGGCCTCGGAGGCCGAGGCGAAATAGACATAGGCCAGCACCGCGCTGGCCGCCGCCGCGAACAGGGCCAGGAACAGCAGCGTCAGCCGGAACGGCGTCCGCCGGAAGAGCGACGGGAGCTTCACGCCGACTAGGCCTCCAGCCGGTAACCCGCGCCGCGGACCGTCTGCAGCATCGCGCGGTCAAAACCCTTGTCGATCTTGGCGCGCAGCCGGCTGATGTGAACGTCGATGACATTGGTCTGGGGGTCGAAATGATATTCCCAGACCTTCTCCAGCAACATGGTGCGGGTCACCGACTGACCGGCGTGGCGCATCAGGAACTCCAGCAGCTGGAACTCGCGGGGCTGCAGATCGATCTCGGTCTCGCCGCGATGCACGGTGCGGGCGATCAGATTCATCTCCAGATCACCGACCTTGAGCACGGTCTGGACCCCGCCGGTCTCGCGCCGGCGCGATAGGGCGTCGACCCGGGCGATCAGTTCGGCAAAGGCATAGGGTTTGACCAGATAGTCGTCACCGCCGGCCTTCAGCCCCAGGACCCGGTCCTCGACCTCGCCCATGGCGGACAGGAACAGCACCGGCGTCTGGTCGCCGTCCTTGCGCAGGGTCTCGACCATGCCGATGCCGTCGAGGCGCGGCATCATCCGGTCCACGACATAGACGTCGTAGCCGCCCTTCTGGGCCTCCAGCAGGCCAAAGGCCCCGTCCACCGCATGGACTACGTCATTGCCCGCCTCGGTCAGGCCACGCACCATCGCCGTGGCCGCCTCCGCGTCGTCTTCAACCACCAGAATACGCATCGATCAGCCCCCGGAATTCAGATTCGCCGCCGATGTTAGCGCATCGGCGGCGATCCCGTCAGTTAAGGCTTAGTCAGCTTTCGGAAGTTCCAGCGCCACTGGGGTATTCCCCTGCGGCGTGCGGACCAGCAGGAAGACATCGTCCCGACCGGCCTGCCGCGATGCGGCCACCGCAGCCTGGACATCGGCCACGGTCTGCGCCTGGGCCGTGCCGGCCCGCAGGACGACAAAGCCCGGCTGGAAGCGGCGGTCGCCACCGGCCGCAACACCGGTCACGACGACCCCGTCCACATCGGCGGGGATGTCATAGCGCTGGCGCAGGGCCGGGGTCAGGGCAGCCAGGTTGAGTCCGGCCACCACCTGGCCGGCGGGCGTGGCGGCGGCGGGCGGGGCATCCGGTTCAGCCGCGCCGTTGCTCGCCAGCAGATCCGCCTGCGACGGCCGCGTGCCCGAGCGGACGTTCAGGGTCTGGCGGCGGTTGTTGCGCAGGATTTCAATATGCAGGGTGTCCCCGGCCTTGGCCCGCCCCACACGCCGGGTCAGGTCGGTGGAGCTGACGATCGCCGTCCCGTTCAGGCCCACGACGATGTCCCCGGCCTGGAGTCCGGCCCGGTCAGCCGGACCATCCGCCGTCACATTGTTGATGAAGGCCCCGCGGGCCGTGTCCGGCAGGCCCATGGACGCGCGCCACGGATCAAGATCACCGATCTCGACGCCGAGATAGCCGCGCTCGATCGTCTCGCCGCGCATCAGCCGGTCGGTGATCGGCTTGGCCAGCGACGCCGGAATGGCGAAGCCGATGCCGACCGACCCGCCGGTCGGCGAGAAGATGGCCGAGTTCACCCCGATGACCCGACCGTAGATGTCGAAGGTCGGCCCGCCGGAATTGCCGCGGTTGATGGCGGCATCGATCTGCAGGAAGTCGGTATAGGGATTGTCGGTGCCGCCGATGTCGCGCGACTTGGCCGAGACGATGCCGGCCGTGGCGGTGCCGCCCAGGCCGAACGGATTGCCGACGGCAACGACCCAGTCGCCGACGCGCGGCTCGGCCTGTTCCTCAAAGCTGACGAACGGCAGCGCGCCGCCGGACACCTTGATCACGGCCAGGTCGGTCGCTTCGTCGCGGCCGATCAGACGGGCCGGCAGTTCACGGCCGTCGCTCAGCTTGACGGTGATTTCCTCGGCATTCTCGATGACGTGGTTGTTGGTAACGATGAAGCCGTCGGCCGAGATCAGGAAGCCCGACCCGGCCCCCATCGCCGTCTCGCCCTCGTCATCAGCACCCGGATTTCCGCCCGGCCCCCTGGGAATCGGCACGGCTCCCAGGCCCGGGATGGTGATTGTCGCCGGGCGTGAGCGCTGGACCCGCGTCTTGACGTCGATCTGCACGACCGCCGGAGCGACCTGGGCGAAGATATCGGCAAAGCTGAGCGGCGCGCCCTGCGGCGGGGCGAAGGCCAGGCCCGCGGCACCGGCCGACGGGATCAGCTGGCCGACGGCCCGGGCCGGCTCGGCATGGGCACCGGGCCACTGAATGACGCCACCGGCGGTCGCGGCGGCGGCAAAGGTCAGGCCGACGGCGGCCCCCAGAATGAACTCCTTACGCTTCATCATCTCGGGCGTGGATCCTTTCAGGCGGGTGCCGCGCACCCGTTCATCAGTGAATATAGGACGGACTGGCCTGTAACCAAACCATCAAGCCCTGATGGTTGGTCCGCCCTCGTGCTCGTCATTGGGCGAAGATGAGTCAGGATCAGGGCAATCCGTCCCATCCCGCAACAGAACGGCCAGGCGGGCCTCCTCCTCCACGGACAGGGCCGCCACCTCGGGCCGCCGACGACGTCCCACCACGACCAGACCCGCCCCGGCCAGCAACAGCAGCGTCAGGGGGCCGAACCACAGCAACCAGGTCCCGGGCCGGACCGGCGGCTGGAACAGGACGAAATCGCCATAGCGTCTGACCAGATCCTCACGGATGGCCGCGTCGGACTGACCGGCGGCGATCTCCTCGCGCACCAGCCGGCGCATGTCGCCGGCGATCCCCGCCGGGCTGTCGGCGATCGACTCATGCTGGCAGACGACACAGCGGATATCGGCGAACAGGGCCCGGGCCCGGGTCTCCTGGCGCGCATCGGCCAGCGGCCGGTCCGGCGGGGCCGCCGGTTCGGCGGCCATCAGACCCACAGCCGCCACGGCGATCAGCAGGACCCGCCTCATGTCGCTTTCGGCCGGGCTCCGACCCCGACCCTCAGACGACGATCCAGCAGCGACAGCAGGGCCCCCAGACCCATGATCGCCGGGCCGAGGAAGATCAGCCGCGCCCACGGGTTCCACCACACCCGCACGGTCCAGGCCGGCTCCCCGGCCGGCGTGGCCCGGCGCTCACCCATCACCACATAGACGTCGTCCAGACCGCGGAAATCCAGCCCGACCTCGGTCGTGGTCTGTCCCCCGGCGGGGAAGAAGCGCCGTTCGGCCACGATCGCCCGCGCCGCCGCCCCATCCGGCCGCGCCACGGTCAACCGACCCTGTTCGGCCAGATAGTTGGGGCCCTCGACGATCTCGACCTGGTTCAGCCGCACGAGCCAGGGACCGGCGGTGACCTCACCGCCCAGGGCCACGACCTCCGCAGCCTCGACGCGATAGCCCGTCTCGACCACCGCCCCCAGGACGAAGACCCCCAGTCCGGCATGGGCCAGGGTCATGCCCCAGGTGCCCAGCGACAGTTTCCGCAACCGGCGGGCGGACGTGCCCAGCGGCCCCCGGAACAGACGGACCCGTTCGGCGATCTCGGTCAGTGTCCCCAGAATCAGCCACGCCCCGACGGCGATGCCGACGGCGGACAGCACCTGTTTCGGTTCAAACATCGCCCAGCCGGCCAGGCCGGCCACCAGGGCAAGACCCGCGGCCAGGGCCAGCCGCTGCATCGCGCCACGAACATCACCGCGCTTCCACGCCAGCATCGGGCCCGCCGGCAGGATCAGGAAGGCGACGATCATCAGCGGGGTGAAGGTGATGGCGAACCACGGCGGCCCCACCGAAATCGTCGCGCCGGACGCCGCCTCGAGGATGAGGGGATACAGGGTCCCCAGCAGCACCGTCGCCGCCGCCGCCGTCAGAAACAGGACATTGAGGACCAGGGCTCCCTCGCGGCTGACCGGGGCGAACACGCCGCCGCCTTTCAGGGTCGGGGCCCGCCAGGCGAACAGGGCGAAGGCGAGGCCCGCCGTCAGGCCCAGAATGGCCAGCAGCATCAGTCCCCGCTCCGGGTCCACGGCAAAGGCGTGGACGCTGGTCAGGACCCCGGAGCGCACCAGGAAGGCCCCCAGCATCGAGAAGGTAAAGGTCAGCAGGGCCAGGAAGACGGTCCAGCCCGCCAGGGCCCCGCGCCGCTCGGTCACCACGGCGGAATGCAGCAGGGCGGTGCCGGCCAGCCAGGGCATGAAGGAGGCGTTCTCGACCGGATCCCAGAACCACCAGCCGCCCCAGCCGAGTTCGTAATAGGCCCAGAAGGCCCCCAGCGTGATGCCGATGGTCAGCAGGCCCCAGCTCGCCAGGGCCCAGGGGCGCATCCAGCGGCCCCAGGCCGGCCAGAAGCTCGACTGGGCCCGCCCCTCGATCAGGGCCGCGACCGCCAGCGAGAAGGTCACCGAGAATCCGACATAGCCCGCGTAGAGTAACGGCGGATGGATGGCCAGGGCCGGATCCTGCAGCAGGGGATTCAGCGACGCCCCCTGGAAGGGGACCGGGTCCAGCCGGGCGAACGGGTTGGAGGTAAAGACGGCGAAGGCCAGAAACAGGGTCGACAGCGCGCCCTGCACGGCGACGGCCGAGGCCTTCAGACCGAACGGCAGCCCCCGGGCCCGGGCCAGGGCCCCGCCGAACACGGTCATGACCAGGCACCACAGCAGCAACGAGCCTTCGTGGCTGCCCCAGGCCGCGGCCACCTTGTAGAGCATCGGCTTGTCGGTGTGGCTGTTGGCGGCGACGTTGGCGACCGAGAAATCGCTCTGGGCAAAGGCGCTGATCAGCACCGCATAGGCCAGCACCACGGCTACGGCCGCCGCCAGAGCCGCGCCCTGGCCCGCGCTGGCGAGCACCGGACTGCGCCGGATCCGACCGGCCGCCGACAGACCCAGCTGAAGCGCCGACAGCGACATGGCCAGGATCAGGGCGAAGGCCCCGAATTCAACAATCACCGGTCTGTCGCTCCACCTTCAGGACGCCATTCGCCCTCCACCTTCAGCCGTTCGGCCACCTCGCGCGGCATATAGGTCTCGTCATGCTTGGCCAGAACCTGGGTGGCGAGAAAGCGGCGGTCGGGCTCGAAGGCCCCCTGGGCCACAATCCCCTGCCCCTCGCGGAACAGGTCCGGCAACTCGCCGTGATAGGTCACCTCGGTATCGGCGGCATTGTCCGTGACGACAAAGACCACCGCGCCGTCCGGCTGATGCCGGACACTGTCGACGACCACCAGCCCGCCCAGCCGCACGACACGCCCGGCCGGGGCCTTGTCCGGCGTGGCTTCCGACGGCGAGAAGAAGAAGGTCACCGTATCGCGCAACGCCCACAGCGACAGGCCGACGGCCAGGGCGAGGATCGGCGCGACCGCGGCGACCACCCACAGACGACGTCGTGCCTTCGGTGACCGGGGAAGCCAGCTCATGTTCCGGCCGCTCCGGGTCCGGTCGGCGGCAGACGGCGCTCAAGGTCGATGCGGCGCGGGTCGGCCGGGTCAAGCGTGGCGATCAAGGGCCCCCACAGGGTCCGGGCCGCCTGATTGTCGCCGCGGTCCAGCGCCGCCTCACCCAGGAAATAACGCGCGCCCAGCTGGCCCGGATCGCGCTTCAGGGCCTCGCGGAAGGCGGCTTCGGCGTCGCCACCGACGACCCCGTCCTGGGCCCGCACCAGACTCTCGCCCAGCCGGCCCCAGCTACGGGCATCATCCGGCTGGATCATCAGGGCCCGACGGAAGGCGGACGCGGCCCCGATCGGGTCCCCGGCCTCGAACCGGGCCACGCCCAGCATGACCAGGGCCTGATGGTCCTGGGGATTGTCGCGAACGACCCGGGCCGCCACCGCGGCCAGCTGCGGCGCTTCCAGCGACTCCAGATTTCCGGCCCACTGGTCGACGCGGCGCTGGAAAGGCTGGTCGGTCTGGCCGGGGACGCCGATCAGCACATAAAGACCAAGGGCGCAGATACCCGCGACCGCCAGTCCGCCCAGGACCCAGCGACGGTCGGCGGGACGCGAGACGATCGGCACCGGCTCGCCCCGGCCGGCCAACAGGCGACGCCCGGCCTCGGCCCGCGCCGATACCCAGGCCTCGGGACTCAGAAGCCCGCGGGCCTTCAGCTGGTCCAGCTCGTCCAGTTCACGCCGGGCCAGATCGGCCGGCCCCGCGGGCTCGCCGTCAACGCCGCGCCGGGCACCGGCCAGCACAAGGAGTCCGGCGAGCGCCGTGAGCAGTCCGGTCAGGATCCAGAATACCGTCATCGGCGGATGGTCTAGAGGCCGACGGGCAAGAGGGAAAGTGTTTCAACCGACATCGGCCGGGCAACATGGTCGCAGCCGGTCAGGCGACTGCCCTGGCGTTGCCGGCATCCGCCTTCGGCCGGGTCGCGGCCGCCACACGCCGCCTCACGGTGCGGGCGGCCTCCTCCTCATCGATCAGGACCAGGAAGTCGGCCGCGACCCTGACCAGTTCCAGCGCATTGCGCGGGTTGTCGAGCTCGCCGGCGTTCACAGAGCCGATCGCTTCTTCCGCGTAACGGCTCAGCTTCTGGGACAGGATCTCGACCACCTGTTTCCGCTCGGACTCACAGCCGAACACACCGGCAGGTCCGCGAACGGCCCCGACCAGTCGCAACAGGTCACGGGCTGCATCCACATCCGGGCCGTCGAACGGGGCGGCGAGATCCGGGGCCTTGCGGCTCATACCACCGGCAATCTGTACCTTCGCCAGTGGCAGGGCACCGTCGACCAGTTTCTCGCTGGTCCGCAGCAGGGCACACAGCCGTTTGGAGATCGCCACCCGGGCCTGCAGGGCCGACCGGCCCCAGGGACTGTCGGGTTGAAGCTGCAGGGTCGCCTCGAGTTCAGCCAGGACCACCGAACACCAGGCCACATCCTCGATCACGGGTTCGATCGGATCCGCGCCGGACTTGAAGGCACCGACGCGTTCGACCCGCCCGATCACCCCGGCGATCAGACGGTCGACGAACCCCGCCAGCTCCGAGGCGCTGAGGAAGGATTCCCGGCCGGCCGAGCCCGAGGCCTGGGTCAGGATGCGCAGGATCAGGACGGCGTCGACGAGATGGGAGAACAGGATTTCCAGAACCTGCTGCGCCCCGTCGGTCACGATTTCCGCGCTGTCGCGGATCATCAGGCGCAGTTCCGCGATCTGGTCACCGTCGGGGCGTTTGAGCCAGGTATCCAGCGACGACAGGCCTTTGCGGGCCAGATGGATCAGGTCGAGACTCGCCGCCAGATTCGCCAGACCACGGGTCCGCTCGGCCGGGGGTGAGAAGCTTTCGGGCCAGACGGCGTCGGGCTGGTCACGAACCACGGCGGCGGCGGCGAGACAGATTCGGTCGGCGATCCGGATGGTCTGGGGTCCATCCCGGTCGAGACGCGGCAGCAGGGCCGGTTCCCTGGCGCTGGCCAGCTTCCACAGGCGGGGCAGGACCCCGGCCGGAAAGACCACGCCTTCGACGGCATCCGGACGGGGACGGAACATCGGCAGGATCGGGCCCAGCACCAGGGCCCGCCGGCCACGGTCCACAACCTCTTCGTCCAGCAGGATCTCCAGCTGCCGGGCGCGCTCGCCCTTCATGCCCGAGACAGCCTTCTGCAACTGCTTGAGCATGGAGTCAGCGCATCGCTCAAGCAGCGGGGCCATGATCCGGTTGATGGACGCCTGTTCGGCCATGCCGACACCCCAGGACCGGAAGCTGCTCCGGATGCTCCAATCTGGGGGGATAGGGTTAACATCTGCTTCCCGTGATGGCGGGCCCCGGTGACGTCGGACTCAGGTCTCGGCGGCGGGCAGTTCGGCAATGACCTTGAGGCCGCCCATGGCGCTGGACGCCAGCGTCAGCCGCCCCTCATAGGCCCGGACCAGCTCATCAACGATCGACAGGCCGAGACCGGACCCCGGTGCGGTTTCATCCAGCCGCGCCCCGCGCTTCAGCACCTCGTCACGCTGGTCCTCCGGCAGACCGGGTCCGTCGTCCTCGACCACCACGGTCATCCGTCCCGGTCCGGACGAGGCCGCGACCACCCGAACGCGACGGGTCGACCATTTGCAGGCATTCTCGATCAGATTGCCGAGGATCTCCTGCAGGTCCTGGCGTTCGCCGCGGAAATCCAGCTCATCGGGGGCGCGCCAGTCGATCTCGACCCCCTTGGACTCGAACACCTGCTCCAGCATCACCGCCATCTCGTCGATGACCCCGGCGATGGGCGTGCGCTCGCCGATCAGCTGGGCCCGGGCCGCGGCGCGCGCGCGGCGCAGGTGATGGTCAACCTGGGCCTTCATGATGTCGGACTGGCGACGGACCATGTCCGGCAGCGCGCCCGTCGAGGTCCCGGCCTCGGCCAGCAGCACCGACAGCGGGGTCTTCAGCGCATGGGCCAGATTGCCGACATGGGTGCGCTGACGCTCGACGGTCTCCTGATTGTGGGTCAGCAGATGGTTGACCTGATCGGCCAGCGGCTGGATCTCCAGCGGGTAGCGATGGACGATCCGTGCCGCCTTGCCCTTGCGGACATCAGCGATCTCGTTGCGCAGGGAATAGAGCGGGCGCAGGCCGATCTGGACCTGGATCAGCACCGCCGCCGCCAGACCCAGCCCCATCACCAGCAGCACCACCCAGGTCACGGTGGCGAACTGCCGCGTATCGTTCTCGACGTCCGACCGATCGATCCCGGCCATGAATACCACCGGCGCGGTGCGGCCCGGCATCTGTTTCATACTGGCGGCGACCCGCAGCGGCTCTCCGCGCGGACCGACCGCATTATAGGTGATGGTCTGGCCGAAGGCCGCGCTCAGGCGCGGCGGCAGGTCCAGGGGCACCACCAGATCGGCCCCGGCCAGGGAGTCGGACCGCACCAGCGTTCTCAGCCGGCTGTCGCCGTCCGGCTCCGCCACCGCCCAGTATTTGCCGGACAGAGGCCGCAACGAGCGTGCATCCTTGATCTCGGCGGTCACGACCGTGTCGCCGCTGGCGTTCGAGGCCACCACCACCTCGTCGATGGTGTCGCTGAGTGTATTGCCCAGCCGGCGCAGGGCCGATTCCTGGAACAGGGAGGTCAGGACCAGGCCGGTCACCACCAGGGCGATCATGATCCAGGCCGAGGCCAGCCAGATCAGACGACGGGTCAGCGACCGTCCCGGACGCCCGAACCAGCGGCCCCAGGACTCCTTTACCGGCGGATCCGTCTCGACGCCTGCGCTGTCCGTCATCGCGGCGCGATCAGTCCGCGACCGTCTCGCCGGCCAGGGGCGTCAGCCGGTAGCCCAGGCCGCGCACCGTCTCGATCCGGTCGGCCCCGATCTTCTTGCGCAGCCGCCCGACGAAGACCTCGATCGTGTTGGAATCGCGATCAAAGTCCTGATCGTACAGATGTTCGACCAGTTCGGTCCGGCTGATGACCCGGCCCTGGTGCATCATCAGATAGTGCAGCAGCCGGTATTCCAGCGAGGTCAGCCGCAGCGGTTCGCCGCCGACACTGGCCCGGGCCGCGCGCGGGTCCAGCCTCAGGTCGCCACACGACAGGGTGGCCGATGCAATTCCGGCCGAGCGCCGCAGCAGGGCCCGCAGCCGCGCCAGCAGTTCCTCGGTATGGAAGGGCTTGGTCAGATAGTCGTCGGCCCCGGCGTCAAAGCCGGCGACCTTGTCGGACCAGGCCCCGCGGGCAGTCAGGATCAGGACCGGCGTGGTCTTGCCGTCGCGCCGCCAGCGCTCCAGCACCGAGACGCCGTCGATCTTGGGCAGGCCCAGGTCCAGCACCACCACATCATAGGGTTCGGTATCGCCCAGAAAATGCGCTTCCTCGCCGTCGGCAGCGTGATCCACCGCATAGCCGGCATCGCCCAGCGCGCCCTTCAGCTGACGGGACAGGTCAACGTCATCTTCGACCAGCAGCACGCGCATTCAACGCTCTCCAATGATGCGGCCGCTGCGCGCGTCCACGGTAATGTCGGCGATCCGGCCGTCCGGATAGGCCCAGCGCACCACGATGACATTGCCGCGGTCGCTGGCGTTCAGATAGCGGCCGGGCCGGCCGGCGCGGACACTACGTTCGGCCTCGGCCAGGCTGATGCGTTGATCGGGCTGGGCCTGGCGCTGACGCGGCTCCTCGCGCTGGCCGCGCGACTGGTCAAGGTCACGCGCAACCGCATCGGCCATCGGCACGGCGGTCATCAGGGCGGCAAGGAGAAGAACGCGGATACGGGTCATGAATACGGGTCTAGGCCTCAGCCTCTGAACGGCGGCTGAACAGCGACTGTAGGGATATTTAACCGCCATGGGCAGTCCGTTCGCCCAAACAGATGCGGTCGTCCACGCACCGCCCCGCACATGAACCGCAGATGACCCGCGCCGTTCAGATCAGGCTCAGCCGCCAGGCGTCAGTGTTCATTCCAACGCAGCCCCCCCCCGGACTGCGACAATGGAAGGACCGACCCGATGATCAAGAAAGCATTCCTCCCCGCCCTCGTCCTGGCCGCGGCTTCCGTCGCTGTCCCCGCCATGGCCCAGTCCTATGGCCACGCCCCGGCCCGTCAGTCGGGTCTGAGCATCAGCATCGGCACCGCCCCCGCCTATGGCCAGAACCGTGGCTACAGCCAGCCCCAATGGCAGTCGATCAACCGTCGCCAGGCCAACCTCGACCGTCGCATCGACGTCGGTGTCCGCAACGGGTCGCTGACGCGTCGTGAGGCGACCAGCCTGCGCCGTGAGTTCAACAACATCGCCCGGCTGGAGGCCAACTATCGTCGCAACGGCCTGAGCCAGCGGGAAATGGCCGATCTGGATCGCCGCTTCGACCGCCTGTCGATGCAGATCCGCGAAGAGCGCAACGACCGTCAGGCCCGCAATGACCGGTACGACCGCAACGACCGTCATGACCGTTACGACCGCAACGACCGCCATGACCGGAACGATCGCAATGGCCGCGACGGCCGCGACGGCCGCCACAACTAGAGCCGACCATCCTCCCCGGATGTCGAGGGCGCGATCCGCAAGGGTCGCGCCCTTTTCCGTGGTCAGGCCCTGAGGCGGCTTTCGATCACCGTCACGGCCCGACCCCGGATCAGCACCCGATCGCCGGCCGCCTCGGTCTCGATCTCGCCGCCGCGCCCCGGAAAGGCCTGCAGGAACCGCACGACCGGCCGCCCCAGCGTCTGCGCATACATCGGCCCCAGCAGACAATGGGCCGACCCCGTCGCCGGATCCTCATCCACGCCGCAGCCGGGGGCGAAGAAGCGGTCGATGACATCGACCCCGTCCCGCTCATCAGCCGGCGCGCAGACGATGACATGGCCGGCCTCGCCCGCCTCGCCCCGGATCGTCGCCAGCCGCCGGAAGTCCGGACTCACCGCCCGCACCGCCGCCGCATCGGCCAGCACCACCACCAGATAGCGCCCGGCCAGCACCGCGACCGGCGTCACCCCCAGGGCCTCGACCAGTCCTTCCGGCAGGGCCGTGGGCCGCGGTGGATCGGCGGGGAAGTTCATCTCGTAACCGTCACCGCGCCGCTCGACCATCAGCGGCCCCGACCGGGTGTCGAAGGTCAGCCGCGCCGCCGTCACGCCCAGCTCGGCCAGCAGCACATGGGCCGCCCCCAGGGTCGCATGGCCGCACAGGTCGACCTCCGCCGCCGGGGTGAACCAGCGCAGGTCGAACCGCGCCGGATCGGCGGTACGGCGCAGGAAGGCGGTCTCGGCCTGGTTGTTCTCCATCGCCAGGGCCTGCATCCAGCCGGCCTCCGGCCAGACCGCGAACGGCTCGACCACACAGGCCGGATTGCCCCGGAACGGGGCGGAGGCGAAGGCGTCGACGGTCCACTGGCGCATCAGGCGGGTCCTTGCGGTTCGATGACGGTGATCTCCGGCCAACGGCCCCGGGCGTTCTCGACCGTGCGGGCCCAGCCCCTGGCCACGCCGCGCAGCGGATTCGGTCGCAGGGTCATCGCGAACACATCCTCCAGCCCGAACGGCGCGGCGACGCTGATCGTGTCATCGGCCTCCAGCCGCACCCCGACCGCGAAGGCCGGGGCGACGAAACGGGACAGGGCCGCGTCGGTGTCGGGCAGCGCGTCGTAGGCCTCGCCGAACCTCTGTTCGAACCACAGATGGACCCGCGCCTGGTTGCGCACCTCGACCAGGTCCCGCAGCGGCGCGTCAAAGGCGGCCGCGACCCGTTTGATCACCCCGTCCTCAGCGTCCCAGCCGGTGTCGGGATCGAAATACCCCAGGTCATAGTCCTTGATGCCATAGCCGACCGGCCGCCCCGTCTGCGCATTCCAGACCGCCTGGTAGACGGCCCCGGAGAATATCCGCCAGTCGGGCAGGTCCAGCCCCCGCACCGTCGCCAGCACCTGCATCAACTGCGGATTGGCGCGAACGATGGTCGCCAGTCGGGTTTCGAGGTCGCTCATGTCCGGTCCCTCAGCGGCCAGCCGTGGTCCAGCGGCCCATGCCCCTGTCCCAGTCCCGGCGCGCGGCGGATGGCCTCGAACACATAGGCGCGGGCCTCGGCCACGGCGACCGCCAGCGGCAGGCCCCTGGCGATCCCGGCGGCGCAGGCGCTGGCCAGGGTGCAGCCGGTGCCATGGGTATGCCGGGTGTCGAGGCGCGGCCCTTCCATCACGGTCTCGCCGTCCAGGGTCAGCAGCAGGTCGATGACCGTGTTTCCGGCCACATGACCGCCCTTCATCAGCACCGCCTTCGCCCCCAGGGCCAGCAGGGCCTCGCCGGCCCGGCGCTGGCCGTCCAGATCGGCGACGGTGATTCCGGTCAGGGCCTCGGCCTCGGGCGCATTGGGTGTCAGCAGGGCGGCGCGGGGCACCATCAGCGACCGGACCGCCGCGATGCCCGCCGCCTGCAACAGCGGGGCCCCGCCCTTGGCGACCATGACCGGATCGACCACCACCGGCACGTCGACCGTGTCGAGGATGGCCGCGACCCGCTCGACCACCTCGGCGGTGCCCAGCATGCCGGTCTTGATCGCATCGGCACCGATATCGTCGAGCACCGCCCGCGCCTGGGCCGCGATCAGGTCCAGCGGCAGGGGATGCACGCCATGGACGCCGAGGGTGTTCTGCACGGTGATGGCGGTCACCGCGGTGGCGGCATAGCCGCCCAGCATGGTCACCGCCTTGATGTCGGCCTGCAGACCCGCCCCGCCGCCGGAATCCGACCCGGCGATGATCAGGACGCGGCCGGGGAATTGCGTGGGGACGGAAGCCATCCCCGTCAGATGCGTCAGTCCGCCCGGTCGGGCAAGCCCGCCATGACCGCCGCCTGCACCATCAGGGCCTGAACCGTCTCGCGCACGTCATGGACGCGGATCACCGCCGCGCCGCGCCGCGCCGCTTCCAGCGCCAGGGCCAGCGAGCCGCCCAGCCGGTCCCCGGTCACCGTGGCCGACGCATCGATCACCTGGATCATCCGCTTGCGACTGGCCCCGTACAGCACCGGAAACCCCGTCGCGACCAGCCGGTCCAGTCCGGCGGTCAGGGCCAGATTGTGCGCCGCCGTCTTGCCGAAGCCGATGCCCGGATCCAGCCGGATCCGCTCGCGCGCCACCCCGGCGGCCATGGCGGCGTCCGCACGGGCCAGCAGCCAGTGCGTCACCTCGGCGGCCACATCATCATAACGGGGATCGGCCTGCATGGTCCGGGGCTCGCCCCGCATATGCATCAGCACCAGATCGCAGCCCAGGTCCGCCGCGACCGCCGCACTGTCGGGCCCGCCGAGGGCACTCACGTCGTTCCAGATCGTCGCCCCGACCGCCATCGCGGCCCGGGCCACGTCCGGCTTCATCGTGTCGATGCTGATCGGCCCGGCCCAATGGGCCCGCAGCTGTTCGATGACCGGGACGGTGCGCGCGATCTCCTCGGCGGCATTGACCGGCTCCGCCCCCGGCCGGGTGCTCTCGCCGCCGATGTCGAGAATGTCCGCCCCCTGGTCGACCAGACGCAGCGCATGCGCCACGGTCGCCCCGACCGTGGCCAGCCGCCCGCCGTCCGAGAAACTGTCCGGCGTGACATTGACGATGCCCATGACCTGCGGCCGGCTCATGTGCTGCCCCCGCCGATCAACCCGGCCAGCGCCTCCAGATAGGCCCCGAACGCCGTGCGTCCGGCCCGGGTGATGGCCACCCGGGTCAGGGATTTGTTGTTGTGAAAACTCTTGGTGATGGTGACGAAACCCGCCTCCTCCAGCTTTTTCAGATGGACGGACAGATTGCCCTGGGTCGCCTCCAGCGCCGTCTTCAGCTCGGTGAAGTCGGCCGTCTCGGCATCGGCCAGATAGACCATGATCCCCAGCCGCATGCGGCCGTGGATGACGTCATCGATCCTGCCGAGGTCAGCGACACCCATGGGGAGTTCAGCCGCCCGTCGGCGCGGCGCGAGCGTCGCGGAACATGATCCAGCCCGGCAGCGCGAACAGCAGGAACAGGGCGACGGTGCAGACACCCAGATACCACAGGGGTTCGCGCACCAGCACGCCCAGGGCCACGGCCGTGGCCCAGCCGCCCAGCGCCGTGGCCAGCATCCAGCCCTTCCGCTTCAGCGTCCACGCCATATACCAGGCCGCGGCCTGCAGGGCGAAGACGATGGCCGCGTAATAGAGCCAGATCGCGAAGTCCTGATCCCGCACGGCCCCCACGCCGAACACGATCAGCACGGCGGCATTGGCCATGCCGGTGGCGTTGAAGGCCGCGCTGAGCGTGCGGGCGGCCAGCGCCCCGTGACGGGGCGGATTGTCCCGGCGGTCCTTGAGGATGGCCCAGGTCAGCACCGCGAGGAAGGCGACCGTGATCCCGGCCACGAAGACCAGGTTGGCCAGGTCAGGCCAATGGATGAGCCCGGTCACCTGACCCACATGGAACAGGCACTGCAGCCCGTAAAGCAGGCCGCCGGCCAGATAACAGACCGCCAGGGTCATCGGCGGACGCCAGCCCCCTTCAACGATCGACCGCATGAAGGCGAGATCGTCCTCGGGCGAATGCAGGCGGGGCTTGGCGGACTTGGCAGGCATGGGCGATTCTCCGGGGCCGGCTCTTTGCGATGGGGTGAACGAGCCAGCCACTGTTGGCAAGCTATTCGGCCGGGGCCGGGGCGGTTGTCGGGGCACGACGCCACGGGACGCGATGGCCGTTCAGCCAGCGCCCCATGAAACTGTGGCGCACCAGCAGTTCGTAGGTGATCAGACTGACCGCCATGGTCCCGCCGATGACCAGTCCGAATTTGACGAACCACGGCAGGACCGCGTTCACCACCAGAACCTGTCCGACCATGACCAGCGGCAGATGGATCAGATAGATCCAGTAGGAGGCGTCGGCCAGATAACGGCGAACCGCGCTGCGGCCCGAGGCGAACCGCAGGGCCAGGGACAGGGCCGCAAAGGTCGAGGCGAAGATGGCCAGGGCCATGACCGTCGCCAGCGGGGCCTTCAGGTTCGGATCGGTGACCGGCATCAGCGGCGGCACCGGTCCGCCCGCCAGCACCAGGGCAGCGGCCCCGACCCCCAGGGCCACGACGGTGAAGACCGGCCACAGCCGCTCGATCCGGGTCAGCAGGTCGCGACGGCGGTCCAGCAGGAACCCCAGGCCGAAGGCGGTCCCGAAGGCGGTCAGGGCCACAGGGTTGGGCACCAGCCCCGTGTCCGGCGTCGGAATGCCGAAGAACGGAATCCAGTCGGGGGCCAGCCAGAAGGCCACCGCCAGCGGCGCGGCCATCAGGACCGGGGTCCAGGGTCCGATCAGGGCCCCTGTGATCCGGTCGACGACCCGGCCCCAGCCGCCACCGCGATCCATCACGGCGAAGGGCGCGCGCAGGACCAGCATGGCCCCGTAGAGGATCAGCAGCACCCACAGGAACCACAGATGGGTCAGGGGGAAATTGCCCACGGTCATCGCCGGCGGCGGCGGGCCATCGGTCGGGATCACCCCGCCGTTGCGGATCGCCGCCATCCAGATCAGCACCGCGACGAAGGCAGCGAAGATCGGGGTCCACAGGGCGGCCAGCGGGCCGGCGATGCGGATCAGCCGGTCCTTGATGAAGCCCGCGGTCCCGCGCCGGTGCAGCATCATATGGGCGAACAGGCCGGCGATCAGGAAGAAGCTGGTCATCCGGAACAGGTGGATGGCGAAGAACAGGATGCTCGCCAGCGGCGAGTTGTCGGTGTCCGGAACGATCCAGATCGTCACCGGGAAATAGGCCATGGCCGCGTGCAGGACCACGCCCAGCAGCAGGGCGGTGCCGCGCAGGGCATCGAGGCCGTGCAGGCGCTCGGGCGGGCGGGCTTCGGATGACGACATGACGGGCTCCCCTCTTGATGGAAATCCGCATCTCACAGACCTGTTTGAAATGCAAACTGGTTCATCAAAACAAGAGGCGCGCAGCCGGGGCCACGCGCCTCTCCGGGCCAGGCCCGTATCAGTGAACGGTCGGCACGACCTCTGCCACCGGCTCGGTGGCCGGGGTGATCGGCACCGAAACCGAGGGGCCGCTGTTGGGGAAATTGGCCTCGTCACGATTGGGGGTCACCCCCTTCTCCAGCAGGTCCTTGATCTCCTCGCCCGACAGGGTTTCGAACTCCAGCAGGGCCTGGGCCAGTTTCTCGAGATCACCCGACTTCTTCTTCAGGATCCTGCGCGCCTCGTCCCAGCCGCTGGTGACCAGCTTCTTGACCTCGGCGTCGATGATCCGCGCGGTCTCCTCGGAGACGTTCTGGCTGCGAGCCACCGAGTGTCCGAGGAAGACCTCCTGTTCGTTCTCGCCATAGGCCACCGTGCCGAGCACGTCGGAAAAGCCCCACTGGGTCACCATGCGACGGGCCAGTTTCGTGGCCTGCTGGATATCCGAACTGGCCCCCGAGGTGATGTTCTCCTTGCCGAAGATCAGCTCCTCGGCCACCCGGCCGCCGGCCATGATGGCGATGCGGTCAATCATCTGCTGGTATTTCATCGAATAGCGGTCGCCCTCGGGCAGCTGCATGACCATGCCCAGGGCCTGGCCACGCGGAACGATGGTCGCCTTGTGCACGGGGTCGGCCATCTTGACGTTGATGGCGACGATGGCGTGACCGCCCTCGTGATAGGCGGTCAGCCGCTTCTCTTCCTCGTTCATGGCCATCGAGCGCCGCTCGGCCCCCATCAGCACCCGGTCCTTGGCGTCCTCGAAATCGCGATGGGTGACCATGCGCCGGTCCTTGCGGGCCGCGGTCAGGGCCGCCTCATTGACCAGATTGGCCAGGTCGGCCCCCGAAAAACCGGGCGTGCCGCGGGCGATGGTGCGGACGTTGACGTCGGCCGCCAGCGGCACGTCCTTCATGTGGACGCGCAGGATCTTTTCACGCCCGCCGACGTCGGGGTTGGGCACCACCACCTGGCGGTCGAAACGACCGGGACGCAGCAGGGCCGGATCCAGAACGTCGGGGCGGTTGGTGGCGGCGATCAGGATGATGCCCTCATTGGACTCGAACCCGTCCATCTCGACCAGCAGCTGGTTCAGCGTCTGTTCGCGCTCGTCATTGCCGCCGCCGACACCGGCCCCGCGGTGACGACCGACGGCGTCGATCTCGTCGATGAAGATGATGCAGGGGGCATTCTTCTTGGCCTGTTCGAACATGTCACGCACACGGCTGGCCCCGACGCCGACGAACATCTCGACGAAGTCCGAACCCGAGATCGAGAAGAAGGGCACGCCCGCCTCCCCGGCCACGGCGCGGGCCAGCAGGGTCTTGCCGGTGCCGGGAGGTCCGACCAGCAGCGCGCCCTTGGGAATCTTGCCGCCCAGACGCTGGAACTTGCCCGGGTCCTTCAGGAATTCGACCACTTCGGACAGCTCGTCCTTGGCCTCGTCGACCCCGGCCACGTCCTCGAAGGTCTTGCGACCCTTGTGCTCGGTCAGCAGCTTGGCCTTGGACTTGCCGAAGCCCATGGCCCCGCGCGCGCCGCCCTGCATCCGGTTCATGATGAAAAGCCAGAAGACGATGATCAGGCCGACGGGCAGCAGCAGGCCCAACATCCCCATCCACCATGGCGACTTCGTCGTCTTGACGTCCACCTGGGCCCCGGAGGCGCGGATCGACTCGACCAGGTCCAGATTGGGATAGGGGGTGACGGTCGTGAATTTGCTCTCGTCCTTCAGCGTCCCGGTGATCTCGTCACCCTTGACCACCGCATCGACGATCTGCTGGCCCTGAACGGCGGTCACCAGCTGCGAATAGTTGATGACGACCGGCTTGGCCGCAGCCGCGCCGTCGGCACCCGGGGTCAGCGACCCGCCGCGGTCGACCAGCAGGGTCGCGGCCAGCATCATCAGGAGTATGGCGCTGATAATGGCCATGTTGCGAAGGTTCATTCGGTCCTCGGTCGCTTGTCTTGCAAGCCGGTCCGGCGACGATGCCGGCACGGTCTGGGATGGTTCAGATAGAAAATAGGGGGTCCGGAGGCATTGCGCCATGCAGCGCGTCACCGAGGCCCGTCTCATGCGTCGTTTCGTCCAGCGCCAGGGCCAGCCGTTCGCCGACCAGACACCTCACCCTGCCGGTCACCCCTGCAAGAACCGGTGCATCCGAACCTTCCCGGATCAGGACAGCCAGGGTCGGCCGGGCCGCCGACGGCAGACGGGCCAGACGCTGCCGGTCATCGGGCGATAGCCGGGCCAGCCGCCCGGCGGCGGCCACCACCCGGGTCCCGGCCGCCAGGCCCGCCAGTTCGAACCGGCCGTCCCAGACCAGCCCCCCCCCCGGCGTCGCCACCTGCGGGGTCGGCGGAAACCGCACGAACTCACCCGCCTCGCGCATCAGGGTCACGTGGGCTCCGAGGGCCTCGATCCGGGTGCCACACATCGCCGCCGTGAAATCCTCACCCGCCGCCAGCCGCACCAACAGCCGGGCCAGCCGCTCGCCGCGGGGCGGCCGGTTTCCCCCGCCGGCACAGACCGCAGCGGTGGCGAGGGTCCGCCCGCTCGCGGCGCGGGACAGCTGGATGATCCCGACGGCCGAGACCCTGGGGGCCGGCCCCCGGATCGTCCGTGGCTGGGATGCCGTCGGCGGCGGTACCGCCCCTGCGGCCAGGTCCTGACGGGCCCGGCTGCGGGCATAGCGGGGATCGACATTGCCCGGGTCCTCGACCCAGCCCAGCCCGCGCTCTGACAAATAGGACCGCACCCGCTCACGGCTCTCGGGCAGCAGCGGCCGCAGCAGCATCAGTCCCCGTCCCTGCGGCCAGGCCGGTGACGGGGCCCAGGCCCGGATCCGTCCCAGGCTGGACCCGCGGGCCCGCATCCAGTCGGCCTCGGCCACATCCGACGATGTATGGGCGAACAACATGACCCGCGCGCCAACCTCACGCGCGACGTCGGCAATCAGGGCATGGCGGGCGGCCCGCGCCGCGGCCGGCAGGCCGGTCGACGGTCGCGGGCCGTCCCAACGCACCCCGCGCCACGCGACCCCAACGGCGGCTGCGGCCCGGGCGGCGGTGGCATTCCAGCGGCCACTGTCAGGATTCAGCCCGTGATCGACAGTGACGGCCAGCAGCCGCCGGCCGCGTCGCGCCGCCCACAGGGCCGCCAGATCCAGCAGGGCCATGGAGTCGCCGCCTCCGGACAGGGCCAGGACGATCGGGCGGTCGACATTAAACTCAAGACGCGCATCCAGCCGCTCGAAAACCCGCGACGCCAGACCGGCCGCCGGAGTCGTCGCGCCGGGCCCGATCGGCGTCAGCTGCACCCGGCGCGGGTTTTCACCTGGGTCGCACGGGTACGCAGGGCCGCGGTCGCACCCTCGGCATAGCGTCGCGTGAACTCGCCCAGGGCCCCGCACGCCTGGGTGTCGCGATCGCTGGCTTCCAGGGCGGCGGCCAGTTTCACGGTCGTCTCGGCGGCCCACGGCGTCCGCGGCCAGCCGGACAGGGCGGCGGCATAGGCCTGCACAGCCCCGGCCTGGTCGCGCGCGCCGACCCGCATGTCGCCCAGGGCGACATTGGCCTCACGCGCCTGGGGCGTGTCGGGCCAGGTCACCACGACCGTCTCCAGCGCGCGTCCGCCCCGGGCCGGATCGGCCGTGACCATACGCACGGCCAGGGCCAGGTCCTGGGCGGCATCCCCGGTCGGCGAATGGGCGGTGATCGGACCGTTCAGCTCGGCCTCGGCGCGGGCCGCGTCCTCGATGGCCTTCACCCGTCGTTCGAAATCGGTCAGTCGCGTCCGCAGGGCGCTGTTGTCCCGGGTCGCCTCTTCCAGCTGGAAGGTCAGGCGTTCAACGTCGCCATTGACCCGCTGCAGGGTCGCCTCCACGTCATCGACACGCCGGTCGAGGGTCGAGACCCGCCCCTGCAGGGCCAGGACCTCGGGATCGGTCTGCAGGATGAAGGGTTCGCCGGCGGCGCTGGCCTGGTTCAGGGCCCGATCGACGCGGCGCACCGTGCGCTCCAGCTGTTCCAGCCGGCGCTTGTCCCACTGGATCGGTTCATTGGGCACGGTCTGGGCGACCGTCGTCCCGGCGATCAGGGCCAGGCCGATCGCCGTCAGCACGGCCTTCTTCGAGCGGAACAGGTCAGGTTTCAGCGTCATGGATCAACGGTCCCACCGTTTTGCGGCACCCGCAAGGCGACTCCTCCCCGCCGCACCGCGACAGGGAGGAAAGGCGAGTATCAGCGCGGCGCGCCGGAGACGATGGCGGTGTGGGCGTTGCGGTTGCGCGCCCAGGCGGCCTCGTTCGAGCCTTCAGCGATCGGGCGCTCCTTGCCGTAGCTGATGGTGTCGATCCGACCGGCGGGAATGCCGCGATCGACCAGATAGTTGCGCACGGACTCGGCGCGACGGGCGGCCAGGGCCAGGTTGTATTCACGGGTGCCGCGTTCGTCGGCATTGCCCTCGATCCGGATGGTCACCTGCGGATAACGCTGCAGCCACTGGGCCTGGGCGTCGAGACGGGCGAAGGCTTCGGGACGGATCTGGTACATGTTCAGATCGAAATAGACCCGGTCGCCGATGTTGACGACAAAGTCCTGCTCGGAGCCGGGCGTCACAGCCCCCACCGGAGCACCGGTCACCGGCGTCGTCGGCGCAGTCGGATACTGCGGCGCGGCCGGGGGCGTCGGCGGGGTATTGTCAACCACAGGGCGCGTCGCGCAGGCGCCCATGGCACTGACGGCGACGCCGACGAGGGCGAGACGCATAAGGGTCGAGGTCTTCATCGGGTCGTCTCCTGATAGGATTCTGAAAGAGCAACTCAAGCTCGGCTATACTGGACCGGAAACACCGATCCAGCCAATTCACCTGCCACGCTTCTGCGATAACGAACAGTTGAGGGGTCGGTTCACCGGGGCGACCGGGATCGTCAGTTCGGACAGCTGTCGGGACTCTGGCCGAAGCCGATGTTCGACGGCGGGCCGTCCAGCAGCGGCGACCAGGCCGGATCCGAGCCGCGCCCGGCATAGCCGGCCTGGGACACCACCCGACCGCTCAGGTCGACGGTCCACAACCGGGCGTCGCCGCCGGGGGCCGATCGGGCGAACATCACATAACGGCCATTGGGGGCCCAGGACGGACCCTCCTCGAAATAGCTGGACGACAGGATACGCTCGCCCGAGCCGTCGGTATTCATCACCCCGGTCGAGAACCGGCCACCCGACTGTTTGGTGAAGGCGATCATGTCACCGCGCGGGCTCCAGGCCGGCGAGGTGTACAGGCCGCCCCCGCGCGAAATCGGGCGCTGTCCCGAGCCGTCGGACCGCATCACATACAGGCGCGGCGTGCCGGTCCGGTCCGAGTTGAACACGATCTGCGATCCGTCCGGGCTGAACGAGGGCGAGGTGTCGATGCCGGGGTCCGAGGTCAGGCGCGACAGCTGCCGCGTCCGCAGATTGATCACCCAGACGTCGGTATTGCCGCCCTTGATGATCGAGAAGGCGATGCGCGACCCGTCGTTGGAAAAGCGCGGGGCCAGCACCTGACCGTCGAATTCGCCCAGGCTTTCGCGGCGGCCGGTCGACAGGTTGTAGATATAGATGCGGCTGTAATCCCGGCCCAGCGCCACATAGGTGATCTCGTCCGGGTTCGAGGTCGAGAAGCGCGGCGACATGATCACCTCGTCGCCCTGGGTCAGGAACACCGGATTATAGCCGTCCTGGTCGGAGATGGTCAGGCGGCTCAGCTTGTTCAGCTGGGTCCCGCTCTCGGCCACAAAGATGACCCGGCTGTCGAAGAAGCCGGATTCCCCGGTCATCCGCTGATAGACGACGTCGGCGATCTTGTGGGCGATCCGCCGCCACTGCTCGGGCGTGGCCGTGAACTGGTAGCTGACCAGCTGGCATTGGCGGTACGGGTCATACAGGCGGAAGCCGACGTCGTTGCGGCCGTCGGGCCGCGGGGTGACACTGCCGTACAGCACGGCCTGGGCCCCGATCGCCGTCCACTGCGGAAAATTGGGCGCATTGGCCAGGGTCAGGCCGGTCTCGACGAAACCGGCCGGATCCAGCGGTTCGAAATAGCCGGACCGGCGCAGGTCACCGCGCACCACGCCCGCCAGTTCGGGCCCGTTGACGCCGCTGAACGGGGCGATGGCGATCTGCAGCGGTCGCAGGACCCCCTGGTCAATCTCGACCTCGACCGGCTGTCCCGGCTCGGCAGGGGTCTGGGCCTGCGCTGCCAGCGGCATGGCCATGGCCAGGGCGGCAACGGTGGCCAGAAGTCGATTGAGACGCATGAGGAGCTCCCGCAAATTCACGTGACGCCAGTCCTTATCGCCAGACTGCAACACGATGACCAGTCATCCGCCTGAATGGGGCGACTTTGCGGTCGGCAACCCCTGCCGCCCGCGGCATCGCCCGGTCCGGTCGACCTACCGGCCGCGACAGGCGCGTTCAGTGTTGAAGCTGGGCCGGAACGTGCCCCCCTCAAAGCCGGACGGCACATCGAACGGAGCCGTCTGACGCAAGGCGCGGATCGCGCCGTCAGCGGCCGCCCGATAGACGGCGTCCGACCGCGGCGACACCAGGGTCGGCCCCGCGGTGATCCGCCCGTCGGAGGACAGGGTCACATCGATCTGGATGCGCAATTCGTTAGCCCCGGGAATGTCACAGGGCAGGATCCAGTTGGGATATATCTGGTTGAAGAAGGCCGTCGACTGCGGCCCGGTGGCCTGGGAGGCGGTTCCGCGGCCCTGCTGGCCCGTCGCCGGGGTCCGGCCCCGGTTCGGCGTGGTGCGCGGCGCGCCGGCCAGGGCGTCGAGGTCGAGGGTCGGTTCCTCGCGACGCGGGGCCGGGCGCGGCGGGGTCGGCCGGGGCGGGGTCGGGGTCGCCCGCGGCGGCGTCCGCTCGGCCGGACGCGGTGTGGGGGTCGGCGTCGGGGTCGGCACCGGCGGCACCGGTTCAGGCGGCGTGGGCTGCGGCTCGGCCTCGGGCACCGGGGCGGTCGAGGCGTCTTCCTCGCTCGGCGTCTCGGCCGGATTGTCCGGGGCCGCCGCGGCGATGACCCTGTCCGAAACGATCGTCACCGGCACCGCCGTCACCAGCGGCTTCAGCGCATCGCGATGCTCGAAGGTGACGAAGGCGAGCGCAACCACCCCCGCGTGCAGGGCGATGGAACCGAGGATCGCGGGGCTGGGCCGACGCACGGAGTCAGCCCTCCGGATCGGTCGCGGCGCTGGCCTGGGGAGCCGTGTCGGTGATCAGGTTCAGCTTCGTAAAGCCAGAGGCGCTGAGCCGCGCCATCACCCGGGCCACCGCCTGATAGGGAGCCGCCCCGTCAGCGCGGATGAACACCGGGGTCTCGCGTCCGGTCTCGCCCGCCGCTTCCGCGACGCGCAGGATCAGCTGTTCCCAGCGCGTCTCGCTCTCGCCGACGAAGATATTGCCGTTGCGGTCGATCGAAAGACTGACCGGATCGCGGCTCTGTTCGACCGCCCCGGCCTCGGTCTTGGGCAGGTCGACCGGCACCCCGACCGTCAGCAGCGGGGCCGAGATCATGAAGATGATCAGCAGCACCAGCATCACATCGACCAGCGGGGTGACATTGATCTCGCTCAGCGGCCGCTTGCGCGCCCGCCGCCGTCCCCGCCCATGTCCGCCGCCTCCGGTTCCGCCCATCGCCATGAGTCAGAGGCCCCGGCGCGGGCTGGTGTCGACGGCGGGCGTCGCCGCCGGCGCGGTCGGGCCGCCCAGGCGACGCGCCACGGCGGCCTGCAGATCGTCGGCGAAACTCTCCAGCCGGCCGGTGAACTTGCCCGCGTCGATCGAGAATTTATTGTAGGCGATATAGGCCGGAATGGCCGCCGCCAGACCGATGGCCGTAGCGAACAGGGCCTCGGCGATCGCCGGGGCCACGGTGGTCAGATTGGTATTCCCGGCCGAGGCGATCGCGTCGAAGGCGTTCATGATGCCCCAGACCGTGCCGAACAGGCCGATGAAGGGCGAGGCGGTCGCCACCACCGACAGCACCCCCAGACCCTCCTCGATGCGCTGCCCCTCGCGGGCGATGGTCGCGTCCAGGGCCCGGTCGATCCGGGCCATCAGCATATTGCCCTGGCCCTCCGTCAGGGTCCCGCCCTTGCGGGCCTCGCGCCAGTCGGTCACGGCAATGACCAGCATGCGCGGCAGGGCGTGTTCCGGCTCGGGGCCGGCGCGATTGGCGATCTCCTCCAGCGGACGGCCCGAGGCGACCTCATGCTCAAAGGCCGTGGCCTGGCGGTTCAGGGTCGTGAACCGGACCGCCTTGTCGATGATCACCGTCCAAGACCACAGGGAGGCGATGCCGAGGCCGATCATCACGACCTTGACCACCCAGTCCGCGGTCATGAACAGCGCCACGGGATTGATCATCGAGGCGTCGGCGGGCACGGTCATGGTTCAATCCTCGGCGTGGTCTGCGGCCCTATCCTGCGGGCCGGCGTGACCTTTGTGTGGCATTGTTCCCGGGGTCTAGCCGGGACCGGCGATTCCGTCACCTGGTTACACCTGACAGGAACATGAACCGTCAAGCTTGCGCGGCCAGCCAGGGCGCGACCTTGTCGACCAGCGCCCGGGTCGGGCGGCACGGCCGTCCGTCCAGATGGATACAGACCGCCACCACCTCGGCCCGGCACAGGACATCGTCGCCCCGCTCCACCGATTGCGAGATCAGCAGCCGCGGCCCCTTGATCGCCCGATAGGTGGTCCGCACCACCAGGGCGTCGTCGATCCGGGCCGGCTTGAGGAATTTCAGCTCCAGGGTCGAGACCACAAAGGCCATCGGCCGGTCGCCGTCCAGCAGATCGGCATGACCGACCCCCATCAGCCGCAGACAGTCCGACCGCCCCCGCTCCAGATAGCGGACATAGTTGGCGTGATAGACCAGGCCGGTGAAGTCGGTGTCCTCGTAATAGACCCGCACGGGCAGCAGATGATCGCGTCCGTCGAAGCGTCCGGCGGTGGGAGTGTCGGTCATGGTCAGTCGATCACCGAGGCTGCGGACGGGGGTTCGGGAAAGCCGGGACAGTTCGTCGCCAGCAGGGCACGGAACTCGGTGCTCAGCGGATCATGGCTCAGCAGCATCCGGTTGGGGCGGGAGACGAAGCTCACGGCCGCGCCGCGCGGTTTCGACGCGACATAGCCGCAGACGACCCGCCCCGTGCCGGCCTCGATCAACTGCACCTCGGCCTCGGGGCCCAGCTGGTCCCGCGCCTGACGCAGCACCCGCTCCGATACGGGCTCACGGGCGTCGCGCGGGGCCTGGCCCTGCGTGGCCAGCCACAGCAACACCCCGCCCAGCACCAGGACGGCGATGCCCATCACCGCGATCAGCCTGTCGATCCGTATCGCCCGCCGTGCCATGCCGCCTCCGTCCGAAGCGTCAGCATGACCGGCTTTGCCGACGGGGTGAAGGCCCTGTCCGCTGTCACTTGCCGCCGAACAGCGCGGCCTGATCCGGCCCGGCCGGCGGGGCGGTCAGGCCCAGATGCTCATAGGCCCGGGCACAGGCCATCCGGCCGCGCGGCGTGCGCTGGATAAAGCCCTGCTGCAGCAGATAGGGTTCGATCACATCCTCGACCGCGTCCCGCGCCTCGGCGATGGCCGCGGCCAGGGTGTCCATCCCGACCGGCCCGCCGCCGTAGTTCTCGATCAGGGCCCGCAGGAAGCGCCGGTCGTTGGCGTCCAGCCCGGCCTCGTCGATCTCCAGCCGCGCCAGGGCCCGCGCTGCCACCCGCCCGTCGATCACCGTCGCCCCCTCGGCCCCGGCAAAGTCACGCACCCGCCGCAGCAGCCGCCCGGCCACCCGCGGCGTGCCGCGTGACCGGCCGGCGATCTCGCGCGCGCCGTCGTCGGTCATGCCCACGCCCAGCTTGCGCGCCGCCCCGCTGATGACCCGCATCAGCTCCTCGGCTGTGTAGAATTCCAGCCGCAGCGGAATGCCGAACCGGTCGCGCAGCGGCGTGGCCAGCAGCCCGGCCCGCGTCGTCGCCCCGACCAGGGTGAAGGGGGCCAGGTCGATCCGGACCGACCGCGCCGACGGCCCCTCGCCGATAATCAGGTCCAGCACATGGTCCTCCATCGCCGGATAGAGGATCTCCTCGACCGTCGGGGCCAGGCGGTGGATCTCGTCGATGAACAGCACGTCGCGCGGTTCCAGATTGGTCAGGATCGCCGCCAGATCGCCGGCCTTGGCCAGGATCGGCCCCGAGGTGGTGCGAAAGCCCACCCCCAGCTCCCGCGCCACGATCTGGGCCAGGGTGGTCTTGCCCAGCCCCGGCGGGCCGAACAGCAGCACATGGTCCATCGCCTCGCCGCGCCCGCGCGCCGCCTCGATGAACACCTTCAGATTGCCCTTGGCCTGTTCCTGACCGACGAAATCCGCCAGCACCTGCGGCCGCAGGGCCCGGTCATGGGGCTCGCCGGGGGCCGGTTCGGGCGAGATGATGCGCGCGTCAGTCATGCCAATAACCGTTCATCCCCGCGAAGGCGGGGACCCAGTTCTTTGGATGATCGGAGGTGACGATTTCAAATTCATGGCGGTCCACCGCACGGTGCCGCCGCTCAGATCTGGGTCCCCGCCTTCGCGGGGATGCACGGAACAGGAACGTCACCGCCCCAGCTCCTGCAGGGCCGCGCGGATCACCGCCGACAGGTCGGCCCCCTCACCCAGCCGCGTCAGGGCCTGGTCGACCGAACGGCGCGCATTGACCTCGGCCACGCCCAGACCCAGCAGGGCCGAGACCGCCTCGCCGGTAACACTGGGCACCGGGGCCGCGACCTCGGCGTGAACACCCGTTCCGCCGGGCGTGAAACTGACCTCGCCCAGCGACTTGCCCTTCAGCTCCAGCACGATACGCAGCGCCAGTTTCGGCCCGACGCCATTGGCCCGGGCCACCGCCGCCTTGTCATCACGGGCCACCGCCGCCGCCAGCTCGGCCGGCGGCAGGACGTCCAGCACCGACAGGGCCGCCTTGGGCCCCACGCCCTGGATGCCGGTCAAGGTGGTGAAGGCCCGGCGCTCGTCCCGCGTCAGGAAACCGTACAGCCGTGGTCCGTTCTCGGCCGACCAGCTGGATTCGATGTGCAGGATCGCCTCGTCGCCCGGGGCCGGCAGCCGCTGCAGCGTCCGCGCCCCGCAGGCCACGACATAGCCGACCCCGGCGCAATCGATCAGGCAGTGGCCTTCCTCGACCTCGGCCAGCATGCCTCTGAGACGACCGATCATGCCGCCCCCCGGATCGGCAGCAGCTTCATCCGCCTGAACTGGGCATGGGTGATGGCCACGGCCAGGGCGTCCGCCGCATCGGCCTTCACCTCCCCCGCCGCCGGCAGCAGGCGTTTGATCATGAAGGCGATCTGGCTCTTGTCGGCATGTCCGGCCCCGACCACCGTCTTCTTGATCAGGTTCGGCGCATATTCGGCCACACTCAGTCCGGCCCGCGCCGGGGCCAGCATCACCGCCGCCCGCGCATGGCCCAGCTTCAGGGTCGAGGCCGGGTTCATATTGACGAACACCTCCTCGATCGCCGCCTCGTCACACTGATGGGCGGCGCAGACCTCACCGACCGCCTCCAGCAGATACAGCAGCCGCTCGCTGAACGGCGCACCCTCGGGCGGACTGACCACACCGTGTGCGACCCAGCGCAGGCGCGAGCCCTCGGCCACGATCACGCCCCAGCCGGTGCGGCGCAGACCGGGGTCCAGACCCAGGATTCGGGTCGCAGCAGGAATCGGAACGTTCGTCATTCGTTCCATTCATGCCCCAATCGCGGTTACCGAACAATGACCAGCGGTTCCGCCGCCTCAATTGTCGCGCGGAATGACCGAGAACCCGGCCAGGCCGGTGGTGTCCGACAGCCGCCGGACCAGGGCGTCGATGTCCAGCGGCATCTGCCCCCGGGCCTTGATATGCTGCTCGTGCAGCTGGCCGTCCGGGCTCAGCACATGGCCGATCTGCACGCATTTCAGCCCGTTCTCGCGCAACAGGTCGCGCAGGGCGGCCTCGTCCGGGGCGCTGCCACGGGCCCAGCGCAGATGCAGGTCCAGCACCCCGATATGCGGCAGCTGCGCGTCCAGCAGCCGCAGGATGGCCAGCACCGCCAGGGTGGCGACCGAGCCGATCAGGGCCAGCTGCAGCATGCCGACCCCGAACAGAACCCCGATGGCCGAGGTCATCCACAGGGATGCCGCCGTGGTCAGCCCCTTGACCGAAAACCCCTCGCGAAAGATCACCCCGGCGCACAGAAAGCCGATGCCGGTCAGCAGGCCGTGCGCCATCCGCGTCGGATCGATGACCACCGTCTGTCCGGGCAGGGCGGTGAAGGCCCACTGGCTCTGGTGCATGGCGGCCAGCATCAGCAGGCACGAGGCCATACAGACCAGGATATGGGTGCGGAACCCGGCCGGATGGCCGTGATAGGTCCGTTCGACCCCGATCAGCCCGCCGGCCGTCATCGCCGCCAGCACCGGCCAGACCAACGCCCAGTCAATCATGTATTCGCTCCGACAGCTGACGAATGGGCAACCTGGAACGGTTCGACCGATCGGGCAAGACGATGCCCTCCGTGGCGATCGCGCGAAACCGGCGACAGCCGCCCGGGATCGCGCTAGCGTCACCGCGAAACGGAGAGACACCATGGCCCGTGCCAGACCCATCACCGCCGCTGTTGGTCAGGACCGCCACCGGGCCGTGGCCGTCATCCTGTTGGTCGGGCTCACCGCCCTCGCCGTCGCGATGACCGCCGGGCAGGCCCGGGCCCAGACTTCGGTGCGCCCTGACCAGACCGCCTTCCGTGACCTGTATCGCGAACTGGTCGAGACCAATACCACGGCCTCGGAAGGCAGCTGCACCCTGGCCGCCCAACGTATGGCCGCGCGCCTGACCGCCGCCGGCTATCCGGCTGGCGACGTCGAGGTCATCGTGCCCGGGGACCAGCCCCGCTACGGCTCACTCGTCGCCACCCTGCCCGGGACCGACCCCGCCGCGGCCCCCATGCTGCTGATGGCCCATATCGACGTGGTCGAGGCCAGGCGCGAGGACTGGACCCGCGACCCCTTCACCCTGATCGAGGAGGACGGCTATTTCTATGCGCGCGGCGCGTCGGACGACAAGGCCCAGGCCTCGGTCTGGGTCGACACCCTGGTCCGGCTGAAGCAGGAAGGGTTCCAGCCCCGCCGCGCCATCAAACTGGCCCTGGCCTGCGGCGAGGAGACCTCCGACGACTGGAACGGCATCAGCTGGATGCTGGAGCACCGGCCCGAAACCCTCCAGGCCGGTTTCGCCCTCAATGAGGGTGCCGGCGGCCAGCTGGACGAGGCCGGTCGCCGTCTGGCGCTGAACGTCCAGGCCGGCGAGAAGGTCTATCAGGACTTCACCCTGGTCCTGACCAACCCCGGTGGCCACAGCTCGCGCCCGAGGCAGGACAATGCCATCGCCGCCATGGGGGCGGCGCTCGGCCGGCTGGGTGACCACGACTTCGCGCTGGAGCTCAACCCCGTTACCCGGGCCTATTTCGCGGCCATCGCCGCGTCCGCGCCCGACCATGCCGCCGACCTGCGCGCCCTGACCGCGACCGACACCCCCGATACGGCCGCCGCGGCCCGGCTCTCGGCCGCCAATCCGATCTGGAACGCCTCGATGCGGACCACCTGCATCCCGACCCTGATCGACGGCGGCCATGCGCCCAATGCCCAGCCCCAGCGCGTCACCGCCAACGTCAACTGCCGCATCCTGCCCGGTCATACGATTGCCGAAACCCAGGCGGAGATCGCCCGCGTTCTGGACAATGCCGCCATCGGCATCACCACGGTCGGGGAGCCCAGCCCCACGGGCACCGCCCCGCCACTGACGGCCGACATCCTCGAACCGATCACCCAGGTCGCCGCGCGCATGTGGCCCGGCGTGCCGGTGATCCCCACCATGTCGACGGGGGCCACCGACGGCCGCTTCACCAATGCGGCGGGCATCCCGACCTATGGCGTGACGGGCATGTTCACCGACCCGGACGGCAATGGCGTCCACGGCCTGAACGAGCGCCTGCGCGTCCGCTCCCTCTACGAGGGCCGGGACTTCCTGTTCGCCATCGTCAAACTCTATGCGATGCAGGGCGACTGAGCGGCCTCAGCCATGCCGCTCGACATAGGCCTCCGGGTCCTTGTTGACCGGCCTGACCCCGGTGATGTGATCCGCGGTGAAGGCCGCGAATTTCACCGCCAGGGCATGGCGGGTCTCGACAGGGGCGGTGCGACGGAAATCGGTCAGGCCCTGCCGCTCCTCCTCGCCCATATGTTTTGAGTTGACCACATTGGCCCGGCCGACGGCCGCGACCCAGGCCGGGGTTCCGACCCCGTGCTTTTCGACGGCCTTGACCGCGTCACGCAGGCTGTTGTGATCTTCAATGGCGTCGACGGTCTCGGGGCCCGCGTCGTCGCCCTCGGCGTCATTGGCGGCTTCGCCGACCTTCAGCAATTCGGGATAGAAGAACCGCTCCTCGGCCTCGGCATGGGCGTCGAGAAAGGCCGACAACCGGCCCCAGACCGCCGTCAGCGCCGCCGTGTCGGCGGAGTCGATCTGTTCAAGGATCGCGAACAGCCGGCGCTGTTCGGCATGGTCGTCGAGAATCAGCTGGGTGATATCCATCAGGGGTCCGGCAAATGTTGAACTTGCCGACCTAACCCCCGACCGGACGCGCCCGTTCCATCATCCGACGGACCGGCCCTGTACTCAGCCGGCGATGGCCTGGATGGTCGCCGGGCCCTCGTGAGCTCCGGACCGCTCCCGGCCGCTGCGGTCGCGACGGGCCGTGTCCAGCGCCGCCGTGGTCATGGCCGAATCGGCGCGCACGCCTTCCAGCTCGGCGCGCAGGGCGGTGACCTGTTCGTTCAGGGCGGCGACCTGGTCCTCATGATCGGCCAGGGCCTTGTTCAGCTTGGCCTGGGCCTTGGCCAGACGGTCCTCGCTGCGGGCCAGGGCCTTCTCGTGGACGGCGGCGGCCTTGGTCAGGGATTCGGCACGATCGACGGCGGCATGACGGGCGCTGTCCATGGCGGCATGACGTTCGCGCGCCTCATAGACCACGACCTCTAGCCCGCGGATCCGCTCCAGGGCCCGGTCGAGACTGGTCTGAAGTTCCTCGCCGCGACGTTCGGCGGTCTGGGACGTGGCCTGGAGTTCGGCCAGGCGCGAGGCCTGGTCGGCGTTCAGCGTCTCCAGCCGCAGCGAGCGGGCGGTGGCCGTATCGAGTCGCGCCAGCAGGGCCGCGGATTCGGACCGGGCGCTCTCGGCCTGGTTTTCCATGGCCCGCAGCACGCGGGCGCTCTCGGCCTGTTCGGCGGCGGCGCGCGAACGTTCCGCCGTCAGCTGGGCCTCGACGGTGGCGGCGGCGCGCGCCAGGCTGGCCACCTCGCCGGCGACCTCTTCCATCCGGCGTTTCAGGGCTTCATTTTCGTCGGCCGCCAGCCGGTGATCGCGACTCGACAGGGCCCGGGCGGAGTCAGATTCGACCCGCGCCGCGTCCACCGTGGCCAGCTGCGAACGCAGGGCGTCCTGATCCTGTTCCAGCTCGGCGATCCGCTGCGAACTGTTGCGGTCCGAGGCCTGCAGGGCCTCCAGCTGCGCCGAGGACTGCGACAGGCTGGTCCGCAGGCGGTCCAGCTCCAGCCGCGCCTCCTGCAGGCCCGTGGCGTGTTCGTCGCCATAGGCTTTCAGCTCCTCGATCCGCGCCTCGGCCTCCGAGGTGGCGGCAACGAGGGCGCGGTTTTCGGTCGTGACGACCTCAACCCGCTCGGCCATTTCGACCTGGGCGTTACGCAGGTTGATCAATTCGATATGGGCGTCGCGCCGCGCGGTGAACTCCTCGGTCAGGGGCTCACGCACCTCGCCCAGCAGGGATTCAAAGGCGCGGAACTGCTCGGCCAGATCGCCGAGCTGGTCCAGGCTGCCGAGAATGGTCTCGAACCGTTCGCCGATCATGCCCGAGGCGGCCTCGGTCGCGGCGGACCCCGGCTGTTCGGTCACAAGCGCGGGGCGACCGCGGTCACCTTTACCGGCGGCACCGGCGAGGGCCCGATCAATTCTGGACAAAAGCATCATGGTCGCTCCTCGACATCCATCTGACCGGGTCGACCCGAGCGAGTGCAGGTGCCCGCATCAACGCGCCGGCAGCGCCTCCCCAATCATTGATCAAGGGTTAATGAGACTCGCGACTTCTGTCGAGGGTGGAGCCATTTCATCCACCGCTGGATGATCGTATCGCCCCCGGCAGCGGCCCGGCCGGCTATTCCAGCCGGAACCTCATCGTGAAACTGATCGTCGTCGGGACCGCCACGCCATCCACCGTCCGGGGCTGGAGGCGGGCCTGGACCGCCCCGGCCAGGGCCGCCTGACCAAAGCCGGCATCCGCCGGCGTCTCGCTCAGGATCCAGCACGACTTGATCTGCCCTTCGGCGGACACCGGGCATCGCAACTCGACCCGACCGCTCTCGACCCCCTGCCTCTGCGCGCGGTTCGGGTAGACGGACCGGGGCTGAACCCGCCAGGACGGGTTGACGATGACCCGTCCCGCGTCCTTCGCCGCGGCCTCCTCCGACGCCCCGGGCCGGTCGACGGGCGGCGGACCCGGCAGGGGCTCGACATAGGGCGGGGGTGCCTCGGTCCCGGCCACGGCCGTTGCCCACCAGTCGCTGATCACCTCACGCTGCGCGCCGATGGCCCGGACCCCGACGACCGCCAGTCCGGCCATGACAAGGGCCAGGACGACGGCGACAGTCCAGGCCAGGAGCGCGATCCGGTCCGGCCCGCGCCGCACTCCGGGAACGGGCTCCACGGCCCCGGACGGCGCCGCCGCCCCGCTATCGCCCCCCGGCGTCGTCATCCCCCGTAGGTCGCCATATCCTCGTCGGAGATGTCCTCGTTGGAGTAGACCGCCGAGACGTCGTCCTCGGCGTCCAGCGCGTCGAGCAGCTTCATCAGGGTGCCGACCGCCTCGCCGGTGACCGGCACCTCGGACTGCGGCTTCCAGACGATGGCCGTCGACTTGGCGTCGCCCAGGATCTTGGACATGGCCTCGGCCACCTCGTTCAGATCCTCGAAGGCGGTCCAGATCACGTGGCCCGGCGCGTCCTCATAGATGTCCGGCTTGACCAGATCGCTCTCGACGTCCTGGGCCCCGGCCTCGATCGCGGCCTCCATCACCGCATCCTCGGACCCGGCCTCGGCCGGATAATGGATCCGCCCGACCTTGTCCCACATGAAGGCGACCGAGTTCATCTCGCTCAGCGCCCCGCCGTTCTTCTTGAACGCCGTGCCGATGTTGGAGTTGGCGCGGTTGCGGTTATCGGTCAGGGCCTCGACGATGATGCCGACCCCGCCGGGGCCGCGGCCCTCGTAGCGGACCTCCTCCATCGTATCGATGTCACCGCCGGCGGCCTTCTTGATGGCCCGGTCGATCACATCCTTGGGCAGGCTCTCGGCCTTGGCGTTGTTGACCGCCAGGCGCAGGCGCGGGTTCAGGGCGATGTCGGGCATGCCCGACTTGGCCGCCACGGTGATGTCGCGCGACAATTTCGAGAACAGCTTGGATCGCACCGCATCGGCGCGCCCCTTGCGGTGCATGATGTTCTTGTATTTGGAATGGCCAGCCATGAGTCCGTCGTCTGAAATGGCGAAAACGTGAGGCGGGCATCTAGCCCGGACCGCGCCACTTGTCACCACGGCCCGTCATCGGGAACCGCCAAGCTTGCCACGGATTATCTGTCTACCCCTGCCGGAGTCGCTGAATGACCGTTCCCCCGATCGACGAACCCACCGAGGCCCGCACGGTCGAGGGCGTCCTCTATGACGCCGCCAATTTCCAGTATGACGATCTCGATGGCGACGACCGGATCGAACCCGCCGTGGCCCGCGCCCTCAGCATCCGCGCCGAGGTCGCCGGCGGCAGCCTGCTGGCCGCCTTCGCCCTCGGCGTCCTGACCACCGTCGTCGTCCTGACCCTGCGCGACCGGCTGGACGACTAGACCTTAAGCGACTCGAGAAACCCGCGCATCGAATCCGTCAGCGGCACCGGCTTCTTGGTCTCGCGGTCGACATAGACGTGGACGAAATAGCCGACCGCGGCGGCGTCATCCTCGGCGTTGCGGAACAGGCCGATCTCGTAGCGCACCGACGACGAACCGACGTGCGCGACCCGCACCCCGGCCTCGATCTGGTCCGGAAAGGCCGTCGGCGCGAAATAGCGGCAGCCGGTCTCGGCCACCAGGCCGATCACCGCCCCCTTGTGGATGTCGATCTGCCCGGCCACGACCAGCAGCCGGTTCACCGCCGTGTCGAACCACGAATAATAGACGACATTGTTGACGTGGCCGTAGACGTCATTGTCCATCCACCGCGTCGAGATGGCCTGGAAACGCCGGTAGTCGCTGCGCTTGGTCCGTTCGATCGTGCCTGTCATATATGTCTCCCCTGATGCGCTGTCGCTCGGTGCGCGGCACCTCGCTGCCTGAGCGCGTTCTGTGCGCGCTTCGTGATGACGCTCGGGCTTGGCGAACGCGACGTCAAGCGCCTAGCGTCAACGTATGAAAACCCGCGCCGCCGTCCTCCGCACCCCGGGTGCGGCCCGCCCCTATGCCGACAGCCGGCCGCTGGCGATCGAGACCGTGACCCTGGACCCGCCCGGCCGCGACGAGGTTCTGGTGGCCATCAAGGCGGCCGGCCTGTGCCATTCGGATCTCAGTGTCATCAACGGCGACCGCCCCCGCCCCCTGCCCATGGCCCTGGGCCACGAGGCCGCCGGGGTGGTCGAGGCCCTGGGCGAGGGCGTCACCGACCTGGCCGTCGGCGATCATGTCGTCATGGTCTTCATGCCCAGCTGCGGCCACTGCAACCCCTGCGCCGGCGGCCGTCCGGCCCTGTGCGAACCGGGGGCCGCGGCCAACGGGAAGGGCGAGCTGCTGGGCGGCGGCAAACGGCTGCACGGGGCCGACGGCGACCTGAACCACCACCTCGGCTGTTCCGCCTTTGCTGAACGGGCCGTGGTCTCGCGCCGCTCGCTGGTCAGGATCGACCCCGCCCTGCCCTTCGCCGAGGCGGCCCTGTTCGGCTGCGCCGTCCTGACCGGGGTCGGGGCCGTGGTGAACACGGCGGGCGTCCGGGCCGGCCAGTCGGTCGCCGTGGTCGGCCTCGGCGGCGTCGGCCTGGCCAGTGTGCTGGGCGCGCTGGCCAGCGGGGCCTCGCCGGTCATCGCCGTCGACCTCAGCGAGGACAAACTGGCCCTGGCCCGCAGCCTCGGCCCGGTCCTGACCGTCAATGCCGCCGACCCCGACGCCGTCGACCAGGTCCGCGCCCTGACGAATGGCGGGGCGGACTTTGTGTTCGAGATGGCCGGCTCGGTCCAGGCCCTTGAGAGCGCGTGGACAATGACCCGCCGCGGCGGCACCACCGTCACCGCCGGCCTGCCCCCGCCCGAGGCCGCCCTGGCCGTCAATGTCGTCACTCTGGTCGCCGAGGAGCGCACCCTGAAGGGCAGCTATATCGGCACCTGCGTCCCGTCCCGCGACCTGCCCCGCTACGTCGCCCTGTATCGCGCCGGCCGCCTGCCGGTCGACCGCCTGATGAGCGGCACCATCGCGCTCGACGACATCAACGCCGGCTTCGACCGCCTCGCCGACGGCGAGGTCGTGCGGCTGGTGGTGGAATTCCCGGGCTGACCCGATCGCCGTTGCGAAGCCCTTGTCATCCCGGACGCCGCAACGCGGCGATCCGGGACGGCGTGTGAGCGCCTTTCGGGCCTCCCGGAAATCGCAGCGCGATTGTCCGGGCACACTAAACGCAGTCAGTAATGGCGCTGTACATATTGTAGGGTGCCGAGTTCATCAAATACGTAGGTTACGCCTGGATCGCACCCAGGCGTATCAACGATAACTATAGAATCGTTGTCTGAGGTCTGCACTATTGAGCGAACTACAAATGCAACCCGGAGCTCACCATTGTCGTTAGTTACCCGTTCGACATAACAGCGACTGGGAGAGCTTCTCACTCGGTCAAATTGTTCACGAGCAAATGCCAACGCACCAGTGTTGACGCTTTCGCTGGAAACTCCTGACGCTGAGTCGCGCGGTTCGACCGCACACCCAGACAAAACTAGGAGCATCCCGATAGACGATATCCAACGTTCTGTATTGGTGCTGCACATCAAACGCATACCATCCTTATTCCGCAACCTGACCTAGGTTGCAAACTTGCGGAATCTGGTTGAATTTTACAATCATGGGCTGCCTCCTGGGGAATTCTCCCTATCCGCCCCGGCCCTTGGGGGCACGCTGGTTGCCTTTGGGAGGGTTCTGTACGCTGGCCTTTGAGACGGTACGCTAGCCGTCCTTTATAGGAGATGCCGAGAGACGTAGTTGGCATCTGAGCAAGGCTCGCCCATTGCGCGCTCCCAAAGAAGCCTCTCTGAACGTCTGATTTGTTCGTGCTCGGTTATCAGCGTAGCCACCGAATCCAGACATTCAGATCGCGACGGCGCGCACTTGTCGGTTCCGGCCCACCCACGCCCGAACATGACGGGCACAGGGCCCATCACCCCTCCAGGATCGCCTTGGCCTCATCGCCCAACGGCAGGGACGGCTGGACTCCGGCCGGCTCGCGCCCGCCGCTCAGCCGTCGACGTCCTTCAACATCAGCATCTGACCGATCAGCCGTTCCTTGTCGTCCCGGAAACCGCAGTCGACCTGACCGGAACGCGGATTGCGCCAGGTCCCGAAGACAAGGTCCCACAGGGGCAGGCCATAGTTGTTCGCATGGACGCCACGCTGGTGGTGAATGCGGTGCATCTCGGGCCGCTGCACGAAAAATCCCAGCCACCAGGGCGATCGCAGGTCGGCATGGGCCAGCAGGTTGAACAGGGTGACATAGATCAGCGCCAGCCCCGCCGACACACCGCTGACGCCCAGCAAGACATAGGCGACCGCGGCGTTCAGCAGGACCGCCAGCAGGCCGTCGAACGGATGGATGTAGAAGGCGGTCAGCGATTCAATTCGGGTCGGACTGTGGTGCAGCTGATGCACCCAGCGCCACAGCCTGTCAGACTGGTGAACCGCCCGATGATACCAGTAGGCCGCCAGACTGGAGACCAGAAAGGTCACCAGACTGGCTGAAACCGGGTCCATGGTCTCGGCGAGATGCAGGACGGAATGTCCCGAAATCCAGCGCTCGAACAGAAACCCGGCGGCGACCACCGCCACAAGATTCACGGCATTCAGCGCCCCCGCATAGAGCCGCCAGCGCTTGTCGCAGCTGGCCCGGGAGGCCGGGCCGATCACTTCGCGGGTGAAGATCACCGAAAAGGCGATCAGGGTGACGAAATAGACCACGAACAGCATCGCCCTCACCCCTCCAGGATCGCCTCGACCTCGTCGCGATAGGGCAACGACGGCTGGGCTCCCGGCCGCGTCGCTGCAATCGCCCCCGCGGCACAGGCGAACCGCAGCGCCGCCTCGGGGTCCATCCCCTCCAGCAGGGCCACGGTGATGGCCCCGACGAAGGTGTCGCCGGCCCCGGTGGCGTCGACGGCCGTGACCTGGGGCGGTGCCGCCTCGGCGACCAGGCCGCCGCGCTGGTACAGCTGGGCCCCGCGCGCGCCCAGGGTCACCACCACCCGGCCGCCGCCACTGTGCAACAGGTCACCGTAATAGGCCGCCTCGGTCTCGTTGACGACGATCAGGTCGGCCCGCCGCAACAGGGCCTCCGACACCGGCGCGGCCGGGGCCAGGTTGATACAGACAAAGCCGGTGGCCCGGCCGACCGCGGCCTCGACCGTCTCGACCGGCAGTTCCAGCTGCAGGATCAGCGGGGCGTCCAGCCGTTGCGGCAGCTGTTCCGGGCTGACCCGGTGATTGGCCCCCGCCGCCACCACGATCTGGTTCTCGCCGGACGGATCGACGGCGATCAGGGCCACGCCGGTCGCGGCCTCGGAATCGGTGATCACCCCGGCCACATCGACGTCCCCGTCCAGCAGCAGGGCCAGGGCCTCGCCGGCCATGCCGTCGCGCCCGACCCGGCCGATCATCGTCACCTCGGCCCCCAGCCGCGCCGCGGCCAAAGCCTGATTACCCCCCTTGCCGCCCGGATGCCGCGCCAGGGTCGCCCCGGTCACCGTCTCGCCCGGCCCCGGCAGGCGCGGGGCGCTGGCGACGAAGTCCAGATTGATCGAGCCGACGACGGTGATCCTCATGGCAGACGCTCCAGACTCTCGGTGATCCGGTCAAACACCCCCTGGCCGTCCGCCTTGACCGCCCAGCGATGCCGCGCCGTGGCCGCATCGACCCGGAACTCCACCGCCGTATGGCCGCGCGTCAGGTCGCTGACCGTCTCGACCGCGATCCGGCACGGCTTCAATTCGAACAGGTCCGGCTCCAGCAGCCAGGCCACGGTGCACGGGTCATGCAGCGGCCCGGCGTCCCAGCCGACGATCTCGCGCTCGACCCGCTGCGAGAAGCGCAACAGCCCCCCGGCCGCCCGCGCCGATTCGCCGTCCAGCGCCTCGATCGCCGCGATCCGCGCCTCGGTGGCCCGCACCTGATGGGTGGCGTCCAGCCCGAACACCACCATCTCGCAGCCCGAGGCGAACACCTCGGCCGCCGCATCGGGATCGGCATAGATGTTGAACTCGGCCGAGGCGGTGATATTGCCGCCCTCCGACCGCGCCCCGCCCATCACCGAGACCGGGCCCAGATGCGCCGCCAGTTTCGGCTCCAGCCGCATCGCCAGGGCCAGATTGGTCATCGGCCCCATCACCGCCAGCGCCACCGACCCGGCCGGTCGCGCCATCACCCGGTCGACGATGGCCCGGGCCGCACTGCCCGGGGCATTGCCCAGGCGCGGCTCGAACGGGACCATGTCCCCGATGCCACCCTCGCCGTGGAATTCGCCGGCGCCGACCGGTTCACGCACCAGCGGCCGGTCGGCCCCGGCAAAGACCGGCACATCTTCACGACCGGCCAGCTGGCGCATGATCCGGGCATTGCGCGCGGTGATGACCCCGGGAACATTGCCGCCGACGGTGGTCACCGCCAGCAGCTCAAGCGCGGGCGCGCCAAAGGCCAGGAACAGACCCAGGGCGTCGTCGACGCCGGGGTCACAATCGATGATCAGACTTTGCTTTTTCACGCCGCCAGCTTTGGCGAGCGTCGCGGCGAACGGCAACCGTTTCTAGCGGCAGGCCTTCACGCAGGCCTGGGCCAGAACCTCGGCCGAATCAAACAGGGGCACAGACACGTCCTTGGGGCCCAGCAGCAGGGGCACCTCGGTGCAGCCGGCGATGACCACCTCGGCCCCGCCCGCGACCAGGGCCGCGGCCAGCCGGCGCATCTCGGCCTTGGGGGCCTTGCCGGTGTCGCCGCGTTTGACCGCCATCACACAGGCCATGAAGGCCTGACGATTGGCCCCGCCCAGACGCACGATCTTGGCCCCCTGTCCGGCCAGGGCCGTGGTGTACAGGGCCTCGCCGCCCGGGGTGGCCAGCACGCCGACCTTCTTGGCCCCGCCGGCGGTGGCGGCCGCGGTGGTCTCGGCGATCATGTCGATGAAGGGCAGGCCGATGGCCCGCAAACTGGTCGACTGGGCGTGGGCGGTGTTGCACGGCATGGCCAGGACCTGGGCCCCGGCCTCGCGCAGACGCGCCGCCATCTCGCCCAGCATATGGTCGGCGGCCTCGGGCGCTCGGGTCCGGTCCGGTACCTGCGGATTGATGTCGACCAGCATGCGGATGTGATCCAGATCGCCCTCGGCCGGGGTCAGCGCCTGCACCCGCGCCAGGAAGGCGACGGTCGCCGCCGGTCCCATTCCGCCCAGAACACCCAGTACCCGCATCGTCAATTCTCCTCGTCGCGACTTGCTGAATTGCCGCGATATTGTCCTTATGCCCCAGAAGACCGGAGAAAAGTATGGCCATTGATCCCGCCGGGCCCACAGCCCTGATCACCAACGACGCCGTCGTGCTCGGCCTGCTGGCCGTCATACTGGGCGGCGTGTTCTGGGCCTCGAACCTGACCCACCCCTGGGTGAAGCGGTTCTTCACCGTGATTCCGGCCCTGCTGCTCTGCTATTTCCTGCCCTCGCTGCTGACCACCTTCGGCGTGGTCGATCCCGAGACCTCGCGCCTCTATTTCATCGCCTCGCGCTTCCTGCTGCCCGCCGCCCTCGTGCTGCTGACCGTCTCGGCCGACCTGCCGGCGGTGTTCGGTCTCGGCCCCAAGGCCCTGATCATGTTCGCCACCGGCACCGTCGGGGTGATGATCGGCGGCCCGGTCGCCCTGCTGCTGACCAGCTGGATCGCGCCGGAGCTGATGGGGGCCGGGCCCGAGGCCATCTGGCGCGGCATGGCCACGGTCGCCGGCAGCTGGATCGGCGGCTCGGCCAACCAGACCGCCCTGTACGAGATCTACGGGGCCGGTCCCGACACCTTCTCGATCTGGATCGCCGTCGACGTCGTCGTCGCCAACATCTGGATGGCCGTCGTGCTGTGGATCGCCGCCAACCAGCGCACCATGGACAGACTGTTCCGCGCCGACGCCTCCGCAGTCGACCGCGTCCGCGACAAGGCCGAGGCCTATGAGCTGGAACACGCCCGCATCCCGTCGCTGAAGGACCTGATCTTCATCCTCGCCGTCGGCTTCGGTGCGGTCGGCCTGTCACACGCCATCGCCGATCCCCTGTCCGCCTGGTTCGGATCGACCTTCGAATGGGCCCAGCGCCTGTCGTTCGACTCCAGCTTCTTCTGGCTGGTGCTGACCGCCACGATCATCGGCGTGGTCCTGTCCTTCACCGGTGCCCGCAAGCTGCAGGGTCCCGGCGCGTCCAAGGTCGGTTCGGTGTTCGTCTATGTGCTGGTCGCCACGGTCGGTCTGAACATGAACATCGGTGCCATTCTCGATTCGCCCGTCTATTTCCTGATCGGCGGCGTCTGGATGCTGGTCCACGTGGCCCTGATGTTCGGCATGGCCTTCCTGATCCGCTCGCCCAGCTTCTTCCTCGGCGTCGGCTCGATGGCCAATATCGGCGGGGCGGCGTCAGCCCCGGTCGCCGCCGCCGCCTTCCACCCTTCGCTCGCCCCGGTCGGCGTCCTGCTGGCCGTGGTCGGCTATATCGTCGGCACGGCGGCCGCCTGGTTCACCGGCCTGGTGATGATGCAGATCGCGGCGGGGGCGGGGTAGACCCGCCAATATCCGCACATCCCCGCGAAGGCGGGGGTGTGCGGATATTGAAGCGCGTTCGGCCTTGTCCGATGACGCTGCCCTAGAGCGCCCCCTCGATCTCCCCCTGGTAGCCGAACAGCCCCTGCGCCCCGCCGGTGTGCAGGAAGACCACCGTCTCGTTCTCGAACCGGCCGGCCTTCGCCAGGGCGATCAGCCCCTTCATCGCCTTGCCGGTATAGACCGGGTCCAGCACGATCCCGTCCGTCCGCGCCGCCAGTTTCAGCGCCGCGATCACCGCGTCGTCGATCAGGCCATAGCCGTCACCGACATAGTCACAGTCGGCCACCACCATGTCCGCCGTCACCGCATCGTGTCGGCCGCCTGGCCTGATCGCTGGAATGGGCAGCCCATGCCTCTCAGCGTTGGTCCGTTATCACCGCTGCAGCGCGCAATTGCCTCAGCGCCGCGTGCTGCGCCTCGATCATGATCGGATTGGGATCATGGCCGGTTCGGGCGAGCGGCACATAGGTCTTTTCCGGTGCCGAGAGGTCGTCGAAATAGGCCCGCGACAGCTCGGGCGGGGTTACCAGATCCACCTCGCCCTGCAGCAGGTAGACCGGCATGGCGAACGCGGTCCCCAGTGTCCGAAGATCGATCCCGGAGGCGATGCCGTTATTGGCCGGACCCACGAACTGGAAAAACGAATAGTCCTCGCCCGCCTCATAGTCGGCGGCGTAGGCCGGGGTGTCATAGCCCGGACCAAAGGTGAACCAGCCCTCGGGTGCCGGTTCGCTGACCAGGGCCTCATATTTGCGCGTGATGCGACGCAGGATGCCAAAGGCGCGGGGATTGGTCCAGGGCGGGGGGCCGAGGGCCTCAAGCTTGGCGAGGGCATCGCCGTCGCCGGATGCCGCGGCCAGGGTCGTCGTGCGGCCGTAGCTGATCCTCAGGCTGTCCTGATAGTTCACCATCTGCCCGGTGCCGACATAGGCGTGGAACAGGTCGGGGGCCGCCATCGCCATATGTGTCGCCAGGACCGAGCCCCAGGACCCGCCCATCAGGATGACCTTGCGCTTGCCGAACCGTTCAAGGGCGTAGCGCGCCACCTCGACGCCATCCGCCGACAGTGCTTCCAGGGTCAGGGCTTCGTCCTCGGCCGGCGGGCTGGCCGCATAGGTCTTGCCCGAACCGCGCTGGTCCCATTGAACAATGGTGAAATCCGTCTCCCAGCTGCCGAACACATTGCGAGCGAAAGGCGTGTTGGGGTTGCCGGGCCCGCCATGCACGATCAGCAGCACGGGGTTGCTGCAGTCCGCCCCGTCGACGACCACCCACTGCTCTATGCCGCCGATGGTGACCAGGCTCGACTCGTGGACCGGCTGGCCCGGTGCCGGACACACGCCTGCGGGCTCCACCGCCTGTGCTGCGCCGACGGTCGTGCCGAACAGCAGCAATGCCGCGGCCATCAAACCTGGAATTCTCATGGTGCCCCCGGGCGATCCTGCCGGCCGCTGGATACGGGCGACACGCCCTCCTACGAACGCCAGCCGACCGGGGCAATCAACAAAGTCGGTGCCGCAGCCTTTTCGACATCGGCCCGCTTTCCATGGTTCCGCCCGGCCAGCCCCCGCCCCCTAGAGCGCGCCCTCGATCTCCCCCTGGTAGCCGAACAGGCCCTGGGCCCCGCCGGTGTGCAGAAAGACCACCGTCTCGTTCTCGAACCGGCCGGCCTTCGCCAGGGCGATCAGCCCCTTCATCGCCTTGCCGGTATAGACCGGGTCCAGCACGATGCCATCGGTGCGCGCCGCCAGTTTCAGCGCCGCGATCACCGCGTCGTCGATCAGGCCGTAGCCCGCACCGACATAGTCGCAGTCGGCCACCACCATCGCGGGCGTCACCGCGTCGGGCCGCCCCAGCAGGGCCGCCGTCTCGCGCGCCAGCTTCAGCACATTCTCTTCCTGCCTCGCCTTCGGGGCCCGCACGCCGATGCCCAGCACCGGAATGTCCGCCCCCATCACCGCCAGGCCGGCGACCAGACCGGCCTGGGTCCCGGCGCTGCCGGTGGCGGTGATGATGCGGTCGATCGGCATGTCCAGCTCATCGGCCTGGACCACGATCTCGCGGGCGCAGTCGACATAGCCCAGGGCCCCGACCGGGTTCGAGCCGCCGCCGGGGATGATGTAAGGCTTGCCGCCGCGGGCCCGCACCTCGGCCGCGGTCTTTTCCAGTTCGGCGGTCATGTCCGACCCGCCCGGCACGGTGCGGATGCCGGCCCCGAACAGCCGGTCCATCAGCACATTGCCGTTGTGGACATAGTCGGTGGCCCTGGAGCCGGTCCGCTCTTCCAGAATGACCTCGCATTTCAGCCCGTGCGCCGCCGCCGCCGCCGCCGTCTGGCGCACGTGGTTCGACTGCACCGCCCCCTGGGTCACCAGGGTGTCGGCCTCCAGTTCGAAGGCCTCGCCCAGCAGGAATTCCAGCTTGCGCGTCTTGTTGCCGCCGCCGGCCAGGCCGGTGCAGTCATCGCGCTTGATCCACAGTTCGACGCCCAGTACCTCGCTCAGCCGCGGCAAAGGCTCCAGCGGCGTCGGCAGATGGGCCAGGCGGATACGGGGAAAGCGGGCGAGATGCATGGGCGGGCTCCGGAAAGGCCCCCCGTCCCTAGACCCGATCCCCACGGCAATGAAGCCCCCGGAACCAATCCCGGCGAACGCGGTTTAGTCAGTGGAACTCCCGGATGATCCCCATTCCCGGGAGATCCGGCGGCCCGGTCCTGTCAACGCCCCCCCGACGCAGGCCGGGCCGCCGCCCTTCCTCCCACCGCCCCGCTCGACAGCCGCCCCGCACCGGCCTATCGTCGACGCGTTCTCCGGGGGGTCGCATCCAAGCGGCTGAGATTGGCGTGATCGCCTGACCCGTCGAACCTGATCCGGGTCATGCCGGCGAAGGGATGGGAAACACGCGCGGACTCCACGGGTCCGCTCATCCCCGCGCAGGCGGGGACCCGGGCCTCGGCCCGGCCCGTCCGGCGCCGGCAGACCTCCAACGCAGAGGCCGCCATGAACATCGTCGTCACGCCCCCCAAAACGTCCGAGGCTCAAGAGGCTCAGGCAGCGAGCGACCGCGTCGCGAGCGATAGCCTCCCCCTTAAAGACGCCCGCGACGAGGTCATGCGCGAGACCGGCACCATCCCGACCGGCGAGCGCGCCGGGTCGAGGAAGGTCTATGCCTCGGGCGAACTCTACCCCGACCTCCGCGTCCCCTTCCGCGAGGTGGCCCTGCACCCCAGCGCCAATGAGCCGCCGCTGACCATCTATGACCCGTCCGGCCCCTATACCGACCCGACCGTGACCATCGACATCAAGAAGGGCCTGCCCCTGGTCAAGTCGTCGTGGCAGCTCGACCGCGGCGACATCGCCCCGGTGCTGAACCCGCGTGAGGTCAAGCCCGAGGACAACGGCCACGCCAGCGGCAAGAACCTGGCCCCACGCTTCGACACCTCCAACCACAAGGTGTTCAAGGGGGTCGAGGGCCGCCCGGTCACCCAGTACGAATACGCCAACGCCGGCATCATCACGCCCGAGATGGAATACGTCGCCATCCGCGAGAACCTGCGCCGGGAAGAAGGGCGTGGGGTGTCGGGTGTGGGGGATGGGGGAAGCGTCACCCTGGCCGACGGCTCAACCGTGCCTCTTCCCCACACCCCACACCCCACACCCCACACCCCCAGAGACGGCGAACCCTTCGGGGCCGAGATCCCCGACTACGTCACCCCCGAATTCGTCCGCTCCGAGATCGCCCGCGGCCGGGCGATCATCCCCCACAACATCAACCACCCCGAGGTCGAGCCGATGATCATCGGCCGCAACTTCCTGGTGAAGATCAACGCCAACATCGGCAACAGCGCCGTCCTGTCCTCGGTCGACGACGAGGTCGACAAACTGGTCTGGGCCACCCGCTGGGGCGCCGACAACGTCATGGACCTGTCGACCGGCCGCAACATCCACAACATCCGCGACTGGATCGTGCGCAACAGCTCGGTCCCGATCGGCACCGTGCCGATCTACCAGGCGCTGGAGAAGGTCAACGGCGTCGCCGAGGACCTGACCTGGGAGGTGTTCCGCGACACCCTGATCGAACAGGCCGAACAGGGCGTCGACTATTTCACCATCCACGCCGGCGTGCGCCTGCCCTTCGTGCCGATGACGGCGAAACGCGTCACCGGCATCGTCTCACGCGGCGGCTCGATCATGGCGAAGTGGTGCCTGTCGCATCACCGCGAGTCCTTCCTCTACGAGCATTTCGAGGACATCTGCGACATCATGCGGGCCTATGACGTCAGCTTCAGCCTCGGCGACGGCCTGCGCCCCGGCTCCATCGCCGACGCCAATGACGAGGCCCAGTTCGCCGAGCTGCGCACCCTCGGCGAGCTGACCAAGATCGCCTGGGCGAAAGGCTGCCAGGTCATGATCGAGGGCCCCGGCCATGTGCCGATGCACAAGATCAAGGCCAATATGGATGAGCAGCTGAAACACTGCCACGAGGCCCCCTTCTACACCCTGGGCCCCCTGACCACCGACATCGCCCCCGGCTATGACCACATCACCTCCGCGATCGGGGCGGCCATGATCGGCTGGTTCGGCACGGCCATGCTCTGCTACGTCACGCCCAAGGAACACCTCGGCCTGCCCGACCGCCAGGACGTCAAGGACGGCGTCATCACCTACAAGATCGCCGCCCACGCCGCCGACCTGGCCAAGGGCCACCCGGCCGCCCGCCTGCACGACGACGCCCTCAGCCGCGCCCGGTTCGAGTTCCGCTGGGAAGACCAGTTCAACCTCGGCCTCGACCCCGAGACCGCGCGCAAATACCACGACGCCACCCTGCCGAAAGAGGCCCACAAGACCGCCCATTTCTGCTCCATGTGCGGCCCGAAATTCTGCAGCATGAAGATCAGCCAGGACATCCGCCGGGACGCGGCGGCGCAGAATGATGCGGGGGGTTCGCTGGCGGATGAGGCGGAGAAGGGGATGGCGGAGATGTCGGCCAAATTCCGCGCGGGCGGGAGTGTGGTGGAGGTGAAGGTGTGAGGGGGGCTAGGTAGCGTTAGCTAGCGCACTGCCGGCTATCCGACCTCTTTGCTCCACCGAATGCGCTGATACGCCAAGATCCAACCAAAAGATCGTATTGTAGTATCTCATTCCGGCGGTGCCGATATACGCGTCCAATAGCTTTGAGAGCCTTTGCTTCGTCAGCGATTGGACAACCCTGACGGACGCGGTTCGACGAAGACTGTCTACTCCGTTCAGCAGTATAGGTATCAACGTATCATCGCTTACATTGCGAAGCTTGGTCATGGGCAACTCTGCAATGACGTACTCCAGCACCGATGGCGCTATGAGAAGGCCCAACATTTCCTCGATGCGATTGCCCGCGAGCCGAACAATTGTCTTCCCGGCCGCCTTAAGCGTACGAACTCGTACTCCGCTCATAGAGACTAGGAAGCTTGTTTGACGATCTGCGATAGCGGCGACCCTCGGAATATCGGACCAGTCTCCGAAGCGCTTCAAAAAGTCTATCTCGGCCTGTCCCGCGTCCGCGAATTTCCCATCGACCGCGCGTCTCACCAGCGCCAAGTCTTGAGGCTCGCCAAACTCGCAGAGAACATCCAGAGCGCTGCGAAAGAACCCCTTTCGGGTATATTCCGACAGCTGCCGAGTTCTGCCTACCAAGTCGGATGCCAGGCCACCGTATTTATTCTCAAAGGCTTCCAGCATGCTTTCCGTTCGCACGGCAAAGCTGTCTTCTAAGTCCTTCCGGATATCAAAAGGCACCCCACCTTTATACTTCTTGGCCAACGCAATGTAGGCTTGATGCTCCAGAGGGCCGTCTGCTTCGTACGCGTCCAGCAGTTCCGAGACAGAAAGCTTGGAGTAGGCATTGGACCTATAGGTCTTCCAATGATCTTCGGCCGCGCTGTCTGCTCCAGACCATCCCAGTGAGAAGGCATTTGACTTGGGTTTGATGATGATCGCCTTAGCTTCAGCAAGCGCAAATACCCTACCGGTCTGTTCAAGCGCCGTTAGAGCGGAGTACCGGACATCAGAACTGCTGTCGTCCAGCAGGTGCTCGTAGAGCTCAATTCTGGTCGATTTTCGATTGACCAATTCGTTTAGCGCAGCCATCCGGACATTTGACGTTCGATATGCAGCAGCTTGGACTAATTGATCCTCAGTGGCGATTGACAGAGCATCAGTGACTGATGCCAGAATGAATTCACTGGCAACATCAAATTGGAGATCGAGCAGCGCTTCAACCGCCGTAGACTTCCCTTGTCGCATACTTATACATAAAATTGCTTCCGCGGCGGATCGAACTGTCGAGTGATCGCCTTTGTCATACTCTCTGCGTAGCTGCGGGATGTCTTCCTCGCGCCCCATATGTGAGAGATATGACAGAGCAGCCTTCTTAACCGCCGCAGCCGTATCTTTGGACAACCAGCTATCGATTATCCGATCCCGGGCGTTCCAGGACAGGCAGTCAATAGTGAAATTTCCCAGCATCATCACTCTGAGAGCACCAGATTTAATGTTGTCCGTTCGTCCCGCGAGGGATTCTACAACTAGGCGTTCCTCGATGTCGCTCGCCGGAAGGCTAAAAAGCCAATGCCAAAGCGGTGCATTTTGCTGTTCGATGCGGGAAAGACCGGCATCCAGGAGGCTGCTTGCCTCCCTGCCGCTCAAGGTTAGTGCACGGCGCGCCGCGAATATGATGTTCGCATCGTGGGGACCAATAGGATCCATGTCGTTGTTCGAATGAGCAAGCCCATGCGAGATCAGCCGCAAACGCGCGACCTCTTCCGGTACCGTAAATGATTGATCATCACGCTCGATCAGATCAGCAAGAAAATCACTCTCCTGCTTCCACAGAAGGCGGCCCACAGCTTTTTGTTCGGACACCGAGTGACTGGCTGCTGATAAATTGCCTTTTATAGAGGCATCTGAATCGACCTTCTCATCGTCGTTATACAAGGCCTGCACATAAGCCGATATCTTTCGGCGAACGAGCTGCTCCAGCTCTCGTATATTAGAGAATGACTGAAACAGTATTGATTTGTCCGCAATGATTTCCGCTCTGAAATCGAGGACCTTTCTCAGTTCCGCGCCGGGATCTTGGAGCATATCGTCTGGGATAGCCTTAAAAAACAGGCTCATATCGGGCTTGCCTGTGCTTGCCCTGCGCTCAAACGTGAGTCGAAACTCCTCTTCGAAACCTGAGGTGTGGGGGCCCGACTTTGATGGCGGTGTTCCCCACTTTTTCCACATCATTCCGATGAAGAGTTCGCACTTCTCCAAGTCGCGATTGATCGATTCCTGGGGGCGCCCCCAAATCGAAACCGTATCCTCCCATCCCACGAGCTGAACTTGATACCCAAGCTTATCAGCCCAGGTCACATTGAACTCATCGACCACACCCTTGGCGGCCTTTCGTTCATCTGTAAGATCGCCCGGTGACGCCAAGAACACCTTGACGATATTTCGTGTGCTCGACACCTGATGCCCAACCTCAGCGCGATTCGAAGTGTTCACACGATAGGCTTGTTTGAGCCGCGGATACTAGGATCGTGACCATTCAGGGATTAGGTCAAACCGGCTCGAGCGCTCACCCCTCCCCCTGCTATCCCCCGCAACGCCTCCTCAAAAACCCCCGCCGGCTGCCCGCCCGAGATCAGTCCCTTCCCCTCCACCACCCCGGCGGGCACGCCGTTGATCCCGCGCGAGACCCCCATCACCGATCCTTCTCCCCTTGCGGGAGAAGGTGGCAGCCGAAGGCTGACGGATGAGGGGTCGCACCGGCGGATGGGGATTGGCGCTTCACTGGCGGTCGCTGACTTTCGATAGCGGCGAAACCCCTCATCCGTCTCGCTTCGCGAGCCACCATGGGGAGGGGGACCGCGCAGCGGTGGAGGGGCACTGGCCCCACACACCGCCCCGACCGTGCTGCCCCCCGCCCCTCCGTCAGGGCGCGAAGCCGCGCCCTGCCACCTCCCCATCGCTGCGCGACAGGGAGGAGACACCCCACACCCGACACCCCACACCCCATCCCCCAACCCCCGCCCCCACGCCCGATCCTGACGTCCCCGCGTGCTAGCCCTGCCCGTTCCACCTCCGGGAGGCCCCAGGATGTCCGACGCCCCGACCCCGCACCGCGCCAGTCCCCGCAGCGCCCCCGACGATGTCTGGGCGCGGGTGCGGGCCGACTATCTGTCCGGCCTGCCGGCGGCCGAGGCCTGTCGCCGCCACGGGGTCGGGCTGACGGCGATGCGCAACCGGGCCGCGCGCGAGGGCTGGCGCCGGGCCGACCTGCCGTGGACCCCGCCGCAAACCCTGGACCCCGATGACGAGGGGCTGATGCTCGAGGACATGGTCGCCGGCGACCTCGACCGGGTCGAGCTGTACCAGCTGACCCATGTCGCCCACCGCCGCATGCTGCGGGCGATCATGCGCGGCCGGGCCACCGAGGCCCTGCGCTGGCGCCGCGTCCGCCTGGCGCTCGAGGCCGAACAGGCGATCGAGGCCCAGCTGGCCGAACAGGAACAGCGGCTGTGGGCGCAGCGACACGGCCCCGGCCCGGCCGGTCATGTGGACTGAGTGGACCCAGTGGACCGAGTGGACCCTGTTTTTTCGTCCGCCCCCCCGGTCCGAATTCCCTTCTCCCCTCGTGGGTGGAGGAACGATCGCATTGCGATCGGACGACGGGTGGCTCGCGGAGCGAGACGGATGAGGGGGCTGGTGCCGCGTCTCCGGTCCGTGACGATCGGCGGATTGTCGGATGAAGCGGTGTCCCACCCCTCATCCGCCCCCTCACGGGGGCACCGTCGCCCACAAGGGGAGAGGGATCAGGTTTCGGCCGCCGCCATATCCCCCGCGATCTTGCGCAGCGCCTGTTCGAACACATCGACCGACTGGCCGCCGCTGATCATATATTTGCCGTCGATCACCACCGCCGGGACCGAGCTGATGCCGCGCGAGGTCCACAGGGTCTCGTCGGCGCGCACGGCCTCGGCATACCGCCCCTCGGCCAGCACCTCGAGCGCCTGGCCGCGATCCAGCCCCGCCGCCGCCGCCGCATCGGCCAGGACCGCGGAGTCGGTCAGGTTCAGACCGCGGGTGAAATGGGCGTCGAACAGCGCGCCCGTCAGCGCCCGCTGCAGGGCCGGACTGCCGCCGTCGGCGACCTCACCCGCCCAGTGCAGCAGCCGGTGGCTGTCGAAGGTGTTCCAGATCCGGCTGTCCGGCCCGGACTTCATGGTGAAACCGACCGCGGCCGCCTTGTCATGGATCAGCTGCCGCGCCCCGGCCGACTGTTCCGGGGTCGAGCCGTATTTGCGGCCGACGTGTTCGACGATGTTCTCGCCCTCGGGGGCCATCTGCGGGTTCAGCTCGAACGGCCGGAAGGTGATGTCGGCCGCGATCCCCTCGCCCTTCAGCCGCGCCAGCGCCCCCTCCAGCCCGCCCAGACCCACCACGCACCAGGGGCAGACAATGTCCGAAACGAAATCGATCTTCAGGGTGCGGGTCATGGTGGCGGCTCCGTTGGGGGAGACCGCATATGGGTGTCGGATGCGCCGGGGCCAGCCATCCCCTCACGTCCTTCTCCCGCAAGGGGAGACGGGATGCTCCCATACCACCGGTTCACAAACCGCCCCCGCCCCGTTAGGCTGCGCCCCCATGAAACCATCAGCCCTGACCCCCGCCCTCGCCCTCGCGGCCGCCCTCGGCCTCGTCGCCTGCAGCCCCGCCGCCGAGACGCCGGGCCAGACCCCGGCCGATCCGCCCGTCGTCGCCCGGCCCGTCCCGGCCGGCGATCCCGCCGCCCCGGCCGCCGGCGTCACCGCCATCCTGCTGGAAGGTGACGGCTTCATGCCCGCCAACCCCGGCGGTGGCGGCACCGGCCTCAAGCTCAGCTTCGGCGCGCCCCGGGCCACGGTGATCGCCTATATGACCGGCCTGCACGGCGGCACCGCCCCCCACACCGACAGCAATGACGAATGCGGGGCCGGTCCGGTCCAGTTCGCCCGCTGGGACGACGACCTCACCCTGGCCTTCCAGGACGGCAAATTCGCCGGCTGGTGGGCCGGCGAACAGGCCCCCGCCGGCTTCAGCACGGTCCAGGACATCCACGTCGGCTCGACCCTGGCCGAGGTCCGCGCCGCCTGGCCCGATGTCTCGGTCATGAACGACTCCATCGGCCCCGAATTCGCCTCGGCCGACATCTTCGGCACCCTGTCCGGCACCACCGCCTCGGCCAGGGTCACCGCCCTCTGGGCCGGGGTGTCCTGCGTGTTCCGGTAGGGGCTGACACGGATGTTGAAATCGCCCCTCTCCCGGCGGGAGGGGGGCCGGGGTGAGGGGGGATGCCCGATCCGGACCCGCCCGGGCGATGACGGGCGAAGCCCCGCCGGAACCCGGTGAAATCCTCCCGACTTGTCCCCCTTGCCGCAACGCTGCTACCCAAGGGGGATGGAAATCGGATCATTCATCACCCTCGGCCTGTATTTCGTGCTGATGCTGGCCATCGGCCTGTACGCCTACAGGGAATCGACCAGCGACGTGTCCGGCTACATCCTCGGCGGTCGCCGCCTCGGCCCGGCCGTCGCCTCGCTGTCCGCGGGGGCCTCGGACATGAGCGGCTGGATGCTGCTGGGTCTGCCCGGTGCCATGTATCTCAGCGGCCTGTCCTCGGCCTGGATCGCCATCGGCCTGTTCATCGGGGCCTTCGCCAACTACCTGATCGTCGCCCCGCGCCTGCGCCTCTATACCGAACTGGCCCGCGACGCCCTGACCATCCCCGACTATTTCGACAAGCGGTTCCTCGATAATTCGCGGATGCTGCGGGTCATTTCCTCGATCGTCATCGTCGTCTTCTTCACCCTCTACACCTCGTCCGGCCTGGTCGCCGGCGGCAAGCTGTTCGAGAGCGCCTTCGGCCTCGACTACAGCTGGGGCCTGCTGATCACCGCCGGCGTGGTCATGGCCTACACATTGCTGGGCGGCTTCATGGCCGTCAGCCTGACCGACTTCGTCCAGGGCTGCATCATGTTCATCGCCCTGGTCCTGGTGCCCGTGGTGGCCCTGACCCACGTCGGTGGCGTCGAGGGCATGACCGGAACCATCCGCGGCATCGATCCCGGCCTGCTCGACCTGTTCAAGGGGGCGACCGTGATCAGCGTGATATCGGCCATGGCCTGGGGCCTCGGCTATTTCGGCCAGCCGCACATCATCGTCCGCTTCATGGCCGTGCGTTCGGTGCGCGACGTGCCCATGATGCGCAACATCGGCATGGGCTGGATGCTGGTCACCCTGCTGGGGGCCCTCGGCACCGGCCTGGCCGGCCTCGCCTATGCCACCCGCACCGGACTTGAGGTCACCGACCCCGAGACCATCTTCATCATCCTGTCCGACGTGCTGTTCAACCCGCTGGTCACCGGCTTCCTGCTGGCCGCCATCCTCGCCGCCATCATGAGCACCATCTCCTCGCAGCTGCTGGTCTCCTCCAGCTCCCTGACCGAGGATTTCTACGCCATCTTCCTGCGCAAGGATGCGCCGCAGAAGGAACTGGTGCTGGTCGGCCGGATTTCGGTCCTGGCCGTGGCCGTGGCCGCCGGCGTCCTCGCCTGGAACCCCGCCAACAGCGTGCTCAACCTGGTATCCCAGGCCTGGGCCGGCTTCGGCGCCGCCTTCGGCCCGCTGGTGGTCCTGTCCCTGACCTGGAAGCGGATGACCCGCAACGGGGCCCTGGCCGGCATGATCGTCGGCGCCGCCACCGTCCTGGTGTGGGGCTATGCGCCCCTGCTGGCCGGCGGCGCGACCCTCAGCAGCCTGATCTACGAGATCGTGCCCGGCTTCGCCTTCAGCTTCATCGCCATCGTCGTGGTCAGCCTGATGGGCAAGGCCCCGACCGGCGAGGTCGCCGAGACCTTCGACGCCGTCGTCGCCGGCCTGGCCGAGGCCCGCGGCCCGCGCAAACCCGTCTGACCGGAGGCGCGGGACCGTCATGATCCGACCGCTGTCCCGCGCCGCCGCTCTCGCCCTGCTGGTCGCACTCGCCGCCTGCGAGTCGGCAGCGCCGCCTGATCCCGTCGTTGTCACCGCCGACGCGGCCCGGTGCGACATCCCCACGGGTCTGACGCCGGCCCGCCCCTATGACCCCCCGGCGGACGAAATCGTTCGCGACGTCGACACCGCCTACCACCTGCTGGCCCTCAGCTGGTCACCCCAGGCCTGCCGCAGTGGCAAGGACTATCCCGACCCCGAACTGCAGTGCCGCGACAACCGCTTCGGCCTGACCCTGCACGGCCTGTGGCCCAACGGCCCGGCAGACCGCCACCCGCGCTACTGCGGCCCGGCCCCCGCCCTGCAGCCGGCCACCGTGCGCGCCAATTTCTGCATGACCCCCTCCCCGACCCTGCAGCAGCATGAATGGGCCGCGCACGGCACCTGCGGCTGGGCCAGTGCCGAGGCCTATTTCGCGCGCGCCTCCAGCCTGTGGAACGCCCTGGTCAAGCCGGACCTCGAGGCCATTCCCGCCGATCGCCTGACCGCCGGGGCCATCCGCGACGCCTTCGTGGCCGCCAACCCCGGTCTGCCGCGCGCCGGTATCGCCGTGGTCCTGGCCGACGACATCTGGCTGCGCGAGGTCCGGCTCTGCTACGCGGCAGACTTCGCCCGCATCCCCTGTCCGCGCGGCACGGGCGCGCCGGACCGGCAAAGACTCCGACTCGCGCCCAGCGGCACCGCAACGGCCCGTTAACCCGACGGGCGCAGCCTCACTCCAGAGACCGGAGAAGGACCATGTCGACCGTTCAGACATCCAGCTACCGCCGCGCCCGCGACCATTTCGAGCCGCAGGACACCGATCCCCAAGAGCAGCGCCGCCTGCGCGGACTGCTGGAGCAGATCGACTACGCCGCCTTCATCTCGAACCGGGAGGTGATCGGCCAGATGCTCGGCCACGTCGACGCCGCCACCTTCCAGCGCCTGGCCATCATGACCGCCAACGCCCGGGGAAAATGGGCCGCCGAGGCGCTGCGTCTGTCGGAGTCCGGCTCACCGGTCACACCCGACCAGACCGCCCGCCTCACCGCCCATCGCAACGCCTTCGAGGAACTGGCCGAGGCCTATGAAGCGATGCGGCGCATGGTCGAGCGCGGCTATCTGATCATCAAATAACCACTCGCGTTCCGGCCGGCACCGTCAGCTCTTCAGACGGTAGCCGGTCTTGAACATCCAGCCCACGACGGCCAGGCAGGTGAAGAAGAAGCCCAGTGTCGCCGTCATACTGATCACCACCCCCACATCACTGGTGCCGAAGAAGGCCCAGCGGAAACCCGAGATCAGATAGACCACCGGATTGAACAGGGTCACCGTCCGCCAGACGGGCGGCAGCATGTCGATCGAATAGAATGATCCGCCCAGGAAGGTCAGGGGGGTCACCACCAGCATCGGGATCATCTGCAGCTGCTCGAACCCGTCAGCCCAGATGCCGATGATGAAGCCAAACAGGCTGAAGGTCACCGAGATCAACACCAGGAAGGCCAGCATCCAGACCGGGTGCAGGATGTGCAGCGGCACGAACAGGGTCGCGGTGGCCAGGATGATCAACCCCAGCAGGGCCGACTTGGTCGCCGCCGCCCCGACATAGGCCGCGACAATCTCCAGCGGCGAGACCGGTGCGGACAGGATCTCGTAGATCGTGCCGGTGAATTTGGGAAAATAGATGCCGAAACTGGCGTTGAAGATCGACTGGGTGAACAGGCTCAGCATGATCAGGCCCGGCACGATGAAGGCCCCGTAGGGCACGCCGTCGATCTCGGTCATGCGACCGCCGATGGCCGATCCGAACACCACGAAATAGAGGGCCGTGGTGATCACCGGCGTGACGATCGACTGCCACACGGTGCGCAGGGCCCGCGCCATTTCGAACCGGTAGATGGCCCAGATGCCGTAGCCGTTGAACGTCATGCCGCGGTCTCCGTCCGGTCCTGATGGACAAGGGTGACAAAGATATCTTCCAGCGAACTCTGGCTGGTGTTCAGATCCTTGAAGGCGATGCCCAGTTCGCTGAGCCGGCGCAGCAGGGACGGAACCCCGGTCCGTTCGGCATTGGAGTCGAACACATATTCCAGCTCGTGCCCGTCGGCCTTCAACGTCGGGGACCAGTCTGCCAGTTCGGGCGGGACCACCGTCATCACCTCCTGCAGATTCAGGGTCAGGGTCTTGCGGCCGAGCTTGGTCATCAGCACCGCCTTGTCCTCGACCAGGATCAGTTCCCCCCCGAGGATAACGCCCACCCGGTCCGCCATCTCCTCGGCCTCCTCGATGTAGTGGGTGGTCAGGATGATGGTCACGCCCCGATTGCGGAGTCCGCGGACGAGGGCCCACATGTCGCGCCTCAACTCGACATCGACCCCGGCTGTCGGTTCGTCGAGAAACAGAATGTCCGGCTCGTGACTCAGGGCCTTGGCGATCATCACCCGCCGCTTCATGCCGCCCGACAGGGTGCGCAGCTTGGCGTCCTTCTTGTCCCACAGGCTGAGGTCCCGCAGAACCTGCTCGATGAAGGCCGGGTTCGGGGCCTTGCCGAACAGACCGCGACTGAAGGTGACCGTAGCCAGCACCGTCTCGAAGGCATCGGTCGTCAGCTCCTGGGGCACCAGGCCGATCCGGGACCGGGCCTTGCGATAATCCTTCTGGATGTCGAACCCGTCGGCGAGGACCGTGCCGGTGCTCGGGGTAACAATGCCGCAAATCACGCTGATCAGGGTTGTCTTGCCGGCACCGTTCGGTCCCAGCAGGGCGAAAATCTCGCCCTTGCTGATCTCGAGATCGATCCGCTTCAACGCCTGGAGGCCCGAGGCATAGGTCTTGGTCAGACCCTCAATGGCAATGACAGGCGGCATGTGTCTGAGCGTCCCCTCGCGGCACCGGACCGCTCACGCGTCGAATATGGCGTCGATCGCCGCCGGCTCAACCCGTCAGGCAAAAGAACAAACCCGATCGACACGCATCCGCGGGAAACCAGCACCGTATCTCCATCATCGCCCTCCGGCCCAAGGACTGCCCCATGCGCCTTATCCGTTCGCTCGCCCTCGTCACCGCCGTCCTGGCGCTCGGCCCGGTCGCCTGTGTGACCGCTCCCGGACCGTCGGAAGTGCGGGCCCCGCAACCGGCCCGTACGGTCGACCTGAACCGCTTCTATTCCGGTCGCTGGCTGGAAATCGCCCGCCTGCCGATGCGACTGACCGACGGCTGTGTCGCCGGGGCCACCAACTATACGGTCGTCAGCCCGACCCGCGTCGACGTCCGGGACACCTGCCAGGTCGGAACCCCCACAGGGCGGGAAAAGGCGATCGGGGCCCGCGGCGAAATCCTTGACCCCGGTACCAATGCCAAGCTGAGAGCCCGCTATGTCGGGGGCCTGATCACCTGGGACTACTGGGTGCTGGATCACGCCGACGACTACAGCTGGTTCATCTCCGCCGACCCCACCTTCGACAAGCTGTGGATCTACACCCGCGAGGTGCCGACGCCCGGGCAACGCGCCCAATTGGTCGAACGCGCCCGAAACCTGGGCTATGATGTCAGCCGCCTCGAATTTCCCGCCTTCTGATCTGTGGGCGCTGTCCAGGATATCCCCATGGTTCGTGCCCCCCTTCTGATCCTCTCCGCCCTTGCACTGGCCATGGCAGGCTGCGCCGATCGCGCTCCGGTTCCCGAAGGGGAGCGGTTCGGTCCCAATCCGACCCTTCCCGCCCCGCGCAACACGCTGCTGCCGACGGTCAACATCGCTCCCGCGACCGGGTGGCCCGACGGTCAGACTCCGGTCGCAGCCGATGGGTTGGCGGTCGCGGCCTTTGCCGCGGGCCTGGATCACCCGCGCTGGCTCTACCGTCTGCCCAATGGCGACATTCTCGTCGCCGAAACCAACGCCCCGCCCCGGATGGCCAAGAAGAAACGCGGCCTGCGCGACTGGATTCAGGGTCTGGTTATGAAGCGGGCGGGGGCCCGCGCCGCCAGCGCCAACCGTATCACCCTGCTGCGCGACGCGGACGGTGACGGTGTGGCCGAGACCCGGACCGCCTTTCTTGAAGGGCTGAATTCCCCGTTCGGGATGGCCCTCGTCGGCGACCGACTGTATGTGGCCAACGCAGATTCCTTGGTGGTCTTCCCCTATCAGACCGGTGAGACCGCGATTACGGCCGTCCCGGTCAAGATCGCGGACCTGCCCGCAGGCCGGAACCATCACTGGACCAAGAGTCTGGTCGCCAGCCCGGACGGGTCTCGCCTGTATGTCGGGGTCGGATCCAACTCGAATGTCGGCGAAAATGGCCTCGACGTGGAAGTCGACCGGGCCGCCATCCTCGAAATCAACCCCGCCACCGGCGCACGCCGGGTCTATGCGTCCGGTCTGCGCAATCCCGTCGGCATGGCCTGGAATCCCGAAAGCGGCAAACTCTGGGTCGCCGTCAACGAACGGGACGAACTCGGCAATGACCTGGTGCCCGACTACATGACCTCGGTCACACCGGGCGGTTTCTATGGCTGGCCCTGGAGCTACTACGGCCAGACCGTCGACACCCGTGTCGAGCCGCGCAATCCGGACATGGTCGCCCGCGCCCTGAAGCCGGACTATTCGCTGGGGGCCCATACGGCCTCTCTCGGCCTGACCTTCTATGACGGCTCCCTGGTCCCGGCCTGGCAAAACGCGGCCATCATCGGCCAGCACGGATCATGGAACCGCGAACCGCGCAGCGGCTACAAGGTGGTTTCGGTCGCCTTCGTCGACGGTCGTCCGGTGGGTCTGCCTCGCGACATCCTCACCGGCTTCCTCAATGCCGACGGCGCGGCCATGGGCCGCCCGGTGGGTGTCCAGACCGATGGGACCGGAGCCCTGCTGGTGGCCGACGACGTCGGCAATGTGATCTGGCGCGTGGCCCCGGCCCGCCCCTGAAACCGGCCAAAGGCCCCGACGGTGCTAACCGGCGGGGCCTTCAATCCGTTCAGTCAACGATCCCTCAGTCGATCGGCGGGCCGGTCAACGTCTCGGACGGCAGAACCGGTGTCGGCGTCGGCGGCGACGGAGCCACCCCCACTGCAGGTTCGGCGACACTTAGATAGGGCTGCGGGCCCGCAGGCATCGGAGCGGGTTCAGCCGGAGCCACGACTGGCGTCACCGCGGCCCGGGGCGGAACCATCGATGTACGGCTTCGCGAGACGGCGACGGGCCTCACCACTGGCGTGGCCTCGGTCACAGTGGCCGACGGCGCAGCAGGCACGAGGGCCGCCGGCGCGGTATCTGTCAGCGGCTCGGCCACGATCGGCACAGCCACGACGGGCGCTTCGACCGCGACCAGCGCGCCCAGCGGCTCTGAGGCTTCGCCGCCAATCGCCATGGCCACGGCCCCGCCGATCAGAACCACGGCACCGATGGGTACCAGGATCATCCAGGTCTTGACCGCCTTACGGCCGTTCCGCGCCTTGCCGCTGCGGGCATAGACCGGAGTATAGGGCGCGCTTTCGGCGACGGGGGTTGGAGCGGTGGCCAGCGACCCGTTAACAGCGATGTGGTCGGGGTATGTAATTGACATGGGTATTCTCCATATGACGCCCTTAAGAACCAACCCCCTGACAGGAAGTTCCGACTTTAGAGCGTCGACACAAAGAAACACCGTTACGAACACAGTTTGGGCAAGCGCGATTACATCTCACCCGTCGCCATGACTTGGTTTGAACTAAAAGCTGCTGAGCTCCGATACGGAGACAACGGCCGGCCGTGTGCCCTCGGTCCCGAAGGTGCCAACCCAGATGTCATACTGGCCGGCGACCGAGGGCAGGACGAGCGACGGGTTGGAGCCGTCGCCGCTGTCGTCATCGCAATACCAGGTGCCGGTGGGGCCGTTGACAACCAGGGTCGTGTCGGCATTCGAGATCACAGACACCTTCAGATCCAGCGAGCCCTTGCCGTCCCAGTAGAGCCTCAGGTCCGGGGCGCTGGTGATATGGCCGGAACAGGCTGTCAGTGTCCGGCTGACATCGATCGACCCTCCGGCCTGGACGATGACCAGGCTCGGGTCGGGTGAAAAACCGGGGGACAGGCGAACTTCGCCATAGTTGGGGGCTGCAGCGATATCCTGGGCGGCCGCAGGAGTGACGGGAAAAGCAGCAAGGGCGACAGCGACAATCAGGCGCACGACAGCCTCCGGGTCTGCGAACGGTGCGCCGACACCACGTCGACAACCGCCGATATCCGACAGCATATCCCACCGTCTGCGGCGTTCAAGGTCCTGACTCGACACCCGGCTGGATTGACGCAACGTCACCGGCGCAACGGCGCCACGGCAGCAAACAATCCGTCACCGCGCCGGTGCGAATTGCCGGTGGAATTCCCCTCGCGGTTGACCCGGGCAGGCCGGTTGTCCATCACGGACAACTGACGACCAATTTGAAAGAGGCAGACGCGACCATGAAGCTGATGGCGAACATCCGGCGCGACCTGAAGTTCGCCGCGGGTTTGCGTCGACTGCTTCAACGCATCAAGCCGATCCAGCTGGACAGTCCCGATCTCGTCTGTGACGATTTCGAGGAAGCGGTCGATCGTTTCGGCGACAATATCGCGATCGAGGATGATCACCGCACCCTGACCTATCGGGAGCTGGACGCCCTCGCCAACCGGTTCGGTCACTGGGCCCAGAGCCGACGCCTGCACCGGGGCGATGTCGTCGCCCTGATGATGCTGAACCGCGCCGAATATCTGGCGGCCTGGCTCGGCTTCTCCAAGATCGGCGTGGCCACGGCCCTGATCAACACCAATCTGACCGGCCATGCCCTGGCCCATTGCCTTGAGATTTCCAGGGCGTCCCAGGTCGTCACCGACGATGAGTGCTGGCACCAGGTCGAGGAGGCTCGTCCTTTCGTCAATCGCAACCTGATGCTCTGGGTGATCGACCTGAAGGACGAGGCCGAGGCCGACAACCGGCGCGGCCTCGACAAGCCCCTGCGGGGCGGCTCGTCCGTCCGGCCGAACCGGTCGATCCGCGCCGGCCTGACCAACCGGGACACGGCGCTCTACATCTACACCTCGGGAACCACGGGCCTGCCAAAGGCCGCGCGCATGCCGCACTCCCGCGCCCGCACCTATATGCGCGCCTTTGCCGGGGCCACCGCGGCCACTGCGTCGGATCGTACCTTTAATGTGCTGCCGCTCTATCACTCGACCGGGGGCCTGGTCGGTGTCGGTCCGGCCCTGCTCAACGGCGGTCGACTGATCTTGCGCCGGAAATTCTCGGCCACGACCTTCTGGCCCGACGTGAAGGCGTCCGGTGCCACGATCTTCGTCTACATCGGTGAACTGTGCCGCTATCTGGTCAACTGCCCCGAACATCCGGACGAGCGCGACCACAATCTGCGGCTGGCGTTCGGCAACGGCCTGCGCCCCGACGTCTGGGAAGTCTTCCAGAAGCGGTTCGCCATTCCGGAAATCCTGGAATTCTACGGCTCGACCGAGGGCAACGTCTCCCTGTTCAATTTCGACGGTAAACCCGGTGCCATCGGCCGCGTGCCCGGTTTCGTGAAGAACCGGATCAATATCCGGCTGGTCCGCTTTGACATGGACAGCCAGGAGCCGATGCGAGGGTCCGACGGCTTCTGCCAGCTTACCGGCCCCGGTGAGGCCGGCGAGGCGATCGGCCTGATCGCCAACGACCTTCAACACGACTTCTCGGGCTATGCCGACAAGGCCGCCTCGGAGAAGAAGATCCTGACCGACGTCTTCCAGCGTGGTGACCGCTGGTTCCGGACCGGCGATCTGATGCGTCGCGATTCGGACGGGTACTATTATTTCGTCGACCGGATCGGAGACACCTACCGCTGGAAGGGCGAGAACGTTTCCACGGCCGAGATTGAACAACGCCTGTCCGAGGCCCCCGGTGTGCAGGAGGTCGTCTCCTACGGCGTGCCGGTACCGGGCCAGGACGGCAAGGCCGGCATGGCCGCCCTGATCGTCGAGGGTCGGTTCAGTGCGCGCCCCTTTGCCGACTGGGTCGACACGGAACTGCCCTCGTATGCCCGGCCTGTCTTCGTGCGCCTGCTCAAGAGCGCCGAAACGACCGGGACGTTCAAATATCGCAAGGGCGACCTGGTCGAGGACGGCTACGATCCGTCCAGGGTCGCGGGCCAGCTTTATGTGCGCGGCGGCAAGTCCGGCTACACCAAGCTGACCGCTGAGGGCTATGCCGCGATCCTGCGGGGCGAGACCCGACTCTGATCCACCCGGAATCGCAACCGCCCCTTAAGCATTAACGGTGATTGTGCAGGTCCCTTTCCGACTCAGGACGCCCGGACCGACCCATGTTTCAGATCATCGGCATCGTGATGCTGTTCGGTACCGTGTTCGGCAGCTATGTGCTGGCGGGCGGGAAGTTCGGGGTGATCCTTCATGCCCTGCCCCACGAGATGATGGCGATCGGCGGGGCCGGCATCGCCGCCTTCCTGATTTCCAACAGCGTCCCGACCATCAAGGCGTCCCTCGGCGGTCTCGGCAAGGCGTTCGCGGGACCGAAATGGAAGAAGCAGGACTACAAGGATCTGCTTAGCCTGCTGTTCCAGCTGACAAAGACGATGAAGTCCAAGGGCGTCATCGCCCTCGAAAGCCACATCGAGAAGCCGGCCGAGAGCAATATTTTCCAGAAATATCCGAAGGTGCTGAAGGACCATTTCGCCACGGACTTCATCTGCGACACCCTGCGCATGATGACCATGAACCTCGAGGATCCTCACCAGATCGAGGACGCCATGGAAAAGCAGCTTGAAAAGCATCACCACGAGGCGCTCAACGCGCCTCATGCCTTGCAGGGCTTGGCCGACGCTTTGCCAGCCCTGGGGATCGTCGCCGCCGTGCTGGGCGTCATCAAGACCATGGGCTCGATCACCGAACCGCCCGAGGTCCTGGGCGGGATGATCGGCGGGGCCCTGGTCGGGACCTTCCTCGGTGTATTCCTGGCCTACGGCCTGGTCGGGCCATTCGCAGCGCGTCTGCAATCGATCATCGAGGAAGACGCCAGCTACTACCGGATCATCCGCTCGGTCCTGGTCGCCCACCTGCACGGCAACGCCGCCCAGATCTCGGTCGAGATCGGCCGCGGTGATATTCCGTCCCCTTCCCAGCCCTCCTTCCTCGAGATGGAAGAGACCCTGTCGAACATGCCCGCCGACGGGGCCTGATCCGGGGCCCGTCGGCCCCACCGGTCACGCGCGCCCGTTTCTCGAAAGCCCCCGAAAAGAAGGGGGCTTGCGTGAAGCCTCACAAACGCGTTACCGAATGGCCTGCGGGGATTGCCCCCGTTTGATTCCAACTCAGGGGTAACCTCATGACCATCCGTCAACTGCTGGCCGTTTCGGCTGCCGCCACCTTCGCTCTGACCGTCGCCGCCTGCCAGCCCGCCGCCGAGCCCGCCGCTGAATCGGCCGACACCGCCGCTGCCGCTGCCGACACCGCCGCCGTTGCCGCCGACTCGGCCGCCATGGACGCCGCTGCCGCTTCGGATTCCGCCGCTGCCGCCGTTGAAGCCGCTCCGGCTGAAGCTGCCCCGGCCGAAGCTGCCCCGGCTGAAGCTGCTCACTAAGCATTCAGATCGACTCCGGAGGGCAACCTCCGGACCGGAAAAGGGGTCGCCCATCGGGCGGCCCCTTTTTTCTTGCCCGAAAAGAAGTGATCACGAACGCGTGAGATTTCGCTTGCGAAGCGGCTCACAAACCCGTTATCACCCTCTTGCGGGGATTCATGACCTCGCTTGACCCTTTCCTGAAGGAATTCCACATGACCATCCGTCAACTGCTGGCCGTTTCGGCCGCCGCCGCTTTCGCCCTGACCGTCGCTGCCTGCCAGCCGGCCGCCACCGACAAGGCTGAAGACGCCGCTGCCGACGCTACGGCCGCTGCTGAAACCGCTTCGGACGCCGCCGTCACCGCCGACGTCGCCGCCACCGACGCTGCTGCCGCCGCTGGCGAAGCCGAAGCCGCTGCTGCTCCGGCTGCCGACGCTGCCATGGCTCCGGCTGCCGACGCTGCTGCTCCGGCCGCCCACTAAGCTTTACGCTTAAAGGCAATCATTTCGGGTCTTCGGGCCCGGAACGGGAAAGGGGTCGCCTCGGCGGCCCCTTTTTTCGTGCGCGTAGCCTGCCCCGGGGTGTATGGCGCGGCCATGCCGCATGACGACCCGACCCCGGACCTGTCGCCCCGCCTGATCTGGGCCGAAGACGGCTCCCCCCGATCCGGACGGTTCGACGACGTCTATTTCTCGAAGCAGGATGGTCTCGCCGAAAGCCGGGCCGTCTTCCTGGCGGGCTGCGGCCTGCCGGAGGCCTGGGCCGGACGCAGCCATTTCACGGTCGGCGAGCTGGGCTTCGGCACCGGACTGAATATCGCGGCCCTGCTGGACCTGTGGCAGCGAACCGCCCCGCCAACAGCGCGTCTGCACATCTTCTCTGTCGAGGGTTTTCCCCTGCAGGTCGGGGAAGCCCGGCGCGCCCTGGCGGCCTGGCCGGACCTCGACCATGTCACCACCGCCCTGCTGGACGCCTGGCCGGAGGCCACCCCGGGGTTCCATCGCCTCGACCTGCCCGCGTTTCGCGCCACCCTGGACCTGGCCGTGGGCGAGGTCGGCTGGGCGCTGGACGCCTGGAGTGGCCAGGCCGACGCCTGGTTCCTCGACGGCTTTTCGCCCGCGACCAATCCCGACATGTGGTCGCCCGCCGTGCTCGACGCGATCGCGGCCCGATCGGCACCCGGAGCCCGACTGGCCACCTTCACTGTCGCGGGATCGGTCCGTCGCGGCCTGTCCGAACGCGGGTTTGCGGTCAACAAACGCCCCGGGCACGGTCGCAAGCGCGAACGACTGGAAGCCATCCTGCCTGCCGCCGCATGCCCCACCGCTTCCCTGCCGTCGGTTGGGGTGATCGGGGCGGGGATCGCCGGCGCAGCCCTGGTCCGGGCCCTTGCCGCCCTCGGAGTCGCGGCCACGGTGGTCGAGAGAACAGGTGTCGGAGCCGGCGGATCCGGATTTCCGGCGGCACTGGCGACCCCCCGTCTCGATGCCGGTGATCCCGTCATCGCTGCACTGGGGGCCCAGGCCCTCAGCCGGGCGGATTGCCTCTATTCCGCCATCCCCGGGGCCGTTCTGGCGCGCGGCGTCCTGCAGCTCGAACAGGCCGCGCGTGACAGCCGCCGGTTCGCCCGGGTCGCCGACCAGTCACTATGGCCGATCGGAACCATGACCCCCGTGTCGGCCGAGGCCGCCACAGCCCGACTGGGCGAGGCTGTGGCCACCGGAGGACTGGACATGGCAACCGCCATGGCTGTCGCCCCGGCGCAGATTCTGGCCGCCTGGCTGCCCGAGACCCTCCGGACCGGCACCGCCGTTCAGCGCCTCGAACGGGTGGACGGTGGCTGGGACCTGATCGCAGCGAATGGCCGGACCCTCATGACGGTCGAGCGGGTGATTATCGCGGCGGGCTGGGGGTCAGCAGCCCTTGCGGGGCCCGACGCTCCGGCCCTGGCCCCGGTTCGGGGGCAGGCCAGCTGGGTCGACGGACCCGCCATTCCGCCCGTGGCCTGGGGGGGCTATGCAATCCCGACCGGCAAGGGCGTTCTGTTCGGGGCCACCCATGATCGGGGCGACACGGACACCGGGATTCGCGACGGCGACAACGACCGGAATCTTGCGACCCTCGGCGCGCGTCTTCCCGCACTCGCCGGACAGATTGTCGCCGCCGGCCCGGTCCGGGCGCGCGCTGCGGTGCGGGCCACGACTCCGGACCGACTGCCCCTGGCCGGAGCCCTGCCCGGTGTCGACGGCGTCTATCTGCTGACCGGGCTGGGGTCGCGGGCCTTCAGCCTTGCCCCCTTGCTGGCGGACCATGTCGCATCCCAGGTCCTTGGCCGGCCCTCACCCCTGCCCGCGGCGGCGGCGGCAAGGGTCGACCCCGCACGTCCATTCCGCACGCGCCCCCTTGCGGAACCCGGCGCGAATGCTGTTGTTTGAGTTCCGACCCTCATTGCAAGGAGCGTACATGCGTACCGTCTCGATCCCGATGGCCATGGCCCTCACCCTGACGTCGCTGACCGCCTGCGCGCCGGGCTCACAAGCCTCCGGCCCGACCGAAGCCAGAGCCGCCACCGAACGCCAGTGCTTCTGGGCCTCGTCGCTCAGAAATTTCCGCCAGGGCGATTACGGCCAGCTCTACATCCGCGACCGATCCAATCAGGTGTTCGAGGTCACGACGCTCGACCGCTGTCAGGAGCTTGATCGCGCCAACGCCATAGCCTTCCAGTCCGACTTCAGCAGCGCCGGTCGCCTGTGCGTCGGTGACACTGCCCGCATCACCGTGCGCAGCCTCGGAGGGGATCCGGACGCCTGCCGCGCCCGGATCGAGCGCAGGCTGACGGCGGAAGAGGTCACGGCCCTGCCGGACCGCTATCGCCCCTAGATCCAAGTCGGTTGAGTTGGACGTGGTCCAGACCGGCTCAGGTTTCGCTCCCGTTTGAATCCAGATCTTTTCTGGATTCAGGTCGATTCGATCTGAACCAACAAGGATCTAGGTCTTCTGGGCGTAGCCCAGGCGCTGGTTCAGCCGGTCGATCAGATCGATGGCCGTGTCGGCAATGACCGAACCGGGCGGGTAGACCGCCGCCGCCCCCATGTCGATCAGGGCCTGGACGTCGGACGGGGGGATCACCCCGCCGACCACGATCATGATGTCCGGGCGGCCCAGCCGTTCCAGCTCGACCTTCAGCTCCGGCACGAGCGTCAGATGTCCTGCCGCGAGCGAGGAAGCGCCGACCGCGTGGACGTTGTTGGCGACCGCGTCGCGGGCCGCCTCGGCCGGGGTCTGGAACAGGGACCCGGCCGTCGCGTCCAGTCCCAGATCCCCGTAGCCTGTAGCGATGACCTTCTGACCCCGGTCGTGACCGTCCTGGCCCAGCTTGGCGATCAGGATGCGCGGCGGACCGCCGTCGTTCTCGATAAAGGTGGCGACCATCTCACGAGCCCGGCTGATCTTCGGATCCTTGCCTGCGGCTTTCGCATAGACGCCGGTGACGGTCTGGACCGTGGCGACGTGCCGCCCGAAGGCCGCTTCCAGCGCATCGGAAATCTCGCCGACCGTGGCATGGGCCCGCGCCGCGCGCACGGACAGGTCCAGCAGGTTGGCATCGCCGCGCGCGCCCTCGGTCAGGGTCGTCAGCGCGGCCCGAACCGCCGGTTCGTCGCGTTCGGCGCGCAGCTTCTGCAGCTTCTCGATCTGACGCGCCCGAACCTCGGCATTGTCGACCTTCAGCACCGGGATGTCGTCGGCAACTTCATTCAGATAGCGGTTCACCCCCACCAGCGTCTGCTGGCCGGTGTCGATCCGCGCCTGGGTCCGGGCCGAGGCCTCCTCGATCCGCAGCTTGGGCACCCCGGCCTCGATTGCCCGGGCCATCCCGCCCAGGGCGGCGATCTCCGCGATATGGCTCCGAGCCCGGTCAACCAGGTCCCCGGTCAGCCGCTCGACGTAGAAGCTGCCGCCCCACGGGTCGATGGTCCCGGTCAGACCGGTCTCCATCTGCAGGAACAGTTGGGTGTTGCGGGCGATCCGGGCCGAGAAATCGGTCGGCAGGGCCAGGGCCTCGTCCAGCGAATTGGTGTGCAGGCTCTGGGTCTGCCCCCCGGCCGCAGCCATGGCCTCGACCACGGTTCGCGGCACATTGTTGAACACATCCTGCGCCGCCAGCGACCAGCCCGAGGTCTGACAGTGGGCCCGCAGCGACAGGGATTTGGGGTCTTGCGGCGCGAACTCGGCCTGGACCAGCTCGGCCCACAGCAGGCGGGCGGCCCGCATCTTGGCCACCTCCATAAAATAGTTCATGCCGATGGCCCAGAAGAAGCTGAGGCGCGGCGCGAAAGTGTCGACGTCCATGCCCGAAGCGACCCCGGCGCGAATGTATTCAATGCCGTCGGCCAGGGTGTAGGCCAGCTCCAGATCGGCCGAGGCTCCGGCCTCCTGCATGTGATAGCCGCTGATCGAGATCGAGTTGAACCGGGGTGTCTCGGCGGCGGTCCAGGCGAAGATGTCCGACACGATCCGCATCGAAGGTTCCGGCGGATAGATGTAGGTGTTGCGGACCATGAACTCCTTGAGGATGTCGTTCTGGATCGTCCCGGTCAGGGCACTGTGCGGTACACCCTGTTCCTCGGCGGCCACGACATAGAGAGCCAGGATCGGCAGCACCGCCCCGTTCATCGTCATCGACACGCTCATCGTGTCCAGCGGAATGCCGTCGAACAGGGTGCGCATGTCGAGGATGGAGTCGATCGCCACCCCGGCCATGCCGACATCGCCGGCGACCCGGGGGTGGTCAGAGTCATAGCCCCGGTGCGTGGCCAGATCGAAGGCGATCGACAGACCCTTCTGCCCCCCGGCCAGGTTACGCCGGTAGAAGGCGTTCGAGGCCTCGGCGGTCGAGAAGCCGGCATACTGGCGGATAGTCCAGGGATTGGACGCATACATGGTCGGATAGGGCCCGCGCACGAACGGCGCGAACCCGGGCATCCCCCCGGTGAAGTCCAGTGCCGCGACCGCCTCCGGACCATAGGCCGGGGCCACCACGATGCCTTCGGGGGTTTCCCAGTCCGGCCGGGTCGGCGCATTGCCGGCGGTGCCGGGATCCAGCGCGATACGGGTGAAGTCGGGAAAGCCGCTCATCGGGCCGCCTCCTGGGTCGCGATCTCAAAAGGCGCGGCGAACCGCACCGGGGTCAGTGGCTGACAGACGTCACCGCCGCCGGACACAGCCGCCGCCGTCTCGGCCTCGACCGGGGCCGCCCGCGTGTCGGCATTGACGAATTTGGTCACACCGATCAGCTGGGTCCGCCCCTCGGCCAGATCGGCCTCGCGCAGGGCACGGGCCGCCGCGACCCGGGCCTGAATGGTTCCGGCCTTCAGCGCCGCGATCACCCCGCCCTCACCCTCGATGCGCTGGAACTCGGCCCAGCCGGCCTCAGCGAGGTCACGCGTACGCGCGTCAAGGAACCATGAGCCGGACGCCGGATCGTCGACCCGGCCCAGATTGGCCTCCTCCATCAGCACCAGCTGGGTATTGCGGGCCAGGCGCCGGGCGAAGGCGTCCGGGCGTCCGGCGGCACGGCTGAACCCGTCCAGCACCACGGCGTCGGCCCCGCCGACCGCCCCGGCGAACCCGGCTGCGGTCAGCCGCAGCAGATTGGGCCAGGGATCGCGCGCCGACAGCATCCGCCGCGACGAGCGCGCCTCAATAGTCGCCGGAACGTCCAGTCCCAGGGCCTTGACCAGCGAACGCCAGATCAACCGGAGGGCCCGCACCCGGGACAGGGCATCAAAACATTCGGCATCGACCGACACGCACAGAACCGTCCCGCGCGCCGCCTGCTCGAGGCCGAGCCCGGCCGCGACTCCCGCCTTGAGGCAGACCAGGGCCGAGGCCGCGGCAAAGCCCAACTCCTGTCCGGCCGACCCGCCGGCCTCGTGCACGACCCGACCGCTGGCCAGGAAGAAGCTGGCCTCGGGATAGGCCCCCGCATGCCGCGCCGCCGTATTGGCGGCCAGGGTCAGATGATCCTTGATCGGCCGCGGTGCCAGGCCCGTCGCGGCAAAGGCTGACAGCGGATCCATGTGAAAGCGCAGCATCGCTCGCGGCGAGCCCTTGGCCACCACGGCCAGGGCATCGGCGGCGGCCGGTCCGTCCAGACCCGCGTCCAGCCCGACCGCCGCCAGCTCCAGCGCCACACCGTCAAGGGCCCGGGCCAGGGGCTCACTGTCGGACAGGATGGTACCGCTCAGGATCAGGGATGCCGCCCCGCCCTCGAGGTCGGCCAGGGCCGCCACATTCACAGCCTCGGCATCGTCGCCCTCGATCAGGGTGCGCAGGTCCCAGGCGCGTCCGTCGGCGTCCGAGGCGCGCGGCGCGAACACCGGCGCGACCGCATCATCAGCCGTATACAGAGGGGCCACACCCAGGCCGTCGGCGTCAGTTCGCGTCAGCCCTGCGACGTCAGCCCCCTTCAGGGCCTTGGTCGCCTGCGCCACCCATTGGTCGCGGGTCGGCCGTGCGAACAGTTCGGACATGGAAACTCCAGCGAAAAACCTGCGCCTCTATGGCGCGACCACCCGCCGCCCGTCCAGCCCGGGGCCCGTCCCTGCCCGCACGCCAACAGGCCCCGCCGCTCGCGCGACAGGGCCTGTTGACCGGTTACCGGCTCGGCTAGGGTCGGTCCCGGTGGTTATTGCGGGCCCGTCGATCCCGAGGCATTGGCGTCACCACTGGCGGACACCGAAACGCCCTGACGGCCGGCCGAGGTCGACCCCGATGTCGAGGCTCCGCCCCGGGCCGAGCCGTTGCCCGTATCCGATCCGCCCCGCGAAATCAGGCCACCGTCGGCGGCGGCACCGGATTCCGTACCCGTCTTGCCCGAGCCCGCCCCCGAACCCTCGGCTGCGCCCGACAGATCGGTCGACCGGGCACGATTGAGCGCACCGCCCACGGTGTCACGGCCGCGATCGGCACCGGCCACAGCCGCAGCCTCCCCACGGGCGGCGGTCGCCGTCGCGGTGTCACGAGCTTCACCCCGGGCCCCGGCAGCAGCCGTTTGGGCTCGCGTGGCCGCTGAAGCGGCGCGCGCCCGGGTCCGTTCGGCACGGGACGCAGCGCGGGCTTCGGCGCGGGTACGGGCCTGTTCCGCCAGGCTGGTAGTGTCGGACAGGCGGTCACCGGCAATGCCACGATCGAACGTACCGCCGAGGCCGGCACCGCCAGCACCACCGGCCTGTCCGGTCAGGCTGCCCAGGCCGCCGCCGCCACTTCCGGTGATTCCGCCCGTCACGCCGCCGACAATCTGGGCCTGGGCCCCACCGGCCATAACCAGGGCAAACGTCGCACTCGCCGTCAGCAAAAGGATCTTACGCATGGTGTATTCTCCTGAAATCCATTGAGGCCCGAAACTGCCCTCACTGAACCGAACGACCGGCCATGCGGATTTCATCCGTCGTGCGAAAACCTTTCAGCGGGTCAATCGACCGCGCGCCCCGACGGCCCGGGGAGCAACCCTGAGGCCGGCCCCGACCAGGCCCCGGCCATAGACAGGATCGTCACCGGCAGCGCCCATGTCCTGCGCATCCTGCGCCAGCGCCGACAACGCTTGCGCCCCGGCATCGCCCGTCATCCGCTCGGCCAGCAGTCCGGCGACGATCGGGGCGGCGAAAGAGGCCCCTCGGACCGTGGCATAACCCCCGTCCATCGACGCCGCCGCCATATCCGCCCCGGGGGCGGCGAAATCCACCTGCGCGCCTCGACCGGCTTCCGGCAGCACGCGATTGCGCCCGCTCACCGCGGTTACGCCGATCACACCGGGATAGGCCGCCGGAAAAAGCGGCGGCGCGGCCGGGCCGTCGTTACCGACCGCGGCGACTAGCAGATAGCCACGCCCAACCAGCCTCCGGACTGCTACCTCGACCAGAGGATTGCGCGGTCCGACCAGGCTGATGTTGATCACCCTGACGTCGTGGCTCGCCATCCAGCCCAGGGCGCGGGCCAGCGCCTCGGCCGACCCGCCGGTGACTGACCCGCCATAGACATCCGCCGCATAAAGGTCCGCCCCGGGTGCCGCCCCCGCGAAATCCGGAGCGCGCCCGGCCAGCAGTGAGGCAACTGCTGTGCCGTGGGCCGCCGGCAGGACGGGGCCGGCGAATCCCTGCTGGGTCAGGGCGACCGACACCAGACTGGGATGACGTCCCTCCACACCGGTATCGATCAATCCGAGCCGTCGTCCAGACGACGGCATCGGAGCTGGCCCGGCTGTCGACCCGGCGAGCGGGACCATCGATCCGGCCGGACCGTGGATGTGATTGAAGGTGTAGGAGCCCTGGGGGTTTATCGCCGAAAGGCGGCTGACCCCCTCACCCAGGGCCATTCCCTGCGGCGGGGCCAGGACCACCACCGTCAGATCGAGCCCCTCCATCCGCGTCTCGCGCAGGACGGAAAATCCGGCCGCCCCGGCCCGGTCCAGTGCGATCGGGTCAGGGTCGACAGCGAGGATTTCGCCACGCACGATCGGCCAGCCGTCGGGATCGGCTTCCAGCCGGCCGCGCGACTGACCGACCAGGCGGCGCAGGCTTGACGGAACCGGCTCAACCATCGCCCTCAACTGCCGTTCCAACGGGTCCGTGCGCCCGGTCACCTGACCGGGTAGGTCGCCGAGACGCCCCGTCGGCATCACCCCGCCGGGCAGTGATGGCAGGCCAATCTGGGCCAGGGCCGGCGCGCCGCCACCGATCAGCACCAGACCGATCGCCAGCATGAGAGTCCGGATCATTCTCGCCTCCAGTCCACCGGCGTCCTCAGAAAATTCTTGGTCGCACGGTCGATATGGATGAAACGTCCGACCGACGTCGTTCTATCCATCATGACACGGGTTCGCCATTGGATGAGTTTCACGAGAGCCTCGTTGCGCTGCTTCCGCGCCTGCGACGGCTCGCCCGTGCCCTGGCCCGATCCGAAGTCGACGCTCATGACCTGGTGCAGGACACGGTGGAACGGGCCCTGTCGAAACGATCCGGCTTCCGCCCCGGCACGCGGCTGGACAGCTGGACCTTCACCATCATGAGACGCCTGTTCATCGATCAGGGACGGGCACGCACCCGTTGGGGCCGCGTGGTTTCGCCCGCCACCGAGGCGACCGAGGCGGTAGCCGACGCCAGCATGGCCGGCGAGGGGCTGCGTGCCGATGCCCTGGCCGTACGGACGGCCATCCACGCCCTGCCGCGCGACCAGCAGCTGGCCGTGGCCCTGGTCCTGATCGACGGCCTGTCCTACGCCGAGGCAGCCGTCGTCGCCGGGGTGCCGGCAGGCACGCTGACCAGTCGCCTGGTCCGGGCCCGCCAGACCCTGATCCAGACCCTCGTCGCCCAGGGAGTGAGCACATGAGCATCGATGACCTGACCCTGATGGCCTATGTCGACGGCGAACTGGACCCGGCGGCCCGGGACCGGGTCAAGGCCGCGATCGCGGCCGATGCTGACCTGCGGGCCCGGGCCGAAGCCCTGGGCGGGGTTCGTACGGCGGCCCGCGACGCCTTTCCGATCGCCGTCGACCCGCTCGACCTGGCCCTGGCCGCGCGCATCCGGGCGGCCCCCCCCAGGGCCCGATGGTTCGCGCCGGGGCCACTATTTTCCGACCGGCTGCGCCGTCCGGCCCTTTGGGCCGGTCTGGCCGTGGCCGGCTTCGCCGCTGGCATCGGGGTCGGCTGGCTCGCGCCCGGCGCGACGCCGGACGGGCTCGTCCTTCAGCCCGGTGGCAGAATTGCCGACGGAGCCCTGACCCGGGTGCTCGACAGCCGTCAGGCAGCCGAGGGTGCCGACGCGTCGGGACGACGGGTGACCCTGACCTTCCGCACCGTCAACGGCGACTGGTGCCGGACCTTTGCCGCTGAGGCGGACGGCGTGGCGGGCCTGGCCTGTCGCGAGGATGGCCACTGGCAGGCCCGGGTCATCACGCCCTGGGCTGCCCCCGGTACGGAAATTCGCACCGCAACCGTCGACACCCCGGCAGCCATTCTGGCGGAGGTCGACGCCCTGATCAGCGGACAGACGCTCGACGCCGCCGCCGAAGCCGAACTGCTGGCGAGGGGTTGGCCTCAGCCCTGAACACCGGATCGGGATGAATCCGCCCGCCTCCATCGTTGGACCCGAAAAGGCAGTTTTGCCGCCATCGATGGAAAGCCGGGTGAACGCAGACCAATTCAGACAAAGAGCCGCCGTCTGGCGGCAACGCGCCGTCTGTCAGCCTGAGGGCCCGGCCCGGGACGCGGATTTGCGACTGGCCGGGGAATATGAGCGTCTGGCCGACAGTGTGTCCGCGGCGGACGCCGCAGCCGTGACAGACGACCGGCCGCCAGACCCGCCCGGGGACAGCAGTATCAAGACCTGAGCGGTGCGGGACCGGCTTTGCCGTCGTGACCTGGCCGGGTCCCGACAGCACAGGACGCGGACGTCGATCAGCCGCCGGCGACCCGTTCAGGGATCGCTGCTGGATCGGCTATCAGGAAAAGGAATGGTGGACGCGACAGGGATTGAACCTGTGACCCCCTCGATGTCAACGAGGTGCTCTCCCGCTGAGCTACGCATCCGCCGAAACGGTTCCGGACAGGTCCGGAACGGGAAGGAGCGGTCTATAACCCGGTCGCCGCGGGAACTGCAAGCGCCAAGACGCCGCAAGCGCTCACAAAAGAATTTGAACGTCCGAAGCGCCCGGGCTGACGGCCGGTCTAGGCGGCGACCATCCGCTCGACTTCAGTCACCAGGTCCCTGAGGTGAACGGGTTTGGACAGCACCTTGGCCTGGGGTGAGGCCTGGGCCGCGGTCAGGGCCACGGCGGCGAAACCCGTGATGAACATGATGCGGATACCCGGCTGGCGGGCGGCAGCGACACGCGCGACCTCGATGCCATCGGCTCCGGGCATGACGATATCGGTCAGCAGCAGGTCCCAGGGACCCTGATCCAGCGCATCGATGGCGTCGTCACCATTCTCGCAATCGACCACCGAATGGCCAGCCCGCTCCAGGGCCCGCGTCAGGAAACCCCGCAGCGAACCATCATCTTCAGCCAGCAGAATTCGCGCCATGCCCAGGTCATCCCTTGATCTTGAACCGGGAGGCTAGGCCCGGAACGGTAAACCGGCCATGAAAAACAGCACTATCCCCGGGCCCGACCTGTGTACCTTTCCGGGGAATGATGCGGACACGTCGGCCATGGACCCACAGATGACAGACGCGGCACTGGACGCGGAGGGATCAACGGCCTGCGGCGGATTCACCATCAGCCCGGCCCTGATCCCGCCCGGACCGTTCGTGTTTGCCTCGCCCCACTCGGGTCAGGCCTGTCCCGCCGATCTCGGCGCGCGGACGGATCTCCCGCCGCAGAGCCTGCACAGCACGGAAGACGCCCTCGTCGACCGGCTGATCGCCTGCGGGCCCGGTCACGGAGCCGTCGTCATCGCCGGGCAGATCACCCGCGCCTATCTTGACCTGAACCGCGACCCGGTCGAACTGGACCCCCGACTGGTCAGCGATGTCGCCAGGGGGCCGCTCTCGGCCAAGGTCGCTGCGGGCTTCGGTATCCTGCCGCGCCTGGGTGGGGACGGCCGCCCGCTGTATGACCGCCTGCTGCCGTTGCAGGAGGCCCGGGACCGGATCGCGCGGGTCCACACCCCCTATCACGCGGCCCTCGCCGGCCTGATGCAGACCACCCACGCCCGCCACGGCCGGGCCGTCCTGATCGACTGGCACTCGATGCCGGCACGGATCAATGGCGGGGTAACCGGCCCCGATGTCGTGCTCGGTGATCGCTACGGGACCAGTTGCGCGACGGGTCTGACCCGCCGCCTGCGCACCGCTTTCGAACAACTGGGCTGGCGGGTGGCACTGAACCAGCCCTATCCGGGCGGCTATTCCACCCGAATCTGGGGTCGACCGACTGACGGTTTCGAGGCCATCCAGATCGAGTTGAACCGCGGCCTGTATTTCGACGAGGTGACCCGCCAGCCCGGCCCGGGCTGGTCGCGATGTGCCAGCGGACTGCAGAGGGTGATCGCCGGCCTGTGTGCCGCCACGCCATAAAAAAATGCCGCACCCGGGGGGCGCGGCATTGAAGTCTATAGGGAGGAAACGCCCAGGAAGGGCATGACGCCCGGAGGCGTCGTCAAGAAAGTTAGGTTGCAGCGCACAATCCGTCAAGTGGCCATCTCGCACCTGCGATCACGGCCTGTTACGGCATATCTCACCGCATTTCAGCATCCATTGTCGCCACAAGCGCATGATCCATGCCGGGATTCGATTCATTGCGGCAGGATCGCGATCTATTTGATCTCCAGCAGCCGTCGCGCGGTGCGGACGGCCCGGGCCGCGGGCGAACCGGCCTGCCGCCAGATCAGCAGGGCAAAGGCCGAGGTCACGCCAGCCGCCAGCCACCAGGGCCCGAACAGCCAGGCCGCTGAGGCGAGGGCAAAATAATAGCCGCGCACCCCCTGGCTGAAGGCGCTCAGGGCCGGGTTCAGCAAGGCCGCCGCCGCCTCGCCCAGGGCGGCACGATCAGCCTCCTCGGCGATTTCCGGGGCCGCCCCGATCAGGGCCAGGGTGTAGTTGAGCTGACGGATCGACCAGATGAAGTCCAGCAGCCCCCGGGCCAGGCAGACCAGAATCAGCGCCAGCTTGCCCTCCAGCAGATGCAGGGGCACAGCCTCGGCCCCCACGGCGGCCACGCCGCGCAGCGCACCCTCGCCGCCGAACAGTATGCCGCCGACGGCCGCGATCAGCAGCAGGTTGGTCGAGGCGAAGAACGACGCCGAATTGATCGTATGACCCATCAACTGGCTGTCGACGATCCGGACCTCACGATGGACCATCACCCGCATCCAGGCCCGCCGGACCAGGATCATGTCGTCATTCAGCGTGCCGCTGCGCCGCGCCAGGACGTCCAGCAGTGGGCCGTAGCCGAGCCAGCACACCATGAAGAGGCCCAGGGCCGCGATATCAGGGATCGTCATTGTCCGCTCCTTGCGTCCGGCTTCGCCATTGTCCTGCCGCCGGACGGGTGCAGGAGCAAGTCAGCCTTGCTCCCCGGTCCGACCCGGACTATCACGCCCGCCTCCCCTTCGCAGTTGCACAATACGGTTCAACCATGAACATCGACGCCATTCCCGTCGGCCCCAATCCGCCCTGGGACCTGAATGTGATCATCGAGATCCCGCAAGGCGGTCTCCCGGTCAAATACGAGATGGACAAGGAGTCGGGCGCCCTGTTCGTCGACCGCTTCCTGCACACCGCGATGTATTATCCCGGCAACTACGGGTTTGTTCCGCACACCCTGTCGGACGATGGCGACCCCTGCGACGTCATCGTGCTGAACCCGACCCCGGTCGTGCCGGGTTGCGTGATCCGTTCGCGCCCGATCGGCGTGCTGATCATGGAAGACGAAAAGGGCATGGACGAGAAGATCCTCGCCGTGCCGGTCGACGCCCTGCACCCCTATTACACGGACATCGCCAGCTATCGGCAGCTGCCCAACATCATGGTCGAGCAGATCCAGCATTTCTTCACCCGCTACAAGGATCTGGAGAAGAACAAGGAAACCTCGGTCAAGGGCTGGGGTGACGCTGGAGAGGCCGCCGAGTTGATCGTCGAGGGTATGCGCGCCCACCAGGCCAAGCTGAAGGCAGCGATCGAGGCCAACGCCGCCTGAGGCCCCCGACTCCCGCCCCGTCCGGGGCGGGAGAATTACGATGTCGCACTTCCCCTCCGCGCCATCTCCGCTATGTCTGCCCCATGGCCGCTGCCGACACTCCCGCCGAGACCTTCAAGCGCGCGCTGGCCCATGCGGCCCGCGCGCTGGCGGAGCAGTCCGAGCTGGAGGTGGTCTTCGGCTCCGACGGCCCGAAACTGCATAACGGCCTCCTGACCCTGCCACATCCGCCCCGGGACCCGTCCGGCCCCGACAGCGCCACCCTGCGTGGTCAGGCCGACCGCCTGGCCCTGCGCCTGGCCAATCACGACGAGAGCCTGCACAGCCGTCTGCGTCCGGCCGATAGCCGCGCCGCCGAGGTGTTCGAGGCGGTCGAACAGGCCCGAATCGAGGCCGTCGGCTCCCAGTCCCTGGCCGGGGTGCGCGCCAATATGGGCGCGGCCCTGCTCGCCCGGCTCGAAAAAAGTGGTGCCCTGCGCGCTGCGGACGCCGAACAGGTCTCCGTGCCCGAGGCCCTGGCCCTGATGGTGCGGGAACGGCTGACCGGCCTGCCCACTCCCGACGGGGCCCGGGCCATGGTCGATCTGGTCCGCCCCGACATCGAATCCCGCGCCGGAGACCAGCTGGACGCCCTGGCGGCGACCGCCGACGACCAGCAGGCCTTTGCCCTCAAGCTTCGTGACGTCCTGCGCGCGCTGGACATGGATCCGGGCGACGGGCGGGGCGACGACGCCTCCGAGGACCAGGGCGAGGACGAGCCCGACCCGCAGGAGCCGGACGCCGCCGACGATCAGGACGACGAGGAGGACTCCGGCGGCGAGGGCGGCCAGTCGATGGAGGGCACCTCTGACGACCAGTCGGCCGAGGATGAGCGCGACGCCCGCCCTGATGGCAGCCCGGCCGATCCTGACGGAGACGCCGCCGAGGACGGGCCCGAACTGGACGACGGCTCGCTGCCCAACCGGCAACAGACCGCCGACGACGGCCGGGCGATCGATGCCTACAGGGTCTTCACCACGGCCTTCGACGAGGTCATCGACGCCGCCGACCTGTGCGACCCTATGGAGCTGGACCGGCTGCGCGCCCTGCTGGACCAGCAGCTGACGGCCCTCAGCAGCATCGTCTCCCGCCTGGCCAACAAGCTGCAGCGGCGGCTGATGGCCCAGCAGAACCGCAGCTGGGCCTTCGATCTCGAGGAAGGCGTTCTGGACACCGCCCGCCTGACCCGGATCATCACCGACCCGACCGCGCCCCTGACCTTCAAGGCCGAAAGCGAAAGCCCGTTCCGCGATACGGTGGTGACCCTGTTGCTCGACAATTCCGGCTCGATGCGCGGCCGCCCGATCATGGTGGCGGCGGTCTGCGCCGACATCCTGGCCCGGACGCTGGAGCGGTGCGGGGTCAAGGTCGAGATTCTCGGCTTTACCACCCGCGCCTGGAAGGGCGGCCAGTCCCGCGAGGCATGGATCAGCGCCGGCAAGCCGGCCATGCCCGGCCGGCTCAACGACCTGCGCCACATCATCTACAAGGCGGCCGACTCGCCCTGGCGGCGCGCGCGCAAGAACCTCGGCCTGATGATGCGCGAGGGACTGCTCAAGGAAAACATCGACGGCGAGGCCCTGACCTGGGCCCACGACCGCCTCAAGGCCCGGCCCGAATCGCGACAAATCCTGATGGTCATCTCCGACGGCTCACCGGTCGATGACTCGACCCAGTCGGCCAATGCCGCCCTGTATCTGGACAAGCATCTGCGTCAGGTGATCGAGGAGATCGAGACCCGTTCGCCGGTGGAACTGATCGCCATCGGCATCGGCCACGACGTGACCCGCTGGTATCGCCGCGCCGTAACCATCGTTGACGTCGAACAGCTGGGCGGAGTCATCATCGAAAAACTGGCCGAACTGTTCGACGCCAAGCCCAAGACGATCGAGCGCGGCGGTGGCCGGCCCCGGCCCCGGAGAGCCGCGTGAGCCTTTTCAGACGCCTTGGAGCCCTGGCCGCGACCCTCGCCCTGGCCGCCTGCGCCAGCCTGCCCGCCCCCTATATTCCGGAGGCCGTCGACGGCTGGACCCCGGTCGCGGCCCGGATTCGCCCCGTCGGCCTCGGCCTCCTGCCGGGCGCGCAGCTGTCGCCGGGCGTACGCTTTGCCGGTGGCATCGATGTCATCAGTCCCGAAACCACCCCGCTGCATGGCCTGTCGGATCTGAAGATCCTCGACGGCGACCTGATCAGCGTATCGGACTCCGGCGACCTGGCCCGGGCCCGGCTGCGGCTGGACCGTCACGGTCGCCTGACCGGCCTGGACCAGCCCCGCGTCCGCCGTCTGACCCTGACCGACGGCAGCCCGATTACGGAAAAGGTCGATGGCGATGCCGAAGGCCTGGTCATCACCGCCTCGGGGGATCTGCTGATCAGCTTCGAGCGGGACCACCGCATCTGGAACTACGGCCCGGTCGCCCGACCCGGCTCGCGGCCGGTCGCCGTCGCCGCCCCCGACTTCGCCTTTCCGGGAAATGACGGAATGGAGGGCCTCAGCGCCGGGCCCGGCGGCTGGCGCGCAGTGGGGGAATCCGGTGGCGTCTGGGACTGTTCACCGGCCGGCTGTCACACCATGGTCGCGCCGCCCGAGCCACTGCTGGCCGATTCCGACTACCGGATCACCGGACTGGACAGGGATCCGGCCGGCGCCGGCTGGTTCGTGGTCCAGCGCCGGTTCCAGGCCCCGGCCGACGTGCGGGCCCGGGTGCGGCATATGGCGGGCGACGGCAGCCTCGGCCCGGTTCTGATCGAGCTGAAACACCCTGGAACGGTCGACAATTTCGAGGGGATCGCCGCCGTGGCCACGCCGGCCGGAACGCGACTCTATCTGCTGTCCGACGATAATTTCAGTGAGACGCAGCGCACCCTGCTGCTGGCGTTCGACGTGGTCGTCGCCCGCCACTGACGGCCGCACCGGCCGGCGGTCAGACCCGTTCGCTGACCTTGATCGCCACCCGGCATCCGGCCTTGATCACTGCGCTCAGCAGCCGGTGACCCGGAGCGTCGCGGCTGCCCTGTTCAACCGCATGGTCATGGTGCGCCAGTTCCTCGTCGCGGAACTGCGTCAGTTCGGCGGCCAGGGCGGGATCACGGTCGGCCAGTTCAGCGATCTGTTCGGCATAGTGCTGCTCGATCACGCTCTCGACCGCCTCGGTACAGGCATGGGCCGCCTTCTCGCCCATCAGGGCGGTCCCGGCCCCGAGCGCGGTCGCCGCCAGACGCCAGACCGGGGTCATCAGGGTCGGCCGCACCCGTTCAGCGTTGAGCAGGGCGTCAAACCGCGCCAGATGCACGGCCTCCTGCTCACCCATCTCGCCCAGGTCGGCAGCCAGGGCCTCATGGCCGACCCGCCCGCGGAACACCGCCTGCTGGGCCCGGTAGATGTGAACAGCGGCATATTCCCCGGCGTGATCGACCCTCAGGATCTCGGCCCGGCGCGCGCGACCGGCTCCCCGACCCGGACGGGGCAGGGGAATACGGCAATCGTCGGCGTCATTTTGCGGGGGCACGGGCATCCTTGGGCCGTTTGGCGGCGAGCAGGCTGATGATGGCGAGGACAGCCGATATCAACGCATTCCACCCTGCCATGGACAGGCCCAGCCAGCTCCATGCCACGGCGTCGCACATCGGCACCCGTGCCACCGGACCGGTGCCAAGGGCGAGAGAGTTAAGGGCCGCCTCAAGATCCAGCCCGCCGGCCCCCGCCGCACAGGTCGCCGGCAGCTCCCACCAGTGCAGTTCGCCGCCCGCATGAAAGGCGGCCGTGACCGTGCCGGTCAGGAAGACAAGAAACAGCAGGAAGGACGCAATCCGCGGTGTACCGCGGCTGGCCCGGCTGACCAGGGCCCACAGGGTCGCGGCCAGGGCGATGGTCACCGCCCCCCACAGGACCTCGCGCTGCCGCAGGCACAGATTGCACGGCGACAGCCCGGCAAAGCGCTCGAAGGCATGGGCCGTCGCCAGCATCGCCAACGAAATGCCGAGTGCGAAGGCGGTCCACCAGCGGGTCAGGAGACGAAACAGGTCGGTCATCGGCCTAGTCATAGACCGCTGCGCGGGGTCCGTCGATGGATCGCTACAGCAGCTTCACCAGAGCGATCAGGGCGACCAGCAGGACCACGCCGATGATCGAAAACAGGGCCAGGCGTTTTTCCACCACGGCCAGCATCGCCGGGCCGAATTTCTTGAGAATCCAGGCCTCGAAGAAGAACCGCCCCCCGCGCGTCACCACCGAGGCGGCAATAAAGACCGGGAAGCTGAACGCGGCCAGACCCGAGGCGATGGTCACCAGCTTGTAGGGGATCGGGGTCAGACCCTTGATCAGGATCACCCACAGGCCCCAGTCGGCGAACCAGGACCTGAAATGCTCCAGCCCGTCGCCGTGCCCCATCAGATTCAGGACCCACAGGCCCACATCATTCAGGAAATAGCCGATCGCGTAGCCGAGGATTCCCCCCAGCACCGAGGCCGCCGTGCAGACTCCGGCATAGAAATAGGCCCGCTCGGGCCGCGCCAGGATCATCGGGCACAGCATCACATCGGGCGGAATCGGAAAGAAGGAACTCTCGGCGAACGAGACGACCGCCAGGGCCGGGGTTGCGTGTCGGCTTCGCGCAAGCGCGAAGACCCAGTCGTACATCTTGCGAAGCATGGGGTCCTTTCCGGTCGTCACACCGCCTCTAGCAGGCGTCGCGGACGGACGCACCCTCCAGATCGTGTTCGGGCGGCGGGTTGGCTAAGGCGGTCCGGATCACTAGGTTCCGCGCCACAGTGCGGCGTGACGCCGCCACCCCTTTCAGGAGACGCTCCCATGCATGACGCGCCCCAATCCGATGCCGCCGTCCGCCTCGACCAGGAAAATCCGCTCGGCGTCGACGGTTTTGAATTTGTCGAATTCACCGGCCCCGAGCCCGAGGCCATGGTCAGCCGGCTGGAGCTGATGGGCTTCACCCCGACCCATGTGAACCCGAAGACGGGAGCCGTGCGCCTGAAACAGGGCGACATCACCCTGATCGTCAACCGGACGCCCAGGGGCCAGGCGGCGGAATTCGCCCGCGAACACGGCCCGTCGGCCAATGGTATGGCCTTCCGGGTCTCCAATGCGAAAGCCGCCTTCGAGGGCGCGGTGAAGCGCGGGGGTCGCCCGGCCGAAAACACCGGCGGCGGGGCCCTGGGCGGCGACTATCCCTACATCCTGCAGGGCATCGGCGGGTCGCTGCTCTATCTGGTGGACCGCTACGGCGAGGCCGGTTCGCTCTATGACAGCTGGGACGAGATCGAGGGCTGGGAAGAAGCCGAACGCAAGAACAACGTCGGCCTGTTCATGCTCGACCACCTGACCCACAACGTCCGGCGCGGCCAGATGCGCACCTGGTCCGGCTTCTACGGCGACGTCTTCGCCTTCGAGGAGCAGAAATATTTCGACATCAAGGGCAAGGCGACCGGCCTTTTCTCCCAGGCCATGATCGCCCCCGACCGGGCCATCCGCATCCCGCTGAACGAGAGCCAGGACGAGAATTCCCAGATCGAGGAATTCCTGAAGCGCTACAACGGCGAAGGCATCCAGCATATCGCCCTGGCCACCGACGACATCTTCGAGACGGTCGAAGAGCTCAGGCGTCGCGGTATCCCCTTCCAGGATACGATCGAGACCTATTTCGAACTGATCGACAAACGCCTGCCCAACCACGGCGAGGACGTAGCCCGGATGCGGCTGAACCGGATTCTGATCGACGGGTCCGATGAGGAGGGCCTGCTGCTGCAGATCTTCACCCAGGACACCTTCGGGCCGATCTTCTTCGAGATCATCCAGCGCAAGGGCAACCAGGCGTTCGGTGAAGGCAATTTTCAGGCCCTGTTCGACTCGATCGAGCTGGACCAGATTCGTCGTGGCGTCATCAAGGTCGACGCCTGAGTTCCGCTCGGGGTCGGACGCGGTCGCAAGAACCCGCGCCGATCCTGCCGGCCATGCTGCAACGCTAATCCTGCCCGGGAGGGGCCCGTCATGAAGTCCGCCATCCTTGCCTTCTGTCTGGCCACCGGTCTCGCCGGGGCCGCCTCCGCCCAGGAGGCCCCCGCCTGGTCCTTCGCCATCCACGGCGGGGCCGGCGTCATCGAACGCGCCGATCTGTCGCCGGAACAGGACGCCGCCTATCGCGCCGCCCTGCACCGTGCGCTGACGGCCGGGTCGGCGGTACTGGCCGCCGGTGGCTCGTCGCTCGACGCCGTTCAGGTCGCCATCGAGTTGATGGAGGATGATCCTCTGTTCAACGCCGGACGCGGGGCGGTCTTCACCGCCGCCGGACGCAATGAGCTGGACGCCGCCGTGATGGACGGTTCGGACCTGACCGCCGGGGCCGTCGCCGGCCTGACCACCACCCGCCACCCGATCGCCGTCGCCCGCGCCGTGATGGAACAGTCGCCGCACGTCATGCTGATCGGTGAGGGGGCTGACACCTTCGCCGCCTCGGTCGGGCTGGAACAGGTCGATCCGTCGTTCTTCTTCACCGAGCGCCGCTGGCGCGGCCTGGAAACTGCATTGCGGGCGCAGAACCTGCCCATTCCGGAACGGCCGGCGGGCGCGCCCGGGTCGATGGCCGAGACCACCCTGCCCGCGCCGCCGCTGAACGAGCGCAAATTCGGCACGGTCGGTGCCGTGGCGCTGGACAGTCAGGGCCGGCTCGCCGCCGGCACCTCGACCGGCGGCATGACCGCCAAACGCTGGGGCCGGGTCGGTGACGTGCCGGTGCTCGGGGCCGGAACCTATGCCTCGAACCGGGACGGCTGCGCCGTCTCGGCCACGGGCTCGGGCGAGTATTTCATCCGCGCCACCGTGGCACGGGACATCTGTGCGAGGACTCGGGCTCTGCGGGACTCTCATGGAGCTGATGTCGCGGCCGCCCTCACGCAGGCCGACGCCGCCGATCGCGCTTCGGACAGAGATACCCTCCACATGGTTCACGAACGCTCGCCACACCAGGCCGCGGCCGAGGCCGAGATCGCCGATGTCGGCTCCCTCGGCGGCGACGGCGGAGTCATTGTGATGGGCCTGGACGGAACACCCGCCTTCGCCATGAACACCTCCGGCATGTACCGCGGTGCCGTCTCGGCCGAGGCGCCTGCCCGGGTCGCCATCTACGGCGACGAGGCCCTGCGCCCGTGAGCCAGCGCGACCATCCCGGCGTCGTTCTGCCGCCGCCGCTGATCTATTTCGGCTTCCTCGCGATCGGCTGGGGGCTGCACGTCTGGCTGAAGGGCCCGGACCTGGGTCTGACCCTGGAGTTCCGGCGCGGTCTGGCCATCGGCCTGATCATCGTCGGCCTGTTGCTGGATGGTATGGCGGCGGGCCTGTTCCGCCGCTGGGCGACGGCCGTCGAGCCTTGGAAGCCGTCGACCACCCTGGTCACCGACGGGCCCTTCCGCTTCAGCCGCAACCCGATCTACGTCGGCTTCGCCATCACCTATGTCGGCCTGGCCGTGGCCATGGACAGCTGGTTCGCCCTGGGCCTGCTCTTCCCCTGCCTGCTGGCCGTCGACCGTTTTGTCATCGCCCGCGAGGAACGCTATCTGGGCGCCAAATTCGGCGCGGCCTACCAGGCCTATTGCGCCCGGGTCAGGAGATGGCTGTGACCGCCTTTGTTGCCGACGACGAACTGTCCACCATGGCCATCGAGGAGCTGGACTCCGCCTGCGCCCTGAAATGGCCGGAGCTGAAACGGATCACCCCCTGGGGCGACACCTTCACCGGCTTCGCTCCCTCGGGTCGCGAGGTCGAGATCGAGCGTCGCTACCTCTGGTCCCATGAACCCAAGGGGGCCATCGCCGTCGAGATCGAGGTCCGCGTTGCCGGCGGACAGCAGGCAGCCGAGGCCCGGGCCCTGATCACCGCCCCCGACTGACCCCGTTCACCGACCCGCGTTAACCTTTTCGATTGCCAATCCGGCTGGCGACGGCAACATGCGGGCGCACAACTTGGGGCATCGGCTGAATGACGCACTATCCGTCAGAGTTTCAGAACGGCGGGGGATTCGACACGGTCGCGCCGGACGTCTTCTTCAGCCTGTCGCCGGTCCTGCTGGCCGGCTTCCTGCTGCTGCTGGCCCTGGCCATTGTCCTGACCTGGTTCGCCCGTGACCTGTTCGGCCGCAAGGATTCCGACGCCGCCGACGAGATCTGGACCGCCATCCACACCGCCTGCCTTCTGGCCATGGGAGCCAACAGCGACCAGCTGCTGGCCCGGGCCAGGGCCCTGCGTGAGGAGATCACCGCCCGGTTGGGTCCGGTCCTGAACCTGGCCGGAGGACTGAACACGCCGCTGGGGCCTCTCGACAAGGCCATCAAGGGCAAGATCAAGGATGACCGGGCCGTGGCCACCGCCGCGGCCTGCGCGCCCCACGTGACCGTGCTCCAGAACAGCCAGATCGTCGTCAATGGCGAGGATTGCGGCGCGGCCCCTGCCGCCACTCCACCCGCGCCCGCACCGCCTGTGACGGACCGCGACATGACGGACGCCGAACGCGCCGCTGCCCTGCGCAGCGCCATCGGGACCTTTCACGACCACTGGTCCCAAAAGGCCCTGCGTCTGGACGAACTGCGCAAGGCGCGCCATGCCCTGTGCCACACGGCCCCGGTCGAACAAGCCGCGCATCACTGACAGCGAACAGTTTCCTCCCGGATCAAAACCGCCTAAGCCTGAGCTATGAAACTCGCCTCGCTCAAGCACGGCCGGGACGGCCGCCTCGTCGTTGTTTCCAGGGACCTGCACTGGTTCACGGACGCCTTCCTGATCGCCCCGACCCTGCAGGCGGCGCTCGATGACTGGGCGCGCTGCGAACCGCTGCTGCGGGCCCTCGCTGAAAGTCTGGAGCATGAGGGCGTGCCGCGTGGCCGCTTCCACGAACGCGAGGCCGCCGCCCCCCTGCCCCGCGCCTACCAGTGGGCGGACGGCTCGGCCTATGTGAACCACGTCGCCCTGGTGCGGCAGGCCCGCAATGCTGAAATGCCCGACAGCTTCTGGACCGACCCCCTGATGTATCAGGGCGCGTCCGACTCCATGCTGGGCCCGCGCGACCCCATCCCCCTGGCCGATGAAGCCTGGGGCTGCGATCTCGAGGCCGAGGTCGTGGTCGTGACCGATGACGTGCCCCAGGGCGTCTCGGCCGAGGCGGCCCTGAGCCATGTCCGCCTGATCGGCCTGGTCAACGACGTGTCCCTGCGCAACCTGATTCCCGGCGAACTGTCCAAGGGCTTCGGCTTTGTCCAGTCCAAACCGGCCTCGGCCCTGTCGCCCGTCTTCGTCACCCCCGACGAACTGGGCCCGCGCTGGAACGGCGGCAAGCTGCACGGCACCCTGGCGGTCCAGCTGAACGGCAAGGCGTTCGGCAAGGCCGACGCCGGCGTCGACATGACCTTCGACTTCGGCACCCTGATCGCCCATCTGGCCAAGACGCGGTCACTGTGCGCCGGCACCATCATCGGCTCGGGCACCGTCTCCAACCGCGACACTGACGGCGGTCCCGGCAAGCCGGTGGCCGACGGCGGCCTCGGCTATTCCTGCATCGCCGAGGTCCGCACCGTTGAGACCATCCTGCGCGGCAAGGCCGAGACTCCGTTCCTGAAACACGGCGACACCGTGCGGATCGAAATGCTGGACGACACCAACCACTCGATCTTCGGGGCCATCGAACAGACCGTGGCCCCGCCGGCCTGAGGCCCCACCCTTCCTGTATCCTTCGCCATGACCAGCGTCGGCCCCGCGCATGAGGCCACGACCATCAGGGCGGCCAAGGCGGTGAGCGGGGATTTGCGGGACATGACGACCTTCCTTTGCTGAGCGCGACACACGGGAGAGGACCCGGGGGCGTCCTGCAGATGCAAAAGCCAGATTAAGCTTTGGTCAGGCGTAACCGGTGCATCCGCCACTCCCGCGTTGACGGGATCGGACCCTCCGGGCTACCACCGCCGGGTCCGGCGCGATGGTGTGCGGACACTGCGGGCGTGGTGGAATTGGTAGACGCGCTGGACTCAAAATCCAGTTCCGAAAGGAGTGCCGGTTCGACCCCGGCCGCCCGCACCATCTTTCTCGAAATCGAGACGGCCGATCAATCAGATCAGACCGGCAGCCCCGGCGCTGCGGTACAGCATGTAGAGTGCCACCACGAAGATCAGGGCCGCGAACACCGTCGTCAGCGCTCCGCGCCGGTCAGACAGCATCTTGGCCAGACGCGCGCCGCCCAGACCGCCCAGCACGCCCCCGGCGATGAACACCGCCGCCAGCGGCCAGTCGACCCAGCCGGAGACCGCATAGTTGAGCGCCGTGGTCAGGCCGAAGGCCGTGACCCCGACCAGGGACGAGCCGATGGCATTGTAGATCGGCATCCGGGTCGACCACATCAGACTGGGCACGATCAGAAACCCGCCACCGATGCCGAAGAAGCCGGACAGGATGCCGGTCGCCGTCCCGGTACCGATCAGTTTCGGCGCATTGCCGCGTGTCAGCTGGACCGTCGGATCGCCCGTCGAGCCGCGCCCCTTCAGCATCATCACACCGACCACCAGCATCAGGCCGGCGAACAGGGCCAGCAGGGTCTCGCCGTTGACCGCCTTGCCCAGGGTCGAGCCCAGCAGCGCCCCGATCACCCCGGCCACGGCGAACAGGCCGGCGATTTTCCATTTCACCGTGCCGCCCCGGGCATGGTTGACCAGATTGGCCGCGGCATTGGCGGCCACGGCGAAGGCGCTGGTGCCGATGGCCAGATGCGGATCACGCACCCCCACCACATAGACGATCAGCGGCACGGCCAGGATCGAGCCGCCGCCGCCGACCAGCCCGAGGGAAAACCCGACCAGCCCGCCCGACCCCGCTCCGAGAAGATACTGGACCAGGCTGAGATGGGGCGCGATCTCCACGTCAGGCCGGGCCGTTCTCGAGCCGCGGCCGCAGCGGCGACAGGTCATAGCCGGCGGCCCGGGCCGTTTCGATCAAATCTCCGGCGGGGCGTTCGCCGGCATTGGCCAGCCCCCACAGGCAGGTCGTGCGCGTGCCACTGCGGCAGAAGCCGAGGATCGGGCCGGGCATCTCGTCGAGGGCCGCCCGCATGGCCGCCGCGGCCTCGGGGCCCATGCTCGCTCCGGTGACCGGGATGTGCCGGAAGGTCAGCCCCTCGGCCTCGGCCGCGGCCTTCACCTGCGCGGCATCAGGCTGGCCCGGCTCCTCACCATCCGGCCGGTTCGAGATTATCGAGCGATAACCCAGGCCGGCGATGGCCTTCAAATCCTCCAGAGCAATCTGGGGGGCGGCCGCCAGCCGGTCATCGATCTTGCGGATATCCATAACGTCTTCCTTCTGATTCCCGGGCCCGGATCGGCCGGGACGTCACAACAGGTTCAGCGGCACCTTCAGATAGCGCACGCCATTGTCCTCGGGCGGCGGCAACTGGCCGCCGTTCATGTTCACCTGCACCGACGGCAGGATCAGTTTCGGCATCGACAGGGTGGCGTCGCGCGCCGTGCGCATGGCGACAAACTCGTCCTCGCTGACGCCGTCGCGGATATGGATATTGCCGGTCCGCTCGGCTCCGATGGTGGTCTCCCAGGCGTAGGTCGTGCGCCCGGGCGGTGCCATGTAGTCGTGGCACAGGAAGACCCGCGCCTCATCCGGCAGCGAGGTCAGCCGGTGGATCGACCGGTACAGGGTGCGGGCGTCGCCGCCGGGGAAGTCACACCGGGCCGTGCCGTAGTCCGGCATGAACAGGGTGTCGCCGGGAAAGACCGCATCGCCGATCATATAGGCCAGACAGGCCGGCGTATGGCCGGGCACATGCAGCACCGCCGCCTCAAGCCCGCCGATGGTGAAGCTGTCGCCGTCGCGGAACAGCTCGTCGAACTGGCTGCCGTCGCGATGGAAAGTCGAGGGCTCGTTGAAGATCTCGCCGAAGGCCTGCTGGACCTGAACAATCTCGCCGCCGATCGCCATCCGCCCGCCAAGGGCCGCCTGCAGATAGGGGGCCGCCGACAGATGATCGGCGTGGGCATGGGTTTCCAGCAGCCATTCGACGGTCAGCCCCTCGCCGCGCACATGGGCGATCAGGGCGTCGGCCGATCCGGTCGAGGTCCGGCCGGACGCGGCGTCATAGTCGAGGACGCTGTCGATGATGGCGCAGGCGCTCGACCCAGGGTCACGCACCACATGGCTGATGGTATAGGTGGCCTCATCGAAGAAGGAGGTGACGACCGGCCTGGACGTCGGGTCCGAGAGCGCCGCCTGCACCACCTCGGCGGCACGGTCGCGCGCGGGATCGGCGGCAGAACGGGGCATCGGGCAACTCCATATTGGCGTTGTTTGAAGTCTATATCTTTTCATAGTTCGCGCAAGTATGTAGTTTGTTCTGCGCGACCCGCGTCCCCTCCCCCTGGATTCGCCGCCGCGCCGCACCGGAGTGACCATGCAAGACCCGTCCGCACCCTCCACCGCCGTCCCGCCGCTGCGGCTGAACGCCCTGGCCCCGGACTTCACCGCCCGCACCACGATGGGCGAGCGCAGCCTCAGCGACTATCGCGGCCGCTGGCTGGTGCTGATGTCGCACCCGGCCGACTTCACCCCGGTCTGCACCAGCGAATTCGTCGCTCTGGCCCGGCAGGCCGAGGCCTTCGCCGCCCTGGACTGCGACCTGATGGCCCTGTCGGTGGACAGCCTTTATGCCCACATCGCCTGGCTGGCCGATATCGACCGCCGCTACGGCGTGCGCATCCCCTTCCCGGTGATCGAGGACCCCTCGATGGTGATCGGCACCGCCTACGGCATGGTCGATGCGGACTCGCCGGACAGCGCCACTGTCCGCGCCACCTTCGTCATCGATCCCGACGGCATCGTGCGGGCGATCAGCTGGTATCCGATGACCGTCGGCCGGTCGGTCGAGGAACTGCTGCGGCTGGTCACGGCCCTTCAGACTACCGACCGCGAACAGGCCTCGACCCCGGCCGGCTGGACCGCCGGCGAACCCCTGCTCGAACCCGCCGCCGTCACCCTCGACGAGGCCCTCACCGCCGAGGCCGGGGGACAGGGCTGGTATACGCGCGAGCGCAAATCATGAGCCCGGACACCACGCCCGCCGGCATGGAGGCCCTGAAGGCGCGCGCGCCCCAGGCCGCCGACCTGCTGCGCCAGCTCAGCAATGCCAATCGCCTGCTGATCCTGTGCCACATCTCGCAGGATGAGCGCTCGGTCGGCCAACTGGAGCAGGACCTCGGCATCAAACAGCCCGGCCTGTCGCAGCAACTGGCCGAACTGCGCCAGTCGGGCCTGGTCAAGACCCGGCGCGAGTCGCGCTCGATCTTCTATTCGATCGCCGACGAACGGGCCCTGGCCGTCATGTCCATGCTGCACGAGATTTTCTGCAAGGACCCGCGCGCCGTCACCGAACGCCTCGCCGACGAGGTGCCCGCCGCGCCCATCGAACCGCCCCGCGGCGACCGGGCCCGGTTCGCGCGGATGGCCCCGCCGCCCGAGCGCCGCTAGGGCACGACCTCGACCGTCTCCGTCACAGGCATCGACGTCGCCGGCTGGTCGTCGCGTAGCACGATATAGATGGCCGGAATGACCAGCACCGTCAGCAGGGTCGACGAGGCCAGGCCGAACAGCAGCGAAATCGCCAGACCCTGGAAGATCGGGTCGAACAGGATCACCGCCGCCCCGATCATCGCCGCCAGGGCCGTCAGCAGGATCGGCTTGAAGCGGATCGCCCCCGCCTCCAGCAGGACCTCGCGCAAGGGCCGCCCATCGCCCTGGCTGTGGCGGATGAAATCCACCAGCAGGATCGAATTTCGCACGATAATCCCCGCCAGGGCGATGAAACCGATCATCGAGGTGGCGGTGAAGGGCGCGCCGAACAGGATGTGGCCGATCACGATCCCGACCAGGGTCAGAGGGATCGGGGTCAGGATCACCAGCGGCAGGCGGAAGCTCTTGAACTGGGCGACCACCAGCACATAGATGCCCAGCAGGGCGACGCCGAAGGCGGCTCCCATGTCGCGGAAGGTCACCCAGGTGATCTCCCACTCACCGTCCCACAGGACGCTCGGCGTGCTCTCGTCGTCCGGTTGGCCGTTCATCCGCACCGACGGTACGGGACCCGTGCCCCAGTCAGCGTCGCGGATGCGGGAATTGATCTCCAGCATGCCGTAGATCGGGGCCTCATACTGGCCGGCCAGTTCGGCCTGGATCATGTCGACGTCACGACCGTCGCGACGATAGATCCGTGTCGAGCCGGCCTGGGTCTGCGCCGTCACCATCTCGCCCAGGGACACCAGACGGCCGCTACCGCTCGCACTGGCGACCGGGGTCGAGGCGAGGGCCTCGCTCCAGGTCCGGGCGGACTGCGGCAGGCGCACGGCGATCGGCAGCGGGTCACGCCCCTCGCCGCGATGGGCATAGCCCACCACCTGGCCGGCCATCACCGCCCCGATGGAGTCCAGCACCTCGCGCTCGGAGGCCCCGAACCGTTCGATCTGGGTCCGGTCCGGGACCAGCCGCAGCCGCGGCCGCGCCACGCCGTAGCTGTCATCGACGTCGACGACATAGGGCACGGCCTTGAAGATGGCCTTCAGCCGTTCCGCCACGTCGCGCCGACTGGCGGCGTCGGGTCCGTAGACCTCGGCCAGCAGGGTGGCCATGACCGGCGGCCCCGGCGGAGCCTCGACCACCTTCAGGGATGTCCCGGCCGGCAGCGTCAGATCGGCCAGCTTCGTCCGCAACTCCAGGGCCACGTCATGGCTGGACCGTTTGCGGTCGCCCTTGGCCGCCAGGGTGATCGACAGATCGCCCTGTTCCGGCATGGACCGCAGATAGTAGTGGCGCACCAGGCCGTTGAAATTGAACGGCGATGCCGTGCCCGCATAGGAATCGACCGCCTGGACCTCGGGCAGGGTCTGGGCCGCGCCTGCGGCCTCGGCCAGCACCCTCTGGGTAGTTTCCAGAGTCGTGCCCTCGGCCAGGTCAGCCACAACCATCAGTTCGGACTTGTTGTCGAACGGCAGCAGTTTCACGGTCACGGTCCTGGTCGCGAACATGGCCATCGACAGCAGGGTCGCCACGCCGATGGCGATCAGGAATATCCAGGCCGAGCGCCGCGTGGCGATCACCCGGCCGGCGATGTGGCGATAGACCCGGCCCAGCGGCCCCTCATCGTGGGCGGCATGACCGCCGCCTTCCAGCGACTTGCGCGCGAACCGCACCATCAGCCAGGGCGCGATGACCATGGCCACAAAGAAGGAGAAGACCATCGCCGCCGAGGCGTTGACGGGGATCGGGGCCATATAGGGTCCCATCAGGCCCGAGACGAACAGCATCGGCAGCAGGGCCGCGACCACGGTCAGGGTCGCAACCACAGTCGGGTTGCCGACCTCGGCCACGGCCTCGATCGCCGCCTGCTGGCGCGTTCGGTCGTCGTCCATGGCCCAGTGTCGGGCGATGTTCTCGATCACTACAATGGCATCATCAACCAGGATGCCGATCGAGAAGATCAGGGCGAACAGGCTGACCCGGTTGATCGAATAGCCCATCAGGTTCGAGGCGAAGAGGGTCAGCAGGATGGTCGTGGGAATCACCACCGCCGTCACCGCCGCCTCGCGCCAGCCGATGGCGAACCCGATCAGGATGACGATCGACACCGTCGCCAGGCCGAGATGCATCAGCAGCTCATTGGCCTTCTCATTGGCGCTCTCGCCATAGTCGCGGGTGACGGCGACGTGCAGACCCTCGGGGATCAGCGTGCCTTCCAGGGACTCGACCCGGTGCAACACGGCCTCAGCCACGACCACGGCATTGGCCCCCTCGCGCTTGGCGATCGCCAGGGTGACGGCCGGCGCATTGCTCCAGTGGCCCTCGGCATCGCGGGACCAGCGGCTGACCCGCGACTGGGCCTCGGCGGGCCCGCGCACCACGGTGGCCACGTCGCGCACCGCCACGGCCTGGCCGGTGCTCGAGGGCACGGTCAGCAGGCCGATGTCCCCGGTGGCGGTCAGGGTCTGACCGGCGACCACGGAGACCGCCTGACCAGCGTCGCGCACCGAACCGGCGGGAAAGCTGCGGTTGGCCTGGCGTACCGTATCGATCAGCGCGCCCAGTGATACACCGTGCAGCGCCAGGCGCGCCGGATCGGGCTCGACCCGGATCTCTTCCGGCTGGCCGCCGACGATATAGGTGGTGCCGATGTCGGTGACCTTGGACACCTCCGTCTGCAACTGGTCGGCGATCAGCCGCAGGGTGGCCTCGTCCCAGCGCCCGGCATTGGCGGCGTCCGGCGACAGGGTCAGGGTCAGCATCGGTACATCATTGATGCCCTTGACCTGGATCAGGGGCGGCACGATCCCGACCGGAATCCGGTCCATATTGGCCTGGATCCGCTCATTGACCCGGACGATGGCGTTGTCCGGATGGGTCCCGACCTTGAACCGGGCCACGACCATGACCTGGTCGTCGTCGGCGAACGTATAGACGTGCTCGACGTCGGGGATCGATTTGACGATGGCTTCCAGCGGCTTGCCGACCAGCTCCACCGCATCGGGGGCCGACAGGCCCGGGGCCATGGCGATGATATCGATCATCGGCACGCTGATCTGCGGCTCCTCCTCGCGCGGGATACTGAGCAGGGCCAGCAGGCCGACCGCCAGGGCGGCGATCAGGATCAGCGGGGTCAGGGGGGATTTGATCGTCGCGGCCGTCAGCCGCCCGGAGAAGCCGAGGTTCATCGGGCCGTCCCCGCCGGAGCGACGATCCGGTCACCGGCGACCAGGCCACTCAACACCTCAACCTCGGAGACCGACGGGCCCGGCGCAATCTGGACCGGCGTATCCGCCACCGTCCCGCGCCGCACCAGACGCACATAGTCGACACCGAACCGGCTCACGACATAGGTCGCCGGAATGACGATCGCCTGGCGCTCGCCGACCGGCAGGCGCACACCGATGCGCCGCCCGATCAGGCTGGCATCGAGACCCGACGCGTCGATGTCGGCCACCACCTGGCCGGCGTCCACGGCCGGATAGACCTGGGCGACCTGGGCCATGACGACATCGCCGCCGGGGCCGTTCGGGGTCATCTCGACCCGGGTGCCGACCCGCAGGGCCCGCGCCTGGCCCTCAGGCAGCTGCACCCGCACCACCAGGGGGCCCGAGGTCACCGTGGCGATCGACTGGCCCGGCATCACCACCGAACCGACCGGCACATCAGCCTTCAGCACCCGACCGGCCGTCGGGGCCAGGATGGCCCCCTGGGCTCCAGACTCGGCACTGGCGGCCCGCTGGGCCCGCGCCGCTTCCAGATTACCCTCCGCGGCCCGTGCCGCGGCGGCCATCTGATCCAGTTTGGCCTGGGCATAGATGCCGCGATCGAACAGGGTCCGGGTCCGGGCCAGGTCGGCCCGGGCCCGCTCGGCCTCGGCCTCGGCGGCCCGGACCATGGCCTCGAACCCGGCCGTCTGCAGATTGATCCGGTCATCGCGAACGATCCCGATCACCTGACCGGCACCGACCGTCGCGCCCTCGCGCACGTTCAGCCGCACCAGGGTGCCGCCGATCCGGGCCGTGGCCATGCCCATGTCGCGGGTCGTGACCTCACCGGCGACCGGCTTCATGTCGGCGATGTTGCGGGAAGCCACAGCGAGACCACCCGCGGCCTCGGGGACGGCCGGGGCTTCGGCCGGGGGAGTCGGGGCACTGCAGCCCGCCACGCCCAGCGCCAGGCCCAGCAGGGCCACGGCAGCGATCCGGTTCAGCCCGGGGTTCAGCGACAGCCGCATGATCTTCACTCCTGCTACCGGAATCCGCCGGGCCGTTCCGTCGGCAGGCCGTCAGCCTTCCAGCCGCCGATGCCGCCATCCATATGGCTGTCGACCGCCACCCCGGCCGCGCGGCAGAGGTGAATGGCCTTCAGCGACCTTACGCCGGAACCGCACTGGAACACGACCGACGCCGGATCGGCGATTTCCGCCAACAGGGCCGGATCGAGGCTCGACAGCGGCCGGTTGATTGCGCCGGTGATCCGCTCGGCCGCGAACTCGCCCGACTCTCGAACATCGACGATCAGGACCTGCCCCGCCGCGTGGGCAGCATGAACATCCTTGGCCGAAAAAGTCTTGACGTCCTTGATCTGGATCATCGCTGGCAGGCTCCCGCTGGGGTCTGATTGGTTGTCGCCGAGGTCGGCAGGGTACTATTAGTTTCGTATTTGCATATATTATGTTGATGTTGTAATCGTCAAGGGTCGTCGACGATCGGCGCGCCACCATCACAGGGAGCCAGGCCAATGGCCGACAGCAAGAAACCCCATGTCGTCATTCTCGGCGCAGGTCTCGGCGGCACTGTCGCCGCCTTCGAGATCAAGGACGCCCTCGGCTATGCGGCCGACGTGACCGTGGTGAACCGGGGCTCCACCTTCCATTTCGTGCCGTCCAACCCCTGGGTCGCCGTCCGCTGGCGCAAGCGCGAGGCGATCGAAGTCCAGCTGGAGCCGGTCTTCCGCAAGCGCGACATCCGCCTGCTGCCGCAGGGCTGCTCCGGCGTCCGGCCGGCCGACAACCAGATCGATCTCGGTGACGGCGGGGTTCTCGACTACGACTATCTGGTCATCGCCACGGGCCCGGAACTGGCCTTCGACGAGATCGAGGGTCTGGGCCCGACGCCCGGCTTTACCCAGTCGGTCTGCCACGTCGATCACGCCGAGGTCGCCGCCGACGCCTTCGACGCCCTGGCCGCCAATCCCGGCCCGGTCATTATCGGGGCCGTCCAGGGGGCCTCCTGCTTCGGCCCGGCCTATGAGTTCGCCCTGATCCTCGACACCGAACTGCGGCGTCGCAAGGTCCGTGACCGGGTGCCGATGACCTTCGTCACCTCCGAACCCTATATCGGCCACCTCGGCCTCGACGGCGTGGGCGACACCCGCGGCCTGCTCGAGAGCGAGATGCGCAACCGCCACATCAAATGGATCACCAGCGCCCGGGTGAAAAAGGTCGAGGCCGGCATGATGCATGTCGAGGCCATTGATGACGACGGCTCGATCAAGGCGAACCACGCCCTGCCCTTCACCTATTCGATGATGCTGCCGCCGTTCCGCGGGGTGGCCGCCGTCCGCGGGGTCGAGGGGCTGGTCAATCCACGCGGCTTCATTCTCGCCGATAAACACCAGCGCAACCCGACCTTCCACAACGTCTATTCGCTGGGCGTCTGCGTCGCCATCCCGCCGGTCGGCCCGACGCCGGTGCCGGTCGGCGTGCCCAAGACCGGCTTCATGATCGAGAGTATGGTCACGGCCATCGCCCACAATCTGCGCCAGGAAATCAACGGCCAGGAGCCGACCAACGAAGCGACCTGGAACGCCATCTGCCTGGCTGATTTCGGCGACGGCGGCGTGGCCTTCTTCGCCCAGCCCCAGATTCCGCCGCGCAACATCAACTGGGCGGCCAGCGGCAAATGGGTCCACCTCGCCAAGGTCGGGTTCGAGAAATATTTCATCGGCAAGGTCAAGCGCGGCGAGAGCGTGCCCTTCTATGAGCGACTGGCCCTCGACCTGATCGGGGCCCACCGCCTCAAGGAACCCTCATCGACCCCGTCCGGAGATCAAGCATGAACCTCGACCGCGCCGTCCTCGCCTTCGCAGGCACCGTCATCCTGGTCAGCGTGGCGCTCAGCCTGACGGTGAATCCGTGGTGGAGCGCCCTGACGGTCTTCGCCGGCCTGAACCTGATCCAGTCGGCCTTTACCGGCTTCTGCCCGGCCGCCCTGGTGTTCAGGGCGTTCGGCCTCAAGTCCGGCTGCGCCTTCCGCTAGACCGGGACCCGGCCAGACAGCAAAGGCCCGACCGCATCACAGCGGCCGGGCCCTTCCTGTTTGCGGACGCGGCGACCTAGTTCGGAACCCGCTCGACCGTGACACCCCGCTGGGCCAGCTGGACCTGAACGCTGTCCTCCCCGGCCAGATGGGCGGCCCCGACGGCGATGAAGACCGTGCCGGAACCGTCCAGCAGGGTCTGGATCTGGCCCGCCCAGTTGACGTTCCGGTCGACCAGCAGCGACTGGTACATCAGCGCGCTGGCGTCCCGCATCGGCTCGACCCCGACCGCATTGATCGCCGCGACGTCGCCGTCGGCCCAGGCCGAGACCAGCCGACCGAGCTCGGTGGTCGCATCCTCGAAATCATCGAGCGTGCTGCGCAGGAAGTCCAGCTGACCCGTCTCGGGGAAGCCCGCCAGGAGGCGGATCTGTTCGTCCAGGGTCTCGAACCCGTCCACCGGCTTGCCGGCCGCCTCCATCCGCGCTTTCAGCAGCAGGTCGACGCCCGACCGCGGATCGTAGCCGGCCCGGGTCATCGGCGCGACCGACAGGGTCAGGGCCGCCAGCCAGGGCCGCAGCGGATCCAGCTGGGCCGCCGTCATCCCCATGGTGCGGGCGGCGGTGTCCAGCGCCGCCAGCTCATCCGCGGTCAGAAGGGTGGACAGCGGGGTCTGGGGCGAGATGCCGTACTGCTGGATCAGGGGCATGGCCGCCGCCTGGTCATCCGGGTTGGCGACCTCGAGGATCAGCCGCGAGGCGCTGTCGAGAGCCGCATCGACGCGGTCGGTCTGCCAGGCGGTGTCCGGGCGCAGCACATGCACCGTGCCGAACAGATAGATGGTCGAGTCGGCGTCGCGGATGACCCACAGGGCCGGACCGTTGCCCTGGGCGGGCAGAACGGCTTGCGGAGCGGCGGTCTGGGCAAGGGCCTGCCCCGGCGCGGTCAGCAGGCTGAGCGTGAGGCCGAACCCGAGGGCCGTGCCCGCCGCGACGCGGGTGATCCGGCCGGCGGAAGATTTGAGAAGCGAGACGAACGTCATGGGATGATCCTTTGGAACAGGGTGAAGATGGAGAGGGGCGAGGATGAGGCCGTCGGCGGTCAGTGAATGCCGCGTCGGGCCGAGGCGACGATCGAGGCCAGCAGATAGACGGCCATCAGGATGCCGATCAGGCCCCAGCCGCTGACGGTTCCGACCAGGCCCAGCCGTTCGGCGGCGGCATAGAGGAACAGGGCAGTCTGCAGCACCCAGAAGGCGGTGGCGGCGGTCTCGGCCATGATCCGGCGCAGCATTTCGTCGGCCGCGCGCCACAGCATCAGGTTGGCGACGCCCTGCAGGACCGACAGGACGACGATCCCGCCGAACACGACATCGGCGTTGGCCCAGGCCGGACCGAACATGGGCAGAAGCAACATCGCCCCGGCCAGCAGGAAGACGGCGATCTGAAGGAACCCGCAGGCCCGGGGGACGGTGGAGGGCCGTCGCGCCAGGGTGATGATGCTCAGGGCGGCGATGGCCAGCAGGGCCACCGCCATGGCCGTGGCCAGGCTGTCGGCCCAGGTCTGGTCCCGCATCAGGGCGATTTGGGTGACCCCGTAGCCGGTGAGCGCGCCCAGCCCCCCGAGGGTGACGATGCCCAGGATCCTGAGGGCCAGGGGCGGCTTCGGGGTGTCGGTCAGGGTCGTCATGATCCGGCTCCTGTGTCGGAAAAGATGGATTCAATGGGTTGGTCGAAGACGCGGGCAATCTTGAAGGCGAGCGGCAGGGACGGGTCGTAGCGGCCGGTCTCCAGCGCATTGACGGTCTGGCGCGAGACCCCGAGCTGTTCGGCCAGGTCGGCCTGGCTCCAGTCGCGTTCGGCGCGCAGGATCTTGAGACGGTTGTTCATGACCGGGCCCTCATCGACGGCGCCACCACCACCAGGCCCAGACGATCGTATAGCCGAGGATCATCACCAGCAGCACGGCGAAGGCCCCGGTGGCGGCATAGGCGGCGGGATCGGTGCGGCCCTCGAACATTGAGGGCACGGTCCAGCGGCGGGCCTGTGGCAGGGTCGCCAGGACGAAGAGGGGCCCGCACGCCAGCATGCCGCCACAGCCGCCCCAGAACCAGGCGGCCTTGTGGGCCTCACGCGCGGCCTCGTCGATCGAGCGCATCCAGGCGACGGAGATGACCATGCCGCCGGCCATCAGGGCGGCGGCGATGATGCCGATGACCCAGACCGTGGCCTGGTCCTGATCGATCGCGCCGCTGGCGGACAGGTAGCCGACGGCGATGCCGACGACGAAGGCCACGACCATGACGGCCAGCAGGCCGATCAGCGACCGGACAATCAGGGGGGTCAGGTTTTTGTTCATGGAAAGTACCCTCGTCGTTTTGACAAGTGTGTTTTACACCACGCAGCACCCATGTCAAGCGGCCTTGTCATAACGACAAGCCGCCTTGTCCTATTCCAGGGTCTGGCGGGTTTTCGGCTCCGCGACGGTGTCCGGGGTTCCGGCCAGCAGCTCGGGCCGGCTCAGGCTGCGCGGCGTCGACTCCAGTGCCGGCAGGACCGGCATCTCCTTGCCCTCGTGATCGACCTGCAGATCCTCGAAGCGGCGGGCCGAGACCATGACCTGGCTCTCCAGCGAGCCGACGAACTGGTTGTATTTGCCGACGGCCGTGTCCAGGGCCCGGCCGACGGCGGCGGCGTGGCCGCCCATCACCGACAGGCGTTTGTAGAGCTCCTTGCCCAGTTTCGCGACCTCCTCGGCATTGCGGGCCTGTTCGTCGGCGCGCCAGCCGTAGGCCACCGCCTTGCACAGGGCGAACAGGGTCGTCGGCGTCACGATCACCACCCGCGAGCTCATCGCCGTGGTCATCAGGTCGGGCTCATGGTCCAGGGCCGCGGCCAGGAAGGCGTCGCCGGGCACGAACATGACGACGAAATCGGGGCTGGGCTTGAACTGGTCCTGATAGGCCTTGGACGACAGCTGGCGGACGTGGGTCTTCATACTGGCGGCGGTGCGCACAGAGGCGGCGGTGCGCTGGGCCTCGTCATCGCCGTCCGACTCATCGACGAAGGCCAGGGAGACCTTGGCGTCGATCACGAACATGCCGCCGCCGGGCAGGCGCACGATGAAGTCGGGCCGCGATTGCCGCCCCTCCTCATTGGCCGAGGAGGTCTGTTCCTCGAAATCGAACCGGCCGGCCATGCCCGCGGCCTCCAGCACATTGCGGCAGGTCTGTTCGCCCCAGCGCCCGCGCCGCCCGGTATTGCCGCGCAGGGCCTCGGTCAGGCGCCGGGCCTCGTCGCGGGTGGCGGTCGAGGCGGTCATCAGCAGGGCCAGCTGCTCCTTCAGCCCGCCGGTTTCCTCGTTGCGGGTCTTCTCCAGGGCGGTGACGTGTTCCTGGAACAGTTTCAGCGTGTCGGCCACGGGCTTCAGCTGGGCCTCCATCCGCTGTTGCGCCATCAGTTCGCGATTGCGGAAGGTCTCGTCGGTGCGTTTCAGCAGTTCCTCGGCCACGGTATTGGCCGCCGTACTGGCGGTCTGGGCCGCCTGGGCGCGCAACAGTTCGGTCGAGGTGGCGGCCTGGTCCTCGAACAGCCGCATGCGGGCCTCGGTCTCGGCATAGCGTTCGCGCAGCTCCCAGGCCCGGGTCTCGGCGGCGGTGGCGCGACGCCGCTCCATCAGGGCCCAGAACAGGGCCATGACGGCGACGATCGCGGCGGCGACGGCAAGGATCAGATTGGCGTTCATGCTCCGTTCCTTACCGGGAGTCGCCGGCGGGGGTGAACGGAAAAACAGGGTCCACTCGGTCCACTGGGTCCACTGAGTCCACATCGCCCGGAGGGGCGGGGAGGACGGGAACGGATCGAAGGGGGCGGTGAGCGGGGGTCACGGGGGAATTTGCGCCGGCTGCCGCAGGGTTGCGGTGGGCGGAGTGTAGGGGGCGGGGGCGTCAGGTTCGGGCGTGAGGGCGGCTTCCGACCCGTTGCGGACCCTGCCTTGTATCGATCAGCAAGATCGACAACATGGCGGGATGACAATGGACAACCTCAACCGCGAACTGGAAATCGACGAGGACGAAATCGCTTTCGATGAGAAGGTGCGGGTGGCTACTGCGCCCACGTCGGAACCCGGGGCCGAGAAATGATCTGGGCAGGGCTGATTATTTTGGTCGCCGTAATCGCTTTCGCGGTCCGTCGCTCAAAAGCCCCGGCAGAACAGCTACAAGTGCTGATCAGAAAACGGAATCGCGACTTAGAGCGGAACCCGAAACCCGACCCTCCCTATGATGACAGCGGCTTCTATTGAGCCACCGCGCGTTGACCGGGATTGTCAGCCGCATATGCGCTGAAACGCCCAGGTCCGGTTCTCCCCCCTAGGCGACGGGCGGCTTCCGACCCTGAGCGGACATCCGTCGTTTGCGTCCCATGATTGCAAAACAGCCATTTTTGCTTAGGTTCAAAAGAATGGAGCCAACATACAATCAGCGCAGTCTCTACCCGATCCCTGTCACGTTTGTGATTGTGACCTTTTACCTTTGTGCTGGTGTCGCGTTTTGGATTTCCTTTATTGCGGAAAATCGCGATGTTTTATCCTACCAATACTTAGGTTTTATCGCTCTCATGGCCGCTTCTTTGGTTAGGTTGCCATTTGAGTTGAAAGCTGCACGTCAGAGGAGACGGACGAATAAAGCTCGGGCGAGAGCGATGACGATTCTCCAGCGTGTGAGTTCGGACCTCAACGCCCAATAGGCGGGCGGTTCGCCTATGTCCGCTTTCCGCCCTTAGGCGACTGACGGCTCCCGACCCATTGCGGACATTGCAATCCTGCGAGCCGTGCCAGTCAGAAGGGTTCTGACGGCGTGAAGGTTTCCACGACAAAATAATAATCGAACCCATTAGCAGCAGAGACAGGGCTGATGCCGAGCGGCAATCTCCCGGACGAACCGCTCATGGCGTGAACTTCACATTCTGGCATGCAAGCCCACGCGGTCCCCGGCAGGCTGTTCGCGATATTGATGTTTACAACATCGCCAAGCACCGATGGGAGCGTATCCTGACCTGATGGCTCGGTGGCCCGTCGAGCATGGTAGTTGCCCACGAGGACGATTACGGCATCGCCAGGACGGACACCCCTGCGAATGCGTTCGGCGGAAGCGAAATCGGATGATTCGTCTGAGACGGTTTCCCCCATGAAACCTACGACCTCTAGCGCACCCGATCTCCGTAGATTGCTGAGGGAGATCAGCAGTCGCCGCATCGCCATCGAGGCTCGCCCGTCAGGATGTGATTGCCAGAATTGGTTTGTGACCGGTCCGCTATAGACATCCTCAACGGCCTGCGGTGGCATCTCGACCGCCAAGCTGACGGATCGGCCTGAGGTGATCGCTGAACAAATCAATGCTGTCACAACAGAGCCTGACTGCTCAGTCCCGTGAAACTCGCCGACGATCACCGGCTTCGAGAAGTCGAACGGCGGTCGCAAATCGGCGACGGAACACGCTGCATCTGACGAAATTCCAGCGAAGGTCCCCGGTGTTTGAACGGTCGCATTCGCCGACCCACAAGCTGAAAGGGCCGCAACGGTCGCGCACAGGGTTTGTCGAATGGAAAACATCAGTCAGAACCTTGGTTGCACCGGTAGCTCGGAGACGTGAGCTTTGGGTAAGCGAGACCGGTCCGCAAGGACCAAGGTGAATGACGGCTTTCGACGGTGGGCTCAACCGGTGACCGCAACACGCTAGCTTTTCTTCGGAGATGGAGCGTGGGTCATGAAGCAGCGGCGTCGCATCTATTACTCGGCGGCCCAACGGGCTGAGATCTGGGATCGCTGGAAGGCCGGCGAGTCGATGAGTTCGATCGGGCGACGGTTTGATCGCGAGTCCTCGTCGGTGTTCTCGGTGCTTTCGCCGACGGGCGGCATCCGGCCTCCGGACCGCAAACGGGCTTCGCGAGCCCTCAGTCTGGGCGAGCGGGAGGAAATCTCCCGGGGGCTCAGCACCCGCTGCTCGCTGCGTGGGATCGCCCGGTCACTGGGTCGATCGGCATCGACGATCAGCCGCGAGGTTCTGCGCAACGGCGGGCCTGAGCGGTATCGGGCGACACGGTCGGATCAGGCGGCGTGGGACCGGGCGCGGTGCCCCAAACGCTGCAAGCTGGCTTGCCGACCGGCCCTGGCCCGGACAGTATCGGCCAAGCTGCGGCGGAACTGGTCGCCCGAGCAGATCGCCGGCTGGCTCAGGCGCACCTGGCCCGGGGAGCCGCACAATCAGGTGTCGCACGAAACCATCTATCGCAGCCTGTTCATCCAGACCCGAGGGGTGCTGAAGAAGGAGCTGCTTGAGCACCTCCGGGCCCGGCGGACCATCCGCCGTTCCCGACACGCCAGCCTGAAGCGGAACGGCCTGGGCCAGATCAGGGACGCCGTCTCCATCAGCGAACGGCCCGCCTGCGTCGAGGATCGCGCCGTCCCCGGCCACTGGGAAGGCGACCTGATCGGCGGGTCCCGCAACAGCTACGTCGCCACCCTGGTCGAGCGCCACTCGCGCTACGTCATGCTGGTCAAGGTCGCCAACAAGGACACCGAAAGCGTCGTCACCGCCCTGATTAAACAGTCAAGGAAACTGCCTCGCGAGCTTTACCGGTCCCTGACCTGGGACCGGGGCAAGGAGCTGGCTGACCACAAGCGGCTGGCGATGGCCGCCGACGTCGCCGTCTACTTCTGCGATCCCCGGTCACCATGGCAGCGCGGTTCGAACGAGAACACCAACCGGCTGCTGCGCCAGTATCTGCCCCACGGAACCGACCTGTCCCTGCACAGCCAGGCCCAGCTCAGCGCCATCGCCCGGCAGCTCAACGAGCGGCCCAGAAAGACCTTGCTCTATCGGACGCCAGCAGAGACCTTCGCCGCGTGTGTTGCAGCGATCAGTTGAGCCCACCCCCCAAAGCAGACCTTCCCCGAGTCCGCATTCCGCACCACCACCGGCATGCCCGGGTCGGCAGTCGGGTGAAACCCTAGGCCGGCCGTCGTGCCCGCATGGCCTGGACGATGGTGCCGTCGTCCAGCCAGTCCAGGTCGCCGCCGACCGGCACGCCGCGGGCCAGGGAGGTCACCGCCACCGAATTGCCGGTCCCGGTCAGCCGCTCGGCGATATAGTGGGCGGTGGTCTGGCCGTCGACGGTGGCCGGCAGGGCCAGCACCACCTCGCGCACCTCGCCGCCGCGCACCCGGCCGGTCAGTTCGGCGATGCGCAGGGCCTCGGGTCCGACCCCGTCCAGGGCCGACAACAGGCCGCCAAGCACATGGTATTTGCCGCGAAAGGCCCCGGAGCGCTCCATGGCCCACAGGGCCCCGGCCTCCTCGACCACACAGATCAACGCATTGTCGCGCGCGCCGTCGGAACAGATGGAACAGGGATCGCGAGTGTCGGGCGCGCCGCACACCGAGCAGGAGGTGACCTTGTCGGCCGTCTCCTGCAGGGCGGCGGCGAGGGGCACCAGCAGCTGTTCGCGCCGCTTCAGCAGGGCCAGGGCGGCGCGGCGGGCCGAGCGCGGACCCAGGCCCGGCAGCTTGGCCAGCAGGCTGATCAGCCGTTCGATTTCCGGCCCGGCCGAGGCGGCCAAGTCAGAACAGTTTCGGCATGCCGGGGATGTTCATCCCGGCCATCGGCCCGGCGGCCTCGCGCATCAGGGCGGTGTTGGCCTCGTCCAGCTTGCGTTTGGCGTCGGCATGGGCGGCCATGACCAGATCGGCCAGGATCTCGCTCTCGCCGGCGACCATCAGACTGTCGTCGATGGTCACGGCGGTGATGTCGCCCGGCCCCTTCAGGGCGATGGTCACCAGACCCCCGCCGCTGGTGCCGCTGGCGGTGGTTTCGGTCATTTTCGCCTGGGCGTCCTGCAGCTTTTGCTGCATCGCCTGGGCCTGCTGCATCAGGGCATTGAGGTCTGTCATGGGCTCTAGATAGGTCCTTGGAACGGTCAGTGACAGGGGGGCGGCTCAATCCTCGTCGGTCTCGCCGTCATCGGGAATGGCCGGCATTTCGACGGCCGGGGCCAGGGTGCGGATCTCGCCCAGTTTCGCGCCGGGGAAGGCTTCCAGCACGGCCATGACGAACGGATCGGCCTCGACCGCGGCCCGTTCCTCGGCCCGGCCGCGCTTCTCGCCCTCGATCAGGGTCTCGCCCCCGCCCGAGCCGTTGGCGGCGATCAGCCAGGTGCGGCCGGTCCATTCCTTCAACCGGCTGGCCAGACGTCGCGCCAGATCGAACGGCGCCCCGGGTCCACTCTCATAGGTGATGGCCCCCGGCCTGAAATGCACCGGCTTGACGTAGCGCTGCACGTCCATCTGCAGGCTGATCTCGCGCTTCTCGCCGATCAGGGCGACGGTGGCCTCGAAGGTCTGGGGATCGGGCAAGGCCGGGGCCACGGCCTGACGCACGGCCAGCTGGGCCGAGGCTCCACCACCGCCACCACCGCCGCCGCCGCGCGGGCCCGCGCCACCGCCCCCGGCCGTCGGATCGCCGTCACGCAGGGCCTTCAGAGCCTCTTCCGGGCCGGGCAGGTCGGCGGCATAGGCCAGGCGGACGATGGCCATCTCGACCGCATCGGCCGGGCTGGGCGCGCGCCGCACCTCGTCCAGCGCCTTCAGCAGCATCTGCCAGACGCGGGCCAGGGTGCCGGCGGACAGGGCGGCCCCGAGGGCGGCCAGCTTCTGGGCCTGGTCATTGGGCAGGCGGGTGGCGTTGGGGCCCAGCATCTTGGCCACCGAGGCGGCGTGGCAATGTTCCAGCAGGTCGTTGGTGACCTGGACCGGATCGGCACCGTAGCCGTACAGGGTGCGGAAATTCTCCAGCGCCTCGGGCGTGCGCCCGGCCATGATGCTTTCGAACAGGGCGATGGTCTGGCTACGGTCGGCCAGGCCCAGCATGTCGCGCACGGTCTCGGTCTTGACCGTCTCGCCGCGTTCGCCCTGGACCAGGGCCTGATCCAGCAGGCTGAGACCATCGCGCACGGAGCCCTCGGCGGCGCGGGCGATCAGGGCCAGGGCGTCCGACTCGATGGTCATGCCCTCGCGGGCCGAGATCCGCTCCAGATGGCCGACCAGGACCTCGGGCTCGACCCGGCGCAGGTCGAAGCGCTGGCAGCGACTGAGGATGGTCACCGGCACCTTGCGGATCTCGGTGGTGGCGAAGATGAATTTGGCGTGCGGCGGCGGCTCTTCCAGCGTCTTCAGCAGGGCGTTGAAGGCCTGGTTCGACAGCATGTGCACCTCATCGAGCACATAGACCTTGTAGCGGGCCTCGACCGGGCCGTAGCGGACGCTCTCGAGGATATCGCGGATATCGTTGACACCGGTGTGGGAGGCGGCGTCCAGCTCCATCACATCCATATGCTGGCCGGCCATGATGGCCGCGTCGTGCCGGCCGTTGGCGCTCAGGGCCAGGGACGGGCGGTCGATGGTGTCGCTCTGGTTGTTCAGGGCCCGGGCCAGCAGGCGGGCGGTGGTCGTCTTGCCGACCCCGCGCACCCCGGTCAGCATGAAGGCATGGGCGATGCGGCCGCTGGCGAAGGCGTTGGTCAGGGTGCGCACCATCGCCTCCTGGCCGATCAGGTCCTCGAAGGTGCGCGGGCGGTATTTGCGCGCCAGCACCGTATAGGCGGCCCCGTCATCGACATGGGCGGCCGGTCCGTCATCGGCGGCCGACACAGCCACAGCCGCCGCGGCCACGACCGGCGCAGCCCCAGCCTCCGGCGCGACGACAGCGGCGGCCGCCGGGGCCCCGAACATGTCGTCGGTATTGTCGTCCCGCTCGGGGGCGTCCTCCTCCCACGGAGGGCCATCGGGATTCGCGTCGACGTCGGTCATGGGGAGGTCTTACCGCGAGTCAGCCCCCCTCGCGAAGGGCCGATGCGACGGAATCCGGGGGCGGTGTGACTCTAGCCCTCGCCCTCGGGGAAGTCGGCCCCCTCGGTGACCGCGGCCCAGGCGTCGAAATCGGTCCGCAGCATCTCGATCTTGCCGCGCGCCCCGACCAGGGCCGCCTTGCCCAGCAGCAGGCGCAGGGGCGGATTCTTCGCCTCGACGGCCTTGATGATGGCCGCCACCGCGCGTTTCGGATCGCCCGGCTGGGCCCCGGAATAGCTGCGGATCGTGCCCTTGTTGCGCCCGGCGGTGGCGTCATAGTCGGCGATCGGATGTTGGGTCTCATTGGCCGAACGGCCGGCCCAGTCGGTGCGGAAGCCCGAGGGTTCGACGATCAGCACCTTGATGCCCAGCGGCGCGACCTCCTGCGACAGGGCCTCGGAAATGCCCTCCACCGCGAATTTGGTGCCGTTGTAATAGCCGACCGCCGGGAAGGCGCGGATACCGCCGATCGAGGAGATGTTGACGATGGTGCCGCTGCGCTGTGCGCGCATGCCCGGCAGGACCAGATGGATCATCCGCGACAGGCCGAAGACATTGACCTCGAACATGCGCCGGACCTCGGCCTCGTCGCTTTCCTCGATCGCCGCGAAATAGCCGATGCCGGCATTGTTCACGAGCACGTCGATGCGGCCGAACCGGGCGATGGCCGCCTTGACCGCCGCCTCGGCCTGGTCGCGGTCGGTGACGTCCAGGGTCAGGGCCAGGGCCTGGTCCTCATAGCCGTCGACGACATCGGCCAGCTGGTTGACGTTGCGCGCCGTGACCACGGCCCGATAACCCCGGGCCAGCACCGCCGCCGCCAGATCCCGGCCGAAGCCGGTCGAACAGCCGGTGATGAACCAGACGGGGGTGTCGAGGTCGGTCATGGGGGGCTCCTGTGCATATCCGGGAAACTTCAGGTGGGGTTTCTCCCGGCGCGCGGCAAGCGCCCGACACGCGCTCAAGCAGCAGGCCGCCGCGCGACGAGTGATAGCGCCCAAATGCGCGCTCAGGCAGCCGACGACCGCGTCGTCGGCAATCGCGCCCTAAAAAGAGAGGAGGTGGAGACCGCGACCCGAAGGGGAATTCGTTGTGGCTGCTGCCTTCCGGCCCTGACCAGATTGGCGAAACCTTCGCCCGCGATCTCCAAGGCCTATATCGCGGTTCATGAGGGCGAGATCAAGACACCTCCCGCCAACAACCGCTTGAGGCTATGGATGGCCCCATGTCCCTTCCCGCCACCAACACCTTCGCCGGCAATCCCCTCAACCGGGCCGGTGACCTGCGCAACGACCCCCGCTGGCTGGCCGAACAGGCCGAACGGCCCGACGCCCTGGCCATGGCGCTATGGGAAGGCCGCCCCCTGCTGGAGGATCATGCCGACGGGCCGCGCCTGACCTGGCTGTCCCTGCCCCACGCCCGCGACCTGGTACCCGACCGGGAACTGTTCCTGGGCCTGTGGAAGGACGCGCCGGTCTTCGCCATCGAGTTCGAGGGCTCGATCGACCCGACCGTCGGTCCCGCCGCCGGTCTGGGCACCTTCACCGAAATGCGCGAGGCCGCCGGCCTGCTCAGCGGGGCGGACGCCGCCATGGCGGGTGTGTCGAAATCCCTGTTCGACTGGCGCCGCCGCCACGGCTTCTGTGCGGCCTGCGGGATCGAGTCCGAAAATGCCTGCGGCGGCTGGAAGCGCATCTGCCCGGCCTGCCGGGTCGAGCATTTCCCGCGCGTCGACCCGGTCACCATCATGCTGCCGGTGTTCAAATCGCCGGACGGCGATCGGTGCCTGCTGGGCCGTCAGGCCGCCTGGCCCGAAGGCCGGATGTCGGCCCTGGCCGGCTTTCTGGAGCCCGGCGAATCAATCGAGGAAGCCTGCGCCCGCGAGATCGAGGAAGAGGCGGGCCTGACGGTGACGGCGGTGCGCTACCACTCCAGCCAACCGTGGCCGTTTCCGTCGCAGCTGATGATCGGCCTGATCGCCGAGGTTTCCGACGACAATGCCGCCCCGGACCAGACCGAGCTGGAAGCCGTAGCCTGGCTGACCCGGGACGAGGCCCGCGCCGTCCTGGCCGGCACCCATCCGGCCATCAAGGCCCCGCCGCGCGTGGCCATCGCCCGCACCTTGCTGCAGGCCTGGGTCGACGGCTTCGAGGTCTAGCCTGCGACCGCCAGGGCCCGGGCCGCGGCCAGGTCGTCGGCATTGTCGACCGACAGCGGGGCCTCGGGAATCACCGCGGCCCAGATCGACAGCCCCATCTCCAGCGCCCGCAGCTGCTCCAGCTTCTCGCGCCGCTCCAGCGGCGACGGCGGGGCGGCGCAGAATCGCATCAGCGCCTCGCGCCGGTAGCCGTACAGGCCGACATGCCGCCACACCGGTCCGTCCCCGAACAGGGTCGAGCGGGTGAAATACAGGGCCCGGCCATGGTGTTCGCCTTCGGCCAGGGCGACCACGGCCTTGACCACATCCGGGTTCGACCGGTCGCCGACCTCAGCCTCGGGCGCGATCAGCGTCGCGATGTCGCAGTCCGGCTGGCCGTGCAGCAGGGCGGCGCAGGCCGTGGCCAGTCCCGGATCGGCGAAGGGCATGTCGCCCTGCAGATTGATCACCGCATCGTGGCGGCCGTCCGGATCGATCGCCTCGAGCGCGGCGCGGATCCGGTCCGAGCCGGACGGCAGGTCCGGATCGGTCAGCACAGCCCGTCCACCGGCGGATTCGATCGCCGCGACGATCTCGGGATCGCCGGCGGCCACGGCCACCGGCAGGCCCGAAGCGACGGCCTGACGCCAGGCCCGCACGATCATCGGCACCCCGCCGATATCAGCCAGGGGCTTGTCCGGCAGCCGGGTCGCGGCCATCCGCGCGGGGATCAGGACCAGAGGGTTCATGGCGTTGTTTTCACCCTGCGACGCCCCGACAGGCTCGGGCCATTTGCGAAGGCCGCGCTACCGTGTAAGAGACGGCCACGCAAGGATAAGCCCCCAGGACCGGCCAGTGACCGATCTTCCGGAGGGGCCCAGAAACGGGATGCGACGACGCTATGAGCGGCGATCTGAAGTGGAACAAGATTTTCGGCGCGGGCCTGGGGACGGTGTTTGCCATCCTCGTGGTCCAACAGGTCGCCGGTATGGTCTATAAGACCGAAGCCCCTGAAAAAATGGGCTATTTCGTCGACGCGCCCGAAGAGGCCGCCGGGGGTGCCGCGGAAGTGGTGCTGCCGCCGGACTGGGGCACGCTGATGCCGACCGCCGACCTCGCCGCCGGTGAGGCCGCCTTCGCGCGCTGCCAGGCCTGCCACACCATCGCCGCCGGCGGTGCCAACGGTGTCGGACCGAATCTCAGCGGCGTCGTCGGTCGGGCCGTCGCCAGCCATGCCGGCTTCGCCTATTCCGATGCCATGAAGGGTCACACGGCGGTCGATGCGACCTGGACGCTGGACGCCCTGGATCATTTCATCACCGCCCCGGCCCGTTACATTCCCGGGACCAAGATGTCGTTCGCCGGCCTGCGCGACACCCCGACCCGGGTCAATCTGATCGCCTATCTGCGCTCGCAGGGGTCGACCGGCTTCCCGATCCCCGCACCCGATCCGGCACGTCAGCCGCCGGTCGCCGGGGCCGAAGTGGTCACTGCGTCGCCCGCCGACGGTGCTGCCGCACCGACCGACGGCGTTGCCGATACGGCCGCCGTCCAGGCCGCGCCCGCCGCCCCGTAATTCCCGGAAACGGGATCAGACTTCAGGAAGGCGGTCCTCACGGGCCGCCTTTTTGATTGTCTAGAGGGTCACGCGGCGGAAAAACGGGGCACCCGAGCCGGCCGCCTGTTCGCGACCGTCGGCCTCGACCAGGGTTTCGACAGTGACGCTGCCGTGGTGGCTGGTCGCGTGCACGATCCGGTCGGCGTCGATCATCACACCGGTGTGGTCATCCCAGACCACCAGGTCGCCGCGGCGCAGGGTGGCCGCCTCGACCGGACGCCCCAGGGCAGACTGGCCGTCGCGGAACCGCGGCCCGCCCAGACCGCAGGCATAGAGGGCCTGTTGAACCAGGCCGGAACAGTTGGTGCCCAGGGCGGTGCGGCCGCCGGGCATGAAGGGGGTGCCGACGAATCGCTCGGCCGCCTCGCCCGGATCGCTGTCGAACCGGTCCAGAGCCGCCAGATGACGGACGGCAACCCAGCCGACCCCCGGCACCTCGACACGACCATGATCGGACCCGCCGATGGTGACCAGGGCGTTGAGCGGCAGGGAGGCGGTACTCTCGGCGGCGGTCGCGGCAGGATAGACCGGGCTGATCAGGGTGCAGATGCGGTGGGTCGGCAGAATGACGGTGTCCGACAGGGTCGCGACATCGACCCAGCCGACGACGCCGTCGCGGCGGGCCCGGCCCCAGACCTGATCGTCCCGGCGGTCGAGGACATCAAAACCTTCGCCGAAGACCAGCTGGTCGGCCTGTTCACCGTCGGAACCGGCCCGGGTCCGCACCGGGGCGACGGCGACGACGCACTGCATCGGGGTCACCGGTCGATAGGCTGCGGCCCGGACGAGTCCTTCCAGCGCCTGCTCGGCCAGATCCGGCCGGGCGAGCGTGGTGCGGGGGTCCAGGGTGGCAGCGAAAACGGTCAAACCGGGGTCCGTACAGGTGAACCTTGTTTTGACTCAGAAAACCGAAAAACCCCGTTAACGGGCCGTCGAATAACGTCGGACCAGCATCGCATGACAGGCCCGCATCGCCTGGGCCGCCCCGCCTTCGGGCCAGCCGGGACGGGCGCGCGGGTTCCAGGCGAAGATGTCCATATGGGCCCAGACCCCGGTCGCCGGGGCGAATTTCTGCAGGAAAAGGGCCGCCGTGACCGAGCCCGCCTGGGCCCAGGCGGCCGAATCGTTGCGGATATCGGCCAGTTCACTGTCGATCGCCGCGCGGTAGCCCGGCCACAGCGGCATGCGCCACAGTGGATCATCCACCGCCCGGCCCGCCTCCAGAAGCTCGGCCGCCAGCGCCTCGTCGTCGGTGTAGAGCGGCGGCAGGTCCGGCCCCAGGGCGATGCGCGCCGCGCCGGTCAGGGTGGCGAAGTCCAGGGTCAGGTCCGGTGCATGTTCGCCGGCCCGGCACAGGGCGTCGGCCAGGACCAGTCGCCCCTCGGCGTCGGTATTGCCGATCTCGATCGTCAGGCCCTTGCGGCTGTTCAGCACATCGCCGGGCCGGAAGGCGTCCGCCGAAATGGCATTTTCGACCGCCGCGACCAGCACCACCAGCCGCACCGGCAGGGCCGACTGCATCACCAGACGCCCGAGGGCCAGGGCATGGGCCGCCCCGCCCATGTCCTTCTTCATATTGCGCATCCCGGCCCCGGCCTTGATGTTCAGGCCGCCGGAATCGAACACCACCCCCTTGCCGACCAGGGCCACCAGCGGCAGGTCGGTCCGGTCCATCTGCCAGCCGATCTCGATGATCCGGGGCTGACGCGCCGGGGACGCCGCCCGTCCGACCGCGTGGATGGCCGGATAGTTGGCCTCCAGCAGGGCCTCGCCCTCGGTCACGGCGATACTCGCCCCGCTCCCGGCGGCAATCTCGCGGGCGATGGTTTCGATCTGCAGCGGCCCCATGTCGGCGGCGGGGGTGTCGACCATCTCCCGGGCCAGGGCGCAGGCGGCGGCGATCCGCAGGGCGGCGGCCACGTCCATCCCCTTCGGCGCGACCAGCTGCGGTCGCGCGCCCTCGGGTCGTGCCCGGTAGCGGTCGAAACGATAGCCGCCCAGGGCAAAGGCCAGGGCCGCCGACTCCGCCTGGGCGGCACTGACCCCGTCCAGCCGCCACAGGCCGGCCGGAAGCCGCGCCGCCAGTCCGCGGGCCGAGCCGGGATCAAAGGTCTCGCCGGCGCCGAACAGGGCCCCGCCCACGCTTCCGGCGGGACCCGGCAGGATCAGCAGCTGGCCGGCCTTGCCGGTGAACTCATGCGCCCGGGCCCAGGCCGCGGTCGCCGCCCCCACGCCGTCCAGCGCCCCGTCCTTGACCACGACGTGGACCGGCAGGCTGCCGGCGGAAGAAGCCACCAGCGATTCGGGATGAAGGACGGACATCGGCGACGCCTTTCCGACCCGTCTTCGGGTCGATTAACCAAAGGTTGACGTGAACGCGCGAGTGTTGAGAGCCCGCCCGGAATTTCCACGGATGACTCCCATGTCGCCCACCCTCGTCAAGGTCGCAACCGTCTCCGCCGTTCTGGCGCTGACTCTCGGCGTCGCCCCCGCCCTGGCGGCCCCCCCTCGCCCCGCCCCGGTCACGCCGCAGAGCCCCGCCCCTGCCCCTGCCCCGACGGTCCGCACCCCGGCCCCGGCCGACGTCCGCGCCACCTATGAGCGGATGGACCCGCTGGCCCGGTCGCTGTTCTGGACCGGCGAGATGGAGATCAATCCGGCCGACCCCGTGGCCGGACCCAAGGCCGCCCAGGCCCTGCGCGAAATGGGCCGCTACGACCAGGCCGCCGAGACCGCGTCCGGGACCCTGGTGTCCCAGCCGGGCAACTATGACGCCCTGCTGGAGCTGGGTCGGGCCCATATCGCCCGCGGCCAGGCCTTCTACGGCATCGCCGCCCTCGAACAGGCCCGTGCCCTCCGCCCCGACGACTGGCGGCCGCTGTCGCTGCTGGGGGCCGCCTATCAGCAGGTGCGCCGTCCCGAGGACGCCCGTCTCGCCTGGAACGAGGGCCTGCGCCTGTCGCCCGACAATCCCGACATCCTCAACAATGTCGCCATCGGCTGGCTGACCGCCGGGGATCCGGCCGCGGCCGAGACCCTGCTGCGCCGGGCCGTGGCCCAGCCGGGGGCCAGTCTTCAGGTGCGGCTCAACCTGGCCATGGCCCTGGGCCTGCAGGACAAGCTGGCCGAGGCCGAACAGATGCTGCGCCGTGACCTGCCGCCCGACCAGGCCGACCGCAATGTCGCCTGGCTGCACAGCCGCAGCGGCGCGGCCGCCCCGGCCTCCGCCTCGGCCCGGACCTGGACCTCGCTCCAGGGCTCCTGATCGCCTATATTCGTCCGATGATCGACGATCTCTACAGCGCCCGCATCCTGAAGCTGGCCGGCAACCTGCCCCATGCCGGACGCCTGGCCGCGCCGGACGGCACCGGTGAGCGGGTGGCGAAGCTGTGCGGGTCAAAGGCCATCGTCGACGTGGTGCTGGATGCCGATGGCCGGATCGCCGCCTTCGCCCAGGACATCAAGGCCTGTGCCCTCGGCCAGGCCGCGGCCGGGGTACTGGGCGAGTCGATCATCGGGGCCAGCCTGGCCGAGATCGAATCCGCCCGTGACGCCACCCTGGCCATGCTGAAGACCGGGGGCGAGGGCCCGACCGGCCGGTTCGAGGGCCTGCGCGCCCTGAAACAGGTCGCCGACTACCCGGCCCGCCACGCCTCGACCCTTGTGGCGATCGAGGCCACGCTGGAGGCGATCCGCGCCGCCGTGGCCCGCAGGGGCCCCGACACCCGAACTCGTCTCGCCGGTGCGGCCTGACGGCGGTTGCTCCATCCCCCCGCGCGGGGGATAAGCAGTCCGACATGGCTCCCGGCAAAACCCTTTACGAACGCAGCGTCCGCGCGGCCCATCGGGGCTACAAGCTGACCCTGTCCCCGCTGATCGGGCAATCGTGCCGCTTCATGCCGACCTGTTCGGACTATGCGGCCCAGGCCCTGATCGAACACGGACCTGCACGCGGCGGCTGGCTGACCGTCAAACGCCTGTGCAAATGCCATCCCTTCGGAAAATCGGGCTTCGACCCGGTTCCGACGAGCGAAACCGTTTCGGCGCAGCCGAAATCAGCTATTCGCTCCACCAAGAAGCAGAAGACTGAACCATGATCGATCTGAAATTCCCCGACGGTGCCGTGCGCCAGTATCCCGACGACGCCACGGGCCGTGATGTCGCCACCTCGATCTCGCCCTCGCTGGCCAAGAAGGCCGCCCTGATCGAGCTGGACGGCAAATTGCTGGACCTCGATGCTCCGGTCGGCGCATCCGGGGCCCTGCGCATCATCATGCGCGACGCCCCCGAGGCCCTGGACACCCTGCGCCATGACGCCAGCCATGTGATGGCCGAGGCGGTCCAGGCCCTGTTCCCCGGCACCCAGGTCACGATCGGCCCGGCCATCGAGGACGGCTTCTATTACGACTTCGCCCGCGACGAGCCCTTCTCGACCGACGATTTCGCCAGGATCGAGAAGAAGATGGCCGAGATCGTCGACCGCGATCAGAAGATCCGCCGCGAGGTCTGGCCGCGCGACGAGGCGATCAAACATTTCGAGTCGATCGGCGAGACCTACAAGGCCGAGATCATCCGCGACCTGCCCGAGGGCGAGGACATCAGCGTCTACTACCAGGGCGACTGGAAGGACCTGTGCCGCGGGCCGCATTTCCCCTCGACCAAATTCGTCGGCAAGGCCTTCAAACTGACCAAGCTGGCCGGGGCCTACTGGCGCGGTGACCACCGCAACGCCCAGTTGCAGCGCATCTATGCCACCGCCTGGGCCTCGAAGGAGGATCTGGACGCCTATCTGCTGCGCATCGAGGAGGCCGAGAAGCGCGACCACCGCAAGATCGGCCGGCAGATGGAGCTCTTCCACATGCAGGAAGAGGGCCGCGGCATGGTCTTCTGGCATCCCAAGGGCTGGGTGCTGTGGCGGGTGCTGGAGGACTATATGCGCCGCCGGCTGGACGCCGCCGGCTATGTCGAGGTCAAGACGCCCCAGGTGCTGGACCGGACCTTCTGGGAGAAGTCGGGCCACTGGGAGAAATACCGGCCCAATATGTTCGTCTGCGAGACGGTCGAGGGCGAGACCCTCAGCCTCAAGCCGATGAACTGCCCCGGCCACGTGCAGATCTTCGACCAGGGCCAGCGGTCCTATCGCGAACTGCCGTTGCGCATGGCCGAGTTCGGGGCCTGCCACCGCTATGAGCCGTCCGGGGCCCTGCACGGGCTGATGCGGGTGCGCGGCTTCACCCAGGACGACGCCCACATCTTCTGCCGCGAGGACCAGATCGTCGAGGAGACGCGCCGGTTCATCGAACTGACGCGGATCGTCCACGCCGACCTCGGCATGCAGACGCACGAGATCGCCCTGGCCACCCGGCCCGAGGTGCGCGCCGGGTCCGATGAATTCTGGGACAAGGCCGAGGCCATGCTGGGCGAGGCCGCGCGTCTGGCCGGGGTCGAACCGGTCATCGCCGAGGGTGACGGGGCCTTCTATGCGCCCAAGCTGGACTTCATCGTCAAGGACGCCATCGGCCGGGAATGGACCTGCGGCACCCTGCAGCTGGACTATGTCCTGCCCGAGCGCCTGAACGCGGAATATGTGGGCGAGGACGGCCAGAAGCACCGGCCGGTGATGCTGCACCGGGCCATCCTCGGCTCGTTCGAGCGCTTCATCGGCATCATGATCGAGAACTATGCCGGGGCCTTCCCGCTGTGGATCGCCCCGGTCCAGGCCGTGGTCGCCACCATCACCTCGGACGCCGACGACTATGCCCGCGAGGTCACCGCGAAATTCAGGGCGGCCGGCCTGCGGGTCGAGTCCGACCTGCGGAACGAGAAGGTCGGCTACAAGGTGCGCGAACACTCGGTCGGCAAGGTGCCGGTCATCGCCGTGGTCGGCCGCAACGAGGCCGAGGCCGGCCAGGTCGCCATCCGCCGCCTCGGCTCCCAGGCCCAGACCGTGGTGTCGGTGGAAGAAGCGATCCGCATGCTGACCGAAGAGGCGACCCCGCCCGATCTGCGGGGCTAGGTCGCACACGTTTCCCGCGAGACGATGAGCGGCTATATCTTCATCCGTTCATCCCCGCGAAGGCGGGGACCCAGGCTTTGCCAAGATCGCCGTCGATGGCCTTCTACACCTACATCATGGCCAGCCGCCGCAACGGGACGCTGTACACGGGCTCGACCGACACCCTGATCGGTCGGGCCTGGCAGCACCGCACCCGGATGCGGCCGGGCAGTTTCACCGCGAAATACGGGGTCGTCATTCTGGTCTGGTTCGAGGCTCACGAGACGCGCGAGGGTGCCATTCAGCGCGAACGCCAGATCAAGAAATGGAACCGCCTGTGGAAGCTGCGGCTGATCGAGGAAATGAACCCCGGCTGGCACGATCTGTTCGAGCGACTTGAGCCCGACTGAAACCTGGGTCCCCGCCTTCGCGGGGATGACCGGAGTTTTTGGGCCTCGCCCCAGAATCACGAAAACAGAGGGGGCATTTCCCCTCCACCGCTCCGCGGTCCCCCTCCCCATTGCATGGGGAGGAGACAGTGCGCGCTCACGCAGCGAGCGCCCGCGGCGCGAGCGATAGCGCCCTGGATATGCGCGCTCAAGCAGCGAGCGCCCGCGGCGCGAGCGTAGCGCGCCCCTAAATATGTATGGCGTGGCCCAGGGCCCGCAGGGAGGCTTCGTGGAAGGCCTCGCCGAGGGTGGGGTGGACGTGGATGATGCCGGCGACGTCTTCCAGCACCGCCCCCATCTCCAGCATCTGGGCGAAGCTGTTGGACAGTTCGGCGACGTGCTGGCCGACGGCCTGGACGCCCAGCAGGCGATGGTCGTCCTTTGACGCCAGCACGCGGACGAAGCCGCCGTCGTCGGCGGCCTCGATGGCCAGGGCGCGGCCGAGGGCGGACATCGGGAAGACGGCGGTGATCACATCGTCTCGGCCCTCCACGTCGAGCGGACCGAGGCCGGCGGAGACGATCTCGGGCTCGGTGAAACAGACGGCGGCGATGGTGACCGGGTTGAACCGCTTGTCGTGGCCGGCGATGCGTTCGGCCACGATCTCGCCCTGGGTCGAGCCCTTGTGGGCGAGCATCGGCTCGCCGGTCAGATCCCCGACGGCCCAGACGTTCTTCATACTGGTGGCGCAGCGGTCGTCGATCTTCACGAACGGGCCGTCCATGGCCAGGCCCATGGTCTCCAGGCCCCAGCCCTGGGTGCGCGGACGGCGGCCGACGGTGACCAGCACCTTGTCGGCGGCCAGTTTTATCTCTTTCCCGTCCTTCGTCGTGACGTTGATCTGGCCCTTGTCGAACGACCCGGCTTTCGCGCCGAGGTGCAGTGCGACGCCGTGCTTCTCCAGCCATTTGGCGACCGGATCGGTCAGGGCCTTGTCATAGAGCGGCAGCAGCCGGTCGGCCATTTCGACGATGGTGACCTCGGCCCCCAGTTTGCGGAAGGCGATGCCCAGTTCCAGCCCGATATAGCCGCCGCCGACCACGACCAGCTTCCTGGGAACCTCCGACAGCGACAGGGCCTCGGTCGAGGACAGGACGTCGCCGCCGAATTTCAGGAACGGCAGTTCGACCGGCTCGGAGCCCGTGGCCAGGATGACGTGTTCGGCGCTGATGGTGATGTCACCGTCGGCGGTCTTCACCGTGCAGGTCTTGGCGTCGGTGAATTCGGCCCAGCCGTTGATGACCTTGACCTTGGACCGTTTCAGCAGGCCGGCGACCCCGGCGTTGAGCTTTTTGACGATGCCGTCCTTCCACGCCACCGTCTGGGCCAGGTCGATGGCCGGTTTGGCCGCGGTGATGCCCAGGGTTCCGCCGTTCGCGGCCTTGCTGACCGTCTCGAATTTCGAGGCCGCGTGGATGATGGCCTTGGACGGGATACAGCCGACATTCAGGCAGGTGCCGCCGAGGCCGTCGCCGCCGTCGACCAGCACGGCCTCGAGGCCCAGCTGGCCGCAGCGGATGCCGGCGACATAGCCGCCGGTGCCGGCGCCGATGATCAGGACTTTGGTTTTCAGGGTCTGGGTCATGTCTTGCTCGCCATTCTGACCCCTCTCCCGGCGGGAGAGGGAGGGGCCCGCTCGCAAAGCGAGTGGGAGGATGAGGGGTTACAGAGGTCGATCATCGGCACCGAAAACCCTCATCCGGCCGGGCTTCGCCCGGCCACCTTCTCCCACCGGGAGAAGGGTCTTCATTCACATCCACAGCGTCGCCGGGTTCTCCAGCAGGGTCTTGATGCGCTGCACGAAGACCGCCGCGTCATGGCCGTCGACGATGCGGTGATCGAAGCTGGAGGACAGGTTCATCATCTTGCGCACGACCATCTGGCCGTTCTTCACGACGACCCGCTCGGCGATCTTGTTGGGGCCGACGATAGCGACCTCGGGGTGGTTGATGATCGGGGTGTGGATGACCCCGCCCAGCGTGCCCAGCGAGGTGATGGTGATGGTCGAGCCGGTCAGGTCTTCGCGTTTGGCCGAACCATCCTTGGCCGCGGTCGAGACGCGGCCGATCTCCAGCGCCGTGTCCCAGGGATCGCGGGCCTCGGCGTGGCGGACCACCGGCACCATCAGGCCGTTCGGCGTCTGGGCGGCGATGCCGATGTGGACGGCGGCGTGGGTGGTCAGGACGCCGGCCTCGTCGTCGTAGTGCGAGTTGATGGTCGGCTGGTCACGCAGGGCCACGACCATGGCCCGGGCGAGGAAGGGCAGCAGGGTCAGCTTGGGCTGCTCCTTGGCCTTGGTCGCATTCAGATGGGCGCGCAGGTCCTCCAGGGCGGTGACGTCGATCTCCTCCACATAGGTGATGTGGGGGATGCGGCGGACGGACTCGGCCATCTTCTCGGCGATCTTGCGCCGGATGCCGATGATGCGGGTCTCGGTGGTGCCTTCGGCTTGCGCATAGGTCGAACCGGTTGATGATCCGCCCACGGACGAACTGCGACCGCCCGAGGCGACGAAGGCGTCCAGATCGCCGTGCTCGATCCGTCCGGCCGGGCCGGAGCCAGGCACGAATTGCAGCTCGATGCCGAGGTCACGGGCGCGGTCGCGGACCGCCGGCGAGGCCAGGGGGCGCTGGGTGCGGTCGGAGAGCTGACGTTGAGGTGCCGCCCCCCTCGAACCCTGCTCCGCAGGCTTCGGTCCCCCTGACAGGGGGACAGACGGAGCCGGCCGCACCGTCTCCTCCCCGCTTTGCGGGGAGGGGGACCGCGAAGCGGTGGAGGGGCTGGCGGCCGCAGGCGCAGAGGCGACATTCCCCTTGCCCTCAACCTTGAACGAGACCAGCGGCCCGCCGACGGCGACCTGCTGGCCCGCCTCGCCGTGCAGGGCGACGACCGTGCCGCTGACCGGGCTGGTCAGTTCGACCGTGGCCTTGTCGGTCATCACATCGGCGACGATCTGGTCCTCGGCGACGACGTCCCCGACCTTGATATGCCAGGCGACCAGCTCGGCCTCGGCCGTGCCCTCGCCGACGTCGGGCAGTTTGAAGATGTGGTTGGCACCCCCCGATGAGCCCTCCCCCTCGAGGGGGGAGGGTTGGGTGGGGGTGGAGGCAGGGGCAGTTCCCGTGGACTTCGAAGACCCGATCGGAGTCTCTGTCGCTTCACCGGCGGCAGCGGTGCGCTCACCCCCATCCCCGGCCCTTCCCCCCTCGAGGGGGAAGGGAGAAGAGGCCGCATTCCCCGCGCCCTCGACCTCGAACTCGACCAGCGGTGACCCCACCGCCAGCTGCTGGCCGACCTCGCCATGCGCCGCCAGCACCGTGCCGGCGACCGGGCTGGTCAGCTCGACCGTGGCCTTGTCGGTCATGATGTCGGCAATGACCTGGTCCTCGGCGACGACGTCGCCGACCTTGACGTGCCAGGCGACCAGTTCGGCCTCGGCGGTGCCCTCACCCACGTCGGGCAGTTTGAAGACGTAGCGACCCATCTCAGCGCCCTCCGGTCATGACGGCCTTCAGGGCCGTGGCGACCCGTTCGGGTCCCGGGAAATATTCCCACTCAAACGCGTGCGGATAGGGCGTGTCCCAGCCGGTGACCCGGGCGATCGGGGCCTCCAGATGATAGAAGCAGCGCTCCTGCACCAGGGCCGACAGCTCGGCCCCATAGCCCGAGGTCTTGGGGGCCTCGTGGACGATGACGCAGCGGCCGGTCTTTTTCACGCTGGCCTCGATGGTTTCGATGTCCAGCGGGACGAGGGTGCGCAGGTCGATGACCTCGGCGTCGACCCCGGCGTGCTCGGCCCCGGCCAGGGAGACCCAGACCATGGTGCCGTAGCAGAGGATGGTGACGTCATTGCCCTCGCGCATGATGCGGGCCTTGCCGATCGGCTCGATATATTTGCCGGTCGGGACCTGGGCCAGGTCCTGGGTCTTCCACGGGCTGACCGGCTTCTCGTGCCAGCCGTCGAACGGGCCGTTGTAGAGGCGTTTCGGCTCGAGGAAGATGACCGGATCGTCGTCCTCGATGGCCGCGGTCAGCAGGCCCTTGGCGTCATAGGGGTTGGACGGAATGACCACCTTGAGCCCGGCGATATGGGTGAACAGGCTTTCCGGCGACTGGCTGTGGGTCTGGCCGCCGAAGATGCCGCCGCCATAGGGCGAGCGCACCACGATCGGGGCGGTGAACTGGCCGCCCGACCGGTAGCGCAGCTTGGCGGCTTCCGAGACGATCTGGTCATAGGCCGGATAGATGTAGTCGGCGAACTGGATCTCGACGACGGGACGCAGGCCGTAGCTGCCCATGCCGATGGCGGCGGCGACGATGCCGCATTCGCTGATCGGAGCATCGAAACTGCGGGTCAGGCCGTGCTTCTGCTGCAGCTGGTCGGTGACGCGGAAGACGCCGCCGAAATAGCCGGCGTCCTCGCCGAAGCTGAGCACGTTCGGGTCCTCGGCCATCTTGACGTGCAGGGCCGAGTTCAGCGCCTGGATCATGTTCATCGGCTGGACGCCCGCGGTCGGGGCCTCGGACCTGGGCGCGTTGTTCTGATCGACCATGTCGGGCTCGACGCCGTCGGTGCGGTCGGATTCGGTGAAGGTGGTTTGCTCAGCCATGATCAGACCCCGACCTCGCGGCGTTGCTCGACCAGACGCCAGTCCTCGGTCGCATAGACCTCCTCGAACATCGTCTTCACCGAGGGGCGCGACTGGCCCAGGGTGCCGATGGCCTCGGACTCCTTGCCGGCGGCGCGAACCTGGGCGACGGCCTCGGCCTCGGCCTCGACCTGCTGCTCCCCGGACCATTCGCCGAGGGCGATCAGATGCTGTTTCAGCCGGGCGATCGGGTCGCCGAGCGGCCATTTGTCGTGCTCGTCGGCCGGGCGGTAGCGGCTCGGATCGTCCGAGGTCGAGTGCGGGGCGCCGCGATAGGTGAACAGTTCGATCACCGTCGCCCCCTGGTTGGTGCGGGCCCGTTCCTCGGCCCACCGGGTCGCGGCCCAGACAGCGAGGAAGTCATTGCCGTCGACGCGCAGGGCCGGCAGGCCATAGCCGATGGCCTTGGAGGCGAAGGTCGTCTCCAGCCCGCCGGCGATGCCCATGAAGGAGCTGATGGCCCACTGGTTGTTGACGATGTTGAGGATGACCGGGGCGCGATAGACGCTGGCGAAGGTCAGGGCGTTGTGGAAATCACCCTCGGCCGTGGCCCCGTCGCCGATCCAGCTGATGGCGATCTTGTCGTCACCCTTGTAGGCGCTGGCCATGGCCCAGCCCACGGCCTGGGGCACCTGGGTGCCCAGATTGCCGCTGATGGTGAAGAAGCCGTAGTCCTTGGCCGAATACATGATCGGCAGCTGGCGGCCCTTGATGGGGTCGGAGGCGTTCGAATAGATCTGGTTCATCATATCGACCAGCGGATAGCCGCGGGCGATCAGCAGACCCTGCTGGCGATAGGTCGGGAAGCCCATGTCCTCGCGGGACAGGATCATCCCTTGCGCGACCGCGATGGCCTCCTCGCCGGTGCATTTCATATAGAAGCTGGTCTTGCCCTGGCGGTGGGCCCGATGCATCCGGTCGTCGAAGGCCCGGGTCAGGATCATCGCCTTCAGCCCCTTGCGCAGGGTCTCGGCATCCAGCCTGGGATTCCACGGCCCCACGGCCTGGCCGTCGTCGTCCAGCACCCGAATCAGGCGGAAGGCGTGGTCGCGCATCTCATAGGGCGTGGTCGCCACGTCGGGCCGGTCCACGGCCCCCGCCGGGTCCAGCTTCAGATGCGAAAAATCAGTCGGATCCCCCGGCCGGCCCGAAGGCTCCGGCACCCGAAGCGACAATGGTTGGCTGTTCCTGGTCATGCGTCCTGCCGTCCGGTTGATCTGACCGCGTTTCCTCAATCGCGCCCATTAGCATGAGACGTCGCCGTTGGCTCGCTCAAATTCGACCTTGCACAAGGCCGTTTTCGGGTATTTTATTGCGTCAGAACATCAATGGGAGAAACGCCTTGGCGGACGAACTGGATCCCGTCGACGCCCGAATTCTCGACATCCTGCAGCAGGATGCCGGACTCTCGGTCGCCGACGTCGCCGAGCGGGTCGGTCTCTCGGCATCGCCATGCTGGCGCCGGATCAAGAGACTGGAGGACAGCGGCCTGATCCGCAAGCGGGTCACCCTGCTCAATGCCGCCATGCTGGGCCTGGACTTCGAAGTCTATGCCATCGTCAAGCTGAACCTGCCGTCGCGTGACAATCTCGATGTGTTCGAGAGCGCCGTCGCCGGCTGGCCCGAGGTGGTGCAGTGCGCCACCATCACCGGGCGTGAGGACTATGTGCTGCGCATCATCACCTCGGACATGCATGCCTTCGACAGCTTCCTGCGCAACAAGCTGCTGACCCTGGGCATCGTCTCGGACTGCGAGAGCCACATCGTCACCCGCGGCGTGAAGAATGTGACCGCCCTGCCGCTGGGCATCGTCACCCCGCACGTGACCTGAGTCTGGTCCCGGTCCGGTCAGGGGCAATCGGGACTGGACGATCCCGCCCGGTCCGTCGATCATCGCGCGGTTGAGTCCCGGCACAGGAACGCCCAGCCCATGATCGAAATGGTGATCGACGCCCGCCGCAAGGATCTCGGGGGATTCGAGGTCGGCCGCATCCTGCCCTTCCACGCCCGGCGCATGATCGGCCCCTTCATCTTCCTCGACCAGATGGGCCCGGCCGCGTTCGCGCCCGGGGCCGAGGGCATCAATGTGCGTCCGCACCCGCACATCGGCCTGTCGACCCTGACCTATCTGTTCGAGGGCGAGATCATGCACCGGGACAATACCGGGGTGACCCAGGCCATCCGCCCCGGCGAGGTCAACTGGATGACGGCCGGCAAGGGCATCGTCCACTCCGAACGCACCGATCCGCTGAAACGCTCGACCGGCGGGCCGATGCACGGGATGCAGGCCTGGATCGCCCTGCCCGACGAGACCGAGGACTGTGACCCGGGCTTCTTCCATCACGACGAGAGCGACCAGCCCGCCTATGAGAACGGCGGCCTGTTCGCCCGTCTGGTGGCCGGCGAGGCCTATGGGGCCAGGGCGGCGGTCAAGACCTCCTCGCCCCTGTTCTATGTCCACTGGGAGCTCGAATCGGGGGTGCGCACCACACCGCCGCCGGGCCGGGGCAGCGGGGGGATGAGCGAACGCGCCCTCTATGTCGCCAGGGGTATGATCGAGGTCGGCGACCGCACCTTCCACCGGGGCCAGATGATCGTGCTGGAGCCCCAGGCCGAACCGACGATCAAGGCCCTGGTCCCCTCGACCGTGATGGTCCTGGGCGGCGAACCGGTGGGCGAGCGGCTGATCTGGTGGAATTTCGTCGCCTCTTCCCAGGCCCGGATCGATGCGGCCAAGGCCGACTGGAAGGCCGGACGGATGACCCTGCCCCGGGATGACGCCGGTGAATTCATTCCGCTGCCGGACGCCCCGGCGGTCGACGGGTCGAAGCCGGGTCCGACCGACCCGGTCTGACCGTCGGCGGCCTCAGCCCGCCGTCAGGCCCGGCGTGGGCGGGGCCGACCCCTCGTCCTGACAGGAGACATGGCTGACGCCGCCGGCCCGCAGGGCCTCGTCATTGCTGCGCCCCGGCAGGCCCAGAACCATCAGATTGCGGGTGCATTTTCGCGCCGCCCGGATCAGGGTCGCCAGTTCGGCGGCCCCGCCGGTCAGCCGGGGCACATCGATCGTCAGCCCGCTGAACGGATGTTCGCGCATGGCCCGCGCCAGCAGGGCCTTGCTGCCGACCTGAAGCAACAGGCTGCGGAAGAACGGGCGTACCATGGCCACGGTCTCGCTCAGCCGCCCCGACGGCACGCCGGCGTCCAGCCCGTCGATCTCGAGAATCACCACCTGACGCATCAGGTCGGCGACCGGGGCGCAGCGGTCCAGAACGGCGATCCGCGGCCGTGCCGCCGACAGGGTCGAGAACGACAGCGGCACCACCAGGGCAAAGACACCCCCCTCCCGCCGGTAGTCCTCCAGCAGGGGCAGCAGGAAATCGAGTGTCGCCCGGTCGATCATCTCCAGTTCGGACTGGTTGTCGTTCAGCTCGGCCTGACGCAGGTCGCGGACAATCCGGAAGGCGCTGATCGTGCCCTGGTCCAGTCGCCAGACCGGGACCACCTCCAGTTCGATGTCGATCAACGTGCCGGCGCGGGTCGCGACCTGGGCCGTATGGCGGCGTCCGGCCAGCGGCGGCTTCCACGCGCTGGGGTCGCGGGGCGCTGGGGCGCGCCCCCCGACGGCCGGAGCCGATGACTGGACCGGGCGCGGCGCGAACGGATCGATCCGCTCACAGACCAGGTTGGGGCCGTCCAGGGAGGCGACCCGCGTCAGCACCACGTCCTCATCGGCGCTGCGACCGAGGAAGAAGGTCAGCAGGTCGCGCAGGACCTCGGAACACAGCACCTGGGCTTCGTAGGAATCGACCGAGACGATGGCCGTCAGGAAGGTGGTCTCGTCGATACGCAGATAGACGTCCGGCGGCGGCAGCCGGCGCGCCAGGGCCCGCTCGGCCGCGTCCCAGACCTGGTCCCGCTTGCCGGCCCAGCGCGGGCCGAGCGAATTGCGGATCGGTTCCAGCGACAGGGCAAACACCCGCCCCTGCTCGGGCAGCCCCGCCTCGATCACGCGATCGAGCTGGTCCTGCCGTTTGTGGCCAAGGGCCGTCAGGGACACGAGAGTGGACAGGCGGGGTAATCCCGAAGGTTGGACCGGCTCCCTGTCTAGACCTCAAGCCTTGCTCAAGATTTACAGCCAAGCTGCCCGGAGACATCGTCAAAGAACGCCAGCAGGGCGGCATTGACCGTCTCGGGCCGTTCCTGCTGGATCCAGTGGCCCGCGCCCGGGATGACGATGCGGTCGCGCAGGTCGGTGACCCAGTCGGCCATGCCCGCCTCATGCGCCCCGGAATAATGGCGCACCGGATCGCGCTCGCCGACGATGAACAGGGCGGGCTGGTGGATCTTCTGCCCCTGCAGGAAGGCGGTCAGGGACCAGTTCAGGTCCATGGCCCGGTACCAGTTGACCGGCCCTTCAAAGCCGCTTTCCGTAAAGGCCGCGACATAGGCGGCGAAATGCTCCGGGCGCATCCACAGCGGCAGGGTGGCGTGGTCGGACACATACTCCAGCATCGACACCCCCGGCGGCAGGAAGCCGGTCGACTGGTCGGCGTCGGCCGTGGCCCCGTCATAGGACCAGAACATCTTGCGCAGGGCCGTGGCCGGATCGGCCTCGAACGCCAGATGGGCGTCGGGGGCCTGCAGCCGGTTGATATAGAGGTCGCCCAGGCCGGCGCGTTTGGACAGCACGGCCATCGCCGGGGTCGGCGGGCCGTTGGGGCGGCGCGGCTGGAAAGGCACCGACAGGCCGGCCACCGCCTGGAACAGGTCGGGCCGCAGCAGGGCACAGTGCCAGGCGATCGGCGCGCCCCAGTCATGGCCGACCACGAAACACTGGCTCTCGCCCAGGGCCCGGACCAGATCGACCATGTCCCCGACCAGTTGCAGGGCCGTATAGTTCGCAGACCCCTCGGGCCGGTCGGTGCCGCCATAGCCGCGCATGTCGGGGGCCACGGCACGATAGCCCGCCGCCGCCAGGGCCTCGACCTGGGCGCGCCAGCTGATCCCCAGTTCGGGAAAGCCGTGGATCAACAGCACCAGCGGGCCGGTCCCGGCCTCGAGGATCTGCTGGGTCAGGCCATCGGTTTTCAACCGTCGCGTCTGCATGGAGTCTCCGTGGGAGTAGCGCCGGGCGCGGCATTGTGATTTGTGCCGGACATGACCCGCCTGACATCCCTGCCCGACGGTACGGCCGTTCCCATCCTTGGCCAAGGCACATGGGAGATCGGTGACCACCCCGAAACCCGCGAGGCCGAGATGCGCGCCCTGTCGCGCGGCCTCGATCTGGGCCTGACCCTGGTCGACACGGCCGAAATCTATGGCAACGGCAATTCCGAACGGCTGGTCGGCAAGGTCATCGCCGGGCGGCGCGACGAGGTGTTTCTGGTCTCCAAGGTCAAGCCGGACAATGCCAGCGAGATGAAGATGATGCTGGCCTGCGAGAAGTCGCTGGAACGGCTCGGCACCGACCGCCTCGACCTGTACCTGCTGCACTGGGAGGGTCGTCACCCGCTGGAAGAGACCATCGCCGCCTTCGAGGAACTGGTCGACGAGGGTCTGATCCTGCGCTGGGGCGTCAGCAACATCGACCTGAAGACCATGCGCAAGATGATGCGGATGGAGGGCGGCGACCAGTGCGCGGCCAACCAGGTCCTGTATCACCCCGGCTCGCGCGGCATCGAGTTCGACCTGCTGCCCTGGTCGCGGGCCCGCGACATGCCGGTGATGGCCTATTCCCCGCTGGGCCGCGGCAAGCTGCTGAACGAACCGGTGCTGAAACAGATCGCCGACCGCCACGACGCCACCCCGGCCCAGATCGCCCTGGCCATGGTGCTGCGTCAGGACGGGATCATCGCCATCCCCAAGGCGTCCACGGTCGAGCATGTCGAGCTGAATGCCGCGGCGCTGGAGATCCGGCTGGACGACGAGGACATCGCCGCCCTCGACCGCGCCTTCCCGCCGCCGACCTCGGAACAGCCGCTGGACGTGATCTAGGGGGAGGGCGGGGACCGGGCGGGGCCGGTGTTTAGGGCGCGGGCTGGGGAGCGGACGCGCTGGACGTCCGCGAAGGGTGGTTAGCGGCCCTTTTGGTGGGTAGCGTTAGGCCATGACCGTCGGAAAAACATTCGGGACATTCTCCCGACCTGACAACCTTGAACGCATCGTCATCGTCCGGCGTGACGACGGCCTGTTTTCATACCAAAAGCAGGTTGCAGAGCGCGACGGTGCTTGGGGCTCTCCCGGCCCGGCCTGCGGACTTTATGACAGTCCCGAAACGACCATATCCGAGGCGAAGCAGAGGGTCTGGTGGCTGCTAGCGATGGCCGACCCTGACAACTGAACGTCCGCTTTGGGCCGAAAGCAGCCCGTCGTCCAAGGGTGAAAAGCCGGCGCTGATAGCCGTGCGGCCCGCTGACGTTCCCGTCAGCGGCCGAACGGACCGGAACAACCCTACTCTTTCGGCTTGGCGGCCCCCTTGGTGGCCCGCTCCACCACGGCCTTGCCGGCGTCGGTCTGGGCCAGCCCCTCCAGCATCGCGCCCAGGGCCTGGCCGCCCCGCGCGCTGAACACGTCGGTGATGCTGTTCATGCCCGCGGGCACGTCGCCGCCGGTCACGATGACCTTGATGTCGGCGGCGCTCAGGGCCTCGGCCTGGGCGACGCCCACGGCCTGGCCGGCCTTGATCTGCTCCACACGCACCAGATAGGTCTGGTAGCCGTCGTTATTGCCGATCTCCCTGGCCAGTTCGATCTGGGTCGTGACCGGGGCCAGCAGCAGCAGCCGCTCGGCCTCGGCGCGGCTCTGGCCCTGGGCCAGCAGGCCTTCGGCGTCGAGCTTCTGCTGGGCCAGCGTGCCTTGCGCGACCAGTTCCAGCCGTTGACGTTCGGCCTCCGCGCCGATGACCTGCTGCTGGCGCTGCCCCTCGGCCCGGATGATGGTGACCTCACGCTCCTGGGCGGCCTGGACTTCCGCGACCCCCTTGGCGATGTCGGCGGCGCGCGTATCGGCGACCAGCTTCACATCCATCTCGCGTTCGGTGGTGTCCTTCTGGGCGACCAGAACCTCCTGCTCGGCGACCTGTTTGGCGATGCCGACCTGTTTTTCCTGTTCGGCCGTCCGCATGCCGACCTGCTGCAGCGCGTCCTGCTTGTTCACCTCGACGATGCGTTCGGCCTCGATCTCCTTGGTCTGGGCGAACTGGCTGTTCATCGCCACGGCCTCCCGGCTCTCGCGGTCGATGCGGGATTTTTCCTTGGCCATGATGTTGGCGATGACCTGGGAATTGGCGCTGTCGCGGATGTCCATGAACTCGATGTTCTTGACCGTCTCGACCCCCCAGGCCTGAAGCTGATGGTCCACCTGGGCGGTAAAGGCCTCGGCCAGGGTGGATCGCGCCTCGAGGATGTCTTCCAGCTTGTGGGTGGCCAGCACGTTGCGGACGGCCCCCTGGAGGATGCCGGACAGCTGGTGTTGCAGCTCGTCGAAATTGGCGACCTTTTCCGCCGCCGTGTCCGACTCCGCGATCCGCATGAACGCCTGGACGTCGACGCGGAACGGCAGGCGTCCGGTGTCGTAGGCTTCGTAGTCTTTCAGGTTCACGTCAAAGATGGAGACCGGAAATTTGGTCACCAGCACGCCGATCCGGGGCAGGAAGGCCGGCCACTCGTAGAAGACGTTTCCGGCCGACTGACTGGCCCCGTAGCTGACGCGGGACCGCCCGCGCTGGACGATGTGAACCTCGTTGGTCGGGACCACCCGGCGCAGGACAACCGCGATCAGGAGGCCAATGGCCAGGACGCCCAGCGCCACGCCGCCGGCAACGATATAGATGTTCATGTGATCCCCCGATGTCGGCCCGACTTATGGCTACAAACCCCGGGCGGCGCAACTAACGCGGGAGGGTGCGCAGGGCCCCGCCTCCCCGCCGCACCGCGACGGGGAGGGCCGATCGGATCAGGCGGCCTTCTTGGCCCCGGCGAAGTTTCCGTAGAAGGTCTCGCCCTTCGCAGCCATGTCGCGCAGCAGTTGCGGCACCTTGAACCGGTCGCCGTAGCGGGCGGCATAGTCGTCCGCCTGGGCCACGAATTCCTTCAGCCCGGTCTGGTCGATCATGGTGATCGGGCCGCCGGTCCAGGGCGCGAAACCCCAGGCCAGGATGGCACCGACATCGGCCTCGCGCGGGTCGTCGATGACGCCCTCTTCCCAGCAACGCGCGACCTCGACGGCCTGGCGATACAGCAGGCGCTGCTTCTGGTCGGCGATCAGTTCCGGCGTCGAGTCATTGATCGTGACCGGGGCCAGCTCGGCCAGGCCGGGCCAGATGACCTTGGGCTTCTGGTCGTAGTCATAGAAGCCCTTGCCGTTCTTGCGACCGTAGCGACCCAGCTCCTCGACCATGGTCTGGACGATGTGCGACCCCGGCAGCGGCTGGTATTGGTCGCCCAGGTCGGCGGCCGTCTGTTTGGCGATCTTGACCGACAGGTCCAGCGCCACGTCGTCGTGCATTTCCAGCGGGCCGCGCGGCATGCCGGTCATGCGACCGATGTTGTCGATCAGGGCGGGGGCATAGCCCTCTTCCAGCATGGCCATGCCCTCGGCCACATAGGTGCCGAAGCAGCGCGACGTGTAGAAGCCGCGGCCGTCGTTGACGACGATCGGCGTCTTGCGGATCTTCATGACGTAATCGAGCGATTTGGCGATGGCGGCCTGACCGGTCTTCTCGCCCAGAATGATCTCGACCAGCATCATCTTGTCGACCGGCGAGAAGAAATGGATGCCGATGAAGTCCTCGGGACGGACCGAGGCCTCGGCCAGGCCGGTGATCGGCAGGGTCGAGGTGTTGGAGCCGAACACCGCGCCCGGGGCCAGCTGGGCCTCGGCGCGCTTGGTCACATCGGCCTTGATGTCGCGGCTTTCGAACACGGCCTCGATCACCAGGTCCGAGCCCTTGATCAGGTCATAGTCGGTGGTGGCGGTGACCGAACCCAGCAGGGCGTCGAACTTGTCCTGGGTGATCTGGCCGCGCGACAGACGCTTCTTCAGCAGTTCCTCGACATGGGCCTTGCCCTTGTCGGCGGCGTCCTGGTCGCGGTCGATCAATATGGTCTCGATGCCGGCCAGGGCCTGCACATAGGCGATGCCGGCCCCCATCATGCCGGCCCCGATGACGGTGACCTTCTTCGGATCGGACTTCGGCTGACCGGCGGGACGCACGGCCCCCTTGTCCAGCTCCTGCTTGCTGAGGAACAGCGAGCGGATCATGGCCTGGGCCTGGGGCGTCATCAGCGTCTTGATGAAATAGCGGGTCTCGATGCGCAGGGCCGCGTCCATCGGCACCTGAACGCCCTCATAGACGGCCTTCATCAGATTGGTGGCGGCCGGATAGTTGCCGTAGGTCTGTTTGCGGATCATCGCATTGCCGACGAGGAAATTCTGGATCCCGACCGGATGGTAGGGACCGCCGCCGGGCAGTTTGAAGGACTTGTCGTCCCACGGCTGCACGGCCTTGCCGCCGCCCTTGATCCAGGCGCGTGCGGCCTCGACCTCGGTGCCCTTGGCCACGACCTCATGGATGATGCCCGCGCCCTTGGCGTCGTTCGGACGGAAGGACTTGCCCTCGGTCATGGCCATCATCGCCGCCTGCACGCCGATCAGGCGCGGCAGACGCTGGGTGCCGCCACCGCCGGGGAACAGGCCGACCTTGATCTCGGGCAGGCCCAGCTGAATCTTGTTGTCGTCGCCGGCGACCCGGTAGTGGCAGGCCAGGGTCAGCTCAAGTCCACCGCCGAGGGCGAGACCGTTGATCGCGGCCGCGACCGGCTTGCCGCAGGTCTCCAGCGCGCGCAGGGCCCCGTTCAGCTTCCAGCCGGCATCATAGGCCTCCTGCAGCGAACCCCCGGCCAGCATGCCGCCGGCCATGTCGCCCAGGTCAGCCCCGGCGCAGAAACCCGAGGTCTTGCCCGAGGTCAGCACCGCGCCCTTGATGGCGTCATCAGTCTTGATGCGTTCGACCCATTCCGGGATCTCGGTCATCACGCCCGAGGTCAGGGTGTTCATCGACCGTCCGGGAACGTCGAAGGTGATCAGGGCGATGCCGTCGGCATCGACGTCAATCTTGAAATTTTCCATGGTCATGATCCTCAGACGCGTTCGATGACGGTGGCGACACCCATGCCGCCGCCGATGCACAGGGTGATGAGGGCGGTCGACTTGCCCGAGCGCTCCAGCTCGTCGAGCACGGTGCCGGTGATCATGGCCCCGGTGGCCCCCAGGGGGTGACCCATGGCGATGGCCCCGCCGCAGACGTTCATCTTGTCGTGGTCGACATCGAGCGCCTGCATGAAGCGCAACACCACGGCGGCGAAGGCTTCGTTCAGCTCATAGAGGTCGATGTCGGTCGACTGCATGCCCAGTCTGGCGAGCAGCTTCTTGGCCACGAACTCGGGGCCGGTCAGCATGATCGACGGCTCCGACCCGATCGAGGCCGCGCCGAGAATGCGGGCGCGCGGCTTGAGGCCTGCGCCCTGGCCGGCTTCCTTCGTGCCGATCAGCACCCCGGCCGAGCCGTCGACGATGCCCGAGCTGTTGCCCGGCGTGTGCACGTGATTGACGCGGGCGACCTCGGGGTAGCGCTGGTTGATCACGGCATCGAAGGCCATCTCGCCCATCATGGCGAAGGACGGCTTCAGCGCGCCCAGGGTCTGCATGTCGGTGCCGGGACGGATGGTCTCGTCGCGGTCCAGCTGGACCAGGCCGAGCTGGTTCCTGACCGGGATGACCGAATTCTTGAACCGGCCCTCTTCCCAGCTGCGGGCCGACCGCTTGTGGCTCTCGACCGAATAGGCGTCGACGTCGTCGCGGCTGAAGCCCCATTTCGAGGCGATCAGGTCGGCGGACACGCCCTGGGGCACGAAATAGGTCGGGAAGGCGCTGGACGGATCGACCGGCCAGGCCCCGCCGTCGCTACCCATAGGCACGCGGCTCATCGCCTCGATACCGCCGCCGACCGCGAAATCGGCCTCGCCGGACTTCACCTTGGCCGCGGCCATGTTCACGGCCTCAAGGCCCGAGGCGCAGAAGCGGTTGACCTGGACGCCCGAGGTGGTCTCGGCCCAGCCGGCGGTCAGCACGGCGGTGCGGGCGATGTCGGCCCCCTGCTCACCCACCGGGGAGACGCAGCCGAGGATGACGTCATCGACCCTGGAGGTGTCCAGTTCGTTGCGGTCACGCAGGGCTTCCAGCACCTGGGTGGCCAGCGACAGGGCGGTAATCTCGTGCAGGGAGCCGTCCTTCTTGCCCTTGCCGCGCGGGGTGCGAACCGCATCGTAGATATAGGCTTCGGCCATGGGGCGTCTCTCTTGGCTGGGGTCCCCGGCCCGGCTCTCGATGCCGGGCGACGAACGGGACGGACGGTTTGGAGCGTGCCCGCCACAAACCCTACGTTTACGTCAACGTCAAGTATTTCCGCCCCGAAAAGGGGATTCCGGCACGGCCCGGCGGACCGCTTGGGACCGCCGGGCCGTCCGAAACCTCAGCGGACCGCCGCCAGCCTGACCAGCTTGCCGTCCGTCTCGTCAGTGACGACCCAGACCGCGCCGTCGGGTCCAACGGCGACATCGCGCACGCGCTCACCCAGGGTGGTCAGCAACCGCTCTTCACCGACCACCCGGCCGTTCTCGATCACGAGACGGGCGATGTGTTTGTCCTTCAGGGCGGTGACCAGCAGATTGCCGCGCCAACCGGGGAACATGGCCCCGTCATAGAAGGTCATGCCGCCGGTCGCGATCGACGGATCCCAGTAGTAGACCGGCTGTTCGATGCCTTCGCGCGCGGTGATCCCGCCGTTGATCGGCGCGCCGCGGTATTCGACGCCATAGGCGACCTCGGGCCAGCCGTAGTTGGCCCCGGCCCGCTCGCGGTTCAGTTCGTCGCCGCCGCGGGTGCCGTGCTCGACCGTCCAGACGTCCCCGGTGCCCGGCTGGATCGCCACGCCCTGCATATTGCGATGCCCCAGCGACCAGATCTCCGGCAGGGCCCCGACCTGGCCGACAAACGGATTGTCGGCCGGGACGGTGCCGTCGGCGTTGATGCGGATGGTCTTGCCCATGTGCGAACCCAGGCCCTGGGCCTGGGGCCGCATCGGGGTATCGGACCGCTCGCCCAGGGTGATGAACAAGGTGCCGTCCGGCGCGAAGGCCAGGGACGAGCCGAAATGTTTGTCGCCGTCATAGGCCGGCAGGGCCCGGAAGATGACCTGCACCCCCTCGACCCGGCCCCCGTCTTCGGACAGCCGCCCACGCGCCACCGAGGTGGCATTGCCGCCATCGACGCCGGAGTCCGGGCGGGCCTCGGCATAGCTCCAGTAGATCATCCGGTCGGTCCCGAAGGTCGGCCCGGTCACCACATCCAGCAACCCGCCCTGCCCCCGGGCCGCGACCGGCGGCAGGCCCGCGACCGGCGCACTGACCGCGCCGTCGGCGCTGATGATGCGCAGCCGTCCCGGACGTTCGGTCACCAGCCAGCGCCCGTCCGGCATCAGGGCCAGGCCCCAGGGATGCTCCAGCCCGCTGGCGATCACCGCATGGCTCAGGGCGAGGGTCGTCTGCACACCCGCGGCCCGGGTCTGGCCGGCGAAGGCCGGTTGCTGGTCCGGGGCATTGGCCGGGCGGCTTTCGACCGGGGCCCCGGCGGCGGACGGGGCCCCGTCCTGGGCACTGCAGGCGGCGGCCATGGCGAGGGCGGAAACGGTGACGGCCAGACCGATCAGACGCATGATTTCTTCTCTCTTCACCGGGCCGGACCCGCCCGCATGCCCCTTGATACCGCGACAGGGCCTTTCGGTCACGACAGGGCGTCGACCGCCCCGGCGACCGATCGGCAAGCGACGACTTGAACCCGCGCCCGCGCCTCTATATAGGCACGCCTCTCCCGCCCCGGCCCCGGCCGGTCCGGGGATCGAGGCATAGTGGCTGGGTAGCTCAGCTGGTTAGAGCGGTGGATTCATAACCCACAGGTCGGCGGTTCAAGTCCGCCTCCAGCCACCATTTCCTCGCACACCCGGAGCCGGACGGCGCAACCGTCACCGCAGCTCCGCGTTTACGGTCAAGGTTCAACCTGCTCCGGGAGCATTCCATGTCCATCCGCATCACCACCCTCGCCGCGACCGCCGCCCTGGCCCTGGGCCTCGCCGCCTGCACGCCGGCCGAGCAAAACCAGGCCGAGGCCAACACCGAGGCCGCCGCCGACAATACCGCCGAGGCCGCGGCCTCGGCCGGTGACCAGATCCAGGAAGGGGCCGCCGCCGCCGGCGAGGTCATTGAGGGCGGGGCCATGAAGGCGGCCCAGGCCGTCGAATCCGGGGCCGGCAAGATGGCTGACAAGCTTGAGGCCAACCAGGCCGAGGCCGCCGCCGAAGGCCGTCCGGGGGCCACCGCCCCCACGCCGCAGCACTAGTTTCCGCAAGGCCGGGCCGGGCGTCAGTCCGGCTCGGCCAGCAGGGCCTCGATCAGGGCCCGGGCCTGGGGCCCGGCCCAGTCGGCCTCACCGGCGAAGGCCGCGCGAATCCGGCCCTGACGGTCCAGCAGGATGGTCTGGGGCATCTTGCCCTCGCCGGGGAAGACGAAGGGCAGGCGGAAGCTCGGGTCGCTGTACAGCGGCAGGGGCTCATGCACGTCGATGAAACTGGTCGCATCGGCGATCGCATCGGCCCCGGTGTCGACATTGACCGGCAGCACCACCAGATCCTGCCCGGCATACAGGTCGGCCAGCCGGGCCAGGGTCGGCATCTCGGTCCGGCACGGCGCGCACCACATGGCCCACAGATTGACCACCACCACCTTGCCGCGGAAGTCCGCGAAGCGGACATCGGCACCGTCGCGGGATTTGAACACCTGATCCGGGGCCTGGACCAGGATCGCCGGCGTCTCCAGCCGGGCCAGGGGACCAGTGGCGAAACGGGCCAGGTCGCTCTTCGGCGCGGCCGCCGGAACCGCAGCTTTGAAGACAGCGGCCCTGTTGGCGTATAGCAAGGCCGCGCCACCGATCCCGAGGATCAGCACCGCCGCCGCCATCGCCCATCCCGCCTTCTTCGAGCCGCTCATGTCCACCTCGTCCGACGCCCCGACATCCCCTGCGGATCGTACCCAGGGACAGACCCTATGGGGCGGGCGCTTCAACGCCAAGCCCGCAGCCATCATGCAGGCCATCAATGTCTCGATCGCTGTCGACCAGCGCCTGTGGCAGCAGGACCTGGCCGGGTCGCGGGCCCATTGCCGCATGCTGGAGAAACAGGGGATCATCGGCACCGCCGACGCCGCCGCCATCCTGGCCGGGCTCGACACCGTCGAGGGCGAGATCCGCGACGGTTCCTTCCCGTTCCGCGACGCCTATGAGGACATTCACATGAATGTCGAGGCACGGCTGGCCGAGCTGATCGGCGAACCGTCGGGGCGGCTGCACACGGCCCGCTCGCGCAATGACCAGGTGGCCACCGACTTCCGCCTGTGGGTGCGCGACGCCTGCGACGGCACGGTGGCGCAGCTGCAGGCCCTGCAGCGCGCCCTGCTGGCCCGGGCCGAACAACATGCCGCCGACCTGATGCCCGGTTTCACCCATCTGCAGACGGCCCAGCCGGTCACCTTCGGCCACCATCTGATGGCCTATGTCGAGATGTTCGGCCGCGACGCCTCGCGCTTCGCCGACGCCCGCAAACGGATGAACGAGAACCCGCTGGGCGCTGCCGCCCTGGCCGGGTCCCCCTTCCCGGTCGACCGCCATATGACCGCCGCCGAACTGGGGTTCGACCGGCCGATGGGCAACAGTCTCGATGCCGTCTCGGATCGCGACTTCGCGCTGGAAAGCCTGGCCGCCGCCACCATCTGCGCCGGCCACCTGTCGCGCCTGGCCGAGGAGATCGTCATCTGGATGACGCCGATGTTCGGCTTTGCCACCCTGCCCGACGACCTGACCACCGGCTCGTCGATCATGCCGCAGAAGCGCAATCCCGACGCCGCCGAACTGGTCCGGGCCAAGACCGGCCGCATCCTCGGCTCCTTCGTCGCCCTGTCGACGGTGATGAAGGGCCTGCCGCTGGCCTATTCCAAGGACATGCAGGAGGACAAGCCGCCGGTGTTCGAGGCCTTCGACGCCCTCGACCTGGCCCTGTCGGCGATGACGGCGATGATTTCCGTGATCGAACCCAATACCGAAAACATGCGCGCCGCCGCCGGCGCGGGCTTCTCGACCGCCACCGACCTGGCCGACTGGCTGGTGCGGGAACTGAACCTGCCGTTCCGCAAGGCCCACCATGTGACCGGGGCCGCGGTGAAGCGGGCCGAGGCCCTGGGCGTGGATTTGTCGCAACTGCCGCTGGCCGAACTGCAATCGCTTGAAGCGGGCGTGACGGAAGCGGTTTACAAGGTACTCACCCCTGAGGCTTCCTGTGCCAGCCGCCAGAGCTTCGGGGGCACAGCGCCGGAACAGGTCCGTGCGCGCATCGCCGAATGGAAGACGCGCCTGTCATGACCAGACTGCTCCTGTCGGGCGCGATCGCCCTCATCGCCCTGTCCGCCGCCGGTTGCGGCCGGATCGCCGACCTCGAGGCCCCGCCGGCGCGCAAGACCGAACGGGCCCTGCCAGACGCGCGCGGTCCGACGCCGACCGAGCCGGCCACGGTCTATCGTCCGCCCAGCCAGATGCCGATCGAGGGGGGCACCACCGGCAACCCCTATGACGGGCCGCACTAGACCTTGCATCATTTCGACCTGAAGGACGGCGCGCTGCACGCCGAAGGCGTGTCGCTCGAGACCCTGGCCGAAACGGTCGGCACCCCTGTCTATGCCTATTCCAGCGCCACCTTGCGCCGTCACTATGGCCTGTTGCGCGATGCGGCAGACGCCTGGCCCGACGCCCTCGGCGAGGCCCTGATCGCCTTTGCGGTCAAGGCCAACAGCAATCTGTCGGTACTGGCGACCCTGGCCCGGCTCGGCTGCGGGGCCGATACCGTGTCCGAGGGCGAGATCCGCCGCGCCCTGGCCGCCGGCATCCCGGCCGAACGGATCATCGTCTCGGGCGTGGGCAAGACCGACGCTGAACTGGCCTTCGCCATCGACACCGGCGTGCGCCAGATCAATATCGAATCCGCGGTCGAGCTGGCCCGGCTGATCGCGGTCGCTGCGGCGCGCGACGCCAGCCCGGCCGTGGCCATCCGCGTCAATCCCCGCATCGGGGCCGGCGGCCATGCCAAGATCACCACCGGCGGCGACACCGATAAATTTGGCGTGCCGGTCGCCGACGCCCTGAGCCTGTATGCCCGTGCCGCCGCCTCGCCCCACGTGACCCCGGTCGGCCTGGCCTGTCATATCGGCAGCCAGATCACCGACCTGGCCCCGCTGGAGGCCGCGTTCCAGGTGCTGCGCGACATGACCCTGACCCTGCGGTCACAGGGGCTGACGGTCAGCCGGCTCGATCTGGGCGGCGGTCTGGGCGTGCCCTACGTCGGCGGCGAGAGCGATCCCCCGTCCCCGGCCGCCTATATGGCCATGGCCGCCCGGGTGCTGGACGGGCTGGGGGTCGAGGCGGCGTTCGAGCCCGGCCGGCTGCTGGCCGCCAATGCCGGGATCCTGCTCAGCCGCGTCATCCAGATCAACGAACGCAGCGACGGCCGCCGCTTCCTGGTGCTGGACGCGGCGATGAACGACCTGATGCGCCCGGCCCTGTACGACGCCTGGCATGAGGTGGTGCCGGTCCGGCCGCGCCCCGGGGCCGCCCGCCCGCACGACATCGTCGGCCCGGTCTGCGAGACCGGCGACACCTTCGCCCGCGACCGCGACCTGCCGCCGCTCGAGGCCGGCGACCTGGTCGCCTTCATGGGGGCCGGGGCCTATGGGGCGGTCATGGCCAGTGAGTACAACAGCCGCCCGCTGGTGCCCGAGGTTCTGGTCGACGACGGCCGCTGGGCCGTGGTCCGGGCCCGGCCGACCTATGCGCAGATGCTGGCCCGCGAGCCGAAGGCCGACTGGCTCTAGCCCCCCCCGGGAGTCAGTAACCCTGGGCTTTGGCCAGCCGGTCGGTGTGGAAGCCGGCGTCGCCCAGCAGTTCGTTCAGCACCCGCACCCGCTTCATGAACAGGCCGACGTCGTATTCGTCGGTCATGCCGACGCCGCCGTGCATCTGCACCGCCTCCTGCACCGCCAGTTCGGCGACGCGTCCGGCCTTGGCCTTGGCGACCGAGACGGCCAGACCCGCGTCCTCGCGGCCCGCGTCGAGCCGTTGCAGCGCCCCCATCACCGCCGCCCGCGCCAGTTCGATCTCGGTGAACAGATGCGCGGCCCGGTGCTGCAGGGCCTGGAACTCGCCGATCGCCTTGCCGAACTGTTTGCGGGTCCGCAGATACTCCAGCGTCGACTGGAAGGCCTGGTCCCCGGCCCCGGTCAGGGAGGCCGCGGCACAGGCCCGGCCCAGGTTCATCGCCCCCTCCAGCAGCGCCTCACCGCCGTCGACGGCCCCGATCACGGCGTCGGCGTCGACCGCGACATCGGTGAGGGTCACCCGGGCGGCGTTGTGGGCGTCGACCATGACGGTGCGCTCGATCTCGACGCCGCTGGTCTTGGGATCGACCAGGAACAGGGTCAGGCCGTTTTCGGTCAGGGCCGCCACGATCAGGGCATCCGCGACATGGCCGTCCAGCACAAAGCCCTTGGCCCCGTTCAGCCTGAAGCCATTGCCCGAACGCTCGGCTGTCGTCGTCCATTTCGACGGGGCGTGTTTGCCGCCCTCGTCGATCGCCAGGGCCAGCATGGCCTCGCCCGCGGCGATCTTCGGCAGCCAGGCCGCCTGTTGTTCAGCCGAACCGCCGTCCACCAGCACCTTCGCCGACAGTACGCCCGAGCCCATGAAGGGCGACGGCGTCAGGGTCCGCCCCAAAGCCTCGGCCACCACCCCGGCCTCGACCGCGCCGAGGCCCGAGCCGCCGTGCTCTTCCGGAATGATCACCCCGGCAAACCCCATCTCGCCGAAAGCCCGCCACAGGTCGCGCGAAACGCCGTCGGCGTCGTGTGAGTCGCGCAGCTGGCGCAGGTGGGCGATCGGCGCGTGCTCATTCAGGAAGCCGTCGGCGGCGTCCTTCAGCATGGTCTGCTCTTCGGTCAGGATCAGCGGCATGGGCTCAGGCTCCCGGCAGTTGCAGCAGGTGTTTGGCGATGATGTTCAGCTGCACCTCGCTGGTGCCGCCTTCGATGGAATTGGCCTTGGTGCGCAGCCAGTCGCGGGCGGCGGTGCCCTTGCGTGACCGGTCGCTTTCCCACTCCAGCGCATCGGAACCCCCGGCGGCCATGGCCAGTTCGTGGCGGCGCTTGTTCAGCTCCGAGCCGTAGTATTTCAGCATCGAGGCGATGGCCGGGCTGACCTGCCGCGCCTTCACCTGATCCCCGACCCGTTCCATCGACAGGTTGAAGGCGGCCAGGTCGACCTCCAGTTCGGCGATCCGGGCGCGCAGCATCGGATCGTCCAGCCGGCCCTCGTCATCGGCCCCGATCGAATCCGCCGCCACCTGGCCCATCGGTCGCCCGCCGCCGATCGAGCCCATGGCCCCGATCATCGTCCGCTCATGCGCCAGCAGCGCCTTGGCCACGTCCCAGCCGCGGTTCAGCGTCCCGACGAGGTTGTCCTTCTCGACCCGAACGTCGTCGAGGAAGGTCTCGCAGAAGGGCGACTTGCCGCTGATCAGGGTGATGGGCTTGGTCGAGACGCCCGGGGTCGCCATGTCGAACAGGACGAAGGAGATGCCCAGATGTTTGGGGGCCTCGGGATCGGTGCGGACCAGACAGAAGATCCAGTCGGCCTTGTCGGCATAGGAGGTCCAGACCTTCTGGCCGTTGACGATCCAGTGATCCCCCTTATCGACGGCCCGGGTCTGCAGCCCGGCCAGGTCCGAGCCCGCGCCCGGCTCGGAATAGCCCTGGCACCAGCGGATCTCGCCGCGCGCGATCTCGGGCAGGAAGCGCGTCTTCTGTGCCTCGGTGCCGAACTGCAGCAGGGCCGGGCCCAACATCCAGATGCCGAAGCTGGACAGGGCCATCTGGGCGTCGATGCGGCGCAGTTCGGACGCCAGCACCTTGGCCTCCTCGCGGCTCAGCCCGCCGCCGCCGTAGGCCTTGGGCCATTCCGGCGCGGTCCAGCCGCGCGCGCCCATCCGCTCCATCCAGAGCTTGTGGGCCGGGGTCTTGAAGCTGGCATTGCGGCCGCCCCAGACGCGATCCTCGTCGCTCTCGACCGGACCGCGGCACTCGGCCGGGCAGTTCGCCTCCAGCCAGGCCCGCGTCTCGGCGCGGAAGGTTTCAAGATCGGTCATGGGCGCTCTCCTGTCCTTCAGGAACGATAGCAGCGATTCACAGGTGACGCTGCGTCAGCGTCTCCTCCCCATGGCGAAGTCATGGGGAGGGGGACCGCGAAGCGGTGGAGGGGCTGTTGACGCCGCGCGACGGCGTCCGAAGCGACATCCCCTCCGTCACGGCGCAAGCGCGTCGCGCCACCTCCCCATCGCTACGCGACAGGGAGGAGACTCACTGTCCGCCGGGCAGAAACGGCGAGAAGGTGATCACGGTGAAGGTGTCGCGGATGTGCGGCCGGGTCTGCACCACCTTGGTCACGAAGGTGCCGATGTCCTCGTCCTTGTGCAGGTTGAACTTGGCCAGCAGGTCATACTGGCCCGAGGTCGAATAGCATTCCGAGACCTTGTCGACATTGTCGACGATGTCGGCCGCCACGTCATTGGCGTGGCCCAGCTCGCATTTGATGAAGACGAAGATGGCGGTCATCATGGGCGGGGGCTCCGGAGAGATAGGGCTTAGGGCTTAGGTCTTAGGGCTTAGTTCGCTCCCGGGCCAGACGCCACTCCCCTGCTTCCTATCCCTACTGCCTAAGCCCTAAGCCCTACACCTCGTCAGCCGGGATCACGCCCTTGGACCACGAAGCCCAGTACAACAACCGCGCCCTGGTCCCCGACCATCCGGCGATGATGGCGCGCTGGCGCGAGTCGGCCGAGGCTGCGCGGTCCGCGACGCCGCCGCTGGAACTCGCCTACGGCCCCGGCCCGCGTGAGGTGATGGACCTGTTCGCGGCCGGACCCGACGCCCCGGTCGCCGTCTTCCTGCACGGCGGCTACTGGCAGGCGCTGGACAAGGACTGGTTCAGCGGCCTCGCCCCGGCCCTGGCGGCCCATGGCGTCGGCCTGGCCATCCCCTCCTACGACCTGTGTCCCGAGGTGCGGCTGGGGCAGATCCTGCGTCAGGTCCGCGCGGCGGTCGAGGCGGTGCGGGCCCGCACCGGCACCCGCCCGGTCGTCTTCGGTCATTCGGCGGGCGGCCATATGGCCGCCTGTATGCTCAGCGAGGGCCGGGCGTCGGCCGCCGTGGCCATTTCCGGCGTCTTCGACCTCGCCCCGCTGATCCCGACTTCGTTGAACGCGGCCCTGCGCCTGGACGCGGCCGAGGCCGCCGCCCTGTCGCCGATCCACTGGCCCGTACCCAACGGCTCGACCCCCGGCGGCACGGTGCTGGACTGTGTGGTCGGTGGCGACGAGAGCGTGGAATTCCTGCGCCAGAGCCGGATGATGGCCGACCTGTGGGGCGCGAAAGGGGTCGAGACCCGCTACGCGGCCCTGCCCGGTCTCAACCATTTCACCGTGCTGGACCCGCTGCGCGACGCGGACAGTCCACTGGTGCAGCGGATCGTCGACCTGGCCCGCACGGCCCGGTGACGGGCGGTCAGGTCCCGGCGACAGCCTCGACATTGGTCCGGGCCCAGCGGCCCACCTTCAGCGACAGGTCGTCGACGAAGACCGGCTTGGCGACCCGGTCGTCGAACAGGCTGGCCCAGCCCAGCTTGCCGCCGACATCTTCCGAGTCCGCGGTAAAGGCAAGAATCGGCGTGGTGCGGTTCGCCCCCCCGGCCTGACGAATGGCGCGGGTCGCACCCGGCCCGTCCAGGCCCGGCATGCGGATATCCATCAGGATCAGGTCAAACGGGGTCGAGGCCGCCTGATCGACCGCCTCCTGGCCGGACCCGGCCTCGGTGACCGTCACCCCCTTGGGTGACAGCATCAGGGCCACGATCTCACGGTTGGTGGCGCTGTCATCCACGACCAGAAGCCGCAGTCCCGTCAGGGCTTCCGCGTCGCTGTCCGCGCGACTGGCGGAGACGACCGCTCCCAGGGGTGACGCGACCGCACAGGGCAGGTCGAACCAGAAAATACTGCCGCCGCCGGGGCGGGCCACGGCACCGATCTCGCCGTCCATCGCCTCCACCAGCCCCCGGGAAATGGCCAGTCCCAAACCGGTTCCGCCGTGGCTGCGCGTGGTCGATCCGTCGACCTGCGAAAACCGTTTGAACAGCCGGTCCGCGCGTTCGGCCGGAATGCCCGGCCCCGTGTCGGCCACCTCGCAGCGCAGCCGCCCGGACCGGGCATGATAGAAGGCTGTCACCGTAACCTCGCCGGTGGTGGTGAATTTCACGGCATTGCCGATCAGGTTCAACAGCACCTGCCGGACCCGGCCCGCATCCATCAGCAAGGCCCCCGGCAGTTCATCGGCATCCACCAGTCGCAGGGGCAGGGCCTTCTGGGCCGCCTGGGGTTCGAACAGCCCCAGCGCCCCCTCCAGCATCCCGCGGACATCAACCGGCAGACGTTCGATCTCGACCTGACCGGCTTCCAGCTTGGTGAAGTCCAGGATGTCATTGACGATCGTCAACAGGGCCTGACTCGACCCGGCGATCCGGTCGACCGACCGGCGGGCCTGGGGCGACAAGCCGGTCTCCTCGTCCAGCAGGGACGAAAATCCCAGAATACTGGTCAGCGGCGTCCGGAGCTCATGGCTCATATTGGACAGGAATTCGGTCTTGATGGCCGTCGCCCGCTCGGCCTCGGTCTTGGCCTCGCCCAATGCCTGCTGGGCCAGATATTGGTCGGTGATGTCCTGAAACACCCCGAACAGCGACACGACCTGGCCCCGTTCGTCGCAGATGCATTCGGTCTTCGCGTTCGTATAGCGGATTTCACCGTCCTGGCGGCGGATCCGCAACTGCGACCCATAGCCTTCGCCGGTCGCGACCGCCGTCTGGATCAGGGTCTCCAGAACCGGGCGGTCGTCCTCGTGATAGAGCTGGATCAGGGCCTCATAGGTCGGCGGCCCCCCGGCCGGGTCCACCCCGTGAATGCGATAGACCTCGTCGGACCAGTCGGCATGGCGGGTGGCCCGGTCGTAGCGCCAGTGGCCGACCCCGGACAGGGCCTGGGCCATGTCCAGCAGGCAGTGCCTTTCCGCCAGATCGTGCCGGGCCTGACCCAGTTCCAGCTGATCGACGACAATCTTGCCCAGCGCCTTCAGATGTTCGAAATCATCCTCGGTGGCGTCAGGCCGCGCGACGGTGTCGATCACGCACAAAGTGCCCAGGTTGAAGCCGTCCCGGCTCGTCAGGACCGCCCCCGCGTAGAAGCGGATATGGGGTGCCCCTGTGACCAGCGAATTATGCGCGAACAGCGGATGGACGCTGGCGTCCTTGACCAGGAAGACCGACCCCTCGTCCATCCGGATGGCATGATCGCAGAAGGCCAGCTCCCTGGGGGTTTCGCTGACGTCCAGGCCGATACACGACTTGAACCACTGCCGGTCGGTATCGATCAGGGAGACGAGGGCGATCGGCACCTGGAAATGGGCGGCGGCCATGGCCGTGATCCGGTCGAACCGGGCTTCAGGAAGCGTGTCCAGCACATGCTGCTCACGCAGCGCCTGCATACGCGCCTGTTCCAGCGAAAGGCTGCTCGTGTCCAAAACCATGGCTGACGGTCCCATCAAATGCAGAAGGAGGGGTTACCGGCGATATCCGGTGGTTTCCCTAGTTCCCCCGCCGGTCGCTGCCCGCCCCGGACACAGGGATTGATCACGGGTCCCTTGACGCCCCCGCCGTCCCGGTCGAGTCAGGGTATCGACCACGGAGATCCCCATGCGCCACGACCGCCTCGCCGTCCTTACCGCCCTCGAGAGCCAGGGCGTGGTGCCCGTCTTCTATCATCCGGACCCCGAGGTCTGCCTCAACGTCATCCGCGCCTGCGCCCGTGGCGGGGCCCCGGCGGTGGAGTTCACCAATCGCGGCGATTTCGCCCACGGCCTGTTCACCGAGGTGGCGAAGGAGTTCGCCCGCACCGACCCTGACATCATCCTCGGCATCGGTTCGATCGTCGACGCCCCGACCGCCGCCCTGTTCATCGCCTCGGCGGCCCGGTTCATTGTCAGCCCGGTCCTGAATCCCGAGGTGGCCCGGCTGTGCAACCGGCGGATGATCCCCTATGCGCCGGGCTGTGGCTCGGCGACCGAGATCTCGACCGCCCAGGAGCTGGGCTGCGAGATCGTCAAACTCTTCCCCGGAGCCTCCGTCGGCGGCCCTGATTTCGTCAAGGCCGTACTGGGGCCGATGCCCTGGACCAAGATCATGCCGACCGGCGGCGTCGATCCCGACGCGGCCTCGATCGCCAGATGGTTCGGCAGCGGCATCGTCGCCGCCGGCATGGGCTCGAAACTGATCACCGACGCCGCGATCAAGGCGAAGGACTGGGCCGGGATCGAGGCCCAGGTGTGCCAGACCGTCCACACCATCGCCGCGTTCCGGGCCGGCTAGAGCCGACCCGGAAACGCCTGGCCCCTACTGCCCCAGGGTCGGACTGTTCAGGTCAACCCCGGCCGCCGGAATCATCACCAGGTCCGGATGGGCCGCGCGCAGGGCCTCAATGAACTGCGCCGAATCCCCGACCACCACCACATAGGCCTGGGCCGGGTCGACCCGCGCTGCCGCCGCCGCCAGACTCGCCGGTGTGGTGGCGCGAATCCGCTCGGGATAGCCGACGATATCGGTCAGGGGCAGGCCGTACTGGACCGCTTCAGCCAGCACCCCGCCGAGGCCGGCGGTGGTCTCCAGCGCCCGCGAATAGCCGCCGGTGATGAAGGTCTCGCGGTCGGTCACGGCGGTGTCGCTGACCGGCTCGGCCGTCAGTCGCGTCATCTGGGCCAGCACCAGGTCGACGACCTCGGCGGCGCTCTCGTTCTTGGTCTGGGTCGAGGCCGTCAGCAGGCCGCCGCCGACCCGGGCACCGACCGACGAATAGGCCCCGTAGCTGAGCCCGCGCTTGGCCCGCACCTCCTGGAACAGATAGCCGCTCTGGCCGCTGCCCATCACCGCATTGGCGACGCTCAGCGGATACCAGTCATCGCTGGAACGCAGCGGCGCGCGCACCGCCGCCGTCACCGCCGCCTGGCCCGCGCCCGGCATGTCGACCACCACCACCCGCGGCGGCCGCACCGGCCCGGCCCGGTCGGCGATCACCGGCACCGGTCCGGCGGGACGAACCCACCCGCCCAGGGCTTGCTCGGCGAAGGCGAAGCCTTCCTCGGCGCTCATGGCCCCGGTGACGATCAGGGCCGCATTGTCGGGCCGCCAGAAGGCGTTGTGATAGCCGACGATCTGGTCGCGGGTGATGCTGGCCAGGCTCTCGACCGTCCCGTCGCCGGGCACGCCATAGGCGGCGTCACCATAGGCGATCCGGTCCAGCACCGCCGCAGCCAGCGGCCCGGGCTGGCGCATCGCCACCCGCTGGCCGTTGATGGCCCGGGTGCGGGTGCGCTGCAGTTCCTCGGCGGCGAAGGCCGGACGCTGCACCACATCGGCCAGCACCGCGCCAACCTGCTGGGCCGAGGCGACCGGGGTCGAGACGAACAATGTGGTGGAATCCGCGCCCGCTCCGCCGCCAATGTCAGCCCCCAGGGCCTCCAGCAGCCGGGCCTGTTCCGGGGCCGAGCGACCGCCCGCCCCCTGACTGGACAAGGCCGCCGTCAGCTGGGCCAGGCCGGCGCTGCCGGCCGGATCCCCCGCCGCCCCGCCGCCGATCACCAGCCGCGCATTCATGATCGGCAGGTCGGTCGACCGGGCCACGATCACCCGCAGACCGTTGGCCAGCACCCGTTCGGCGATCACCGGGGGCGTCGCCGCGCGCGGCTCGGACGGGGCCGGCGGGGCCATGCGCTGGTCCTCGGGCAGCAGGGCATTGGCGGTGCGGATCGCCGGCGGCACGGTCAGGAACACCGGCATCGGGGCCGGGTTGCGCCAGCTGTCCCCGGGCACGCCCTCGGGGCGCTGGCTCTCGTCCAGATAGCGGGCCGAGACCCGGGCCTGATCGACCAGATATTTGCGCGCCACCCGCTGCACATCGGCGACGGTCACCGCCTGGACGGCCCGCAGGTGGGCGTCGGGGGCGGCGGGGTCATGCTCGGCCACCAGAGCCCGGCCGAGGATGAAGGCCCGGCCCGAGGCGGTCTCGCGCTGGCGCAGGTCCGAGGCCAGGATCTCGGTGCGGGCCTCGGCCAGTTCGGCGTCGCTGACCGGCTCGTTGCGGATGCGGTTGAGCTCGGCGTCCAGCGCCGCCTCGACCGCGCCGATGTCCTGGCCCTGGGCCACGGTGGCAGTGACGGTGATCGAGCCCGCCTCCTCCATCGAGCTGACCCCGAAGCCGGCATTGACCGCCAGCTGGCTGCGATAGACCAGGGCCTGGTACAGGCGCGAACTGTCGCCGCGCGACAGGATGGCCTGCATCACGTCGAGGGCCGCATTGTCCGGATCGGCAGCGTCGGTCCCCGGATACATCAGGGCCACGGCCGGCAGCGGCACATTGGGGGCATAGGCGACGACCTGACGCGGCGTGGTCCGCGGTGGCGACACCGGCCGCTCCAGACGCGGCACCGGCCGGTCCGGGTTGTCGATCCCGGCGAAATACTGGTCGACCCAGACATCCAGCCGGGCTGGATCAAAGGCCCCGGAGACGATCATCGTCGCCGTCGCCGGCCGGTAATAGGCCTCGTGGAAGGCGCGCGCGTCCTCGAGGGTGGCGGTGTCCAGCTCTTCCAGCGAACCGATCACGCTGCGGCGATAGATGGACTGGTCAAAGGCATTGTCGCCGATCACGAACCGCCCCAGCCGGCCATAGGGCGGGGCCAGCACCCGCTGGCGCAGCTCCTCCTGCACGATCGACCGTTCGGCCTCGAACGTGGCCTGGTCGACCACCGGCCGCGCCATCCGCTCGGCATGGGTCCACAGGATGGTCTCCAGATACTGCGGCGGCACCGTCTCGTAGTAGTTGGTGAAGTCCTGGCTGGTCGAGGCGTTGCGCGTGCCGCCGACGTTCTCGACGATGGTCGAGATCTGGCCATAGGGCAGGTTGACGGTCTTGCGGCTGAGGATGTGTTCAAACAGGTGGGCGAAGCCGCTGCGCCCCTGCGGATCGTCCTTGCCGCCGACGTCGTACCACAGGGTCACGGTCACCGTGCCGGCGGTCGCGTCCGGCATCGCATAGACGTCCAGCCCGTTGGCCAGTTCGCGATGGGTATAGACCAGCGGCGGCACCACGATCGCGGCGCTGGCCGGCGCGCTCGCCGGGGTCTGGGCGAGGGCCGGGGCGGCCAGGGCCAGAACGGACAGCGAGGCCCCCAGAAGGGCGACGCGGGTCAGGCGGAAACGGATCATCGGGGGTGGCTCCGGAACGACGGGAGCGAGACCCTAGCAGTCCCGTTTCCGGGCGATAGTTACGACGCCGTAATGTAACCGCCGGTCCGGATCAGGCCCCGCCGTCAGGCCTTGTCGCGCACCCGCATGGCCCCGCCGGCCCCCGCCTGGACCTCGAACCGGCCGGTGGCGCGGATCAGGTCCGACAGCTTGGCATAGCCATAGGTGCGCTGGTCGAAATCCGGATAGGCGTTGCGCAGCCGGTTGCCGATACCGCTGAACGGCACCCAGCCGTCGCCGTCCTCGTCCATGTCCGAGATCACCGAGGCGATGATCCGCGTCGCCTCGGTCGGCTTGCGCTTGCCCGCCGCCGGGGCCGCCGCCGCCGCGCCGCGTCCGCCCGACGGGGCCGCCGTCTCGCTGACCGGGGCGCTCAGGTTCTCGGTATAGATGAAGCGGGTGCAGGCCTGACGGAAGCTCTCGGGCGTCTTCTGCTCGCCGAAACCATAGACATCGACGCCCTCTTCCCGGATGCGCGACGCCAGCCGGGTGAAGTCGGCGTCCGACGACACCAGGCAGAAGCCGTCGAACCGCCCCGAATGCAGCAGGTCCATCGCATCGATGACCAGGGCGATATCACCCGAATTCTTGCCCTTGGTATTGGCGAAATTCTGCTGCGGCTGGATCGCGTAGCGGGCCAGCACCTTGGTCCAGCCCTGGATCTGGGCGCTGGCGAAATCACCATAGATACGCCGGGCCGAGGCCTCGCCCAGGGTGGCGATCTCGGCGAACAGGGATTCGGCGATCCGCGACGAGGCGTTCTCGGCGTCGATCAGGACGGCCAGACGGGGAGCCCTCGGATTCAGAAAGGTGGCATCGGCAGACATGGGGCGAAGGCTTTCGAACAGTTCAGCCGCCAGACTCGGCCCGCCCGCGCGCGCGGTCAATCCTCCGCGTCGCCGGCCGCGGCCGCCGCCGCCCGCTCTTCCGCCTCCATGTCCGCATTCATGGCCAGGATCCGCTGCAACAGGTCCGCGCGCAGCTGGTCCTCCTCGGCCGCGTCCAGCCGTGGCTCGCCGTCGACAGCCTCCGCCGTCGCCGCCCGGCGCTCGGCCAGCCGCGTATAGACCTCGGCCAGGCCGGCCAGGGTGCGGGCCTCGGTCCACAACTGGCCCCGCATCGCCCGGCCCGAGGCCAGCACCGCCGCCCGCGCCAGTTCGGCCGGATCGCCGGCCGCCGCATCCTCGTCCGGGGCGGTCGCGAACAGCCGCGCCGCCTTCGCCTCCGGGCGATTGGCCCGGGCCTGGGCCAGCTCGGCCTCGCGCGCCACCGCCTGGGCGATGGCCTGGCGGTCGCCCCAGTCGCGCTTGGTCGACTCATGCTGGGTGATCCGCTTGCGCACCGCGTGCTGCGACACCCGCCATTTCAGCGCCAGTTCGCGCGCCGTCGCCCCCTCGCGATACTCTTTCAGGATCAGTTCCCACGTCGCCGTCGACAGGCGGTAATGGGCGGGACGGTCGGAGGGGGGCGGCACCAGATCGGTCATCACAGCCCACAGTCTAACCCGGCCCCGGCCCCTGCGAGGTCCATCGCCGCAAACGCCCCGCAAACCCCGCCAATCCCGCCCATCGGGGGGCCAGACACAAAGCCGTCGCCCGCCCCTCGACGCCCTCCCCGCCCGGGTCTAGACCCTGCGCATGGCCACAGAACTGTACGACCTCACCGTCCCCGTCTTCACCAAACACCTGACCGCCCTGTCCGGCCTTCTGGACAAGGCGCGCGACCATGCCGCCGCCACCGAGCAGGACGCCGCCGCCCTGCTGGAACACCGGCTGATCGCCGACATGCATCCCCTGACCCGTCAGGTGCAGATGGCCGCCGACAGCGCCAAACTCTGCGTCGCCCGCCTGTCCGGCATCGCCGCCCCGGTGGCCGGGGATACCGAGACCACCATCGACCAGCTGCAGGCCCGCATCCGCCTGTCGCTCGACTATCTGGCCTCGGTGCCGCGCACCGCCGTCGACGGCCAGGAGGAGCGCGCGGTCGTCCTGACCTTCCCGTCCGGCGAGATGCACTTCACCGGCCGCGACTATGCGGTCGGCTTCGCCTGGCCGAATTTCTATTTCCACCTGACCACCGCCTACGCCCTGCTGCGCGCCCGCGGCGTGCCGCTGGGCAAACGCGACTTCTTCGGCGGACTGTAGGGGGCGAACGCGGTCCTGACGGCGGCACCGGGCCCTTGTCATCCCGGACGCCGCAACGCGGCGATCCGGGACGGCATCGACCCAAAGTTCAGAACGCCCGGAAATCGCGGAGCGATTGTCCGGGAGACGGCCGGCCACCGCACCCCGCCCTGACCTGTCTCCCGGATAGCGGCTGACGACTCTTCCGGGAGTTTTTCGGTTCTGCGATCCGGCGTCCCGGATCATCGCTTCGCTCTGTCCGGGATGACAAGGGGTCCGGTCGGCTGTCGAAAAGGCGGACCCCCTCAGTCGAACATTTCAGGCAGCCGCCCCGCCTTGAAGAGGATGGTCGGCGTCTCGTCATAGTCGCCCAGTTCGGTGTCGGCCGAGACCGAAAACGCCACCACCCCCAGCCGCAGCGGGGCCAGCCGTTCCGCCTTGCGCCGCGCCTCTTCCGCGTCCCTGCACCCGACCTGCGGCTCGGCCTGCAACGCCCCGCCGCGCCCGGCCACATAGGTCTGCAGGATATAGACGGTTTCACTGGCCATCCCCGGCAGTGCGGCCTGTTCGGCGGCGGGGTCAAGGGGTTGGGCCAGACACACGGGTCGAAGCCCTGTCTCCTCCCTGTCGCGCAGCGACGGGGAGGGGGACCGCGAAGCGGTGGAGGGGTTCTGTCCGCCTCACCTACGCTCCGGCACGCCGAGAGCCTTTGATGAAAGCTTGGTCGACAGATTTCCAGTCAGAACGAGCCCCTCTTGCGTAGGTGACCTGTCCGGCTATGCGTGCGCGTTGGTGGAAGATAGGCTCGATCGAGAAAACATTTGTCGAGGCAGGGCTTTGATTGATTCACTAACGCGCTTGCTGAAGCTGATGACGCAACATGGCGCGTATCGCATTTATGCGAAGCGGCTCTCACCAAACGACAACTCCAAGAACCAAGTTTACCTTGGAGGCGGATTCTCGGCATTGAACGTTATTCCCCACGGCGAAATCTATGTCGACACGACCTCGCGTGGTGGGAGCAAGCAGGACCGTGCGAAAGCAGCCGTCAGGTTTTTCTGGATTGATGAGAACGGCAAGCACCTCGCGCCAGATGCGAACCTGATCCTCTACCCGGACTACCCCGAAGTGCGAATGTCCGGCCTTCTTCTTGGCTGTCAGGCTGCGCCAAACGGCTTGATGACGATACGGGACGAGGGGCGCGTTTTGTTTCTCGGCGTTACCCGAGAAGGCGAGATTCTTGGGTTCGTCACGGAAGGTACCAGTCCCATTTCCAACCAGCTCAATGCATATGCATGGCCTACGCTGGGCGTCTTCCTTGAGTTACCGCTCAGCCTCGGCGAACCGACTGAACCGAAGGGGATCCTGCTCGCACATTTGCGCAGGATCCATGATTTGAAGTGGATCGCGTCTCAGAAGCTCACGCGGACGGGATCAAACGCCCCCTACGCGGCCCGTAACGGGGGCGGCTACACTCTCGAGGCAGAACTCGGCATCCAGCCCAACGGGCATGCGGAACCCGACTTCATGGGCTGGGAAGTTAAGCAGTATGGCGTGAGGGATTTTACCAAGTTTGCACCCAAGTCGGCGGTCACTCTGTTCACGCCGGAGCCGACAGGAGGGTTCTACAGGACGGGAACAGCAGAAAGGTTCGTCGAACGTTTCGGGTATGTCGACAAGAGTGGGAAGCCCGACAGGATCAACTTCGGCGGAATTTACTCCTGCCTGAAAGCCGCGCACGCTGACACGGGACTGCGCATGACTCTCAACGGTTTCGATGCTGGAGCCGGAAAAATTACCGATATGGACGGGGGGCTGGCACTGATTTCGCAGGATGGTGAGGAGGCTGCGACATGGTCCTTTTCGGGCCTGATGGCACACTGGAACAGAAAGCATGCTCAGGCCGCCTATGTTCCTTCACTCTTCCGCACACCGCCACCTGAGTACTCGTATGGGTCGCAGGTTATTCTATGCGAACAGACCGACTTCATCCTTTTCCTGAAGGCATTTGCTGCAGGAAAGGTCTATTACGATCCAGCGCTGAAGCTCGAAAAAAACGCGTCCGGCAAACAGGTACTCAAAAAGCGGAGTCAGTTCCGAGTCCAGCACTCCAACCTCACGCAGATGTATCATCGCCACGAAATCGTCAACTTGGCCGCCTGACACCAAAGCTACTGCTCCGGACTTCTAACGAACTCATGGCTGAGCTGTCGGAGCACCCTGGATTTCAAGGATGGCGTCGCTTCCGGCCAACCAAGACTCGCACTCGTTCATCATCGTTTCCAAGGGTAACCTAGACCTGCCTTTCAGCGCACATTCCCAAACCACGCCCACGCGCCAGCCTGCCGCCAGGAGTGCGGCCGTCGCTACCCCGTCCACCTCCCGGTTCCGCCCGATCTTCTGCCGCCAGAACTCCGGTCGCGTCTTCGGCCATTTGAACATGTGGCAGTCGTGGCCGTGCCAGAAACAGCCATGCACGAAGATCACGGCGCGATATTTGGGAAGGCACAGGTCCGGCTTGCCGGGCAGGTCCTTGCAGTGAACCCGGTAGCGAAACCCGCGCGCATGCAGGCCGCGCCGGATCAGCATTTCGGGTTTGGTATCCTTGCCCCGGATACCCGACATCATCCGGCTGCGGGTGGCCGGATCGACGACGTCAGCCAAGCCCGGCCTTCGGCCGTTTTCCGAGGGCCGCAAACAGGTGCGGCTTCATATGTTCGGCAACGGCTTTCACAGCCGGCACCACAACAGAATTTCCGAACTGACGATAGGCCTGGGTGTCCGAGACCGGGATGATGAAGTCGCCACCCCGGGGCGAGTCAAACCCCATCAACCGCGCACACTCCCGGGGCGTCAGTCGCCGGGGTACCTTGCCTTCCTGCTTCACCAGGATTTCCGAGCCGTCCTTGTGATAGCGGGCCGACAGGGTGCGGGCGACATCCTCGGGCCCGACCAGGCCGAAGCCAAAGCCGTTCCCGGCCGCCCGATGCTTTTCCTTGTAGCGCTGCAGATAGGCCCAGAGATTGTCGGTCAGCGTATATTTGTCCGCCACGCGACCCGAGTTGCCGACCGTGAATCGTTGGTCCGGAATCTCGGACTCGTCACCTTCGCGGTGCAGGATTTCCACCAGTTTCGGCGCGGCATCGGGCAGCTTCATATCGGCAAAGCGGAAGCCCTGGTCCTCACGGAAGCCGACGATAAAAATCCGCTCGCGATGCTGGGGCGTCCAGTGGCGCCCGTCGATGACCCGGAAATCGATCTTGTAGCCAAGCTCCTCGGTCAGAACGTCCTTGATCGTCTGGAAGGTCTTGCCCTTGTCGTGACCGATCAGGTTGCGGACGTTCTCGAGCAGGAAGGCGGCGGGCCGGTGGTGGGCGATGATCCGCGCCACGTCGAAGAACAGGGTACCCTGTGTCTTGTCTTCAAAGCCGTGCGCCCGACCCAGGGCGTTCTTCTTGGACACCCCGGCGATAGAGAATGGTTGGCACGGAAAACCGGCCAGCAGCACGTCGTGCGCCGGAATGTCCGCGACATCGACCTTGGTGATGTCGCCGTTGATCGGATGATCGTCGTTCGGGAAGTTCGCGGCGTAGGTCTTCTGGCTGAACTTGTCCCACTCGGACGTGAAGACGCAGCGGCCGCCGATCGATTCAAAGCCGCGACGCAGGCCGCCGATCCCGGCGAACAGGTCGATAAAGGTAAAGGCCGACGCGTCCTTGCCGCCATCGCCCTCAATGACCTTCAGCGCCGGCTGAACGGCCGCAGGCTTCGCAGGCGCATCGATATAGCGACGGGCAACAGCACCATCCGCCGTCGCCTGGCCTGCCTGCTTGACCATCAGTTCGTACTCCGAGGGGACCGACTCACTCGCCGGTTCAGTCTGGCAGACTGCCAGGAAGCCGCCAGGAGAACAAGCGGGGAACGGAAGGAGCGGCTGATCGAACGTTTCCATCCGCCCAGCCTGCGTCTTTCAGGCCAATCCGGCTACCAACCCAAGGTAGGTTCAGCCCCCACGGGCCAACACCCCACCCCTCAATCGTCATCCATCTTCAGGGCCGCGATAAACGCCTCCTGCGGGATCTCGACCTTGCCGAACTGGCGCATCCGCTTCTTGCCGGCCTTCTGCTTCTCCAGCAGCTTCTTCTTGCGGGTGGCGTCGC